>JBPOHK010000035.1:0-47200 GCA_052035645.1 Pseudomonadota bacterium
GCCGGTCGGCCGGCGGGTAGTCGTGGCAGACGAACACGCGCGTCGCCGGCGGCAGTTCGTACAGCGCGCGCACCGAGCGGTAGAGCTGGGCCGCGCTGCCGCCCGGGAAGTCGCAGCGGGCCGTGCCGACGTCGGGCATGAAGATCGTGTCGCCGACGAACAACGCGTCCTCGACCAGGTAGGCGACGCTGTCGCTGGTGTGGCCCGGCGCGGGCAGCACGCGGATCCCCGCGGCGCCGAGCGGCAGCAGGTCGCCGTCGGCGAGCAGGCGGTCGAAGTCGCTGCCGTCGGCCGCGAAGCCGCCGTCGAGGCCGAAGACCCGGCGGAAGGTGCGCTGCACATCGAGGATGCCCCGCCCGATCGCGACCTGGCCGCCGAGACGCTCGCGCAGGTGCTGGGCCGCGGAGAGGTGGTCGGCGTGGGCGTGCGTCTCGAGGATCCACTGCACGCGGGCACCGGCGGCCGCGCAGTGGGCGACGATCGCCTCGGCGCTGGCGGTGCCGTGGCGGCCGGAGCGCCAGTCGAAGTCGAGCACGGGGTCGATGACGGCGGCCGCGAGGGTCTGCGGGTCGATCACCACGTAGGTCCACGAGCCGGTGGGCGCGTGGTGGAACGGCGTGATCTGTACGGGCATCGGCGGGTCCCCCGAAGTCGATGCCGGGACAATATTAGCCATTGCTAATTTAGTCAAGCCTGAAATATACTGCCTTCACCTCGAGGAGGACCCATGTCGCGAGCCGCCCGCCTGCCCCGCCCCGCCGCCGGCCCCGTGCCCGATGCCGCGCGCATCGCCGAGATGCACTCGCACGCCGGGGACGCCGCGCAGCTGCTGAAGGCCCTGGGCAACGAGCAGCGCCTGCTGGTGCTGTGCAACCTGCTGGCGGGGCCGCTGTCGGTGGGCGAGCTGAACGAACGGGTCGAGCTCAGCCAGTCGGCGCTGTCGCAGCACCTCGCGCTTCTGCGCGAGGCGGGCCTCGTCGACACGCGCCGCGAGGCGCAGACGATCTACTACTCCCTGCCGCCGGGGCCCGTGACGCGGGTGATGGCGGTGCTGCAGGAGATCTACTGCAGCACGGCACCGCCCGGCCGGCGCACGCGCTGATCCCGGCGGGCCGCGCATGCTGCTCGCCATCGCAGGCGCGCTGGCCATCGGCCTGAGCCTCGGCCTGCTCGGCTCCGGCGGCTCCATCCTCACCGTTCCCGTGCTGCACTACCTGCTCGGCCAGCCCGAGCAGGTGGCGATCGGCGGCTCGCTGCTGGTGGTCGGCCTCGTCGCGACCGCCGGCTGCCTGCCCTACGCCCGGACCGGCCAGGTGGACTGGCAGCGGGCCTTCGGCTTCGGCATGCCCGGCATGATCGGGGCGTGGTTCGGCGCGACGCTGGCCCACTGGGTGCCGGGCCCGCTGCAACTGGCGCTGTTCGCCGCGGTGATGATCGCTGCCGCCCTGCGCATGCTCGCGGGCCGGCCGCTCGAGCAGGCGGAGGCGGAGCCGCACCCGGCCTCGGTCGTGGCGATCGGCACCGCCGTCGGCGCGCTGAGCGGACTGGTCGGCGTGGGCGGCGGCTTCCTGATCGTGCCGGCGCTGGTGCTGGTCGCGGGCGTGCCCATGGCGGGCGCGGTCGGCACGAGCCTGGTGGTGATCGCGCTCAATTCGTTCACCGGCTTCGCGCGCTACGCGCACGTGCTCGGTGCCAAGGGCGTCGCTCTCGACTACCGCGTGCTGCTGATCGTCGCCGCGGTGGGCATCGCCGGCAGCTTCGCCGGCCATCGCCTCGGACGCCGGCTGCCGCAGGCGACCCTGCGCCGCGTGTTCGGCGTCTTCCTGGTCGCGATGGGCGTGTTCGTCGCCCTCGACGTGGGACCCCGACTGCTTCGCTAAGAAAACAGGGGACACTCACGAATTTCGCCCGCCGGGCCGACCCCGGCGGGCGAAATTCGTGAGTGTCCCCTATTTTCCGCCGGTCACTTGCCTTCGAGCTCGGCGATGCGCTTCTCGAGCGCGGCGAGCTTCGCGCGCGTGCGCTTGAGCACGTTGGCCTGCACGTCGAACTCCTCGCGGGTGACGAGGTCGAGCCTGGCGAGCTGCGCCTGCAGCACGCCCTTGAAGTTGCTCTCGAGGTCGCGGCGCAGCGCGGACACGCTCTCCGGAACGGCGCCGGCGAGGCGGCGCGCGAGATCGTCGATGAGGCGGGGGTCGAAGGCCATGTTGCGTCGTCCTGTGGCGAAGGCGCTAGTTTAGCGGGGCGCGGCCCGCCCGCCGCTCCGCGGTGAGGCGTCTGCCTGCCGCACCCGCTCCATTTTGGTGCGGCGCGGCCCGGCGAGGGCCCGGAACGCCCCGCACGGCGTGGCGATCGACCGTGGCACGGTTCCTGCATTGAGGTCCTCGGCCCCGCAACCCGCCCGCCGGAGACCGTTCGCATGAAGCTGATCACCGCCGTCATCAAGCCGTTCAAGCTCGATGAAGTGCGGCAGGCCATTGCCGACCTCGGCGTGCAGGGCGTGACCGTGACCGAGGTGCAGGGCTTCGGCCGCCAGCGCGGCCACACCGAGCTCTACCGCGGCGCGGAGTACCGCGTCGACTTCCTGCCCAAGACCAAGGTCGAGATCGCCGTCGACGACAGCATCGTCGAGCAGGTCATCGAGGCCATCACCAACGTCGCCCGCACCGGGAAGATCGGCGACGGCAAGCTTTTCGTGACGCAGCTGGACCAGGCCGTGCGCATCCGCACCGGCGAGAGTGGCGTCGAGGCCGTCTGACTCGCGCGCCGCCCGCACAGCACCTTTCCACCAGACAGACCGACGACAGACAGGAGAACGCCAGTGAACACGTTGACCGCCGCGCGCAGCCGCCCCTGGGCGATCGCGCTCACCCTCGCGGGGCTGCTCGCACCCGCGCTTGGTTTCGCCGACGACCCGGTGCCCGACAAGGGCGACACGGCGTGGATGATGACGTCGACGATGCTCGTCATCCTGATGACGATCCCGGGCCTGGCGCTCTTCTACGCCGGCATGGTGCGCTCCAAGAACGTCCTCTCGCTGCTCATGCAGGTGTTCGTGACGTTCTGCGTGATGGCGATCCTGTGGGCCGTCTACGGCTACAGCCTCGCGTTCACGAACGGCAACGCGTTCATCGGCGGCTTCGACCGGCTCTTCCTGAACGGCCTCACCTCCAGCTCGGTGGCGGCCACGTTCAGCAAGGGCGTGTACATCCCCGAGTTCGCGTGGTTCATCTTCCAGCTCACCTTCGCGTGCATCACGCCCTGCCTCATCGTCGGCGCCTTCGCCGAGCGCATGAAGTTCAGCGCGGTGCTGCTGTTCATGGTGCTGTGGTTCACCGTCTCCTACCAGCCGATGGCCCACATGGTCTGGTGGTGGGCGGGCCCCGACGCCTACACGGACGCGGACGCCGCGGCTGCGGCGACGGCGACGGCGGGCTTCCTGTTCCAGAAGGGCGCGCTCGACTTCGCGGGCGGCACCGTCGTGCACATCAACGCGGGCATCGCGGGCCTCGTCGGCGCGCTGATGGTCGGCAAGCGGGTCGGCTACGGCTCGGCGTCGATGGCGCCGCACAACGTGCCGATGGTGATGATCGGCGCCTCCCTGCTGTGGGTCGGCTGGTTCGGCTTCAACGTCGGCTCGGGCCTCGAGGCCAACGGCTTCACCGCGATGGTGTTCGCCAACACGATCCTCGCGACCGCCGCCGCCGCGCTGGCCTGGATGGCGGGCGAGTGGCTGCACCGCGGCACGCCCACCATGCTCGGCGCCGCGTCGGGTGCGGTGGCCGGCCTGGTGGCGATCACCCCGGCCTGCGGCTGGGTGGGCCCGATGGGCTCGATCGCGATCGGCGTCATCGCCGGCCTGCTCTGCCTGCTGGCCGTCGCCGGCCTGAAGCAGAAGCTCGGCTACGACGACTCGCTCGACGTGTTCGGCGTGCACTGCGTGGGCGGCATCATCGGCGCCCTGCTGACCGCGGTGTTCTGCAACCCGGCGCTCGGCGGGACGGGCGTGTACGACTACGTGGCGAACGCGGTGGCCGAGTACTCGACCAGCGCCCAGTTCGTGGCCCAGCTGTGGGGCGTCTGCGTCGCCCTGGTCTGGTCGGGCGTGGTCGCCGCGATCTCCTTCAAGCTCGTGGACCTCGTGGTCGGCCTCAGGGTCACCGAGGACCAGGAGCGCGAGGGCCTCGACACCGTGTCGCACGGCGAGCGCGCCTACAGCTGAACCGAGTCTGTGGAAGGCGGCCGGTTCCTGGTTCGGTCGCCTTCTTCCCCCGCTTGCGGGCGCTTCGGCGCCCGCTTTTTTTTGCGCCGGTTTCGGCATTCCCTAGAGAAACCGACAAATGGGTGGGTGCCATAGCTAAAGCAACCAAACTTCGTCCTTGAATCGCTTGGTGTGAAGGGCTTGTCTTGGTTTATTAGGGGTGCAGTTTCAGAAAAATGGCAGGGCCAGCTGTCTTTTTGGGTCCATCTACGGCAGGTCAGGTCTAATTACCGACGGGCGGTCGGGTTTTTGTTATGCGACCCTGCGCCCAGCGCCGGCTACGGCAGCGAGGCCGGCCGGATCTCATCGCAAGCGGTGTATCCGGGTGTCGCCACCAGGGAAGCTCAATAGAAGAACCGCGGCGCACGGGGCGGGCGATCGCCCACATTCCAGTGGTTGGGCGACGACTGGTAACGGCAGCCCTGTCGGGTACAACGCCAATAAGCCGCGTCGGGTCCGTAGCTCCCAGTGTCGAATTCAACCTTCTGCAGCTGGTGTCCGCGCAGCGCGCAGACTAGCCATGCATGGGCGCGATTTCTCTTGAGTTGCATCAGGCAATTCGACTGCATTGCGCTGTGCCAAGTCTACGGGTCGTGATGAGATATCGGAAAGAAACTGTGGGGCCGTGCCGTAGCAAACGGAGGCCTTGAACGGTTGCACGGCCAGCTCGTTCGCCTGTCGACGCGATTCGAATGCGCAAATGCCGCTGGCAACAGCGATTGCCGCAGCGACCGGTGATGCACTAAAGCCGATCAATGCTGCGCAGAGCGTCGCAGCTGCACAAGAAACGAATTTTCGACGTCGCCGTGCCGACGACCATTCCTGCGGCATGGCGGTGATTGAGGTCCCGTCGGCCATTCCAATGCCAACCATGACCCGGAACACACTTGGACCAAGTGCCAGCATTCCAATGCTGTTGGACGGAACCTCGACGAAGTTGAGACAGACGACGCCATCCGTTTGCAATAACGGCTCAAGCTCGGACGGGACGAACACGCCTTGATAAGTCTGCGGGTGGCCGCCCCCAAGGTGATGGACGTCTAGGCGGTAAACACGGCCGTGAGAGCTGCATTGGTGCTCATCCGACGCACGGGACGGCTCTAGGAACTGAACGAAGTGGACTACTGGCGTCATTCCTGCACCAACTTGAGGTTGTAGCAGGTATAGCGCTGTGCTGTTTATAGGCGGCCGAGGGAGTGACTACGTCGTTCTAATCAAGGTCCGTAAACGACCCACTACGGTCGCTCGAGTCTCGACACTGTTCGAGGTTACGCGATCCGTCACTCGGCCGAACGGTAGGCTTCGAAAAGTGTCGTCACCCTCTTCGCCATGACCTCGCTGTCGTCACCCCACGCCGGCAGGTACATGACAAGTCGCCCGTTACGATGTGGCTCCATCAGATTCGGGCTTGCTTTCAAGTTCGCCAGTTGGCGCTCCGCCTGCATCTCGCTGGGCGCTACATCCACGGCAACTGGCAACGGAAAACCGCGTATCTCTAGCGCTGCCGCCGCCGTCATATACGAGTGACGAAACCCGTGGCGTACCGCATACGGCCGGACCTCAAGTCCACTGCGATTAAAGTACGCGACAAGATCGAGAACTTCCGGCTGCAACGGATCGATGGGTCGCCAGAACGTCCGATACAACCACTCGCCCGCCGCCAGAGCAACAACGAGGACGAGTATTGCGGCGATCACCTTCATGAGAGTTTAGTTTGCCCGCCACGCGACCGTCTGTTTGTGGCCGTTTCCGGACGTTGATCAGTTTATATTTCTACGCGGGTTCCGCAATCTCCATACTCCGGAGTAACCGCTCTGCCACCCGCTCGAAGCCGGCGCAGGCTTGGTCATAGTCCGCCACTTCACCATGATAGACGAGTGGTCGAAGTCGGCGTTCGTAGCGATCCCGAAGCTCGGGCCGTGTGCGCAATTGGCGCAGGGCGCTCCACATGGAGTTGACGGGGTCGTTGTCGAACGTGACGTCCCGACGCCGAAAGGCCGCAACATCATCTTTCACGACTGTGGGGAATAGTCGCTCTGCCTCGACTACTGCGTCGGCAAATTTCGACATGATTTGATTGACATCAAAAATGTGTCGCACAAGCACGTCGTCCTCATTTCCAGAGTAGCCGGCGCTCCAGTACCAAGAGCACCGCCGAAGGAACGACACCACTTTCTCTGCAAGGGTCTCGCTTACGTTCATACAAGGCATTCGGACGATGGTCGATGAAGGACGATCCGAGAGCTTCTCGAACAACATTCCAAATTCACAGTCATTGGTCGCCAAGCGCGGAGGCCGATTTACGATTTCGATTTTCAAGCCTGGCCGCAAGACCGGCGCAGAAGCACCGTTCACGCCGTATTCAAGCTGCAGGTGAAAGTAGCTTCTTTGATCACCGATATCTGGGTTGTTCGATCCATCGGCCGTCTCCGGTATGTGGAAATCCAAGTCCGAAAAAGCCTTGAGGATGGCTGTATGTAACGCTCGCAACCGTGCTCGGGACCCTGCCTCTGCCTTCAATGGTCGACTGGGTGGCGCAAGAATTACTCGCAAATCCACGTCCTCGGACATGCGTGGGATGACGCCATAAGCCTTGCTCAAGCAGGTGCCGCCGGCGAACACCAATTTGATTCCATCGTCGACGTCCATAGGATCGCCTCGCCCCTGAAAGTGTGCGTGGCGAACCTTTATTTCAGACAGTGCGAGCAGCGCGTGTGTTACGTGAATGTCTTTTTCGGCGATTGCGGGCGGAAGCCCTTTCAAGAGCCCTTCCGCGGACAGATCTTCAAGCAACCGCCACTCGTCTTTCGATATCGTTTTCATAAGCGACGCGACGGCCTCCCAAAGCGATCTTTCTTCGAATTCGCTTGCTGCCCGTGTTGAGGATGAATTGGCCCGGAACCTGCGTGGTTTCACCGGAGTTATAGCGGCGAGCAGCTTCGCCAGGTCGCGTCCGAACGCCCATGCGATCAAGCGCCTCGACAGCCAAGGTTTCGATGGTGCCGGCTGGAATTCGAGAACCTGTTGCAGTACTAACGCGAGTCTTCGCGTACACGCCGGTTCCAATTCGAATAACAACGCCCTGTGTCTGAAGCTGCCGAAGAGCCTCGGAGATCTGCGTTGGGCTCCCAAGGCGCGCAAGCTCGCTTCGCAGGATGACGTTTCCGTCCCGCTTCTTGATTGATCGCTTCAGTCTGTCGACTAGGCGCATTGGTCTCTCCCGGGTGTGGCATTTTAGGAGTATAGACATACTTTGTAAACAACGACGATAGTCATGCAAAAACAGTGGTTTGCGTTTACACACATTGCCGGTGTCCCGGCAAAGTGTGCAAGCATCAACTACTGATCGCTCCGCTGTTGATGGGCCGAACAATGACCTGTATATTTATACAGCCTCCCGCCCGGCGGCCCTGACTGCCCGCTGCCACCCGCGTCCCTGCGGGCACCGCGCCGAGACACCCGGTTCAGGAACCCCGCAAGAGGGCGAGCCCGGGCCTTTAGGCTCACCTCTGAAGGTGTTCGAGCACCGGCCCCTCATTGCTATTCAGCTCCGCCGATGACGGCGTGCTGAACCGGTGCCGAGCCATGGTGACGTTAGATTCAACCTCCTCAAGCGAAGCGGCTGGCGGGGCTATCCCACCAGACATGACCGGGTACCTGCACCGACCTTCGCCTTCGAAGAGTCGCCTGATGCATCCCGACTACAAGCAGCTCGACCTGTTTCGGCTGCATCGGCTGTCAACCGAGGACGCCTACGAGTACTTCGTTGAGGCGCGCTGGGGCGGGCTCGGCTACGACGTCCAGGCTTGTCCACACTGCGCGGTGATCGATCGGCACTACGTGCTGCAGCCCAACCGCGTCTGGAAGTGTCGGGACAAGCTGTGTCGCAACGAGTTCACGGTCTTCTCGGGCACGCCCTTCCATGGCCTGAAGATCGCGCCGGCGAAGTTGCTCGGCATGCTGTTCTCCTTCGTCGAGTCGAAAGACTCGCGATCCGCGCGGGAGTTCTCGGGGGAGAACCAGATGACCGCGCAGTCTGCGTGGCTCACGCTGATGAAGGTTCGGGAAGCGCTCGCGATCACGCTCGACGCCGACGGACCCCTCTCGGGGCGCATCGAAGCCGATGCCGCGTACTTCATGAAGTACATCCGCCCGCCCAACAAAGGGACTGGCCTCTCGGCGAGTCAGAAGAAAGAGCAGAAGAACGCCGGACTCGATGAACATGGCAAGGCCAAGCGTGCGGTGAGCCCTCGAATTCACGCGCTCGTCGTGTTCGCAGAAACGGGGCCGTACTTCAATCGTTATCGCGTCGGCAAGCTCAAGGTCGAGAACCAGCGTGACCTGCTCGCCTATGCGCGGCGCTACGTCGCGCCGGGCTCAACGATCATCACCGACCAGCACACCGGCTACACGATTTTCGGCGGGGACTTCCCGAAACACATCCCGATCAACCACAGCGAGCACTTCGTCGACGACAAGGGCAACCACACAAACAACGCCGAGGGCTTCTTCTCCCGCATGCGCGCAGCGGTCGCCGGCGCCTGGCACCACATGGATCTGCGCTACCTCGAGTACTACGGCTGGGAGTTTGCGTGGCGCCAGCAGATGGTCGTTCGCGATAACAGCTATCAGCTCGCCGACTTGTTGTCCCGCGTCATGCGGTCACCGCGCTCTGTCCTGTTCGAGAACTACTACGGGAAGGACGGGCCACGTGCGCCGTACGAAGGCGAGAGCGGCGCTGCCTGTGAGATCCCGGAGAGCGAGGTGAGGCGTCCGCCAGGGCGGCCGCAGAAGCTCGATAAGCGCGATCGCCGCAAGGCAGGGTCGGACTCGGTTACGACTGACCCCGAAAGCGCCACTGCTGCACCGGGGTCGGAACAGGCAGAGGCGGCTCAAAGCGACGCATGATCCGGCCAGCCGCGTGTAGCGCGTTCAGGGCCTCACGCAGCTTCTGCCGGAAATGGCGCTCGCGCGCGGGCGTGAGTTCGAACCCGTTTCTCGCCGAAATGGCCGTGAGCACCTCAACCGTGGTCATCCAACCGCCAGCCCGCTTGAGTTCGAGTACCGTCTGCGCTCGCATCTGACCGTGCGCCAGCGGCGTGACCCGCGGCCGCGTCCGGATCGGGCGCAGCGACTCGTCGTCGATCTCATAACCGAGGAAGTCCACGACCTCCTCGATGAACTTCATCGCGCGCTTTGCCTCGAGCGCCGTGCACAGCGCGCCAGGCGCGCCTTCGCGGTGCTTGCGCCGCTCCCCAGCAAATCGTTGGTAAAGCCGGATCATCTGTCGAGCGGCCTGTAATGTAGGTCGCCCGAACATCTCCGCGCGAGGGACCCCGGTTCGCGTGCGCGGCACGGGCGCCGCGGCTGCCCCGAGGAAAACCTTCCGCGCTTTCAGTCGCACCGGATCGAGTGTGTGACCGAGGAGCTGAACGACATCCGCTGTCAGTGCCTGGCCTCGCCGTGCATCTCTAGGACTGCAGTACGTCGCCTGGCCGGCCGCGTGCTTTGCGAGCTCACCCTCGAACGCGCAATACGTGCGCACGAAGAACCGGGCGACTTGGGCGGTCTCGAGTGGGAAGCGATTCGCGGTGGGGACCTTGCGGCGACTCATGCCCAGTAAAGCACTGATATTTACGGCCCCAAGCAGGGCGCTGTACCTAATTTCGGTGCCTCCAACAGGCATTTCCACCCGAGTTTGTTGGGTTTGCTAGGACACCTTGTTGGTTCTGCTAGGGTATTTGGCTCAAGTCGGTAGGCTTTGCTAGGGCACCCCCGATTTGGTCGGTTTCTCTAGGGAATGCCGGCCGGTTTCTTTGAACTGCAGCGCGTTTTGCGCGGCGAAAAGACGGCATCCGCGGGCGGGCCTGCTAGACTCGGGCCCTCTGACTGGAGGCCCCGGTATGAAGCCCATCCTGACCCTCGCGGCTGCCCTGCTGGTCCTTGGCGCGACCGCCCAGGCCGGCGAGGTCTACATGCAGAAGGATGCCAAGGGCAACCCCGTGTTCACGGACCGCCCCGAGCAGCTGCCCGCCGAACGGCTCAACGTCAAGACGCGCCAGACCGACCAGGTCGAGGCCCAGCGGCGCCACCAGGAAGAGATGGACCGGCTGAACGCCTCGTCCTCCTCCAGCGAATCCTCGAGCGAGTCCGCGAGTGCGCCCGCCGGCGAGGACAAGACCCAGCGCTGCAAGGACGCGCGCGACCGCTACCAGCAGTACATGAGCGCGCGCCGCCTGTACGAGCAGGGCGCGACCGAGGGCGAGCGGCGTTACCTGACCGACGCCGAGATGGACGCGACCCGCGCGAACGCCAAGAAGGTGATGGACGAATTCTGCGCGGGGCAGTGACCGCGTGACGCTGCGCACCGGATTCGTCGGCCTCGGCGCCATGGGCCGGGGCATGGCCCGCAATCTCCACCGGCACGGCCTGCTCCAGGGCGTCTGGAACCGCACGCGCGAGCGCGCGGACGAACTCGCGGCCGAGCTGCACGTCGCGGCCCCCGCCACCCCGGCCGAACTGGCGGCCGCCTGCAACGTCGTCGTGACCTGCGTGTCGGCCGACGCCGACGTGCTCGCCGTCGTCGATGCGCTGGCGCCGGGGCTCAAGCCCGGTTCGCTGGTCGTCGACTGCTCCACCGTCGGCGCGGACACGGCCCGCGAGGCGGCCCGGCGGCTCGCCCTGCGCGGCTGCGAGTTCGTGGACGCGCCGGTCAGCGGCGGGGTCGAGGGCGCGCGCGACGGCACGCTCGCGATCATGTGCGGCGGCGACGAGTCCGCGGTGGCCCAGGCCCGCCCGGTGCTCGAGGCGATGGGCCGCACGGTCACGCACTTCGGCGCCACCGGCATGGGCCAGGCCGCCAAGGCCACCAACCAGATCATGTGCGCCGGCATCATCCAGGCCGTCGCCGAGGCCATGGCGTTCGCCAAGGCCGAGGGCCTGCCGCTCGACCGCCTCATCGACACGCTCGGCAAGGGCGCCGGCTCGAGCTGGTACTTCGTCAATCGCGCGCCGAACATCGTCCGCGACGCCTACCCGGCCGGGTTCCGCGTGCGCCTGCACGACAAGGACCTGCGCATCTGCCGCGAGATGGCGGCCCGGCACGGCGTGGCCCTGCCGGTGGTCGAGTCCACGCTCGCGCAGTACGCCGAGCTGATCGCCCGGGGCCACGGCGACGAGGACATCTCGACGCTGTTCCGCCTCAAGGACGCCCTGTTCACGCGCACCCGCGGCCAGGACTGAGGCCGCCCCCCGGGGGCCGGCCCGTGACAGGAGCCACCCCTCCGACGCAGAATCCGCCGGCCCGCGGGCTCCGCCCGATCCCCGCTTGCGGCCGGGTGCCGCCGAACAGGACATGGAACAGCCGACCGACACCGCCCCACCGCCGCCGGAGCCGCCAACCGCCGTTCCCGCCGCGCCGACCGCCCAGGGCGCGTTCCTGGCGCGGGTCGGGCTGCTGCTGCTCCTCGCGGCCCTGCTCTACCTCGTCTGGCGCATCGTCGCGCCGCTGTGGCAGCCGCTGCTGTGGGCGGCGCTGCTCGGCGCGCTGCTCGCCCCGCACACGGCGCGGCTCTCGCGACGGCTGGGGGGCCGGCCGCGCCTGTCGGCGGGGATCGTCACGGCCCTGACCCTGCTGCTCTTCCTGCTGCCGGTGACCGTCATCACGGGTGCGGTGGTGGCGCAGGCCGCCCAGCTGCTGCAGAAACTCGAGGGACACGTGCCGACGCTGCAGGCGGGCCAGGCCTTCGACGTGTCGCAGCTGCCCTGGCTGCAGCGGGCGCTGGACTGGGTCGGGGACACCAGCGGGCTCACGCTCCCGCAGATGCAGGAGTGGATCGTCGGCGGCGCGCGCAAACTGCTGCAGGCCATCGCCTCCTCCGGCGGATCGGTCGTGATCGGCGCGCTCGGCACGCTGGTGAGTTTCCTGCTCATGCTGTTCGTGCTGTTCTTCGTGCTGCGCGACGGCCCGCGCATCGCCGCTCTGGTCGTGAACCTGCTGCCGGTGGAGGAACAGCGACGCTCGCGCCTTTACCGCCACCTGATCGACGTGACGCGCGCGGTCTTCATGGGCATCGGCCTCACGGCCCTGGCCCAGGGCGCGCTGCTCGGCATCGGCTGGACGTTCGCGGGCCTGCCCTCGCCGCTGCTGTTCGGCGTGCTGGGCGTGTTCTTCGCGCTGATCCCGATCGTCGGCACGGCCCTGCTCTGGGTGCCGGGCGCGCTGTGGCTCGCCTCGCAGGGCCAGTACGGGCACGCCGCCTTCCTCGCCGGCTGGTGCGTGCTGGTGGTCGGGGCGGCCGACAATTTCCTGCGGCCAATGCTGATTTCGGGCCGCGCGGAAGTCCCTACCCTTGCCGTCTTCGTGGGAGTCATGGGCGGCCTGTCCGCCTTCGGCTTCATCGGCCTGTTCCTCGGCCCGATCGTGCTCGGGCTGCTCGTCGCGCTGTTCCGCTTCGAGGTCGAGGAACTGGAATCCCGGCAGACACGCGCCTGAGCCCGCGGGCCGCGCACTGGAGCAACGCTTGGCCAAACCGATCCGCATCGCCACCCGCCGCAGCCAGCTCGCCCTGTGGCAGGCCGAACACGTCGCGGCGCTGCTGCGCGCGGCGCACCCCGGCCTCGTGGTCGAGCTGGTGCCGATGAGCACCCAGGGCGACCGCGTGCAGGACCGCGCGCTCGCCGAGGTGGGCGGCAAGGGCCTGTTCGTCAAGGAACTCGAGGTCGCGATGCAGGAAGGCCGCGCGGACATCGCGGTGCACTCCATGAAGGACGTGCCGAGCGAGCTGCCGCCGGGGTTCTGCATCGCCGCCGCGCTGCCGCGCGCCAACGCGCGCGACGCGTTCATCTCGCGCCGCCACCGCAGCTTCGCGGAGCTGCCGCAGGGCGCCCGCGTCGGCACGTCGAGCCCGCGCCGCCAGGCGCAGCTGCGCCACGCGCGCCGCGACCTGCGGCTCGAGCTGCTGCGCGGCAACGTCGACACGCGCCTGCGCCGGCTCGACGAGGGCCAGCTCGACGCGATCCTGCTCGCCTGCGCCGGCCTCGAGCGGCTCGGGATCGCGCAGCACGTCACCGAGGAGCTCGACCTCGACCTGTCGCTGCCCGCCGTGGGCCAGGGCGTCATCGGCATCGAGTGCCGCGAGGCCGACGACGAAGTGCGCCGCGCGCTCGCCGCGCTGCACCACGAGGAGTCGTTCACTCGGCTCACGGCCGAACGCGCCTTCGCCGCACAGCTGCTCGGCAGCTGCCACTCGCCGATCGCGGCGCACGCCACGCTCGAGGGCGGTCGGCTGGTGGTGCGCGGCTTCGTCGGCTCGCCGGCCGGCGACGAGACCTACCGCGACCGCATCGAGGGACCGCCGGCCGACGCCGGGCGGCTGGGCCGCGAGCTGGCGCAGCGCATGCAGGCAGCCGGCGCCGAGGGCCTGCTCGAGCGCCTGCGCCAGGAGGCGGCCGGCCACTCGTGACCGCACCGCTGGCAGGCCGGACGATCGTCGTCACGCGGCCGCGCCGCCAGGCCGGGCCGTTCACCGCCGCCGCGACCCGCGCGGGCGCGAGGTGCATCGGGCTGCCGGCCATCGAGATCGAACGCGTGCCGCTCGGATCGGCCGAGCGCGCGCAGTACGCACCCGACGCGCACGACTGGGCCATCTACACCAGCGCCAATGCCGTCGAGGCATCGTTCGACCAGCTGCCGCCGCCGTCGCGCTGCCGCATCGCGGCCGTCGGCCGCGCGACGGCGCGCGCGCTCGAGTCGCACGGTGTCGTGGTGCATGCGCTGCCGGACGGCCGCGCGGACAGCGAGGGACTGCTGGAGCTGCCGGTGTTCGCGAGCCTCGCCGGGCGGCGGGTCGTGATCCTGCGCGGCGTCGGCGGGCGCGAGCTGCTGCGCGACGAACTGCGGGCGCGCGGGGCCACCGTGCACGTCGCCGAGGTGTACCGACGGGTGCCGGCCCGCGCGGACGCGGGTGCGCTCGCCGCGCTCGAGGGCGCGCTCGCCGCGGGCGCGCGGGACGTCGTCGTCGCCGTGACCAGCGTCGACGTGCTCGACGGCCTCATCGGCCTGCTGCCGCCCGCGCTGGCGGAGGTGCTGCGCGACGCGACCGTGCTGCTGCCCGGCGAGCGCGTCGCCGAGGCCGCGCGCGGGCGGGGCTGGCGCGGCCCGCAGATCGTCGCGCCCACGGCCGAGGATGCGGCGATGCTCGCGGCCCTGGCCGCGCAGGCCGCGGCGCCGGGTGACCCTGCGCCCGCATGATAGGATGCGCGGGCGCGCACGGTTCGCCGGTCACGCCCGATGTCCACCGAAATCGAATCCCTCACCACCGACCTGAGCAGTCGCCGCACCGGCGGGGGCATGAGCCCCATGCTGGTGGCGTTCGCGGTGCTCGCGCTGCTGCTCGCGCTCTACGCGCACTGGCGGTTCGGCCAGTTCGACGACCGCATCGACAAGGTGAAGTCGCAGATCGGCCAGCTGCGCGCCGCCCATGACCGCCTCGAGAGCGCGCTCACCGCGCTGACCACCCGCGTCGACCAGTCGGACGCCCGCGTGCGCGCGGAGATCCGCTCGCTGCGCGAGATCCCGGCCCAGGTCAACGAGCTCGGGCAGACGGTGGCCGAGCTGCGCGCCCGCGCCGACGCGCCGCAACGCTCGTGGGCGCGGGCCGAGGCGCTCTACCTGCTCGAGCTGGCCGACCGGCGGCTGCGCCTGGAGCACGACGTGCCCACCGCCATCGTCGCCATGGAGTCGGCCGATGCGCGGCTCGCGACCGTGACCGATCCCGACGTGGCGCAGGTGCGCCGCCTGCTGGCGCTCGAGCTGGGCGCCCTGCGCGCGGTGCCGGTGCCGAACCTGCCCGAGGTCATCTCGCGCCTGACCGTGCTCGAGACGCAGGCGACGACGCTGCCCGTGCTCGGCGTTCCGGTGGCGTCGGCGCGCAGGGCCCCCGCGGCCGATCCGCCGGCGAGCGGCCTCGACCGTGCCCTGCGCCGCATCAACCAGGCGGTGCACGACCTGTTCTCGCTGCGGCGGGTGCAGCCGGCCTCGGTGCGCCTGGTGACGACCGAGGAGGAATCGCTGCGGCGCCAGCACCTGCAGCTGCTGCTGTTCGCCGCGCGCATCGCCGTCATGCAGCAGGACCGGCCCGCGTACGTGCAGTCGCTGCGCTCCGCGGACGCCTGGCTCGCCGAGTTCTTCGACGGGCGGTCGCCGGGCGTCCGGACCGCGCGCTCCGAGGCAACCGCGCTCGCCAACGTCGACATCGACCCGCCGCGTCCCGAGACCGGGGCGGCGGCGCAACTGCTGCGGCGCGTCTACCGCGCCGCGCCGCCCGCCGCGCCATGAAGGGCGCGGTCGTCATCGCCGCCGCGCTGCTGGTCGGCGCCCTGGCGGCGCACCTGCTGCTGGCCGACCCGGGTTACGTCGCCGTGCGCCTCGGGCGCGGGCTGTTCGAGACCACGGTGCCGGTGTTCCTGCTGGTGCTCGCGGGCCTGTACCTGCTCACGCGCAGCATCGTCGAGGCCATCACCGCGCGGCGGCGCCTCGCGACGCTGCGCGCCGAGCGGCGGCGGCGGCGCGCGCGCGACGACACCCAGCGCGGCCTGCTCGACCTCGCGGCGGGACGCTGGCGCCGCGCGGAGGAGCTGCTCGCCCGCGCCGCGCCCGACGCGGACTCGGCCGCGGCCAACTACCTGGTCGCGGCGCGCGCGGCGGACCTGCAGGACGCGGTCGAGCGGCGGGACGAGTGGCTGCAGCGCGCCGAGGAGCAGGCCCCCGAGGAACGCGCGGCGGTGCTGGTGACGCTGGCCGAGATGCAGATGCGGCGCGGCCAGGACGAGGCGGCGCTGCAGACCCTCGAGCAGCTCGAGGCCTCGGGCGACACCAATTCGCGCGGCCTGGAACTGCTCGCCCGCCTCTGCCAGAAGCTCGGGCGCAACGAGCGCGTGCGCGAACTGGCTCCGCGACTGCGCGCCGCGCGGGAGCTGCCCGAGGCGCAGGTCAACGAGATCCTGGCGCAGGCGCAGCTCGACGCCGTGCGCGAGGCCGGCGACCGTCGCGACGCCGCGGCCCTGGAGGGCGCGTGGTCGGAGCTGCCGCGCGTACTGCGCCGGCTGCCGCAGTCCATCGTGGCCTACGCCCGCTCGGCGATGGCCTGCGATCGCCACGCCGAGGCCGAGAAGGCGCTGCGCGAACTGATCGAGGAGACCGGCGACGTCGCTGCGGTGCGCCTGTACGGCGACGTCGTGCTGCCCGACGCGCTCGCGCCGCTCGAGCGCGCGGAGGCCTGGCTGCGCAAGCGCCCGGAGGACCCGGACCTGCTCGCGAGCTGCGGACGGCTCTGCCTGCGCGCGGACCTGATCGGCAAGGCGCGCAGCTACCTCGAGGCGAGCGTCGCGCGGCGGCCGAACTCCGAGCACAGCCTGCTGCTGGCCGAGCTGCTCGAGCAGCTCGGCGAGAAGGAGCGGGCGCGGGACGTGCTGCGCGAGAGCGTGACGCGCTCGGTCGGCCGGCGGCTGGCGCTGCCGCGCGTGCGGCTGCGCCGGCACTGAGCCGGCTTCAGCCGGGCCCCGGCTGCGCCCGCGCGGCCCGCATGCGCGCCAGGGTGTCGGGCGCGTAGTCGAACGAATCGAAGAACAGCTGCTCGCGCGGCAGGCCGTGCGCCGGGAAGACGTCGCGGATCGCCTGGATCATCGCCGGCGGGCCGCTCGCGTAGACGTCGTGGCCAGACAGGTCCGGGAACTCCTGCAGCACCGCCTCGTGCACGAGGCCCGTGCGCACCGGGCCGGACGTCCCGGCGTCGGACTCCGAGAGCACCGGCCGGTAGCGGAACGACGGGCGGACGGTCGCGACGTTGGTCAGCCACACGTCCTCGTAGAGATCCGCGCTGTTGCGCCCGCCCCAGAACAGCGTGATCGTCCGTCGCTCGCCGTGGGCGAGCAGCTGGCGCAGCATCGCGCGCAGCGGCGCGTAGCCCGTGCCGCCGCCGACCATCAGCGCCGGGCGCGGCGACTCGCCGCGGAACCAGAACTGGCCGAGCGGCCCCTCGATGCGCAGCAGCGTGCCGGCACGCATGCTGTCGAAGAGCTGGCCGGTGAAGCCGCTCGAGGAGGCGCGGCGCACGTGCAGCTCGATCAGCGGACCGTCGGCGGGCGCGCTGGCGATCGAGAAGCTGCGCCGGCGGCCTTCGGAGAGGATGATGTCGACGTACTGGCCGGCGCGGAACGGCAGCGTCTCGACGGCGGGCAGGCGCAGGAACACCGCCATGACGTCGTCGGTGAGCCGCTCCATCCGGTCGATGCGGCACGGCAGGCTCTTGACCTCGACTTCCGCCGCCGCGCGCGGCTCGCGCACCTCGAGCGTCAGGTCGGTCAGCGCACGCGCCTGGCACAGCAGCGCGAACCCGCGGTCCGCCTCCTCCGGCGTGATGCCGGCGGGCCGGCCGGCCTCGTAGTCGAAATTGCCCGAGAGCACGCGCACGCAGCAGGCCGCGCAGTGCCCGCCCTTGCAGCTGTGCGGCAGGTTCAGGCCGGCGCGCAGGGCGGCGGCGAGTACGGTCTCCCCGGGGTCGGCGGCAAAGCGCTGTCCGGTGGGCAGGAGGGTGATCTGGGGCATGGGTGCTCAGGATGCCACGCGATGGGAACGATTGGCATTCCAATTGTCCGGTTCGCGTATCCTCGCGCCATGGATCCAGGTCCACCCGGCGGCGACCCGCCCGCCCACCCGTCCTGCCTGATCGCCGGCTGCGGCTACGTCGGCGCCCGTCTCGCGCGACGCCTCGCCGGGGAGCGACCCGTGCGGGCGCTGGTGCGCCGGGACGAGCACGCGGCGGTCCTGCGCGCGACCGGAGTGGACGCACTGGTCGCGGACCTCGACCGCGACCTCGCCGACGTCGCCGCCCTGCAGCGGGCGGCGGACGGGGCGGCGATCGCCTACCTCGCGCCGCCGGCCGAGACGACCCCGTCCGACACGCGCCTGCTGCGCTTCCTCGCCGGTCTCGGCCGGGTCCGCCCCGCGGCCGTGCTGTACATGAGCACGACCGGCGTCTACGGCGACACCGGCGGCGCCGTGGTGAGCGAACGCGCCGAGCTCGCGCCCGGCAGCGAGCGCGCCCGCCGGCGCGTGGCCGCGGAACGCATCGTGACCGACTGGTGCGCCCCGCGCCGCGTGCGCTGCGTCGTGCTGCGCGTGCCCGGCATCTACGGCCCCGACCGCCTGCCGCTCGAGCGGCTGCGCCGCGGCGAGCCGGCGCTGCGCCGCGAGGACGCCGGCCCCGGCAACCGCATCCACGTCGACGACCTCGTCGGCGCGTGCGTCGCGGCGCTCGACGGCGCGGCGAGCGGCGCGTTCAACGTCACCGACGGCGACCACGCCTCGACGACCGAGTACCTGCTCGCGACCGCCGAACTCGCCGGGCTGCCGCCGCCGCGGCTGGTCACGCGGGAGCAGGCCGCGACCGAGATCCCGCCGGGCATGCTCGCATTCCTCGGCGAGACTCGACGCGTGGACAACACGCGCATGCGCGAGGTGCTGCGCGTCGCGCTGCGCTATCCCGACCTGCGCGCCGGCATCGCCGCGAGCCTCGCCGAGATGCACGCAAAGGCCGGGCGCTGAGCGCCGGCTCGGGTATCCTTGCCGCATGCGACTGGCGTTCACCAAGATGCACGGGCTCGGCAACGATTTCATCGTGCTCGACGCCGCGGGGCCGTCGGACGTGCCCTCGCCGGCCGACCTTCGTCGCCTCGCCGACCGTCGCACGGGCATCGGCTTCGACCAGGCGCTGGTGCTCGAGCCGCCGCGCGTCGCCGGCACCGACGTCTACTACCGCATCTTCAATGCCGACGGCTCGGAGGTCGAGCAGTGCGGCAACGGGGCGCGCTGCATCGCCCGCCTCGTGGCGAGCCGCCTGCGCCGCCGCGACCGCGAACTGGTGATGGACAGCCCGGGCGGCCGGGTCCGCGCGCGGCTGCGCGGCGACGGACAGGTCTCGGTCGCGATGGGCGTGCCGGACTTCGCGCCGGGCGCGCTGCCCTTCCTCGCGGACGCCGAGGCGCCGGTCTACCACCTGGACCTGCCGACCGGCCCGGTCGACTTCGGCGCCGTGTCGATGGGCAACCCGCACGCGGTCCTGCGCGTGCGCTCGGTCGACGCGGCGCCCGTGGACACGGTGGGACCCGCGTTGGAGAATCACCCGCGGTTCCCGCGGCGCGTGAACGTCGGGTTCCTCGAGATCGTCGCGCCGGACCACGTCCGGCTGCGCGTGTTCGAGCGCGGGGTCGGCGAGACGCGGGCGTGCGGCACGGGCGCCTGCGCCGCCGTGGCGCTGGGGCGACGGCACGGGCCCCTGGCCGAGGAAGTGCGCGTGGACGCCCCCGGCGGGCGCATGATCGTGCAGTGGCCGGGACCGGGCGAGCCGGTCTGGCTGACGGGACCGGCCGAGACCGCATTCACCGGGCAGGTCGACATCGGGAACGCAGAGCGCGAGGAACGACGGGCATGAACAAGCAACCGATCCGCGGCGTCGAGCCGGGCACGCTGGCCGAAGAGCAGATCGCCGAGTACCTGTCGACGCACGCCGAGTTCTTCGAGCGCCACCCGGGCGTGCTCGCGCGCCTGAAGCTGCCGCACCAGCAGCGCGGCGCCGCGGCGGTCTCGCTGGTCGAGCGGCAGGTGCTGGTGCTGCGCGAGAAGCACGCCACGCTCGAGAAGAAGCTGTACGAGCTGATCGACAACGGCCGCGCCAACGACGCGATCGTCGACCGCATGCACCGGCTGACGCGGCGCCTGCTGCGCGCCCGGGACGCCGCCGGCGTGGTCGGCGCGCTCGAGGCGTCGCTGCGGGAGGACTTCGGCGCCTCGCACTGGGTGCTGGTGCTCACCGACCTCTCGCTGACGGCCGTGGCCGGCCTGCAGAACCCGCACGTGCGTGCCGTGCCGAAGGGCAGCGCCGAGCTGAGGATCTTCGAGACGTTCTTCGAGTCCGCGCGTCCGCGCAGCGGGCAGATCCGCGACACGCAGCGCGAGTACCTGTTCGGCGGCGAGGGCGGCCAGGTGGGCTCCACCGTGCTGATCCCGATCGGCGAGCGCGGCTCCATCGGCCTGGTCGCGATCGCGAGCCCGGACACCGAGCGTTACCTGCCGACCATGAGCACCGACTTCCTGGTCCGCATCGGCGAAATCATCACCGAGGCGATCGCGGCCCGCGGCGCATGAGCGAGGCCCTGCAAGGCGGGATCGACCGCTTCCTGCAGAGCCTGCGCACCGAGCGGCGGCTCTCGCCGCACACCGCGAGCGCCTACCAGCGCGACCTGCGCGTCCTCGTCGAGTACTGCGACGCGCAGGGCATCGGCGACTGGCGGCAGCTCGACACCCAGCACGTCCGCCTGTTCGCGGCCCAGTGCCACCGGCGCGGGCTCTCGCCGCGCAGCGTGCAGCGCCGGCTCTCGGCCGTGCGCAGCCTTTTCCGCCACCTGGTGCGCGAAGGCGCGCTGGGCCACGACCCGGCGGCGGACGTGCAGGCGCCGAAGACCCGCAAGCGCCTGCCGGTCACGCTCGATGCCGACACCATGGCGAAGCTGCTCGCCTTCCGCACCGACGAGCGGCTGGGCGTGCGCGACAAGGCGATCATGGAGCTGTTCTATTCGTCGGGCCTGCGCCTCGCCGAGCTGCTGGGGCTGGACCTGCCCGACCTCGACCTGCGCGACCGCACGGTGCGCGTGCTCGGCAAGGGCGGCAAGGCGCGCATCGTGCCGGTCGGCCGCGAGGCCCGCGAGGCGCTCGAGCGCTGGCTGGCCGAGCGGACCGCGATCGCCGGCATCGGCGAGCCGGCCGTGTTCGTGGGCGTGGGCGGGCGGCGGCTCGGGCCGCGGATCGTGCAGCGGCGCATCGCGCGCTGGGCGCTGCGGCAGGGCCTGCCGGAGCACGTGCACCCGCACATGTTCCGCCACTCCTTCGCCTCGCACCTGCTGGAATCCTCGGGCGACCTGCGGGCGGTCCAGGAACTGCTCGGGCACGCCAACATCGGCACGACCCAGGTCTACACCCACCTTGATTTCCAGCACCTGGCCCGCATCTACGACGCTGCGCATCCCCGCGCCCGCCGCAAAGCCCAAGGTTGACCCCCCGATGAGCGAATCCCACCGCGGTTTCGACCCGCACGGCACCACCATTCTGTGCGTCCGCCGCGACGGCCTCGTCGCCATGGGCGGCGACGGCCAGGTCACGCTCGGCAACACCGTCATGAAGGGCAACGCGCGCAAGGTGCGCCGCCTGCACGACGGCCAGGTCATCGCCGGGTTCGCCGGCGGCACGGCCGACGCCTTCACGCTGTTCGAGCGCTTCGAGTCGAAGCTGCAGCAGTTCGGCAACCTGACGCGCGCCGCCATCGAGCTCGCCAAGGACTGGCGCTCGGACCGCAGCCTGCGCCGGCTCGAGGCCCTGCTGCTGGTCGCCGACGTCGCGCACACGCTGGTGATCTCGGGCAACGGCGACGTGATCGAGCCCGAGCACGAGCTCATCGCCGTCGGCTCGGGCGGCCCGTTCGCGCAGGCCGCGGGCCTCGCCCTGCTGCAGAACTCCACGCTCGATGCGCGCGCCATCGTCGAGCGGTCGCTCGGCATCGCCGCCGACATCTGCATCTACACCAACCGTCACCTCACGATCGAGACGCTGGGGACCTGAGCCATGTCGTCCATGACCCCCCGCGAGATCGTGCAGGAACTCGACAAGCACATCGTCGGCCAGGCCGCCGCCAAGCGCGCGGTGGCCATCGCGCTGCGCAACCGCTGGCGCCGCATGCAGGTGGACGAGGCGCTGCGCACCGAGATCACGCCGAAGAACATCCTGATGATCGGCCCGACCGGCGTCGGCAAGACGGAGATCGCGCGCCGGCTCGCCCGGCTCGCGCACGCGCCGTTCGTCAAGGTCGAGGCCACCAAGTTCACCGAGGTCGGCTACGTCGGCCGCGAGGTCGACTCGATCGTCAAGGACCTGATGGACGTCGCGGTGAAGATGACCCGCGAGCAGGAGATGGAGAAGGTGCGTCACCGCGCGATGGACGCCGCCGAGGAGCGGCTGCTCGACGCGCTGCTGCCGCGACCGAAGGCCGCCGTGGGCTTCGGCGCGGGCGAGCCCGAGCCGCCGCGCGACGGCGACACGCGCCAGCGCTTCCGCAAGATGCTGCGCGAGAAGCAGCTCGACGACCGCGAGGTCGAGCTCGAGCTGCGCGCGGTGCCCTCGAGCGTCGAGATCATGGCGCCGCCCGGGATGGAGGAGCTCTCGCAGCAGCTGCAGGGCATGTTCTCGAGCCTGGGCGGCCAGCGCACGAGCGCGCGCCGGCTGAAGGTGCGCGAGGCGTTCAAGCTGCTGACCGACGAGGAGGCGGCGAAGCTGGTCAACGAGGAGGAACTCAAGGTCCAGGCGCTGCGCAACGCCGAGCAGAACGGCATCGTGTTCATCGACGAGATCGACAAGATCGCGCGCCGCCAGGGCGTGTCGGGCGTCGACGTCTCGCGCGAGGGCGTGCAGCGCGACCTGCTGCCGCTGGTCGAGGGCTGCACGGTCAACACCAAGTACGGCATGGTGAAGACCGACCACATCCTGTTCATCGCCTCGGGCGCCTTCCACATGTCGAAGCCGTCCGACCTGATCCCGGAGCTGCAGGGTCGCCTGCCGATCCGCGTCGAGCTCGAGGCGCTGAAGGTCGAGGAGTTCGTGCGCATCCTCACCGAGCCGGACGCGTCGCTCTGCACGCAGTACGCGGCCCTGATGGCGACGGAGGGCGTCGACCTGCGCTTCGACGCGAGCGGCGTGCGGCGCATCGCCGAGGTGGCCTTCGACGTCAACCAGCGCACCGAGAACATCGGCGCGCGACGGCTGCACACGGTGATGGAGCGCCTGCTCGAGACGGTGTCCTACGAGGCCTCCGACCGGTCGGGCGCCGGCTACCTGATCGACGCCGCTTACGTGGACCGCAGCCTCGGCGAGCTCGCCCGCGACGAGGACCTCGCGAGGTACATCCTGTGACGCCGGCCGACCCGCGGCCGCTCGAGATCCGGCTGCGCAGCAAGTCGCGCCTGCTCGAGGTCGCCTTCGAGGACGGGCGGCGCTACGAGCTCCCGTTCGAGTACCTGCGGGTCTATTCGCCCTCGGCCGAGGTGCGTGGACACGGTCCGGGGCAGGAAACCCTGCAGCTCGGCAAGCACGAAGTCCGGGTCACGGCGGTCGAACCGGTCGGCAACTACGCCGTGCGGCTGGTGTTCGACGACGGGCACGGTTCCGGCATCTACACCTGGGCCTGGCTGTACGAACTCGGGGCGACCCGGGCGGAGAAATGGCCCCAGTACCTCGCCCGGCTGGCCAAGCTCGGCATCCCCTACCCCACCATACTGCCCAAGAAGGGCTGAGTCCCCATTACAATGGCGGTTCGCATGAACGAATCCGCCCCCCAGAAGCCGGCGCCCGGCGGCGCCTCCGTCGATTTCGGCTACACCGAGGTCCCGCGCGAGCAGAAGGCGAAGCTCGTGCGCGAGGTCTTCGACTCGGTCGCGACGAAATACGACCTGATGAACGACCTGATGTCCGCCGGCGTCCACCGCCTGTGGAAGCGCTACACGCTCGGGCAGACGGGCCTGCGCCCGGGCCAGTCCGCGCTCGACGTCGCCGGCGGCACGGGCGATCTCTCCGCGGGCATGGCGGCGCAGGTCGGCGAGCAGGGACTCGTCGTGCTCTCGGACATCAACTTCGCGATGCTCGGCGTCGGGCGCGACCGCCTGCTCGACCGCGGCCTGCTGCGCAACGTGCGCTGCTCGCTCGCGAACGCCGAGTGCCTGCCGTTCGCCGACGAGAGCTTCGACTGCGTGACGATCGGCTTCGGCCTGCGCAACGTCACCGACAAGCCGGCGGCGCTGCGCTCGATGCACCGCGTGCTGAAGCCGGGCGGGCGCCTGCTGGTGCTCGAGTTCTCGAAGCCGGTGGTGCCCGGGCTCAAGCCCGTCTACGACCTGTATTCCTTCAGCGTGCTGCCGTGGCTCGGCGCGCGCTTCGCGAGCGACGCGGGCAGCTACCGCTACCTCGCGGAGTCCATCCGCCGCTTCCCCGACCAGGAGACGCTCCGGGGGATGATGCAGGACGCGGGGTTCGAGGACTGCAGCTACCACAACCTGAGCGGCGGCATCGTGGCCCTGCACAAGGGCTTCCGGTACTGAACCATGATCCTCGATCGTCTCGAAGCGGCCCTGAACCGCAACCTCGCCACGTCGCGCAAGGCCCGGTCCCTGGCCCGGCAGCTCGACGGCAAGGTCATGTCGCTGGTCGCGCAGGGCACGCCGCTCGCGATCCACTGCCGCATCGAGGACGGCCGCTTCGCGCTCGCCACGCGCCATGAGGGCGCCTCCGACGCCTCGCTGGCCGGGACGCCGCTGTCGCTGCTCGCGCTGGCCGGCCCGGCGGCGGAGAACAGCCTGCGCGGCGGCAGCGTGCGCATCGAGGGCGATGCCGAGGTGGCGCAGAAGTTCCGCGAGCTGCTGAAGCTCTCGCAGCCGGACGTCGAGGAGGAGCTCGCGCTGGTGGTCGGCGACGTGGCGGCCCGGCGCGTAGCGCAGACGGCGCGCGGACTGCTCGACTGGGGGCGCAAGGCGACGACGGCGTTCGCGGCCAACGTCGCCGAGTACCTGCAGGAAGAGGGCCGCGACGTGCCGGTCCGGCTCGAGATCGAGGAGTTCCTCGAGGCGGTGGACCGGCTGCGCGAGGGCACGGACCGGCTCGAGGCGCGGCTCGCCCGGCTCGAGGCGAAGCGCCGCCCGGCCGCCCGGTCATGAAGCTGCGCACGGTCGGCCGGCTGCTGCAGATCCAGCGCGTGCTCGTGCGGCACGGGCTCGACGAGATCATCCTCGACGCGCACCTGCTGCGGCCGCTGCGCTACCTGTTCTATCTCTCCCCCGCCACCTGGTTCGAGCGACGCAAGGGCGGCTCGCGCGCGGAGCGCATCCGTCTCGCGCTCGAGGAGCTGGGCCCGATCTTCGTCAAGTTCGGGCAGGCGCTCTCGACGCGCCGCGACATGCTGTCGACGGAACTCGCCGACGAGCTGGCCAAGCTTCAGGACCGCGTCCCGCCCTTCCCGGGCGCCGAGGCGCGCGCGATCGCGGAGCGGGCCTACGGCCGGCCGCTGTCCGAGGTGTTCGAACGGTTCGACGAGACACCGCTCGCGGCGGCGTCGATCGCCCAGGTGCACACCGCCACGCTGCGCAGCGGCGAGGAGGTCGTGGTCAAGGTCGTGCGCCCCGGCGTGCGCGGGAAGATCGAGCGCGACATCGAGGTCATGTACGTGATCGCGCGGCTCGCGCACCGCTACGCGCGCGAGGGCTACCGGCTGCGGCCGGTCGAGGTGGTGCAGGAGTACGAGAAGACCATCCTCGACGAGCTCGACCTGATGCGTGAGGCCGCCAACGCGGCCCAGCTGAAGCGCAACTTCGAGGGCTCGCCCCTGCTGTACGTGCCTGCGGTGCACTGGGACTACTGCCGGCCGGACGTCATGGTGATGGAGCGCATCCACGGCGTGCTGGTCAGCGACCTCGCCGAGCTGCGCGCCCGCGGCACCAACATCCAGCGGCTCGCGGAGAGCGGCGTGGAGATCTTCTTCACGCAGGTGTTCCGCCACAACTTCTTCCACGCCGACATGCACCCCGGCAACATCTTCGTGCAGGTCGAGGACCCGGAGAACCCGGTCTACGCGGCGGTCGACTTCGGCATCGTGGGTTCGCTCGACGCGCGCGACCAGCACTACCTCGCCGAGAACTTCATGGCGTTCTTCGACCACGACTACAACCGCGTGGCGCGCCTGCACATCGACTCGGGCTGGGTGCCGGCGCACGTGCGCGTGGACGAGCTCGAGGCCGCGGTGCGCACGGTGTGCGAGCCGATCTTCAACAAGCCGCTGTCGGAGATCTCGTTCGGCCAGGTGCTGGTGCGCGTGTTCGAGACCGCGCGGCGTTTCGACATGCAGGTGCAGCCGCAGCTGATCCTGCTGCAGAAGACGCTGCTGCAGATCGAGGGCCTCGGCCGCCTGCTCTACCCGCAGCTCGACCTGTGGAAGACCGCGCAGCCGATCCTCAAGGAATGGGGCGCCGAGCGCTACAGCGGCCGCACCATCGCCCAGCAGCTGCGCCGCCAGCTGCCGGACCTCAACGAGTCGCTGCGCCTGCTGCCGCAGATGGTGCAGCAGGTGCTGCAGCAGGCCTCGGAGGGCAAGTTCCGCATCCGCGTCGAGCAGGCGGGCATCGAGGAGCTGCGCCAGGAGATCCGCGCGAGCGCTCGCCGGCGCGACCTCACGCTCGTCGGGTCGGCGACGCTGCTCGGCGGCCTCGTGTGGCTCGCGATCGGCGTCAGCTGGCTGCCCGGCGTGGTGCTCGCGGGCGCCGGCCTGCTCGCCATCTCCCTCGCCCGAAAATAGGGAAAATAGGGGACACTCACTATTTTTCCGGGTCTCCGGAAAAATAGTGAGTGTCCCCTAGATCTCGATCCAGGTGGCGAGGGCGCGGGCGCAAAGCTCGCCGTCCTCGTCGAACAGCGCGGTGCCGGCCCGGTGCTTGCGCCCCTCGCCGCCGAGCTTCCAGCCGATCACCGTGCAGGCCTCGCCGACGTGGACGCGCCGGTCGACGTGCGCCTGCATCTCCCCGAGCACCATCCGGCGGCGCCCCGGCGTGAGCGCGAAGTAGCCGGGGCAGTCGAGCGCCGCCCAGACGAACTCGGGCGCGACCTTGCCGTCGCCGCCGTCGAGCGAGTCCGGCGGCAGCCACGGCGCGGCGACGAGGCCGCTGTCGAGCTGCCCGGGGAAGATCCTGAGGCCGTCGCCGCGGCGACGATGCGGGCCGCACACGAAGCAGTCGGCGAAGACGTGGTCGCGGAATCCCGCGTAGTGCTGCGAAGCCCACACCGCAGAGACGTAGCTCGGCGGCGCCGGCACCTCGAGCTCGAGCCGCGCGGGCGTGCCGGTCGCGACCAGCCGCTCGCCGTGGTGCAGGCGGCAGATGCCCGTTCCCGCCTCCTCCTCGATGCCGAGCGGCACGCCGAGCGGCGGCGGCGCCTGCAGGCGGATGCGCAGGTCGCGTCCGGTCGCCTCGGCGAGGGCCCCGCACACGTAGCCGCCGTTGCCCGAGTCGGGCGGCCCGTTGAAGCGCGGCGCGACGACGATGGCTTTCAAGGCGCTGCCTCCGCGGCGGCGGCCCCGCAGTTCCAGCACAGGGCGAACTGCGCCTCGACGGTCTCGCCGCAGCCCGGGCAGCGCCAGGCCACCGCCCCGGCCGGCGTGCGCAGCGCCTCCTCGATCAGGGCCCGCGCCCTGAGGGTGTGCCCGGTCTCGAGCACCCACAGCTCCGGCCAGCATTCGACGAACGGGATCTCGCCGACCACCCCGGCCAGCCGGTCGTTGCGCACGGTGCAGGCGATGCCCTCGGCCTCGAGCACGTTGCGCAGGTGCGCGATCTCGACGAGCGATTCTGCGGTGTGAACCTTGCGCAAGCGCCCCTCCCGCGGGCGGCGGTCCCCGGGCCGGCGAGCCGGGCCCGGCGTGGCAGTGCGGATCGGCCGCCGATGCGGCTACGATGAGCGGATGAACGCTACCCCGGCCCTTACCTTACTGTCCCGCCGCTTTCCCGCAAAGCGCGTGTTCATCACCGGCGCCGGCAGCGGCCTCGGCCGGGCCCTCGCACTCGAATTCGCGCGGGCCGGCTGGAGGCTCGGCCTCGCGGACATCGCCGCCGGGCGGCTCGAGGAGGCCGCCGCCGAGTTGCTGGCCGCCGGGGCCGGCGGCGTCGACCGCTGGGTCGGCGACGTGGCCTCGGAGCCCTTCGTCTCGGCGGCCATCGGCGAGTTCTGCACGCGCGCCGGCGGCATCGACGTCCTGGTGAACAACGCGGGGGTGGCCGTGGCCGGCGCGATCGACGCCGTCCCGCCGCAGGACTGGCGCTGGATCGTCGACATCAACCTGCTCGGCGTGGTCTGGGGCTGCCGCGCGGCGGTGCCGGCCATGCGCCGGCAGAACGGCGGGTTGATCCTGAACGTGGCCAGCTCGGCGGGCTTCGCCGCAGCGCCGCAGATGAGCCCCTACAACGCGACCAAGGCGGCCGTGGTCTCGCTCAGCGAAACGCTCGCGGCCGAACTCGACACGGCGGGAATCCAGGTCTCGTGCGCGATGCCGGGGTTCTTCCGCACCCACCTGCTCGACGAGATGCGCGCGCCGGCCGAGGAGAACGCCATGGCGCACCAGCTCATGGATCACTCGGGGCACGACCCGACGGAGGCCGCGCAGGCCATCCTGGCCGCGGTGGCCCGGGGCACGCTCTACGTGGTCTGGCCGCGGGAATACCGCCTGCTGTGGCGGCTGAAACGCTGGTTCCCGAACTGGTTCCTCGGCCGGGTGCGCGGCTTCCGCGACGCGCAGATCAGGCGGGGGGCGCGTCGACCGACAGGATGAACCGGGTGTAGATCTCGGGCAGGCGGTCGAGCACGAACTCCTTGCCGAGCAGGTCGCTCGCGACGATCGCGCGGCGCAGCACCGGCAGCGAGAGATCCTCGATGGCACGTCGGGCGACGGGCCCGTAACTGATGTGCCAGGGCTCGATCGCGGTGCCGCCGCGGTCCGAGGCATACGGCCGGTGGAAGCCGTAGCGGTGCATGTTCCGGTCCAGCCAGCCGGTGAGCCGCTCGAACACGCCACCCGGCGCGTACTCGGCGGGCAGCAACTGCACCTGGTAGCCCTCGGGCATGGCCGCGGCGTCGACGACGTCCACGTCCGAGCCCCAGTGGTGGCGGCTGCCGCCCGGGATCGCCGACCAGCACAGGATCGCGTCGACGCGCTCGGCGTCGGAGAGGCGCCCCGGCTCCAGCGCGGCGCCGGCCCGGTCGTAGAGCGTCCGTTCGCCGCTCCACTTGCGGTTCCAGAGCGTCTTCTGGCGGTCGAAGTCGCGGAAACTCGAGACGGCGCGCAGGTCGATGCCGGCACGGCCCGCGTCGTCGCGCAGGGCGAGGAAGGAGGCGACCGCCTCGTAGTGCAGGGCGCAGGCCGGCTCGTCGATCTCGACGATGTGGGTGCGTGCGCGGCCGGTGAGTTCGAGTTCGTTCATGGCGTCCGGGGTTCCGGGCGCAAGGATACCGGAGCGGCCCGCCGCCCGGCAGCGCGGACGCCCGCGACTGTCGGAAAAATTTCCACATCGTGATCGCGGGCGTGCGCCGATTGCGCCGCCCCGCCGCGCGGGTATGATCCGGAGCCAGTCGCAGGGAAACAAGAGCAAGAACAGGGGACATCGCCCGGCCACCGTCGCGGGGTCCTCGAGCCGTCCATGGGCAACATCAGCCTCCGTCGTCGCTACCTGCTCGCGCTGGGCCTGCTCGGCGCGCTGCTCACGCTCGGCGTGGCGCTGATGGCGGTGGCGGGCGGGATCTTCGAGCAGGGCCTGGTCGGCGACCTGCTCTCGCGCCTGGCGCGCGAGGCGCCGCCGGAGGTCGCCGCGGAACTGCGGCGCGCGCAGGCGCTGCTCGGCGAGCGGCTGCGCGACAGTCACGTGCTGCGCATGTGGATCGCGCTCCTCGGCGGCGGCACGGTCACGCTCGCGGCCATGTGGCTCACCTCGCGGCGCATCCGGCGCATCGACCTCGGGGTCGCCGAACTGGTCGAGACGGCGGAGTCGATCGGCCGCGGCACGCACGTCGCGCGCGTGGCCACCAGCGGCGTCGAGGAACTCGCGCCGCTCGAGGATTCCCTCGAGCGCATGCGCCGCACGCTCGCCGTGACCACCATCAGTCGCGACTACCTCGACGTGCTGCTCAACAGCATGAGCGATGCCGTGCTGGTGGTCGCACCGGACGGCCGCGTACGCACCGAGAACCGCGCGGCCGCCGTGCTGATGGGCTGCGAGCCGGGCCAGCTGGTCGGCCGGCCGTTCGACTCGCTGCTGGGCGAGGCGCAGCGCCCCGGCTTCAGTCTCGGCAAGGTGACGGACGAGCCGGGCGAGACCGTGGTGCAGACGCTGCGCGGGCAGACCATCCCCGTGTCGATCAGCGCGTCGCCGCTCAACAGCGACCGCCCCGACGTCCGCGGCCACGTGCTCGTGCTGCGCGACATCACGGAGCGCAAGCGCGCGGAGCGGCGCATCCGCTACCTCGCGAGGTTCGACGCGCTCACCAAGATGCCGAACCGCATGCAGTTCCAGCACCTGCTGCAGCAGGCGATCGCGCGCACGACGCGCCAGGGCCGCGGGCTGGTGCTGCTGTACGTCGACCTCGACAACTTCAAGGAAGTGAACGACACCTTCGGCCACGCCGCCGGCGACCGCGTGCTCGAGACGGTCAGCGAGCGGCTGGCGGGCGCGCTGCCGCGCGACTCGGTCGTGGGCCGCCTCGCGGGCGACGAGTTCGCGATCTTCGCCGAGAGCGCCGACGGCGAGGTCTCGCGGCGCGACCTCGGCAGCGGGCTCGCGCGCATGGTGCTCGGCGAGATCTCGCGCCCGCTGCACGTCGGCGAGCACGAGATCGAGGTGACCGCGAGCGTCGGCGTCGCGCTGTGCCCCGAGCAGGCCGACAACGTCATCGACCTGATCCGCAATGCCGACGCGGCGATGTACCACGCCAAGCGCGCGGGCCGCAGCTGCCACGCGTTCTACACGCCGGAGATGAACGCCGCGGCGGTCGAGCGCCTGCTCCTGAAGAGCAAGCTGCGCCGGGCACTCGACCGCGACGAGTTCCTGGTGCGTTACCAGCCGAAGGTGGATCTCGGCAGCGGGGAGGTCGTCGGCGCGGAGGCGCTGCTGCGCTGGCGGCTGCCGGGGCACGGCGAGATCGCGCCGTCGCAGTTCATCCCGCTCGCGGAGGAGTCGCGCCTGATCCTCGACATCGGCGCGTGGGTGCTGAACCAGGTCTGCCGCGACTACGCGAGCTGGCAGCAGCAGGTGCCCGACCCGGGCCGGGTCTCGGTGAACCTCTCGCTCAAGGAACTCAGCCAGGCGAGCTTCATCCCGCGCTGCCGCTCGGTGTTCGAGCGCCACGGCGTGCAGCCCGCGTGCTTCGAGCTCGAGATCACCGAGACGACGCTGATGATGGACACGCAGCGCATGCTGCCGCTGCTCGACGAGCTGCGCGCCATGGGCGTGCACCTCTCCATCGACGATTTCGGCACGGGCTACTCGAGCCTCAGCGCCCTGCAGCAGTTCCCGATCGGCACGCTGAAGATCGACCGCTCGTTCGTCACCAACGCCGCGACCGACCCGGACGACGCGACCATCGTGCGCACGATCATCGAGATGGGCCGCAGCCTCGGGCTGCAGGTGCTCGCGGAAGGCATCGAGACCGAGGAACAGCGCCACTTCCTCGTCCACAGCGGCTGCCAGTTCGGCCAGGGCCGCCTGTTCGGCGAGCCGATCTCCGCCAACGAGTTCCTCGACATGGTGCTGCGCCAGGCGACCGGCCAGCATCCGGTCCTGCGCCTGCCCGCCTGAATCCGATCCCGCCGCCGCGGAGAAAAAAGAAGGGCGAAACCGGCGTTTCGCCCGAGCGGGGGTCATTCGCGGAAGACTTTCGCGGATCCCGTGAGCTTCGTCAAGACTCTGTCTAATTTTATCCTGTACAAAACCTTTACAACTCTCGCGGCGGCGGGAAAGATTCGCGCATGTATTCGATCAAGGCTGTGTCGCAGGCCACCGGCCTGAGCGTCGAAACGCTGCGCGCCTGGGAGCGGCGTTACGGGATCGTCGCTCCGCAACGGGACGACCTCGGTCGCCGCGTGTACCGGCCGGAGGACGTGCTGCGGCTGCGGCGCCTGCGCGAGGCGACCGACCAGGGCCACCCGATCGGCCGGCTGGCGCAGCTCGGCGACCCGCAGCTCGCGAGCCTGCTCGAGGGCGCCGGCAGCGCGCCGCTGCAGGCCGGCTGCGACGCCTTCGTCCAGCGCATCCTCGAATCGGCGCAGCGATTCCGCGCCGCGGAGTGCGAGCAGTCGCTCACGCTCGCCATCGCGATGCTGCCGCCGCCCCAGCTGGCGAGGAACGTGCTGCGCCCGCTGCTGCAGGAGGTCGGCGAGCGCTGGCACCGCGGCGAGCTGACGATCGCGCAGGAACGCATGGTGTCCTCGGCCGTGCGCAAGCACGTCGCGCTGGTGCTCGACAGCTACGATCGCTCGGCGCATCGCCCGCCGATCGTGTTCGCCACGCTGCCCGGCGAGCGGCACGAACTGGGCCTGCTGATGGCGGCGATGATCTGCGCGAGCCAGGGCCACAAGGTGCACTACCTCGGCGCCGACCTGCCGCCGCACGAGATCGGCCGCTATGCGCGCGAGGTCGGCGCCATCGCCGTCGGCATCAGCGTGGTGATGCTCGAGGGCGCGCGCCAGGTGCCTGCCCTGCTCGACGAGATCGCGCAGGAACTCGGCGGCGTCATCCCGATCTGGCTGGGCGGGGCCGGGTCGAGCGCGATCGCCGCGGGCGACCTGCCGGCGGGCTGCACGATCGTGCAGGACCAGCAGGACCTCGAGCAGCGCCTGGTGATGTTCGCCGCCTGAGCCGGGTCCGGCCCCGGCCGGGCGACGCCGGACCCGTGGAACTCGGGCACGGTACCTCCCGGATGCTAGCATCGGTGCTGGCACTCGCGAGGACCGATGACCGGCCACTTCCTTTCACAGATCCTGATCCTGCTCGCGGGCTCGCTGCTGGTGCTGAGCCTCGTGCGGCGTTTCTCCCTGCCACCGATCCTGGGCTACCTGGTCGTCGGCATGGTGCTCGGCCCGCACGCGCTGGGCCTGGCCTCCGACGCCGACAGCATCCGCCTGCTGGCGGAGATCGGCGTCGTCTTCCTCGTGTTCACGCTCGGCCTCGAGTTCTCCTTCGCACGCATGGTGGCGATGAAATCCGAGGTGCTCGGCGTCGGCGGCCTGCAGATGGTGCTGACCACCGCCGCCTTCGCCGCGATCGCCTGGGCCGCGGGGGTGACGATCGCGGCCTCGATCGTGGTCGGGGGCGCGCTGGCGATGTCCTCGACGGCGATCGTGGTGCGCCAGCTCGGCGACCAGCTCGAGATCAACCGCACGCACGCACGCCTCGCCGTCGGCATCCTGCTGTTCCAGGACCTCGCGTTCGCGCCCTTCCTCGCGCTGGCCACGGCCAGCGGCGACGGCGGCATCGAACTCGGGCCGCAGTGGCTGCTCGGCATGGTCGGGCGCGCGCTCGTCGCCCTCGTCGTGGTGCTCGCGGCCGGGCGCTGGCTGCTGCGCCCGCTGTTCCACGAGATCGCCCGCCACCGCAGCACCGAGACGTTCACGCTCACGGTGCTGTTCGTGGTGCTGAGCGGCGCCTGGGCCACGCACGAGCTGGGCCTGTCGATGGCGCTCGGCGCGTTCCTCGCCGGCATGCTGCTCTCGGAGACGGAGTTCCGCCACGAGACCGAGGCCGTCATCAAGCCGTTCCAGGACATCCTGCTCGGGCTGTTCTTCGTCTCGGTCGGCATGCTGCTCGACCTGGGCGACCTCTTCGCGCAGCTGCCCCTGGTGCTGCTGGTGCTGGCGGTGCTGCTGCTGGTGAAGACGGTGCTGGTGGCGCTGATCGTGCGCCAGTTCGTGCCGAACGCGCGCAAGGCCCTGCGTACGGGGCTGGTGGTGAGCATGGGCGGCGAGTTCGGCTTCGCACTGCTCACCCTGCTGCTGAAGGGCGACGCGGTGCCGGCCGGGGTCGTGCAGGCGCTGCTCACCGCGGTGGCGCTCAGCATGCTCGCGGGCCCGCTGATCGTGCGCTACAACGGCCGCATCGCCGACCGGCTGCTTCGGCGCGAGAGCACGCCGACCTCCGAGGTCGCGCTCGAGAACTCCGCGACCCGCCAGCTGGCCGAGCGCGAGCACGTCATCGTGTGCGGCTTCGGGCGCGTGGGCCAGAACCTCGCGCGCGTGCTCGAGCGCAACGGCTTCGAGTTCATCGCGCTCGACCTGGACCCGCACCGGGTGCGCGAATCGCGCCAGGCCGGCGACCCGGTCGTGTACGGGGACGCGACGCACGTGGAGGTGCTGCGCGCGCTCGGCGTCGAGCACGCGAGCGTGGTGGTGATCACCTTCGAGGACCCGTCGACGGCCCTGCGCATCGTGCGCGCCGTGCGCCGCCTGCGCGCCGACCTGCCCATCCTGGTGCGCACCGAGGACGACACGCGGCTCGAGGCCCTGCAGAAGGCCGGCGCGACGGAAGTCGTCCCCGAGATCTTCGAGACCAGCCTGTCGCTGGTGTCGCACGTGCTGCTGCTGCTCAAGATGCCGGCGCGCGAGGTGGTCGAGACGACCGACGCCATCCGGCAGGACCGCTACGCCCTGCTGCGCAGCGTGTTCCGCCGCGAGGACGCCACGCTGCTCGATCACCGCCACAGCCACCGCCAGCAGTTGCGCAACCTGGTGCTGCCGCCCGGGGCCTTCGCCGTCGAGCGCACGATCCGCGAGCTCGGGCTGCACGAGGGCGAGACGGTGGTGACGGCGATCCGTCGCGAGGGCATCACGGGCCGCGACCCGGCGCCGGACACCCGCCTGCGCGAGGGCGACGTGCTGGTGCTCTGGGGCACGCCCGAGGCGCTCTCGACCACCGAGAGCCGCCTGCTGATGGGCTAGGGCAGGATGGTCGTGACGAGGTAGACGGCGAAGATCACCAGGTGCACGGCGCCCTGCAGCACGGTGGTGCGCCCGGTGGAGAGCGAGCTCGTCGCGACCAGCAGCGACAGCGCGAGCAGCACGGTCGACTTGCCGTCGAGGCCGAGCACCAGGTTCCAGCCCAGCACCAGCGAGACGACCGCGACGGCGGGAATCGTCAGCCCGATCGAGGCCAGCGCCGACCCGAGCGCGAGATTGAGGCTGCTCTGCAGGCGGTTGGCGCGCGCGGCGCGCACCGCGGCCAGGCCCTCCGGCAGCAGCACCAGCGCCGCGATGATCACGCCGACCACCGCCTTGGGCGCTCCGGCCGCGGCGACGGCCGACTCGAGCGTGGGCGCGATGCCTTTGGCGAGCAGCACGACGGCGCAGAGAGAGACGAGAAGCAGCAGCGCACTCGCCGCCGTGGTCCGCCCGCTCGGGTGCGGCGCGTGGGACTCGGTATCCGTCGCCGCCGGGCCCTTCGGCAGGAAGTAGTCGCGGTGGCGCACCGTCTGTACCAGCACGAACGTGGCGTACAACACCAGCGAGACCAATGCGACCGCGACCAGCTGCGCGGCCGAGTAGTACGGACCGGCGACGCTGGTGGTGTAGTTCGGCAGGATCAGCGTCAGCACGGCCAGTGCCGCGAGCACGGCGAGCGTCGAGCTCACGCCGCGCGTGCCGAACTCCTGCTCGCGGTGGCGCACGCCGCCGACCAGCAGGCACAGGCCGACCATGCCATTCAGGATGATCATCACCGCCGCGAAGATGGTGTCGCGCGCGAGCGCCTCGGTGGCCTCGCCGCCGGAGACCATCAGCGAGACGATCAGCGCCACCTCGATGACGGTCACCGCCAGCGCGAGCACCAGCGAGCCGAACGGTTCGCCGACCTTGTGAGCGATCACCTCGGCGTGGTGCACGGCGGCGAGCACGCAGCCGGCGAGCGTGAGGGCGAGCACCAGCACGGGCACCCCGATCCGGGCGGCGAGCGCCAGGGCCGCGCAGCCGGCCAGCGGCGCGATCCAGCTCCAGGGTGGCAGGCGGACGGCGGCTGCGCTCAAGGAACCTCCTGGGGACAGGCCGCCGATGCTCGCATGGACCGACTCGGGGACGGGGGCGGCGGGTGGGCCCCATCCTTCCTTCGACGCAAGCCATTGTCCGGATGGGAGGCCCGGCCGCCAACGGCGGCGGGCCATTCACCGGCAGCCGGCCGGGAACAGCCAGAAAATATACAAATGTCTATTCTTTGACACAGTGTCAATTGCGGTGCAACATGCGCCCATGACCTACATCAACGAGCGTCGCCAGGAGGAGCGTGACCGCCGCCGCACCGAGATCCTGGACGCGGCCGAAGCGGTCTACGCAGAGTGCGGCTGGGATGCCGTCACCATGGACCAGGTGGCCCGCCGGGCACGCCTCAGCCGTGCCCTGCTCTACGTCTATTTCCGCGACAAGGGCGACCTGCACATGGGTCTCGTCGAGCGTGCGCTCGAGGAACTGCGCCGGCGCTTCGAGGCCGCGCGCGAGGGTCGCGCCACCGGCATCGAGGAAGTGGCGGCCATCGGCCAGGCCTACCTGGCCTTCGCGCGCGAGCTGCCGCACTACTTCGACGCCTGCGCACGCTTCCAAGCCCACCGGCGCGAGGGCCAGGAGATCCCGCAGAACGAGAGCGCCTGCATCGACACCGGCGACCGCGTGCACGAGGTGATCGTGGGCTCCCTCGGCAAGGGCGTGGCGGACGGCTCGATCCGCGGCGACCTCGACAACCTGTACCGCACCGCGCTCACGCTGTGGGCGTTCACGCACGGCCTGATCCAGATCGCCACCACCAAGGGCTGGCTGATCGAGCGCGACGGCATCCCGCTGCAGGCCTTCATCGATCACTCGGTCGAGTTCGCGCTGCGCTCGCTGCGACCGTGACGGAGACCGCCCCGTGCCGCACTCCCCGCCCGCTGCCCGCCCCGTTCGCCGTCTCGCGCTGATCGTCGCGGGCCTGTGGCTCGTGCCGGCCGCGCAGGGCGCGCCCGCGGGCGGCGAGGCCACGGTCCCCATCGAGGAGGGCCTGCAGCGCGTGGTCGACGACGCGCTCGCCGCCAACCTCGAGCTGCGCGCGGGCTCGGCGACCGTCGCGCAGCGCATGGCGGCGCTGGACCAGGCCCGCGCCCACTACCTGCCGGCGCTCGACTTCGCGGCGCGCTACTCGGTCGCCGACGGCGGCCGCACCATCGACTTCCCGGTCGGCGACCTGCTGAACCCGGTCTATGCGACGCTCGACCAGCTGCTCGCCCAGCAGGGCCAGCCGCCGCAGTTCCCGCGCATCCGCAACGAGTCGATCGCCCTGCTGCGCGACCACGAGCAGGAGACCAAGCTCGTGCTGACGCAGCCGCTATACGAGCCCCGGCTGGGGCCGGCGGTCGCCGCGAGCCGCGAGCTGCTCGCGCGCTCCGAGGCCGACCTCGCCGCACTGCGCGGGCGCGTCGTGCGCGACACGCGGCAGGCCTACCTGCGCTGGATCGGCGCGCAGCAGGTGGTCGGGGTGCTCGATGCGACGCGCGACGCGGCGCAGGCGAACCTCGACGCCAACGAGAGCCTGTACCGCAACGGCAAGATCACCCGCGACCTCGTCTACCGCGCCGAGGCCGACGTGCTCGAGATCGAGCAGCAGCGCATCGCCGCCCGCTCGGGCGTGCGCATCGCGCAGAGCTACGTGAACCTGCTGCGCAACCAGCCGCTCGACGCGGCGCTGCCCGGCGCCGAACTCGACGCGCAGTCGGTCGAGCGCTTCCGCTCCCGGCTCATCGAGCGCATCGCCGGGCGCCGGCCCGACGTCGCGCTGCTGCAGCGGCTGGCGACCGAGAAGCGCTCGGAGCTGCGCGGACTCGACGCGGCGATCGCCGCCGGCGAGGCACAGGCAGACCTCGCGCGGGCGGCATTCAAGCCGACCCTCGCGCTCGGCGCCGAGGCGGGGATCCAGGGCGAGGAGTACGGCTTCGGCGACGACCAGAAGTACGTACTCGCCTCGCTGGTGCTGCGCTGGAACGCGTTCCGCGGCGGCGCCGACCGCGCCGCGCTCGCGGAGGCGAAGGCCCTGACGGAGCAGCTGCGCGCGACCCGCGACCTCGCCGCCCAGCAGGTGCGCCTCGAGGTGCAGCAGGCGTACGAGAACCTCGAGGTCGCGGACGCGTCGCTCGAGACCGCGGCCAAGCGGACCGAGGCCGCGAGCGGCGCCTTCGACATCGCGACCCGCAAGCGCGACCTCGGCCAGATCAACCAGGCGGAATTCATCGACGCGCGGCGGGCCTACACCGACGCGCAACTCAACCTGACCCGCGTGCGCACGGAGTTCCTCGGCCGCCTGGCCGAACTCGAGTACGCGATCGGCGACTCCCGTCGCCTCGACCCGGAGCCCGCCCGATGAGAATCGTTACTGCCGCCCTGCTGGCCACCCTCGGGCTCGCGGCCTGCGCCGAACGCGAGCAGGTCGCGGCACCGGCCGACGCGCCCGCCTCGCCCGTGCGCGCGGCCCCCGTCGAGAGCGCGTCCGTCGCCTCGAACGTGCGGGCGGTCGGCGTGCTGGCCCCGCGCGAAGAAGTCCGCCTCGCCTTCAAGGTCGGCGGCGTGGTCGAGCGCATGGCGGTCGACGTCGGCGACCGCGTGACGCGCGGCCAGGTGCTCGCGACGCTGAAGCGCGGGGAGATCGACGCCTCGGTGTCCCAGGCGAGCGAGGCCGTTGCCAAGGCACAGCGCGACCTGGAGCGGGCCGTGCGCCTGCGCGCCGACGAGGTCGCGACCGAGGAGCAGGTCCAGGACCTGACGACGGCTTACAAGGTGGCCCAGGCCAACCTCGACGCCGTGCGCTTCAACGCCCGCTTCGCGCGCATCGAGGCGCCGGCGGACGGCGTGGTGCTCGGCCGCCTCGTGGAACAGGACGAACTCGTCGCCGGCGGGCAGCCGGTGCTGGTGATCGGCTCGACCGGCACCGGCTGGATCGTGCGCGCCGCACTCGCCGACCGCGATGCCGTCCGGGTCGAGGTGGGCGACACCGCCGAGGTGACCTTCGACGCATTCCCCGGCCAGCCGTTCCCGGGCAAGGTCACGCGCATCGGCGCGGCGGCCGATCCGATGACCGGCACGTTCGACGTGGAGGTCGAGATCGAGCCCGCCGGTGCGCGCTTCGTGCGCGGCCTGGTCGCGAAGGTCACGCTCGCCCTCGGCCCGGGTGCGGGCCCCGCCCGCGCCAGCACGCTCGTGCCGGTCACCTCGCTGGTCGAGGCGAGCGGCGCGGTCGGCACCGTGTACGTGCTCGACGCCTCGGGCAAGGTCGCGCAGCGGCGCCAGGTCACGGTCGGCGCGGTCGTCGGCGACCGGGTGATCGTCGAGGCGGGCCTCGAGCCCGGCCAGCGCGTCGTCACCGACGGCGCCGCGTGGCTCACCGACGGGCACCCCGTCGAAGTCGTCGGCCCGCAGGGCTGATCCGCCACCATGCGCATCTGGGCGTTCAGCGTCACCCGCTGGCAGTTCACGCTGGTGCTGTTCGGCCTGCTGATCGCCATGGGCCTCAGCTCGCTCTCGCGGATCCCGCGCTCCGAGGACCCCGAGTTCCACGTGCCGATCCCGACCATCGTGGTCGTGTACCCGGGTGCGGACCCCGTGGACATCGAACGCCTCGTGGTGGACCCGATCGAGGACGCCATCAACGAACTCGACGACATCAAGAAGATGGAAAGCCGCTCGATGGACGGCGTCGGCGTCATCCAGGTCGAGTTCCAGTGGAGCACGGACGCCGACGAGAAATACGACGAGGTGGTGCGCGAGGTGAACCGGATCCGCGCCGAGCTGCCCGCGGACATCGCGGGACTCGAGGTGCGCAAGGCGGGATCCGGGCTCGTCAACATCGCGCAGATCGCGCTGGTGAGCGAGACCGCGACCTACCAGCAGCTGAAGGAACTCGGCGACGCGCTCAAGGACGAGGTGGAGACCGTGCCCGGCGTGCGCCGCAGCCAGGTGTGGGCGGTGCCGCAGCCGGAGGTCCGCGTTGCGGTGGACCTCGAGCGCATGGGCCGCGCCGGCGTCACCCTCGGGCGGATCGAGGCTGCGATCCGCGGCGAGAACGCGACCATCCCGGGCGGCGCGGTCGACGTCGGGCTGCGCAAGTTCAACCTCAAGACCTCGGGCGGCTACGACTCGCTCGAGGAGATCGCCGAGACGGTGGTTGCCGGCGGCGCCGGTCGCATCGTCAAGGTCCGCGACGTCGCCGAGGTGGGCTGGGCCAATTCCGAGGAACTCTACACCGGCCGCTTCAAGGGCCGGCGCGCGATCTTCGTCACGGCCAACGCGAAGGACCGCGTCGACGTGTTCGCGGTGCGCAACGGCATCCAGGCCCGCCTCGACACCTTCGAGGAAACCCTGCCCGCCGGCGTGACGCTCGAGCGCGGCTTCGACCAGACACGCAACGTCGCGCACCGGCTCACCCGGCTCGGCGTCGACTTCGCGATCGCCATCGCGCTGGTGATGCTGACCCTGGTGCCGCTCGGCTGGCGCGCCGCGCTCGTGGTGATGATCTCGATCCCGCTGTCGCTCGCCATCGGCCTCTCGGCGCTCTATTTCACGGGCCTGTCGCTCAACCAGCTCTCCATCGCCGGCTTCGTGCTGGCACTCGGCCTGCTCGTGGACGACTCGATCGTCGTGGTCGAGAACATCGCGCGCTACCTGCGCGACGGCTACTCGCGCATCCAGGCGGCCATCTCCGCGACCGACCAGATCGCTCTGGCGGTCGTCGGGTGCACCATCACGCTGCTGTTCGCCTTCCTGCCGCTGCTGTTCCTGCCCGAGGGCGCGGGCAAGTTCATCCGCTCGCTGCCCGCCGCCGTGCTGTACACGGTGGCCGCCTCGCTGTTCGTGGCGATGACCGTGATCCCCTTCCTCGCGAGCCGCCTGCTGCGCGCCGAAGGCGACTCCGGCGAGGGCAACCGCGTCCTGCAGTGGCTGCACGGCGCGATCCGCGGCAGCTACGTGCCGCTCCTCAGGCGGAGCCTGGACGCGCCCCGCCGCACCTTCCTCGCCGGCCTGGTGTTCGTCGCGGCCGCGCTCGCGCTGGTCCCCGTCATCGGCTTCAGCGTGTTCCCGGCCGCCGACATTCCGCAGTTCCGGATCACGATCGAGACGCCGAACGGCGCCAGCATCGCGGACACCGACCGCGCGCTGCGCTTCGTCGAGGCGGAGCTCGCGCGGCACGGGGAGGTGAAGCACTGGTTCGCGAACCTCGGGCACGGCAACCCGCGCGTGTACTACAACATCTTTCCCGAGGAGACGAACGCCAACGTCGCCGAGGTGTTCGCCGAGCTGGAGGAGTTCGACCCGCGCCGCAGCCCGAAGCTCTACGAGGAGATGCGGCAGGTGTTCGCGCAGTATCCCGGCGCCCGCATCCTCGTCGAGAGCTACCAGAACGGGCCGCCGATCGAGGCGCCGATCGAGGTGGCCGTCACCGGGCCGGACCTGCTGCAGCTGCAGGCCATCGCCGCGCAGGCCGAGGCCGTGATGGCCGCGACGCCCGGTGCGCGCGACATCGACAATCCGGCGCGGCGACTGCGCACCGACCTCGACCTCGGCATCGACACGCAGAAGGCCGCGCTGCTGGGCGTGGCGCCGGTCGACGTCGACCGCACGGTGCGCGCGGCCGTGGCGGGACTCAACGCGAGCAAGTTCCGCGAGAGCGACGGCGACGAATACGACATCACGCTGCGCCTGCCGATGCAGGGCCGGCAGACGCTCGACGCGCTGAACCTCATCGAGGTCGCCTCGGTGACGGGCCGGCCCGTGCCGCTGCGCCAGCTCGCCAGCCCCAGCTTCTCGTCGGCCCCCAGCCTGATCCGGCGGCACAACCGCGAGCGCGAAGTCGTGATCACGGGCTACACGCAGGACGGCTACAACACGGGCAAGGTGACGCGCGCCATCTTCGACCGTCTCGAGGAGATCGAGCTGCCGCCCGGCTACTCGTTCCGCGCCGGCGGCGAACTGGAGGCCCGCCAGGAGAGCTTCGGCGGCATCGGTCCCGCGGTGCTCGTGGCGGTCTTCGGCATCCTCGCGGTGCTGATCCTGGAGTTCGGCAGCTTCCGCTCGATGCTGATCGTCGCGGGCGTGATCCCGCTCGGTGTCGCGGGCGGCCTGATCGGACTGCTGGTCACGGGCTACACGCTGTCGTTCACCGCCACCATCGGGCTCGTCGCGCTGATCGGCATCCAGATCAAGAACTCGATCCTGCTGGTGGACTTCACCAACCAGCTGCGCGAGCAGGGCGTGCCGCTCGACGAGGCGATCACTCGAGCGGCCGAGATCCGCATCCTGCCCATCCTGCTGACGTCGGCCACGGCCATCGGCGGCCTGCTGCCGCTCGCGGTGCAGGGCTCGGGACTCTACTCGCCGCTCGCGATCGTGATCGTCGCCGGACTCGTGGCCTCGACGCTGCTCGGTGGCCTGATCACGCCGGTGATGTACAAGCTGGTGCCGCCGGCGATCGAGCCGAAGCTGCCGGGCTGATGGCGAGTCCTGCCCGAGTCTGGCCGGGCCGCTAGCGGGTCGCCCACGCCGCCGCGATCCGGCCGACCTCGGCAAGTACCGCCTCGTGCCGCGCCTCGACCTGCGCCGTGTACTCGCCGCTGTCGAAGTACGCGGCGACGACGAGGGGGCTCCGGTTCGGGGGAAACGTGATCGCCACGTCGTTGCACTTGTTCGTCGTTCCCTCGGCGCGCCCGGTGCCGGTCTTGTCGCCCGAGCGCCACTGCGCGGGCAGTCCGGCTCGCAGGCGCCGTGCTCCGGTACGGGTGTTCTCCATCCAGCCGAGCAGGCGCAGCCGTGAGTCGTCCCGCAGGAGCGTGCCCGTCGTGATGCGGCTCACCAGCGCTGCCATGGCCCTCGGCGTCGTCGTGTCGCGCAGGTCGCCCGAGAGCACGAGGCCCAGGTCGGGTTCGTAGCGATCGAGCCGCGTGACGGTATCGCCCATCTCGCGGAACCTGGCCGTGACGGCCGCCGGCCCACCCAGGCGCTTGACCAGCAGGTTGGCGGCGAGGCCGTCGCTGAATTCCTGCGCGGCCTGGGCAAGCACGAGGATGCTCAGGCCCCCTTCGTCCACATGCTGGCCGGTCACCGGCGCCCACGAGAGCAGGTCGGACCGGGAATACGGCAGCACCTCGGCGAGATCCAGCCGCCCCTGGTCGGCTTCACGCAGGCATGCGGCCACCAGCGGCAGCTTGAACGTCGAGCAGAAGGCGAAGTGCTCGTCGAGCCGCTGGCCCGTGCACTCGCCCGTCGCGGTATCGAGCAGGCAGACACCCAGTCGCGCCGGACCCGCCTCGAGCGCACGCAGCTGCGAAGCGGCGTCATGCGTTCGACCGGCTGGCGCGGCGGTCGCCCCCGTGCCGAGCCAGGGAAACGCGGCGGCCGATGCGAGCAGGAGTTCGCGTCTGGAGAGCAAGGCTCGGTACCTAGTCCAGGAATTTCCAGGTTCTCGCGCCGTCGAACCTCCGGATCCGAGTCGACTCGATGACAGCTGGATCAAAGTTGCGGAAGTTGACTCCCATCCTGCTGCCGGTTCGACCGATCGGCAGCCAGTGCGTCACGCAGCCGCAGGTCGAGCAGCGGCAGAGCGCCAGGCACCGGTCACCCCAGACGTAGCGGTCGAGCGCGCCCCTGCGGGCCACGACCTTGACCCTGCTCTTGTCGTAGTAGCCCCACAGGCCCCCGTGGCGACGACAGATCGAGCAATTGCAGCTCGTGAGGCGGCGCGGCTTGCGCTCGACTTCGATCCTCACGGCGCCGCAGTGACACGAACCTGTGAGCATGGCGCTGCCCTCCTTGCGCGATCCAGTGGTTGAGCCCGACGGTACCGGCGCCGACGTTCGAGCCTGGCAACCCGTCTGTCAAGCATCCGCTCCGGCGCCGGGCCGCGCCCGCGGATGGTTCGAAAACATTGCAGCGCCGCACCATCGTCCAGGTGCCTCCGCTAAGTGTGCGCCCTACTTCAGGCGCTCCAACACGCCCCGCCGCTTGACGATGTTCTTGTAGTCCCACTGCACGTCGCGACTTTCGGCGAGCCATCGTCTGAGGGACTGAACGTCCGCCTGTTCGGCACTTTCAAATCGTGCTTCGGCGGCTTTGAATTTGCCTTCCGGGCTGAGACCCGGAGTGGAGAACGACTGTCCACTCCAGAACAGCAACCGGAGACAGCCTTTGAGCTTGCTGTAGCCGACGATCGGGTTGCCGTCGAGGAACCAGACGGGATGCCCGTGCCACACCTTGTTCTCCGCATCCGGGAGGGCACGGTCGATCTCCCGGGCCAGCAGCTCACAGATGCGCCGGTCTTCCGGTGATTGCGCTGCGTTGTATTCGGCTGTCTGGGTGTGCATGGTGAGTACCGCAGGGTATGCATGCGATGCCTGACGACTGTGCGGAGCAGTGCGCCCGCCGACGTTTGCGATTGGTACTGTCTGCCACGCGCCGGATCCAGCATATCGTCTGGCCGCACGTCATGCCGTGCGTTCGATGGCCAGCGCCCGAAGCACGATCGCTGCTCGCAACGACCAGCGCCGGAACCATATGTTGGCACACAGCGTCGCATGAGCTCACGTCGAGCGCCGCCCGGTGGACCGCGCAGCCGGAGGGCGCCGAGAATACTTGTCGGCGTAGCTGTCGAGCAGCGTTCGGATCATTCGCTGATATGGCACCTTCGACTGTGCAGCATGCGCCTTGAAGAAGTCGACGCTTTTCCTGCTGAGAGAGATCGTGACCTTGACGCCGTCCTCCCTCAGCACGAGTTGATCCGGAGGCGGCAGAAAATCCTCCACCACCTCGACGCGGCCGAGCGGCTCATTCGTGTATTTTCGAGCGTGCTTCATATAGCTTCTTACCTCTACGCCAGTACCCAGCCCCGATGATGCGTATGACGCTTCCACGGTAAGTGAACCGGACCGTGAGAACTCCGTCGGACACGCGGCCAATACAATAGAAGCGCGACTCGCTCCGGCTGTGCCCAATTTCACGTGCAATGACGCGCCCAGGGTCGAGAAACGCGGCCTGCGCCTCCAGAAACGAGACGCCGTGCTTCCGCTGGTTCTCCGCATCCTTGTCGGGGTCCCATTCGAAGCTCGCGCCCATCGCGATCTTCTATCACACGTATGGGCATTTCACCATACCGATGTCTGGGCCGCGTCGCCTGGGCACCCTCCGACGCTCGGGATGACGGCCGGCCGCCGGCGGACCGCAAGGTTGGGTCGTCTTGCGTTGCAGATCGGGGCGATGCCGTCTGCCCGGACGTCAACTTACGATCGGTCGTGGCTGCGGCGTACCGCCTCGACTGCGTCCGCGGGGAGCCACAGCGTTGCATTCGCATCGGCTTCGATCAGGGCCAGGATGGCCTCGCGTGGCCCCTGGCGCCAGGCGGCACTTGCGTAGAACGACTCCTGCGAAGCCTGCAGGTGCTCCAGGCTGTCGTACGAGCGAACGAGGTAGTAGTCGTCCGAGTCGTGGAGAGATTGCCCAAACGCGACGACGTCCATGCGGGCGGCGCGCAGGAGCGGGACGCTCTGCTCCGAGACGAGTGAGTGAAATGTGGCGCCCGTGCCCGGCTTCAGCTTGTAGGAACGGATCTCGACGAGGCGGAGAGTGTTCATGTCGCGTGGAGCAGCAAGGTTGACCTTACGATTCGACGTTGGAAGTGAGCCGCCCGCGGAGGCAGGCAGCGTGAGGCCGGACTGCGGTCACGTGCAGAGTACCTCAGACCAGCCTCGCACCGCCTGCCGCAGGGTGTCGGCTCGACCGAGTCGTCGGGCCCCATCGCGTTACTGAAGGGCGGGGTCATGCGGCTGGCTGCGGGCAGCCACCAGGAGGTAGCCCCGCGTTTGCCCGGAGCCCGAGTCCACGGTGTTCATGGCTGCCCACAGCATGGGCACCGTGACCCACGTGTACGGGTACTTCTGGGTTGCAACATCGAGGATGAGTACTCGGTCCGTTTCGAAGTCAAAGGCGCCGATCGGAGAGATGTGCCCGGCGCCCAACTGCTTCAGCACCCGACGATCGTAGTTGGCGACGAGGAAGGTGTCGGGTTCACCCAGCGCGGTGCGGGCTGCCTCGCGGAATGAGGCGAGGCCCGAGCGACCGGCATGCACGACCTGAACCGTTAGGCCGTGCGCGCGCAAGAAGGCCGCAAGCTCCTCCAGCGTAAGGCCGCTGAACGACAACGCGAGTTCGCTCTTGACCGCACTGGCTGCTGCGTTGAATAGCGCCGATTGTGTCACCGCGAGTTCCGGTTTGAAGGCCGCGTTGATAACGGCAACGCTCGTTGCAGGGCCGCAGAACGCCCGGCGGGCCTGAGGAACCAGATAAGGCGCGAGTTGAGCGTAGTCGGCCCGGCTCTCGGCCGAGGCAAGCAGTTGCCGCCCTTCGGGCGACGAGATGCTGATGAGTTCCGGGGGCAGAGGAAAGTTTTCGAGGGGCGGCGAAGAGAGCGCATACCAGGCAACACTGGACGCGGCCAGAAGCAGCGCCGAGCCGGCCGCAATGAACACATGCCTGGCCAATCGCTGCATCACGGACCTCCGGTTGTGCGGTCGCGTGGAATCTAATGACTGGTCTGAGCGGCTGTTCCGCAGCCGGCGCGCCGTGACACTGCTTGCGCCACGGTACGCCCGAGCGAATGGTCAGGCCGCATGGCCCTCATTCTGGCGCTCTGCGCTTCCTCACTTTCGGCGGTGCTTTCGCACGAGAACCTGCGGTCTTCGACCGCGGCTCCGGCAAGGCCCGTGCCGTCACCCGCAGCACCGCACTCAATTGATCCGGGTCGTCGATCTCCGATGAAAGCAGGTAATGGTTCTTTGCGCCGGGATATGGGGGAGCCTCGAGCACGCTCCCCAGGTGCCTTTGGCCTTCTGGCGTGGGCTTCAGAAACAGCTGGTCGTCGCAGACCAGCGCCACGACCTTTCCATCCAGGTAAAGGGCGTACTCTCCGAACATCTTCCTGAACGTGAGCCTGCTCCCAAGACCGGCTTGATCGCAGATGAACTCAACGGTTCCGACGCGGGTTGCCATGCTGATTTACCGCCTGACGTCTGAGCTGAGGGGCCTCTACCGGCACGGCGCTTGGCCCGCGAGGCGGACGATAGACCAGAGCGCCTCGCGGGCCAAGCGCCGTGCCGATGGAGGTCCCGGCTCGATCCAAGGGCTGGGCGTCGCCGACCTGTCGTGCGGATTTCGTCGTCTACGCAGGGCGGGGCGCACGAGCAGTGAATGGTGCACGCTGCATGAAGCCCCAGGTGTATCC
>JBPOHK010000086.1:0-31485 GCA_052035645.1 Pseudomonadota bacterium
GCCGGATCGAGGATGGCGGCCATGCGCCCGAGCACCGCCTCCGGTGTCATGGTGCCGAGCTCGAACGCCGTGCCCTGGGTTTCGCCGACGAACACTCGCGACACGAAGCCGCCGCCGCAGTGGAACATCTCGCCATTGACCGGGCACTCCTCGTGCAGCAATGCCGTGACGAGGTGGCTGATGAGCACCGGCGGTGCGAATTTCTCCATGACCGGCGGAATGCCCTGGGCCTGGGAGTTGCCGGTCCACGCGATCGGGCCCACGAGGTTCGAACGGATACCGAGCGGAGCGCCCTCCGCCGCCAGCACCTTGGTGAGCGCCATGAGCGCGGACTTGGCCACGCTGTAGGCGTGGTCACGGCGTCGGCCGAAAAAGCCCGCCCCCGAGCCCGTCATGACGATGCGACCGAAGCCCTGCGCCTGCATGGGACGCCACGCGGCCTGCGCGACGTTCCAGCCGCCGTGCACGTTGACGCGCAGGATGCGCTCGAGGTCCTCGACCTTGGCGTCCTCGAACGAGCCGAGTTCCGCATAGACGCTGGCGTTGTGCACCAGGCCGTCCAGCCGGCCGAACTGGCCCAGGACGGCATCCACCATGGCCCGCACCTGCGCGGCATCGCCGATGTCGCAACGCGCCGCCATCGCATGGCCGCCGGCCGCAACGATCTCGGCGACGACTTCGTCCGCCGAATCGAGGCGCCCATCCACCCGGGCGCCGCTGTCGTTGTCGTTGACGATCACCGCGGCGCCGCGGCCCGCCACGTACAGCGCGTGCTCGCGGCCGATGCCGCGGCCCGCACCCGTGATGAGCACCACGCGATCGTCGAATCGGAGCATGTCGGACTTCCCCGGCGCTCGCGGCGCGCCTGTCAATGGAACGAAATGGTGTGTCCGCCGTCGACGGCGATGGTCTGGCCGTTGATGTAGCCGCCGGACGGCGAGGCCAGCATCACCGCGAGGCCGGCCAGTTCGTCCACCTCGCCGAAGCGCTTCGACGGATTGCGATCGTTGTACCAGCGCACCAGCGCCTCGTCCTCCCACTGCGAGCGCGCCATCTCGGTCTTGAACGTGCCGGGCGCGATGCAGTTGGCGGTGACGCCGCGACTCGCGAACTCCATGGCGAGATTGCGCACGAACTGCATGTCCGCCGCCTTGGTGAGGCCGTACGTGCCGGTCACCGGGTCGCCGAGCAGGCCGACGATCGACGCGACGACGATGAAGCGCCCATAGCCGCGTTCGAGCATGCCGGGCACCGTCATCTGCGCCAGCCAGATGCTGCTCTGGACGTTGACCTGCATGAACTTGTTGAAGGTCTCGTCCTTGAGGTCCAGCACCGAACCGATCCAGGGGTGGATGGCGGCGTTGGCCATGACGATGTCCACCCGGCCCCAGCGCTCGTTCGCCGTGTCCACGACCTTCTGCAGTTCTTCCTTGCGGCCGATGTTGCAGGGCACGGCGATCGCCTCGCCTCCCGCGGCGCGAATCTCGGCTGCCGCGGCCTCGCAGGCCTCGGCCTTGCGGCCGGAAACGACCACCTTCGCGCCCTGCTCGGCCATGCCCCGGGCGCTGGCGTAGCCGAGGCCGCGGCTCGAGCCGGTGACGATGGCCACGCGGCCGCTGAGGTCGAAGAGTCGTGACGGCATGACGGTTCCCGGTTGCGCTGGATTATTCATTCTGCGAATAATACATCCGAATGGCGAATACTCCACAGGCCCCTCGCAAACGCCCCGCCGCCGGGACGCCCGGCGCCGTTCAGCCGCCGGCGACGCGGTCCAAGGCCGACCGGCTGCACGTCACCGCACTCGCCCGCGGGCTGCAGATCCTGCGCTGCTTCAGCCACGAGCGGCCCGAACTGACGCCCCAGGAGATCGTGCGCATGACCGGGCTGCCGCAGCCGACGGTCTGGCGTCTCTGCCACACGCTCAGCACGGAAGGCTTCCTCATCTGCCCGGGCGACGGCACGCGCATGTCGCTCGGCCTGCCCGCGCTCGCCCTCGGTTACTCCGCACTGGTCCGCCAGGCACTGCCCAGGGTCGCCCTGCCCTACATGGAGCGGTTCACCTCCCGCCATCGCATGGGCATGTCGCTCGGCATCCGCGACGGCCTCGACATGCTCTACCTGCAGCGCACGCACGGCGACTTCATCTATCTGAACGACCCCGTCGGAGCGCGCCGTCCGTTTGCCACCGCACCGACCGGCTGGGCCTGTTACGCCGCGTACGGCGAGGATGAGCGCAAGTCCGTGCGCAAGGCGCTGAAGCAGCGCGACCCGTCCGGCTGGACGAAGACCGAGGCCCAGCTGGCCGGCGCCGACGACGACTACCGCCGCCACGGCTGCGTGCTCAGCCTCGGCGCCATGCACCCGCAGATGAACGCGGTTGCCGTGCCGATCCGCTCGCTCAAGAGCGACCAGGTGTATGCCCTCTCGGCCTCCGGCCTCGCGACCGACTGGCCGCGCAAGAAGCTGCTGGCCGTCGGAGCGGAAATCGTTGCCCTGGCCCGCGACCTCGCGGTGGCCGCCGACTGACCCGACCCCGGAATCAACCGCCCATGACTACCCACCGATCGACCATCCTCGTCACCGGCGCCACCGGCACCCAGGGCGGCGCCACCGCCCGCGAATTGCTGACGGCCGGCTTCCGCGTCCGCTTTCTCACCCGCAATCCGGAGTCCGGCACGGCGCAGGCGCTCGCGAAACTGGGCGCGGAACCCGTGCAAGGCGACATGGGCGAGCCCGCGTCGCTGGCCCCGGCCATGCAGGGCGCGCACGGCGTCTTTTCCGTGCAGCGGCCGGACGCCGACGGCAGCGACTCAGAGCGTCGCCACGGATTCGCGCTGATCGACGCGGCGCGCGCCGCCGGCGTACGCCACTTCGTGCACACGTCCGTGTGCGAAGCCGGCAGGCACACCGCCTTCCCGCGCTGGGACTCGGGCTACTGGTGGCAGAAGTACTGGACCGACAAGTGGGACATCGAGGAAGCCGTGCGCAAGGCGGGCTTCGCGCGGTGGACGGTGCTGAAGCCGGCTTTCATGATGGACAACTACGCCGAGCCCAAGGCGATGTACATGTTTCCCCACCTGCGGCAGGGGCGCGTCCTCTCGGCGTTCAAACCCGACACTCGACTGCAGCTGATCGCGGGCGACGACGTCGGAACCTTCGCCCGCGCTGCGTTCGCCGATCCGGATCGCTTTCACGCCCTCGACATCGACCTCGCCGCCGAGGCGCTCACGATGCGCAAGGTCGCCGCAACGCTCGCCCGCGTGCTCGGCAAGCCCGTCGTCGCCGAGCACGTCTCACCCGCCGACGCGCGCCAGGCGGGCCTGTTTCCGGGCTGGGTACGCTCGCAGGAATGGACCAATGAGGTCGGCTATCGAGCCGACATCGCTGCCCTGGCGAAGTACGGGCTCCCGTTGACAACCTTCGAAGCCTGGGTGCGGCGACATGCCGCCGAAATCGTCATCGAGACCTGAACCGTGCCTCGCATCCCCTACCCTGCGGCGGACGCGCTCGACGACGAGGCCCGTCGTTGCCTCGAAGGCGTGCCGCCGATCAACGTGCTGCGCATGCTGAGCCACTCCGGGCCCGTGCTCGCCGGCTTCGGCGCGTTCGGGCACCGCATCCTGTACTCGCTCGAGCTGCCGCCCCTGCTGAGGGAGCTCGCGATCGTGCGCGTCGGGCATCTCTGTCGCAGCGCCTATGAACTGGCACAGCATGAGCGCTTCATCCTCGAGTTGGGCATGACGCCGGAGAAGATCGCCGCCATCGGAGCCGGAGCCCGACATCCCCTGTTCTCGGACGTCGAGCGCGCGGTCCTCGCGTTCACGGACGACGTAATCACGAACGTCCGCGCCGGCGACGCCACCCTGGCGGAGGTGTCGCGTCATCTCCCGCACCGGCAAGTGGTCGAGCTGATCATGACGGCCGGCTGCTACCGCATGCTCTGCATGCTGCTCGAAACTGCGGGCGTCGAGATCGAGAGCGGCGGCGAAGCCCATACGCTGAGCCAGGCCGACTGGCAGCAGCGCGTGCGACCGGGCGCGGAGTCCTCGCAATGAAGCTCGGGCCCGACATCGCGGCGGTCGTGGTCGGCGGTGCCTCGGGCATGGGCGAGGCGACGGTGCGGGCCTTGCGGGCCCGCGACGTGCGGGTCGCCGTGCTGGACTTCAATCGCGAAAAGGGGGCAGCCATCGCGGCCGAGACCGGTGCGGCCTGTTTCCAGGCGGACGTCACCGATGAGGCCAGCGTGGTCGCGGCCTTCGAGGCGGCGCGGGCCAGGCAAGGCCAGGAGCGCATCGCGATCATCACGCCGGGGGGCGGCGGTCTGGGGCACACGGCCTGGCGCGACGCCACCACGGGCGCCATCCGCCGACATGATTTCTCACGCTTCGCGCGCATCGTGGCGCTGAACCTCAACGGCACGTTTCTCTGCGCCTCGATCGCGGCCGCGGGCATGCTGGCGCTCGAGCCGGATCCGTCGGGCGACCGTGGAGTCATCGTGATGACCTCCTCGACGGCCTCGCAGGACGGGCCGGCCGCGACGGCGGCCTACGTGGCCGCGAAGGCCGGCATCAACGGCATGACGCTCTCGATGGCCCGTGACCTCGCGCCGGAGCGGATCCGCGTCAACACCATCCTGCCCGGCAATTTCGCGACGCCGCTGATCGCAGGCCTGCCCGACGACTACATGGCGCAGATGCAGTCCTGGAACCTGCATCCGAAGCGCTTCGGCCAGCCCGCGGAATACGCGTCGCTCGCGATCGAGATCGTCCAGAACGGCTACTTCAACGCAGCGCTGCTCCGCCTCGACGGCGGGGCGCGGCTCTGACGTCCACGCAAGAGGTGCACGGTGGCGAACTTATACGACTTGCCCGACGAGCTCCTGGTCACGGCCGAAGGCGGCCTGCGCATCATCACGCTCAACCGGCCGAACGACCTGAACGCATCGACGACGGAGATGCTGTTCTCCTTCCCGAAGTTGTTCCGTGCCCTCGCCGAGGACCCGGAGGCCCGGGTCGGCATCCTCACCGGCGCAGGGCGCGCGTTCAGCGCCGGCGGTGACATGACGCACTTCGTGAAGACGCTCGAGGACGCCCAGTTCGCCCGCGACGTACAGGAGAACGCCCGGCGCACGATCCACAGCTTCATCGACGTGCCGATCCCGCTGATCGCGGCCGTCAACGGCCCGGCCGTGGGCTGGGGAGCAACGCTCGCCACGCTCTGCGACATCGTGCTGATGTCGGAGAAGTCGTTCATGGCCGAGCCGCACATCAATATCGGCCTCGTGGCCGGCGACGGCATCTCGGTCGCGTGGCCGCTCTACATGAGCCTGCTGCGCGCCAAGGAGCTCATCTTCACCGGCGACCGGATCACCCCGCAGCAGGCCGTCGAGTTCGGGCTGGCCAATCGCGTGGTGGCGCCGGAGAAGCTGATGGACGAGGCGCGCACGCTGGCCGACAAGCTGATGAAGCAGCCCGCCCAGGCGCTGCGCGAGACCAAGAAGCTGATGAACCTGTTCCTGCACCGCTCCGCAGCGGCCCAGCTCGACACCACGATCGCCCGGCAGCTCGCCGCCACGTTGAGCGACGAGCACCATCGCATCGCATCGGACTTCATTGCCCAGCAGAAGCGCAACCAGAAGACCTGACGGGGCGCGGGTCGACGCCCGGTCGGCAAGTTGATATTGTTCCGTTATATGAACGATATTCGATTACTCGTTCTGCAGGACCCCGCATGAACATCCGCTTCGACGGGCAGGCCGCGATCGTCACCGGGGCCGGCGGTGGCCTGGGATTTGCCATCGCGCGTGAACTTGCGCGGCTCGGCTGCGCGGTGCTGGTCAACGACTACGGAGGCAACGTCACGGGCCAGGGCGCCAGCCCTCGGCGAGCCGAGGAGGCTGCCGCGCAGCTGCGCGCCATGGGCGCCCGTGCCGTCGCGAATTCCACTCCGGTCGGTACACCGGAGGCCGCACGCAGCATCGCCGCACATGCGCTCGAAGCGTTCGGACGCGTGGACGTGCTGGTCAACAACGCAGGCGTCGCGCGCCCGACGGCCTTCGACGAGGCACTCGACGAGAACCTCGAGTCCGAGTTGCGCACCAACCTGCTGGGACCCTATGCCCTCATGCGTGCCGTCTGGGGCACCATGAAGTCGCAGGGCTACGGCCGCATCCTGAACGTGTCCTCGAACGCCTCGCTGGGCATCGGGCACAACACGTCGTACGCCACGGCCAAGGCCGGCCTGATCGGCCTGACGCTCGACACGGCCGCCGAAGGCCGTGCGCACGGCATCCTCGTCAACGCGATCATGCCCGTGGCGCACACGCGCATGATCGAAGGCATTCCCGACCCGAACTTCGTCGCCTGGTTCCGGCGCCACATGGCGCCGGAGAAGATCGCCGCCCCGCTCGCCTGGTTCCTCAGCCGCGAATCGACGACGACCGGCACGGTGTTGAGCACCGGCGGCGGTCGCATGGCACGCGTGGTGCTTGCCGAGAATCCCGGCGTCGTCGGCCTGACCGACGCCACGGCGGCCCAGGCGGCCGCGGCGGCCATCACCGACGCGTCGCAGGTGCAGGCACTCGAATCGGCTTTCGCGGAACTGGCGCTCTACACGGCCGCCTTCCCCTTCGAGGGTGCCGGCGCCGGTCCTGCACTGGACGCGAATGCCGTCGCAGGATCGCAGAAATGACCGGCACTGCGGAGGGTCGGCGCGGTCTGCTCGAGGGCAAGGTCGCACTCGTCACGGGATCGACCCAGGGCCTCGGCGAAGGCATCGCCCGGCGCTTCGTGCGCGAGGGTGCGCGGGTGGTCGTGAACGGCCGGTCCGCTGACAAGGGTGCTCGCGTATTGAGCGAACTGCGGGCACTGGGCGGCGATGCACATTTCATCCAGGCCGACCTCTGCGATGCTGCGGCGGCGGCCCGGCTCGTCGACGACACCGCGTCGCACTTCGGAAGGCTCGACGTCGTCGTCAACAACGCGCAGATCACGCCGCCGCTGGTCGAGGCGGTCGACCCGCAGACGGACGAGTACCTGCGACAGGCGCTCGCCTCGGGACTGCACGCCTCGCTATGGACCGCCCGGGCTGCCCTGCCCTACCTGCGGCGCGCGGGCGGCGGGCGCATCATCAACTTTGCGTCGATCAATGCCGCGTTCGGCAGCCGCTACGGCACTGCCTACAACGCGACCAAGGAAGCCATCCGCGGACTCACGCGCACGCTCGCCAACGAGTTCGGGCCGCACGGCGTCACCGTCAACGTCGTGCTGCCCGCCGGCCTCAGCCCGGCCTACGAGGCGTTCTACCGGGACGATCCGAAGCGCGCGGACGCCGTGGCCAAGCTGAATCCGATGCGCCGGCACGGTCGTGCCGAGGAGGACATCGGCGGCGCCGTGGCCGGCCTGGCGTCGGACGCCGCCGGTTACATCACCGGCCAGTCGCTGTACATCGACGGCGGAGCGCACCTGCTCGGCCTGCCCCAGATGCACGGCCTCGGGATCCAGTTCCAGTGAGCAGCGCAACGGGCATGCTGAACGGCCTCGCCGCGCTGGTCGTGGGCGCGGACGAAATCGGCCTCGGAATCGCGCAGCGCTTCGAGCGCGAGGGCGCCGAAGTCGCGGTCCTGGAGTACGACGAGTCGCTGCGCGGAGATCCACGAGCCGTGGCGGCCGCCGTCACCGAGTGCATGGACCGCGGCGAGCGACTCGACGTGCTGGTCTGCAACCTGCTGCCCGCCCCACGGCCTGCCGCCCTCGAGACGATCGATGCCGGTGCGTTCGGCGATGCACTGCGATCACTGCAGGACTGTCGGGCGGCCATGCAGGCAGCCTTCCCGGAACTGCGCGAGTCCCGCCGCGGCCGCATCATCCTGGTCAGCCACCGCTATGGCGAGACGGTCGCGGAATCGCTGGGCGCGTACAACACCGCGGCCTGGGGCCTCGTCGGACTGATGCGCACCGCCGCCGTCGACTGGGGACAGCACCAGATCACGACCAACGTCCTGCTGCCCGTGGCGCGCACGGCGGAATTCGTGGCGGCCCGCGCGAGACGGCCCGCCGTGATCGATCGGCTGGCGGCGCAGTTGCCCTTGCGGCGCGTCGGCGACCCGGAGCGTGACATCGGCGGCGCCGCGGCCTTCCTCGCCTCGGACGCGGCCTGCTTCGTCAACGGCGAAGTGCTGTGTGCCGACGGCGGCCAGCAGGTGGCCGGGCCGGTGCTGAACCCGGCGCGCTTTCCGACGACGCCGCAGTAGTTACCAGCCGATTCCGTCGCGCGATCATGTTTCTGGACTGCTGATTCACGGAGCGCCATGAAGACTGAAATCCTGTCCGGCAAAGCCGCCATCGTCACCGGAGCGGCGCGGGGGATCGCCAGGAGCATCGCGCTGGCGTTCGCAGAGGCAGGCGCCTCGGTCACGCTGGTCGACATCGAGGCGGCGGGTCTCGCGCGAACCGCGAAGGCAGTCGAGGCTGCCGGCGGTCGCTGCCTCCCCCAGGTGTGCGACGTGGGTGTGCGCGCGCAGGTGGATCAAGCCGTCGCCGCCACGGCTGACGCGTTCGGCACCGTCGACATCCTGGTCAACTGCGCCTTCGCCAACCCTGCCTTCCACAAGCCCTTCGTCGAACAGACCGAACGGGACCTGAAGGTCAACCTGGATTCTTCGTTCATGGGAACGTGGAATTTCATGCAGGCCGCGTATCCCTTCCTCGCACGCCGCGGCGGCAAGGTCATCAACTTCGTGTCGGCGGCCTACACGGAAGGTCAGTTGGGCATGGCGGCCTACGCTGCGGCCAAGGGCGCCGTCGCCGGCCTGATGAACGTCGCCTGCCTCGAGTGGGGCCCGCTCGGGATCAACGTCAACTGCATCTCGCCCGTCATCCACACGGAGCAGTACGACGAGTTCCTGAAGACGGCGCCGCCGGGCGCGCACGAGGCCTACCTGGCGCAGAACCCGATGCGGCGACTGGGACATCCGGACAAGGATGCCGCTCGCGTCGCGGTGTTCCTGGCAGGCCCGGACTCAGACTACATCAACGGCCGCATCATCTCGGTGGATGGCGGGCGCGGCCTGCACCGGCTGTAGCGCGTTCAACCCGCCGGTCGATCGCGCAAGTCGAGCGACCGCCGCTTCAGGCTCCGTCGAGCCGGAGCGTGAGCGTCAGGCGTCGAAGCGCACGTAGAGGTGCTTCGGCACCCGCATCATGATGCCGCGGATCTCGGGCGCCGGCTTGTCCGGGTCGAGCCGCAGGTGGTGCAGGTTGTCGAGGATCGCGTTCAGCGCACGCGTCATCTCGACGCGTGCAAGGTGCTGGCCGATGCACACGTGCGGCCCATAGGCGAACGCGAAGTGCCGGTGCTGCGGCTTGCGGAAGATGTCGAACCTGTCGGGGTCCGGGAAGCGCGCCGGATCTCGGTTCGCCGCACCGGCGGCTACGTCGAGCACCGCGCCCTTCGGAATCTTCACGCCGCCGAGTTCCACGTCCTTCGCGGCGGTGCGCGTCTGGACCAGCACCGGGCCGTCCCAGCGCAAGGCCTCCTCGATGGCCTGCGGCACCAATGAGCGGTCCTTGCGCACCGCCTCGAGCTGGTCCGGATTGCGCAGCAGCCCGGTGAGCAGCACGCTGGTGCCGCGGTAGGTCGTGTCGCCGCCTGCGTTCACGAGCTGGCGCAGGAAGGAAATCATGATCTTCTCGGGCAGGCGCTCGCCGTCGACCTCGGCCTGCGCCAGGACCGACACGAGGTCGTCGCCGGGGTTCCTGAGGCGCTCGGCCACCAGCACTTTGAAGTAGTCGCCGAGCTTGCGCGAGGCCTCGGTGCCGTGCGGCACGTCGACGCTGACCAGCGTCTGCGCGATCGCGAGCTTGTGGAAGATCGGCGCTTCCTCGGCCGGCAGCGCCAGCTGCTTGTAGACGATCTGGAACGGATAGTGCAGCGTGAATTCCTGCACGAGGTCGGCGGCGCCGCGATTGCGAAACTTCCCCATGAGGCCCTGTACCACCGGGTCCACGACCGACTCGCCCCACTTCGCGACCGTCTGCGGCAGGAACGCCTTCTGGAAGATCTTGCGGTAACGGCCGTGCTCGGGCGGGTCCATGGTGCTGACGCTGCGCCCGAAACTGATGCCGAGGTTGAGCTTGTACGCCTCGTTCGAGAACGTCTCGGGCTCATTCAGGCAGCGTTGCACCTCGTCGTAGCCGATTACGGTGTAGTGATCGAGGTGGCCCTGGGTGTGGTCGGCCGGCTCGCCCATGTATTCGCGGTACGTGAGGTGGTGCACCGAGCCCTTGGCCCGCAGCGCCGCGAGCTTCGGGTACGGATCGAGGCAGGCGCCGAACATCAGCTCGTCCGCGATGAACGGGTCGAAATCGCGATCGTCGAAATCCACCAGACGGGTCACGGCGTTCATGGGTTCGCTCCCGCGCTCAGGCGCGCTCGAAGATCGCGGCCAGGCCCTGCCCGCCGCCGATGCACATGGATTCGAGGCCGTAGCGGCCGTTGCGACGTTTCAGCTCGTGAAGCAGCGTGGCGAGGATGCGCACGCCGGTGGCGCCGATCGGATGGCCGAGCGAGATGCCCGAGCCATTCACGTTGAGGCGCTCCGGGTCGTTCCAGCCCCAGCCCTTCAGCACCGACAATACCTGACAGGCGAAGGCTTCGTTGAGTTCCACGAGGTCCATCCGGTCGAACGACAGGCCCGTTCGCTCGAACAGGCGCTTCACGGCCGGCACCGGACCGATGCCCATGGTCGCCGGATGACAGCCGGCCGCCGCCCATCCGACCAGGAACCCGTCGGGTTGCAGGCCCAGCGTCGGCAGCAGGGCCTCGTCCACCACCAGACACGCCGCGGCGGCATCGTTCTGCTGGCTGGAGTTGCCGGCGGTCACGGTCCCGCCGGGTACGAGCGGCCTCAGCTTCGCGAGCGTCGCCACGGTCGTGTCGCCGCGGATGCCTTCGTCCTTCGCGAATACGACCGGGTCGCCCTTCTTCTGCGGCACCGTGACCGGCACGACCTCGTCATCGAACCTGCCGGCCGCCCACGCTGCCGCCGCCCGTTGCTGGCTGCGTGCCGCATACTCGTCGGCCGCCTCGCGCGTGATCCCGTACTCCTTCGCGAGATTCTCGGCCGTTTCGATCATGCCGGAGATGCGTCCGAACCGGTGCTCGGGCTGCGAACGCTCGCGCCCGCGATCGAGCCGGTCGTGCAGCTTCACCGTCCCGGAACGCGAACCCCAGCGCATGTCGGTGGTGTAGTACTCGATGTTGCTCATGCTCTCGACGCCGCCGGCGATCACGACGTCGGCGGCCCCGGACTGCACCATCATGGCCGCCGTGACGACCGCCTGCAGGCCGCCGCCGCAGCGACGGTCGAGCTGCATGCCGGGCACCTCGATCGGCAGGCCGGCTTCGAGCGCGACCCAGCGGCCGGTGCAGGGCGTCTCGCCGCTCGCATAGGACTGGGCGAAGACGACGTCGTCGATGCGCGCGGGATCGAGCTTCGTGCGCTCGAGCAGGGCCTTCACGACCGTGGCTCCGAGCGTCTCGACGGGCACGGGACGCAGGCTGCCTCCGAAGGCCCCGACGGGTGTGCGGACCGGACAGACGATGGCGGCACGACGCACGGTCAGCACCCCTTGAAGCGCGGCGCGCGCTTCTCAAGAAAGGCGGCCATTGCTTCCTTGCAGTCCTCGGTGAGGCGCGAGCGGATCATGTTGCGGGACTCGAGGTCGAGGAAGGCCTCGAGGTCGCGGTCGATGGCCGCATCGACGTTCTCCTTGATGTAGCGCAGCGCGATCGGCGGTCCCTCCGCCAGCCGGCGCGCGAGCGCATCGGTCTCGGCGTCGAGCTGCGCATCGTCGACCAGCTTCGTGAGCAAGCCGAGGCGAAAGGCAGTCTCGGCATCGATCTTGTCGCCGAGCATGCAGATCTCGCGGGCCTTCGCCGGACCGACGAGGCGCGTCAGGAAGAACGTGCCGCCGTAGTCGCCCGAGGTTCCGATCTTCACGAAGGCCGGCACCAGCGACGCCGTGCGCGAGGCGATGCGGAAGTCGCAGGCCAGCGCCAGCGAGAAGCCGAGCCCCGCCGCCGGGCCGGGCAGCCGCGCGATGGTGGGCTTGCCCATCCTTGCGAGCAGCGAGGCCGCACGGGCGTTGTGGCGCAGGCGATCCACACGGTATTCGACGTCCTGCCAGGCCGCCGTCGCCGACTGCTGCTGGGCGATGGTGTCCTCCGGGTCCGGCGCGCCCATCGAGCGCACGTCTGCGCCGGTGCAGAAGGCATTGCCCGCACCGGTCAGCACTACGACCTTCACTGCCGGGTTGCGCTCGGCATCCTGCAGCAGCGTGACGAGGCGGCGCTGCGCGCGCGTGTCGATCGCGTTCTTGACCGCCGGCGCGTCGAAGGTCAGGGTCTGGATGCCCTGCTCGTCCAGCCGGCACTTGAGGTTGTCGTCGGACATGCTCGCTTCCGGTGTCAGTAAAGGGTGTCGACCTTGGCCTGGTCGTACGGCAGCTGCGGCTCCCCGCGCCGCAGCTTGCGGGACCATTCGGGATCGTTCAGCAGGGCGCGACCGACTGCCACGAGGTCGAACTCGCCGCGGTTGTATCGCTCCATCAGCAGTTCGATGTTGTTGCTCGCGCCAGCCTTGCCGTCGCGATTCGAATCGTACATGCCGCGATCGAGGCCGATGCCTCCGACCGCCATCGAGAGCTTGCCGGTGACTTTCTTCGCCCAGCCCGAGAGATTGAGCGGCGAGCCCTCGAACTCGGGCCGCTGAAAATAGCGGATGCTGCCGTCGAAGACGTCGACGCCGGCCTCCGCCAGCGGCACCAGCAACTCTTCCAGTTCCTGCGGGCTGGTCGCCAGGCGCGCACGGAAATCCTGCTGCTTCCACTGCGAGAAGCGGAAGAAGATCGGCCGGTTCGGCCCGATCTCGGCCCGGATCGCCTTCACGACCTCGGCGCCGAAGCGCGCGCGGTCGCGGATGCCGCCGCCCCAGCGGTCGGTGCGTTGGTTGGTCTCCGCCCAGAAGAAGGTGTCGATCAGGTAGCCATGCGCGCCGTGAATGGCGATGCCGTCGAACCCCGCGTCCATCGCGCGCCGCGCGCTGCGCGCATACGCCGCAATGACGTCGGCGATGTCCTGCTCGGTCATCGGCTGCGTCGGCGCGGAGATGCGCGCCACGTATTCCGGGAGGATCGAGCTCTGCCGGCCCACCGGTCCCCACAGGCCCGACGGTCGCACGCTCGGCGCCTCGGGGTGAGGCCCGGTGCCCTGCTCGCGCATCACGCCCTGGTGCCACAGCTGGGGAATGATCTTGCCGCCAGCCGCGTGCACCGCATCGACGACCCGCCGCCAACCGGCCAGCGCCTCGTCGCCATAGAGATGCGGGATGTCGGCCTCGCCGAGTCCCGCTTCGCCAAGCGCGGCCGGATGATCGATCCCGACGCCCTCGGTGATGATGAGGCCGGTCTCAGCCGCCGCGCGCCGCTGGTAGTACGCGACGACGTCGTCACCCGGCACTCCGCCCGGGGAGAATTCGCGCGTCATCGGCGCCATGACGACGCGATTGGCGAGCGCGAGGCCGCGCACCTGGATGGGCCGGAAGAGAGGCGCGACGAGCGGGCTGGCGCCCGCGGAGACGCCCGCAGGCACGTGGGTGTTGGCAGGGGCAGTCATGGATGCTCGCGGTCCGAGCGGATCAGGTGCGCGCGGACACGGCGACGAGCGCATCGCCGTAGATCGGCGTGTGCGCGTCGAGGCCGCCATCCACGGCGAAGCACTGGCCGGTGATGAAGCCCGCCGCGTCCGACGCCAGGTAGACCGCCATCTCGGCGATGTCCGCCGGGCGGCCGAAGCGCGGCACCAGCTGGTGCTTCAGCATGATTTCGCCGGCCTTGGACGCCGCGTACGTGTCCTCGGTGGACGGCGTGACGATCAGGCCCGGCGAGATCGCGTTGCAGCGGATGTTCTCCTTGCCGTGCTGCGTGGCGACGTACTTGGTCAGCGTGACGATGCCGGCCTTCAGGATGCCGTAGCTCGAATTCGACAGCATGCCGCTGAACGCGGATCCCGAGGCGGTATTGATGATTGAGCCGCCGCCGCGGGCACGCAGGCGCGGGATCGCGTACTTGGTCGCGATCATGGCGCCCCGCAGGTTGACCCGCCAGAGGGTGTCCCACACCTCGATGTCCGTGTGCTCGATGGACAGGTCGCGCGTGCTGGAAGTACGCGTATCCGCTGCATTGTTGTGCAGCACGTCGACGCCCCCGAACTTCGCCTCGGTCGCCTCGAACATCGCGCGGATCGACGCCTCGTCGGCCAGGTCGACGGCGACCGCAAGCGCGGTGCCGCCCGCGGCCACGATGGCAGCGGCCTGCTTCTCCGCGGCCTGCTGGTTGACGTCCGCGATCACCACTTTCGCGCCCTCGCGGGCGAAGGCTTCCGCCGTGCCCGCGCCGATGCCGGACGCGGAGCCGGTGATGATGGCCACCTTGCCGGCGAGTTTGCCGCTCATGGGTCTGCCCCTCGTGGGAAGCGCGTCAGGTCTGCGACTCTGGAATGCGCACGACCAGCCCGTCGAGCGCGTCGTTGAGCTCGATCTGGCAGCTCAGCCGGCTGTTGTCGCGCACGTGCAGCGCGCACTCGATCATCTCCTTCTCGGTGTCCGACGGCGCCGGCACGCGACCCGCCCATTCCGGCTCGACGTACACGTGGCAGGTGGCGCAGGAGCAGCTGCCGCCGCAGTCGGCGATGATCCCCGGCACGCGATTCGACATCGCGACCTGCATGACGCTCTGGCCCTTGGCGGCGTCGAAGGTGTGGGAGGTTCCGTTGAATTCAATGAGCGTGACTTTGGGCATGGGCAACCAGTGTGGGCGGATCAGTTTCGGTAACGGGCGCGGAGCGTCGGCTTGTCGATCTTGCCGGTCGCGAGGCGCGGCAGCTCGGCGATGAAGTCGACGCTGCGCGGACACTTGTAGCGGGCGATGAGCGTCCGGCAATGCTCGATCAGCGCCTCGCCGTCGAGCGTGGCGCCGGCTTTCAGCACCACGACGGCCTTCACGGCCTCGACCCACTTCGGGTCCGGCACGCCGATCACGGCGACGTCGGCGACGGCCGGGTGCGCGGACACGGCCTCCTCGACCTCGCGGCTGTAGATGTTCTCGCCGCCCGAGATGATCATGTCCTTCTTGCGGTCGACGAGGAACACGTACCCGAGTTCGTCCTTCATGCCGATGTCGCCGGTGTGGTACCAGCCGTCGCGGATCGCCTCGAGCGTCGCGACCGAGTTGTTCCAGTAGCCGTCGAGCATCGTCGCCGAGCGCACGATGACTTCGCCCGGCCGGCCCGCGGCGCAGTCGTTGCCGTGGTCGTCCACCAGCCGGCATTCGATCTCGCTGACGGGATGGCCCACCGAGGCCAGCCGACGGATGTCGTCCGCCGTGCCGTCGGGACGCACATCCGCACGCGGCAGTGCGCAGATGCTGCCAACCTCGGTGCAGCCGTACTGCACGGAAAACACCGGGCCCATCAGTTCGATGGCGCGCTTCAGGACCGGCACCGGAATCGGCGCGGCCGCGGAGAACACGGTCTCCAGGCTCGAGAGGTCGTAGGACTGCACGTTCGGCACGGCCAGCACGGCCTGAACCATCGCCGCGACCATGAAGGTGTGCGTGATGCGCTCCTGCTCGATCGTCTTGAGCATCGCGACGGGATCGAAGGCCTTGTGCAGCACGGTGCAGCCACCATCGTACGCGGCGCCGAGCACGTACCCCCGCCCGCCGATGTGGAACGCCGGCGTGGTCTGCAGGACTCGCGAGGATCGCGACATCTCGGACACGCGCGCATTCATGCACGCCGTGCCGAGCATGGCGTGCTGGCGCCAGGGCACACCCTTGGGCTTGCCGGTGGTGCCGCTGGTGTACCAGATGACGCAGTAGTCCTCGGGCGACGGCTCGACCGGGGGGCCGGCCTCGTTGCCGTTCGCGATCAGGTCCTCGTAGGCGAGCACGCCCTCGCCGGCCGCGCCGATCTGCACGAACGTCGTGACGTCCGGCAACTGGGCGCGGATCTTCCCGACCGTCTCCGCGGACTGGGGTTCGAAGATCAGCGCGCGCGCACCGGCATCCTTGAGTACGTGGACGATTTCGGCAGGCGCCAGTCGGTAGTTGACCGGCACGAGCACCATCGCGCCGTATTCCGCGGCGGCATACGCCTCGTAGTACTCGAGGCAGTTCATCGCGAGGATGCCGAAGCGGTCCTGGCGACGCAGGCCGAGGGCATTCAGGCTCGCGGCGAGGCGACGGGCACGGGAGGCATACTGCGCGTGGGTCAGCCGGCGGTCGTCACAGACGAACGCCTCCCGCTCCGGGAAGCACCGTGCATTGCGCTCGAAGAGATCCCGGACCGTTCGCATCGCCGCCGCCACCCCGCCGGGCCTTCGGCAGCCCGTCCGTGAATACTATATATTTGAATACTATTCTAAAATATAAACGCCCGACCCCGCAGCGTCAAACCCGCCGAGACCGGACTTGAGCCCCTCCCCGCGACCATTTCCCTGGCGCCGCGTAGCCACCCGCCACCCCGCCGAAAGCCACCGGATCGCCCTGCGCGGCGCCCAGGTGCATTATCGCCAGTGGTCGCGCGGTGCCGGCCCCCTGCTGGTGTTCATCCACGGGTTCGCGGGCCACACGCACTGGTGGGACTGGGTGGCGCCGGCCTTCCAGGAACGCTGGACGACCGTCGCGCTGGACCTGTCCGGCATGGGCGACAGCGAGTGGCGGGACGACTACCCCGCCGATGCCCATCCGCGGGACATCCTCGAACTCATCGACTACCTCGGCGGCGGCCCGGCGACCGTCATTGGCCACAGCTTCGGCGGCGGGGCCCTGCTGCGCGCCTGCGCCCTCGACAGTGCCTGCGGCGCCGCCCCCCGCATCTCGCACGCCATCGTGGTGGACTCCTTCGTGCGGATCGAGGGCCATCGCATCCCGAATGCCCGCTCGACGGCCGGTGCCCGGGCCGCCTATCCGGACCTGGACACCGCCCTTGGACGCTTTCGCCTGAACCCGGACCAGCCCGTCGCGGATCCCGCGATGCTCGACTACCTCGCGCGGCGCTCGCTGCGCGGCACCGACGGGGGCTGGCACTGGAAGTTCGACCCGAAGATCCCGGGTCCGCAGAAAACCGATGCCCGCGCACTGCTCGCGAGCATCGCGACACCCGTCGACGTGGTGGTCGGGGAGCACAGCGTGGTCATCGATCGAGGCCTCGCCGACGCGTGCGTCGCCGCCTTGCCGAATGGCCGCGGCCCGCACGTCGTGCGCGACGGCAACCACCACCTGATGCTCGACCAGCCGGCCCGGCTGATCGACACACTGCAGCAACTGCTCGACGCCGCGCGCTGAGCGCGTTCAGGCGATGCCGAGCGCCTCGCGCACGGCGTTCGCCACGACGAGGATGGCGTCCTCCTCGAGCGAGGTCGGATTGAACAGCCGGTTGTGGCAGATCGCGACGGCGAGGTTCAGGTCCGGATCGGCCCAGCCGATCGAGCCGCCCTGCCCCGGATGACAGATCGCGCGCGGATTGCGCGCCGAGCACACCGGCGGGTACGGGCCGCCCAACCAGAAGCCGCCGATGCTGATCGGGATCGGGATGCCGAACATCACCGGATCGGGCTCCTCGGCGTTCGCACGCGGCGTGCTGAACGACGCCACCCGTTCGCGCGACAGCAACCGCACGCCGTCGAGCTCGCCGCCATTGGCGAGCATGGCCCAGAAGCGCGCCTCGCCGCGGGCCGTGAAGATGCCGCCGACGCCAGCGACCTCGGCACGCCGCACGTCGGGGCGCTCGAAGACGGACGGATGCAGCGCCACGGCGGCTGGCATCGATGCGAGGAACAGCGGCGGCAGGTACTCCGGCGGCATGGGAACCATTGCGTCGATCTGCCTGGCGACGCGCGGCACCACGGCGTCCGGAATGCCGATCCACAGGTCGGCGATGCCGAGCGGTGCGGCAATCTCGTCGCGCACGAACTGGCCGAGCGAGCGGCCGCGCGAATCGGTGCGCCGGACGAGCTCGCCGATGATCCAGCCGAAAGTCATCGACAGGTACAGCGTCTTCGTGCCGGGCTCCGCGAGCGGCTTCAGGTCGGCGATGGCGCGCGTCATGGCGCTCCAGTCGCACATCATCTCGGGCGTCACGCCCTCGGGCATCTGCGGCACGCAGGCCCGGTGCGTCAGGGCATCGCGCACCGTCGTGCGCTCCTTGCCGTGCGCGCCGTACTCGGGCCAGTACTTCACGATCGGCGCGTCGTAGTCGATGTGGCCGCGCTCGGCCTGCAGGTGCAGCGCCGTCGCGGCGACGGCCTTGGTCACCGAGTAGGTGTTGAACAGCGTGTCGCCGTCCACTTTGCGGCCCTTATCCGGGTCGGCGAGACCTCCCCAGGTGTCGACGACCAGCTTGCCTCCGCGGTAGGCGGCGACCTGCACGCCGACCTCGCGGCCCGCACCGATCACTGCATCGATGGCCTTCTGGACGACCGCATTGGCCGCCGCGAGCGAATTCGTCATGGGAGCACTCCGTCTCGTCAGTCGCGGAACGACAGCAGCCCGAGCCCCTCCAGGGCCAGGCCGACGTCGAGGTCTTCGTTCAGGGCGCGGCGCAACGCGCGGCGCAGCGCCAGGGTGGTGTTACGCAGGGCCACGACCGGCTTCTGCTCCAGTTGCCCGGCGATCTCCCAGGCGCGCGCCTGGAGCGCGCCGGGCGCGAGAACCTCGGCCACGACGCCGAGCGCCAGGGCCTGTTGCGCGCCTATCGCCTGCCCGGTGAGCAGGAAGTGACGGGCACGATTGATCCCGAGCAACTGCGGCCAGACGACGTGCACGCCGTCGCCCGGCACCACGCCGTAGGCAAAGTGCACGCGGTCGGCGAACTCGGCGCTTTCGGACGCGAGCACGATGTCGGCCAGCACCGGCAGTTCGGAGTGAATGTGCACCGGGCCATTGACCGCGGCGACGATCGGCACCTCGATCGCCAGGAAATCGGCCAGCAGTTCGCGGCCCTCGCGCATCAGGCGCGCCCAGTCGGCCGCCGTCAGCGACCGGGCGTTCTCGGTGGCGCTCAGTTCCGTGCAGAACCGGTCGCCGGTGCCCGTGAGGATGACCGCGCGCAGCGACGCATCGTGCGCGAGGTCGCGAAAGGCGTCGCAAAGCTGGCCGTGCACGCTGCCTTCGTTCGAACCCCATTGCAGCACGCCCCCGTCGGTGTGCAGACGGACCTGCACGACGGCCCCGCGCCGCTCGAACGCGATGTTGCGATAGCGCTGGCTGTACTCGTCGTAGCGGCTCATGCGCCGCGCCCCGCGTCGTCGAGGATGAGATCGGCGGCCCGTGCCGCAATCGCCATGGTCGGGGCATTGGTGTTGCCCGAGATCGGCGTCGGCACGACCGAGAGGTCGACCACCCTCAGGTTGGCCGCGCCGCGTACCCGCAACTGCGGGTCGAGAACGCTGCGCGCATCCGTACCCATGCGACAGGTGCACATCGCGTGGTAGCCGCTCTGGCCCCGCTGGCGGAACACGTCGAGGATCTCGTCGTCGCTCTGCACCTGCGCGCCCGGCGTCTTCTCCTCGGCGATGAAACGCGCGAGCGCGGGCTGGCTCGCCAGCCTGCGCACGAACCGGAACGCCCCCACCACCGTGCGGCGGTCGTTCTCGGTCGCGAGGTAGTTGGGCCGGATGACGGGCGGATCGTCCGGGTTGGTGGTCCGTGCCATGACCGTGCCGCTGCTCTCCGGGCGCAGCGGATACATGAAGAACTGCATGCCCGGACGTGGATCGAATGCCATCGAAGGCGACGTGAAATCGAGCGAGTACGGGTCGACCATGATCTGCGCGTCGGGCCGGTCGAGCTCCGGGCGCGTGCGGATGAAGCCCCCGAGGTCGCTCGAGCCGTTCGCCATCACGCCCTTGCGCAGCAGCGCGTACTTGAGCGTGTTCAGCACCAGCGGCAGGCCGGCGTAGGCGCCATTGGTCGAATCGCGCCCGTCCCTGAGCCAGTACTGGATCCAGGTGAGCAGGTGCTCGCGCATGTTCCGCCCCACCTCGGGGCTGTCGATGCGCACGTCGATGCCGACGGACTTCAGGTGCACGGCATCGCCGATGCCGGAGAGATTCAGCAGTTTCGGCGTGTTCAGTGCGCCGGCACTCAGGATCACCTCGCGCGCGGCGCGGTACTCCTGCACCTGCCCGCCCTGCGAGACGACCACGCCGGTCGCCCGCGTCCCGTCGAAGGTCACGCGCTGCGCGAGTGCACCCGTGACGATCGTCAGGTTCGGGCGACGCCGCACGTCCGGCGTGAGGAACGCAACCGCGGAGCTCTGCCGCTTGCCGCGGCCGATGTTGAAGGTGAGGTAGGCGATGCCTTCCTGCTCGGGATGGTTGATATCCTCGCGCACCGGCAGGCCGAGCGCGCGGCCGGCCTCGAGCACGGCGTCGCCGAGCGGAAAGCGCTGCGTATTGGGCGTGACCTTGAGCGGGCCGCCGCTGCCACGGTGCGCGCCCGACCCGAGCGCGTGATCTTCCATCGCGCGGAAGTACGGCTCCATGGCCGCCCAGCTCCAGCCCGTGAGTCCGTCGCGCGCCCAGCCGTCGTAGTCGGCCGGGTGACCGCGCATGTAGACCATGCCGTTCACCGCACTCGACCCGCCGAGCACCTTGCCCCGCAGCCACACCTGCGCCTGGCCGTTGGTCGATTCCTCGGGTTCCGTCGGGAAATACCAGACGTATGCCGGATCGAACAGCAGCTTGCCGAAGCCCTTCGGCAGGTGGATCAGCGGATTGCGGTCGTCCGGACCCGCCTCGAGCAACAGCACCGAGTGCTTGCCGCTCGCGGAGAGCTTCGCCGCCAGCACGCAGCCGGCCGAGCCCGCCCCGACGACGATGTAGTCGAAGGTCGACATCCGGTCACTCGCCCTGGTTCATTCGTCCGATGAGGTGGACGAATTCGTCGGTCAGCGACTCGGGGATGAAATATCGGTCCGTCGAGGAAACCTGACCGAAGTGCGCAGCGATGTCGTCCGCGCTCACGGGCTGGTCGCGCGGCCCCATCCAGCCGTAGGTCATGCCGATGAAGGCGCGCGCGTAGCGGCCCATGGTCGCGGAATAGAGCGCGTGCGTCGACGTGCAGGCCTCGCTGACGAGGTAGGTGACGAGCGGCGTGACGAATTCCGGATTGCCGCTGTTGCCGAGCTTCTCGTACGCGGCACCGAACAGCGCGCCGATTTTTTCCATCTGCCAGGCGGGCATCGCCTCGCCCATGCGACTCGCGGCCGTCGGCAGCAGCGCATTGCAGAAGACGTTGTGCTCGCGACCTTCCTGCGACAGCACGTTCATGAGGCCGACGAGTCCCGCCTTGGCGGCGCCATACGCGGCCTGTTCGTCGTTGCCGAGCATGCCCGCGGCCGACGAGGCGAACAGGATGCGGCCGTATTTCTGGGCCTTCATGAGCCTGTAGGCCGGACGCGTGACGTAGAACGCGCCCTTCAGGTGCACGTCGATCATCATGTCGAGCGTCGTGTCCGGAATCTGGTCCACCGGCGCATTGCGCAGCGTGCCGGCGTTGTTGATCACGGCGTCGACGCGCCCGAAAGCATCGACCGCCTTCTGCACGATGGCTTCGCCGCCCGCCGCGGTCGCCACCGAATCGTAGGACGCGACGGCCTTGCCGCCCGCCTGGCGGATTTCCTCGACCACCTTGTCGGCCATGCTCGCCGAACTGCCCTTGCCGTCGAACGTGCCGCCGAGGTCGTTGACGACGACGTTGCCGCCGCGCTTCGCGATGTCGAGCGCATACGTGCGGCCGAGACCGCCGCCGGCGCCCGTGATGATGACCGTCCTGCCGTCGAATCGAACCTGGCTCATGTCTGTTCCCCTGATTGAAGTCTGCGCTCAGCCCAGCCGATGGCGGGCGATGTAATCCGCGAACCGGCGGCGCACCTGTTCCGCCGTGATGCCGTAGTCGGTGATGTCGTAGCGATGCTCGCCGTGCCTGGAGGTCGGGCTCTCGGCAATCCACCGCTGCATGCGGGCTTCTGCCTCGTCCGTCAGCGTGAGCCCGAACTGATCGTAGATCCGGCGGATGACTCCGAGCGGATCGCGGTGGAATTCGCGATGGTCCATGTCGAAGAACTGGTCCGGCCGCGACCGCCTGGCGAGCTCGGTCGTCTCCATGGCCGTGGCCCAGTATTCGACTTCGCGCGGCCCGATCACCTTCGGGTCGGCCGCGTCGCCCTCGAACATGCGCCGCGCCATGTGCAGCGTGCTGCAGAGCGAGGGAATGGCCTTGACCGGATCGCGATGCGTCTGGATGACGCAGGCATCCGGCAGCACTTCGAGCAGGCAATCCATCTGCGCGACGTGACCTGGGTTCTTGAGCAGCCAGCGCTTGCCCGGATCGTTCGCGCCGACGAGGCGCAGGACGTCCACGAAGCGGCGATAGGCCGGCAACTCGTCCTGCGTCGCCCACCAGCGATCGTAGGACGGCACGTGCATCGACGAGCCGAAGCGATTGCTCGCGAAGTCCTGGCGCAGCACCTCGAGGCACTCGTCCACTTCGTCCGCGACCATGTCGTGCGCCTTGCGCATCTCCGGCATCATCTGGAAGAACATGTCGAGCCCGGCGACGCAGGCCTGGAAATCGGGGTTCGTAGCCCATGTCTCGCGGGGCAGACGAGGTTGCGGCGTCTCCGCCAGCCAGCGCTCGAGGCCCTGGAATTGCGGGTCCATCGCCATCAGCTTGTGCAGCGCCGTCGTGCCGGTGCGCGGCACGCCCGTGATCACGAGCGGCCGGCGGATCTCGACCTGCTGGTAATCCGGACGGCGCTTCCAGCCTTCCTCCGTGCGCAGGCGCGCGACCAGCGTGCCGATGATCGTGCCCATCGCGAACTGCCCGCCGATTTCGGTGGGGCGCAGTTCGGCATCCATCGCCGCCAGCAGCTGGCGCAGGCCGGCCTCGTATCCCCGCGGTCCGAAGTCCGCGAGGCCGCCGGTCATCTGTGTCGCCGCGGCATGCAGCGCGTCGTAGGACGCCGAGAACGTGCCGCTCACGGCATCAGGCCTTCGCGGACGACCACGGGTCGACCAGAACTTTGCACTGGTGCGTGCGATGGCGCATCGACTCGAGCGTGTTCGGCAAGGCGTCGAGGCCGATGTGATCGGTGACCATCGCCCGGGCCGTGTCGGCATCGCGATCCAGCACGCGCGCGACGTGCTCGAACTCGCCGATGCTGTAGGTCATGCCGAACAGCAGCTTCACTTCCTTCCAGACCGCGACGGCCGGGATGAAGGAATCGGGCCGCGCGCAGAAGCCGAGCACCATCACCGTTCCGGCCGGGCGCACGCAGTTGATGGCGCGGTTGATGAGGTCGGGCTTGCCGACCGCCTCGATCACGAGGTCCGGCATGCCGCCGAGCGCGGCCATCGCCGCCTGCGGCAGTTCGTCCGGGTTGTCCGGCAGCACGAACACGTCCGCACCCATCTGCATCGCGAGCGCCTCGCGCTGCCGTGACGAGGCCGTGACCGCCACCTTGCCCGCTCCCAGCTCGCGCGCCCAGAAGGCCGCCCCAAGGCCGATCGGACCGGCGCCGATCACCAGCACCTTGTCGCCCGGCTTCATGGCTGCGAGCGCGAGTCCGTGCAGGGACACAGCCAGCGGTTCGATCAGCGCGCCGTCGGCGAGGCTGACGGACTGCGGCAGCTTGACGGCAACGCGCTCGGTGGTCGTCGTGTATTCCGCGAACGCGCCCGGCATGCCGCGGAACTGGTGGCAGAAGTTCGGCCGGCCGGCGAGGCAGGTGGCGCACTTGCCGCAGCCGGTGAACGGCATGGCCGCAATGCGATCGCCGACCTTCAGCCGCTCGACACCGGCGCCGATCGCGACGATTTCGCCCGCGAATTCGTGTCCGATGATCGAGTTGGGCTCGAACGTCTGGCCGCTGCCGTCGGACATCGAGAGGTCGGTGCCGCAGATGCCGCAGCGGCCGACCTTGAGCACCACTTCGCCCTCGCCCGGCGTCGGATCGGGACGCTGCTCGATCGCCAGCGGCTGGCCCACGCCCTTGAAGACTGCTGCGCGCATGTCGATTCCCTCGCGTTGTAGTGCTCAGCCCGTGGGCTGGCGGGTGATTCGGAGCGGCCGCTGATAGGAAAGATCGTCGCGGCTGCGCTGACCGACGCCGGTCGCGGCGTATGCGGCCAGCGCCTCGGCCGGCATCGGCAGATCGCCGAGCGCGCCGTGCCACTCGATCACGCAGGCCCGCGCGGCGATCTTCCACTGGCCGTTGCGGCGCTCGAAGCGGTCGATGTATCGGCCGAAGTGGATCGTCGGCGGCACCGGTGCGCCGGTCTGCGGGTCCTTGTTGATGCCGCTGAACACCCAGTAGGTCTCGGCATGCGCGGTGTCGCCGTCGAGTTCGCAGGTGTGGTTGGTGACGATATGGTGCGTCAGGTTCTGGTAGAGGCTGTGGTAGCCGAACGCCCAGTCGGCGAAGGCCTCGGGCCCGCCCACGAAGAAACCGTGATCGTCCATCGCATCCGGGTGATACACCGAGAGCAGCAGTTCGCGGTCGAAACGGTCCACGGCGCGGCAATAGCGGTGCACGCAGTCGAGGATGTCCTGCCGGTCGAGCAGTTCCTGGAGCCGGGCCAGAGGCGCAGTCGTGCTGGTCATGTTCGTCCCCGCCGTGAGTGACCGTGCCCGGCCGCCGGCCCGCCGCCCGCAGGTGCCGACCCGAGCTGTTCTACTTTCCGAATCATATTCGTATATCTGACCAGCCGTCCAGCCTCCGCGGCGCAGGTCAGGCGTGCCGCCTGGGCAGCGCCAGCGCCGTCAGGAACGCGAGGCCGGCCATGGCCGCCACGAAGCCGAACGAAGCCGCAAACGCCGCGTCGCCCGGCAGCGTTCCCTCCCCGTTCGGCTGGGGGACGGTGCTGGTGGCGAGGATCGCGAACAGGCATTGCGCGCCCACCGCGAAGAAGCAGGCGAGGAACACGTAGGTGAGCCCGGTCGCCTCGCCCGTGCGCTCGCGCGGCGTCGCGTCGATGATCACGTTGTAGATGCCACCCTGCGCGATCGCGAGCCCGACCGAGCAGCCAACGGCCAGCGCGAGCACGATCGTCGGACTGCCGTGCCACAGCGCCAATGCACCCCACGCCGCCGCCATCGTCGACATGCCGACCAGCAGCGTGGCGCGCGCGCCCATGCGACTGGCGATCCGCCCGCTCAACGGGCCGCCGAACAAAGCCGAGAGGTTGAGCAGGAACATGATCCCGCCCGCCGTGGTGGCGGAGTAGCCGAGCCCGGTGCCGGACTCCGTCGGCTGCTGGAAGAACAGCGAGAACATCTGGCCGAGCTGCAGGCCGCCGAGCGCCAGGAACATCATGCAGGCGTTGGCGATCAGCACGCGGCGCTCGATCAGGCTGCGCACGTTGATGAGCGGATGCGCCGCCTGCCACTGCCAGCGTCCCCAGACCGCGAGTACCGCGAATCCGCCGCCCAGGAGGCCGAGGATGCGCGGGTCGGCCACACCCCACGCCCCCATCTTCTGCACCGCCACGAGGGTCGCGCACAGGCCCGGCACGAAGAGCAGGCCGCGCGCGAGATCGATGCGCAGCCCCGGGTGCGGACGAGTGTCCGGAATCCAGAGCCACACGAGCAGGAACGCGAGCGCCGCGAGCCCCACCTTGAACCAGAACCCGCCCTGCCACGAGAAGTGATCGATGACGATGCCCGACAGGAGGTAGATCGCGCCGGCGCCGATCATGCCGGCCGTGACGATCAGGCTGACCGCCATCGGGATGTGCTTGTCGTGCAGGTTCTCGCGCACCAGCCCGTAGTTGAGCGGCGTGATCACGCCGGCGATGCCCTGCAGCGTACAGCCCGCGATCAGCAGGGGCAGGCCGGGCGCCAGCGCGGAGATCGTCGCCCCGACGACGCAGCAGGCCAGCACGACCAGCATGGTGCGTTGCCGGCCGAGCAGGTCGCCGAAGCGTCCACCCACGGCCGCCGCGACCGCCGACGACAGCCAGTACACCGTAACGACCCAGCCGATGCCCTCGGAGCCGGGGAACTCGCGGTACAGCGTTGCGAGCATGCCGTAGATGACCGTGATGCCCGCCGAGGCGACGAAGGCCGTCAGGATGAGCGCGACGTAGAACCGCCACGGGATGAGGGCCTGGTGGGACGAGGGTGTCACGGCGTGCTCGCGGGGGCCTGGCCCGGGTCGGCCGATCCTAGGAGGCCGCAACGGGCGTTGCAAATAATCGCCCTTCGTTCATTTATATGAACGCGGCGCGGCCACGTTCATGATGCGCCGCCGCCGCCGATTCTCTATATTCGATTTCATGAACCCCATTCGTATTTCCGATTCGGCTCGCGGCACGCATCCCTTGCCCGTCCGCCCGGAACAGGTGACCCGCGAGTGGCTCGGGGCTGCGCTGGCCGAGCACACGCCTGGCGTACGCCTCACCGAGGGCGAAGTGGTGGAGGTCATCCAGGGCACGTCGACCAAGATCCGCGTCCGCGTCGCCACTGCGCCCGGCTCGCCCGCCCTGCCGTCGACCCTGATCGTGAAGGGCGGCTTCGAGGATCACAGCCCCGCGATGGGGCCAATGTACCTCAACGAGATGCGCTTCTATCGCGACGTGCAACCGCACGTTCCGCTGCCGAGCCCGCGCTGCTACTACACGGGCACCGATCCCGGGTCGCACCAGTCCATCGTGATCATGGAAGACCTCCTCCGGCGCGACGTGCGCTTCTGCGATCCGCTGCGGCCCCAGTCGCCGGCCCAGATCGCTCGCCGTCTGTCGGCCATGGCGCGCTATCACGCGGCAACCTGGAACAGCCCGGAGTTCCAGAGCGGCGGCCGCTTCGACTGGATCGGCGGCCGCCACGAAGGCTGGAGCGTCACGTACCAGCAGCACTATCTCGAGCCGGACCGCTGGGCGCATTACATGTCGCTGCCGCGCGGCGTCGCCGTGGCCCGCAAGCTGCGGGATCGCGAGTGGATGCAGCACGCGCTCAAGGCCCTCGGCGAATATCACCGGCAGTGGCCCATGTGCCTGTGCCACGGCGACACGCACCTCGGCAACCTGTACGAGGATGCCGACGGATCGCCGGGCTTCTTCGACGCGCAGGTCGCGCGCGGGCCGTGGCAGCTCGAGGTGAGCTATCACGTCGTCGGCGCGCTCGACGTGGGCGAGCGGCGTGCACACGAGGCGCCGCTGCTGCGCCACTACCTCGGCGAACTGGCCGCGCTCGGCGTCCAGGCGCCCTCGTTCGAGGAGGCGTGGGAAGCCCATCGTCGCGAGATCGCCTACGGACTCTTCATCTTTCTCATCAACGAGACGCGCTTCCAGACCGAGGCCGTGAACACGGCCTATACGGCCCGCTTCGGCGCCGCCGCGCTCGATCACGACACGCATGCGCTGCTGGGCCGCGCCGCATGAAACCCCTGCGCCTCGCGAGTTCACCCGCATTCCGTGACCTCGGCGGACTGCCGACTGCCGACGGCCGCCGCGTGGCGCACGGCCGTCTGTTCCGCGCGGACGCACTCTCGTCACCCGCAACCGAGGATCGGAAGATCCTCGATGCGCTGGGTTTGCGACTGATCTGCGACCTGCGCGGGAGCGACGAGCGGGCGCGCACGCCGTGCCTGGCCTGGCTGCAACCGGAACCCCGCCGCATGCACCTCGACGTGTCCGCCGACCTCGGCCCGGATGTGCTGCAGCCGTTGCAGCGGATGATGCGCGGCCCCGATCCCGACGCAGCGGCCGCCATGATGCGTGCGACGTATGCCGCCCTGCCGCGCGGCGCGGCGCCGGTGCTCGGCGGGCTGTTTCGCGCGCTGGCACAGGGCGAGTGGCCCGCGCTGGTGCATTGCACCGCCGGCAAGGATCGCACCGGCTTCATCACGGCCATGATCCTCACGGCGCTCGACGTGCCCCGCGCTCACGTCGAAGCAGACTACCTGCGGGGATCCGGCCGCGACCCGCAGCATGTCGACCAACCGTCCTCGCACATGATGGCGGCGATCCTCGGTCGCACGCTCGACCCGGCCGAAGCCCATCACGTGCATGCGGTGCATCGCGATTACCTCGACGCCGCCTTTGCCGCGATCGAGCGGGACTGGGGCAGTCCGATCGATTACCTGGAACAGGCCGCCGGCATCGATGCGCCCCTGCGGGCCGCGCTGCAGCAGGCGCTGCTCGAACCCTGAGACGCGCCGCGCGCGCTGCTGACCGGAGAGACGACATGACGACATGGCTGCGATCCGTCGGACTGACTGCAGGCCTGCTGGCTTCGGCCGCCGCGCTTGCCCAAGCAACCACCGACGCGCCGACGGCTGCACCCAAGCGGCCCAACGTGCTGGTCTGGATCATGGACGACGTCGGCTTCGGCCAGCCGAGTCCGTTCGGCGGCCCGGTCGACATGCCGACACTGCAGTCGCTCGCCGATCGCGGCCTGCGCTTCACCAACTTCCATTCGACCGCGATCTGCTCGTCGTCGCGCGTCGCGCTGTTGAACGGCCGCAACCACCACGCGCTCGGGATGGGCAACCACTCCGGCCTCATGAGCGACGACCCGGGCTACAACGCGCGCATCCCGCGCTCGGCCGCGAGCCTGGCGACGATCCTAAAGCAGAATGGCTACTCCACTTGGGCGGTCGGCAAGTGGGACCAGTTCCCGAACGTGGATGCCACGCCCGACGGCCCGTACGAATTCTGGCCGAGCGGCCAGGGCTTCGAGCGCTACTACGGCTTCCTGTTCGCGGACGTGGATCACTTTCGTCCGACGCTCTGGCGCGATCACACGCCGCTGGAGGTGCCGCGCAGCGACGGCTATCACTTGAGCACAGACCTCGCGAACCAGGCGATCCAGTACCTGCGCGACCAGCAGGCCTCGGCACCCGGCAAGCCGTTCTACCTGTACTGGGCGACCGGCGCCGCGCACTCCCCGCACCACGCGCCCCGCGAGTGGCTCGAGAAGTACCGCGGGCGTTTCGACCAGGGCTGGGACCGGCAGCGCGAACTCACCCTCGCGAGGCAGAAGCAGCTCGGCCTCATGCCGAAAGACCTGAAGCTGCCGCCGCGCCAGCCGTTCGTGCCGGCGTGGTCGGAAATGAGTGCCGACCAGCGGCGCATGGCCGCACGCAGCATGGAAGCCTTCGCTGCCGAGCTGTCGCACGCGGATCATGAGTTCGGCCGGATTCTCGACGAGCTGCGCCGCCAGGGGCGCCTGGACGACACGATCATCGTCGTCGTCTCCGACAACGGCGCGAGCGGTGAGGGCGGGCCGGGCGGCACCTACAACGAGTGGCGCTCGATCAGCGGCCTGCATCCGACGCTCGAGGAGAACCTCGCGCACTACGACGACTGGGGTGGCCCGACGACCTATCCGCACTATTCGATCGGCTGGGCGATGGCCGGCAACACGCCGTTCCGTCACTACAAGACGACGGTGCACGAAGGCGGAGTGCGCGGACCGACGATCGTTTCCTGGCCGTCCGGCGTCACGGCCCGCGGCGAGGTGCGCGGCCAGTTCACGCACTTGATTGATGTCATGCCCACCGTGCTCGAAGCGGCCGGCATCGCCGTGCCCCCGACCGTGGATGGCGTGGCGCAGCAACCGATCGACGGCACGAGCTTCCTGTATGCGCTGCGCGACGGGAACGCCCCCAATCGTCACACGCGTCAGTACTTCGAGCTGTTCGGCAACCGCGGCATCGTGGCGGACGGGTGGAAGGCAGTCGTCCTGCACCGGCCGATCACCTGGGAGTTTTTCCGCGACGTGCCCTTCAGCAACGACGTCTGGGAGCTTTACCACGTCGACCGGGACCCGAACGAGCTGCACGATCTGGCCAAGAGCGAGCCAGCGAAACTCGCCGAGCTGCAGGCCCTGTTCGATGCAGAGGCGAAGCGCAATCACGTCTATCCGCTCGAGCGCGATATCGCGGCCTTCAAGCGCAAGCAGATCGGCGCGCTGCTCGCGGAGCACGGCCGGGTGTTCAACTACTCGGGCGTGGTGCGCGGCATCTCGAACGACGCCGCGCCACCCACCTACCGCCTGCCGTTCGACGTGACGGCCGTGTTCGATGCCAGGGCCGGCGAGACGCGCGTCCTCGCGGCGCACGGCGGCGCCATGGGCGGCTACAGTCTGTTTGTGGACCACGGCACGGCCGCGTATTGCTACAACCTGTTCTCGATGCAGCTCACCTGCGTGCGGTCGGCAGTAACGATCGACGCCGGCCGCCACACGGTGAAACTGTCATTCCGGCCGCAACCGGACATGTCTGCCAACGTGACGCTGCAGGTCGACGGCGGCACCCCGGTGCAGGACCGTGTGCCGCGTCTGACGCCGATGCTCTACGAATCGAGCGACGGGTTCAGCGTGGGCGAGGACACCGGAAGTTCCGTGGTCGCCGAGACCCGTGATGCCGGGGCACTGCCCGTCGAGAGCGTGCAGTTCGAGTTCCCGGCGCCGACCGCCGCACTGCGATAGGCGAAGGCTGGTGCCATCGGCGCCTGTCGGTTGTACCATCGGGCGGTGACAAAAGCGGACACTCGGCTACTTCCGAGTTCGGCCAGAAGCGGACGGTCGAACGGAGCTTGGTAGCGAGTCAGATCAAGGAGCGAATGCATGCGACGGATTAGCTTCGTCCTGTTGCTTCTGGAAGCCGCGGTGCTGATCTACCCGTCGTTTATCGGCCTGCTGCTCGTCTTGAGTGCCTTCGTTCCGCTGGCGATTGGCAGCATCTCTTCGGCGCAACTGGGCGAGGCAGCAATCGCCGCGCTGGCACTGGCTGGCCTCTTGATCGGTTGGACGTTGCTAGCAACACGCCTTGTTCGAGGGATTGAATCTGCGCGCTCATTGCCGAGGGCCCTATGGGTTGTTGCAGTGGCACTGGCGGTGTTCGCCTGCGTGGGTTTCATGCTGAGGCTCTCCGATTCACCACTACAACTGCTTGGTCTCGGGATCTACTTCGTTCCTACCTTCGTCCATCTACTCCTGGATGTATGGTTGGGGCGGGCCTCGAACTCGTTCGGCACTGCGCCAAAATCGGCCACCTAGTGCGGCGGTCGCGGTGCCAGACGCGCATCGGATCGATGACCTCTTTGGGTCGCGAACCGCCGGTCAGTAGTCGCATCGGACGAGCGCAGGGATATGACAAGGGATGTTGAAAACCGAAAGTCGCTCGGGACGCGATTTCAGCCGTATCCGCACGTGCTAGCGATTCCAATCCGTCTAAAGTGGGTTGCGTTCGGCGTGACAGCGGCGACCGCCATCGCGTACATAGCTGCCATCACGGCTTCACCCCTGCCACTCAAAGTGCTAGATAGAGACAGGTCTGGGATCGTCTCCCTGTGGGAAGCATCTACTGCAATCGATGTCGGCAAGCGTGCGAGTGCCGATAGTCCGGGCTGCACGGAAT
>JBPOHK010000179.1:0-9510 GCA_052035645.1 Pseudomonadota bacterium
GCCCGCCCCCCCCTCACTCCCTGGGGGGGCCTCACCCCCCCCCGCCCCCCCCGCCCGATGACGGGCGCCTGAGCGAGTCCCGGCCGGAGGGCCGGAACGTCGCACGGCGCATGCAGCGTCACCAGCTGTCGGACCACCGATGGCGGCGACACCGGGTGGAGAAAGCCGGCTGTAGCGTCACCTGCGGTAAATCGCCGCGCGTTCCGACGCATCCCGTGACGCTGCTTGCGCCGTGCGAGTTTCCGGTCCTCCGGGAACTCGCTCAGGCGCGGCCTCGGCAGCGGACGAGTCGGCCTGTCTTTGCCCCGCCTATTTTCTTCGCGGGGCAAAAGACAGGCCGACTTGGCCGCCCCACCACCGCACCCTGGGCGCGTCCTGCTCTCGACCGCCCTCGCCCGTCTACCAGCGGAACTCCAACGGCACGTAGCCCGGCTGCGCGGCGACGCGGGCGAGCCATGCGCGGACGGCCGGATAGCCCGCGAGGTCGAAGCCGCCGTCGGCGGCCGAGTGCGTGTAGCCGTAGAGAGCGATGTCCGCGATCGAGTAGCGCCCGCCCGCGAACCAGTCGCGCTTCGCCAGGTGCTGCTCCATCACGCCGAGCGCCGCGTAGCCCCTGGCGTGCCACTCCGGCACGAGGTGCTGCTTCTTGGCCATTTCCGCGGGCGGCGCGAACTTCAGCCAGAAGCGCGCGACCGCGACATACGGCTCGTGGCTGTACTGCTCGAAGAACATCCACTGCAACAGTTCCGCGCGGGCCCAGCGGTCGTCCGGCACGAGCGGCGTGCCCTCGGCGAGATACCAGAGGATCGCGCCGGACTCCGGCAGGCAGCGGCCGTCCTCGAGCTCGAGCATCGGCACGCGGCCGTTCGGGTTCTTTGCCAGGAACGCCGGCTTGCGCGTGTCGCCGTCCAGCAGGCCGTAGTCCCGCAGGGTGAGCGCGACACCCGCCTGGCGTGCGCACAGGCGCACCTTGTAGCAGTTGCCGGAGACGTGCATCTGGTGGAGGACGGGCACGGGCACTCCTTGCGGCCGGGCCGCGCTGCGTGGGTGCCCGCGAGTGTACCCGGGCGGGGCCCGGGAGCGCTCAGCCGAAGTTGATCTTCGCCTCGAGGTTGGTGCGCGAATCGGCGTTCGAGATGGCCTCCTCGAGCGTGACCTTGCCGTCGAGGTAGAGCTGGTAGAGCGCGTTGTCGAAGCTGAGCATGCCCTTCTCGGAACTGCGCACCAGCGCTTCCTTCACGCCCACCACGTCGCCCTTCTTGATCAGCTCCTGCACGTGCGGGGTGTTGAGCAGCACCTCGAGCGCGGCGCAGCGCTTGCCGTCCTTCCCCATCACCAGGCGCTGCGACATGATCGCCTTCAGGTACTGCGACAGGTCGAGGAAGATCTGCGAGTGCTGGTCGCGCGGGAACATGTTGATGATGCGATCGAGCGTCTCGGCCGCGTTGTTCGCGTGCAGCGTCGCGAGGCACAGGTGGCCGGTGCCGGCGAAGGTGATGGCGTACTCCATGGACTCGCGGTCGCGGATCTCGCCGATCAGGATCACGTCGGGCGCGGCGCGCATCGCGCTGCGCAACGCGCGGTGGAACGACTTGGTGTCGAGCCCGACCTCGCGCTGGTTGACGATCGACTTCTTGTTGGCGTGCAGGAACTCGATCGGGTCCTCGACCGTGAGGATGTGGTCCGAGGCGATCTCGTTGCGGTAGTTGATCATCGCGGCGAGCGAGGTGGACTTGCCCGAGCCGGTGGCGCCGACCATCAGGATCAGCCCGCGCTTGATCATCGCGAGGTCCTTCATGATCGGGGGCAGGCCGAGGTCCTCGATCTTGGGCATGTCGGCGGTGATGTAGCGCAGCACGATCGCCGGGTTGCCGCGCTGGTGGAACACCGCGATGCGGAAGCGCCCGAGGCCGGGCTCGGAGATCGCGAAGTCGATCTCGAGTTCCTGCTGGAAGTAGTCGATCTGCTCCTGGTTCATCAGGCCGTAGGCGGCCTGGCGCACCTGGTCGGCCGTCAGCACCTGCCGGTTCACCGGCATGATGACGCCCTCGATCTTGATCTTGATCGGCGCGTTCGAGGTGAAGAACAGGTCCGAGGCCTTCTTCTCCACCATCAGCTTGAACAGCGGCCGGGTGTTGAGCACGAAGGTGCGGCCGCTGCTGCTGGCGGTCGCCTCGGCGATGGCGCGCTCCGCGTCGGGCAGGCGGCCGTCGGTGTCGGGCGTGGTGGTGGTGGTGGCCATGCGGGCGTGCCTCGGTCAGTCCTCTTCCTCGAGGATCTTGAGCGCGCCGGAGTCCTCCGTCGAACCCTTGTCGGCGCGCTTGCTCTCGAGCTTGATGCGCAGGCGCACCTCGTTCTTCGAGTCGGCGTTGCGGATCGCCTCCTCGTAGGCGATCACGCCGGACTCGTAGAGGTCGTAGAGCGCCTGGTCGAAGGTCTTCATGCCGAGCCGGTTCGACTTGGCCATGATCTCCTTGATGGCGGCGACCTCGCCGCGGAAGATCAGGTCGGCGATCAGCGGCGTGTTCAGCATCACTTCCATGGCCGCGATGCGGCCCTTGCCGACCTCGCGCGGCACCAGCCGCTGCGAGACCATGGCACGGATGTTGAGCGAGAGGTCCATCAGCAGTTGCTCGCGCCGGTCCTCGGGGAAGAAGTTGATGATGCGATCGAGCGCCTGGTTGGCGCTGTTGGCGTGCAGGGTCGCGAGCACGAGGTGCCCCGTCTCGGCGAACTGGATGCCGTACTCCATCGTCTCGCGGTCGCGGATTTCGCCGATCAGGATCACGTCCGGCGCCTGGCGCAGCGTGTTCTTGAGCGCCATGTGCCAGCTGTCGGTGTCCACGCCCACCTCGCGCTGCGTCACCACGCAGTTCTTGTGGGTGTGCACATACTCGATCGGGTCCTCGATCGTGATGATGTGGCCGCGGGTCTTCTCGTTGCGGTAGTCGAGCATCGCCGCGAGCGAGGTGGACTTGCCGGAGCCGGTGGCGCCCACCAGGATCACGAGGCCGCGCTTGGAGAGCACGATCTCCTTGAGGATCGGCGGCAGCTCGAGCTCGTCCACCGTCGGCACCTTGACGTTGATGGTGCGCAGCACCGCGCCCGTGAGGCCCATCTGCACGAAGGCCGAGACGCGGAAACGCCCGATGCCCGGGGGTGCGATGGCGAAATTGCACTCCTTGGTGGCGTCGAACTCCTTGGTCTGGCGGTCGTTCATGATCGCACGCACCAGCAGCGCCGCCTGCTCGGGCGCGAGCGGCTGGTTGGTCTGCGGCTTGATCTCGCCGTCCACCTTGATGGCCGGCGGGAAGCCGGCGGTGATGAACAGGTCCGACCCCTTGCGCTCGACCATGCGGCGCAGGAGATCCTGCATGAGCTTGATGCCGGTATCGCGATCCATGGTACCTCCGGGTGGCGGGCGCTACGGCCCCGCGACCTAGAAATCCTCCTTGTTCTGCGCGCGGTAGCGCGCCTCTTCCTTGGTGATGACGCCCTTCTGGAGCAGTTCCTTCAGGCACTGGTCCAGGGTCTGCATGCCGGCCTGCTGGCCGGTCTGGATCGCCGAGTACATCTGGGCGATCTTGCCTTCGCGGATCAGGTTGCGGATGGCGGGGGTGCCGATCATGATCTCGTGCGCCGCCACGCGGCCGCCGCCGACGCGCTTCAGCAGCGACTGCGAGATCACCGCGCGCAGCGACTCCGAGAGCATCGCGCGCACCATTTCCTTCTCTGCCGCCGGGAACACGTCCACGACGCGGTCGATCGTCTTGGCCGCCGAACTCGTGTGCAGCGTGCCGAACACCAGGTGGCCCGTCTCGGCGCCGGTCAGCGCCAGGCGGATGGTCTCGAGGTCGCGCATTTCGCCGACCAGGATCACGTCCGGGTCCTCGCGCAGGGCCGAGCGCAGCGCCTCGCTGAACCCGAGCGTGTCGCGGTGCACCTCGCGCTGGTTGATCAGGCAGCGCTTGGACTCGTGCACGAACTCGATCGGGTCCTCGATCGTGATGATGTGGTCCGGCCGGTTGTCGTTGATGTAGTTGATCATCGCGGCCAGCGTGGTCGACTTGCCGGAGCCCGTCGGGCCGGTGACCAGCACCAGGCCGCGCGGCTGCATCGCGATGTCCTTGAAGATCTTCGGGGCGTTCAGGTCGTCGAGCGACAGCACCACCGAGGGGATGTTGCGGAACACGGCCGCAGCGCCGCGGTTCTGGTTGAAGGCGTTGACGCGGAAGCGCGCAAGCTTCGGAATCTCGAACGAAAAATCGGTCTCGTAGAACTCTTCGTAAGCCTTCCGTTGCTTGTCATTCATGATGTCGTACACCATGCTGTGCACTTCCTTGTGCGTCAGCGGTGGCATGTTGATCCGCTTCATGTCGCCGTCGACGCGGATCATGGGCGGCACCCCCGACGACAGGTGCAGGTCGGAGGCTTTGTTCTTGACGGCGAATGCCAGCAGTTGCGCGATGTCGACGGCCATCGGGACTCCCTGTGGCCTGCGCTCCGGATCCATCGCCGGAAGGGTCTCGCAGGCCACGGCAGTATAGATCAGGGCCTCGGACCCCAATATGTTAACCGCTCCGCAGTTCTCACCCGCCGGATTCGAGGCCGTACGCGCCCGGATCGCGGTCGCCGCCCGGCGTGCCGGCCGGGACCCCGCGGATATCCGCCTGCTCGCGGTCAGCAAGCAGCAGCCGGTGGAAGCCGTGCGCGCCTTGGCCGCGCTCGGCCAGGCGGAGTTCGGCGAGAACTACGTCCAGGAGGCGGTCGCGAAGATCGACGCCCTGCGCGGGCTGCCGCTCACCTGGCATTTCATCGGCCAGCTGCAGGCGAACAAGACCCGCGACGTGGCCGAGCGCTGCCAGTGGGTGCACACGGTCGACCGGTTGCGCATCGCCGAGAGGCTCAGCGCCCAGCGGCCGCACCACGCCCCGCCGCTCGAGGTGCTGCTGCAGGTCAAGCTCGCGGACGAGGCGACCAAGGGCGGCGTCGACCCCGGCGAGCTGCCGGCGCTGGCCGCCGCGGTCGAGCGGCTGCCGCGACTGCGGCTGCGCGGCCTGATGTGCCTCCCGCCGGAGACGATCGGCGAGGATGAACAGCGGCGGCCGTTCCGCCGGCTGCGGGAGCTGCTCGACGCACTGAACGCGGCCGGCCACGCGCTCGACACCCTTTCGATGGGCATGAGCGGCGACCTCGAGGCGGCCGTGCTCGAAGGCGCGACGATCGTGCGGGTCGGCACGGCGCTGTTCGGCCCGCGGCACTGACGACAGACGGACGGAGCGACGATGCACTACGCATTCATCGGCGGCGGCAACATGGCGACCAGCCTCGTCGGCGGACTGCGCGCCCGCGGCGTGCCGGCGGAGCGCATCACCGCCGCCGACCCGGTGGCCGCCCAGCGCGAGCGGCTGCACCGCGAGTTCGGCATCGAGGTGACCGAAGACAATGCGGCCGCGGTGCGCGGCGCCGACACCGTCGTGCTGTGCGTGAAGCCGCAGGACATGGCCCAGGTGGCCCGCGGCATCGCCGGCGACATCGCCACGCGGCGGCGGGTGGTGATCTCGATCGCCGCCGGCATCCGCGTCGAGGACCTGGCCCGCTGGCTGGGCCCGGACGTGCCGATCGTGCGCACCATGCCGAACCGTCCCGCGCTGATCGGGGCCGGCATCACGGCCCTGCACGCGGGCGAGGCGGTCGAGCCGGTGGAGCGCAAGACCGTCGAGGACCTGCTCGGCGCCTGCGGCGCCACGGTGTGGGTGGACGACGAGGCGCTGCTCGACGTGGTCACGGCGGTGTCGGGAACCGGGCCGGCCTATTTCTTCCTGCTCATCGAGATCCTCGAGGCGGCCGGCACCCGGCTCGGCCTCGCGCCGGAGACGGCCCGCCGGCTCGCGGTCGAGACCGCGCGCGGCGCCGGGCGCATGGCCGCGGAGACGGCCGAGTCGCCCGCCCAGCTGCGCGAGGAGGTCACCTCGAAGGGTGGCACCACCGCGGCTGCGATGCAGGTGCTCGAAGGCGCGCAGGTGCGTGCTATTTTTGCCGAGGCGGTCGCGGCAGCCGCGCGCCGCTCCACCGAACTGGCCCGCCAGTTCGGCAGCGACTGACGGCTCACCGGCGGAACCGACATGCGCGCACTGCTGTTCGTCCTCGACACCCTGATCGCCTTCGTGGTGGTCGCCTACCTGTTGCGGGTCCTCATGCCACTGGTGCGCGCGGACTTCCGCAGCCCCATCGGCCAGGCCGTGCTCAAGGTCACCGACCCGCTGGTGATGCCGTTGCGCAAGGTCCTGCCGCCCGCCGGACGGCTGGACACCGCCTCGATCGTCGCCGTCCTGCTCGTCCAGCTGGCGGGCACCGCGCTGCTGCGGCTCGTGGTGGGCTACGGCCTCGACCCGGGCGTGCTGGCGGTGTCGGCCCTGCGCAGCCTGCTGCACACGGTGCTGCAGTTCTACGTCGTGGTGATCCTGGTCTACGCGCTGCTCAGCTGGATCGCGCCCAACCCCTACAACCCGGCCCACCAGCTCCTGGGCCGGCTCTGCGAGCCGCTGCTCGCCCCGGTCCGGCGCGTCATCCCGCCGCTCGGCGGTCTCGACCTGTCGGCGCTCGTGGTGCTGATCGCCCTGCAGGCCCTGCAGCTGCTGCTGTTCTAGGCGGCCCGCCGTGGCCGTCCCCGTCCGCCGCGCGGGCACCGACTGGGTCCTGGAACTGCGCGTGCAGCCGCGCGCGTCCCGCACGGAGTTCGCCGGCGTTCACGGCGACCGCCTCCGGCTGCGCCTGAATGCGCCGCCGGTGGACGGCAAGGCGAACGCGGCGCTCGTCGAGTTCATCGCCGTGCAGTTCGGCGTGCCGCGTGCCCGCGTGATCCTCGAGCAGGGCGACGCCTCGCGCGACAAGCGCGTGCGGGTGTGCGGCAGTGCAGCGCTGCCGGCGTCGCTCCAGGCGCTGGCGACAGCAGTAAGATAGAGACGCAACCGCAACTGGCTGCCCCACAGGAGGAGAGGACGATGCAAGCGTCGACCCACCACCGTTTCGTACCGGTGCTCCTGGCCGCATTTTTCCTAGCCTTTTCCGCAGGATGCGATTTCGGCGCCACGCCCGGGCGCCCGCGACCCGGCGCACCGTCGGAGCCGACGTTCCAGGACTTCGGCAACTTCCAGGTGCACTACAACGCCATCCGGACCGACCAGCTGGGCGTGGATGCCGCCCGCGCCTATTCCATCGAGCGCAGCGCCAACCGGGTGCTGCTCAACGTTTCGCTGCTGCGCAAGGACGCGGACGGCAAGACCCACCCGACCGACGGGACGGTCACCGCGACGGCGTACAACCTGAACGGCCAGTTGAAGGACCTGCAGATGCGCCGGATCACGGAAGGCGCGTCCGTCTACTTCATCGGCGAGACGGGCATCAGCGGCAACGAGATCCTCGTGTTCAACATCCAGGTCTCGCCACCCGGCCAGAGCGAGAAGTACCAGGTGCAGTTCAAGCGCGAGTTCGACGCGGACTGAGTGCTCCGGACCCTGAAAAAAAAGCCTCCGGAGCGTATCGACACGCCGCTTTTCGTGCTATTTTTCGCGCGCCAACAGACTAACCGGGGCTCAGTGCCCGCGACTCACACAGGAGACAGTAGATGGCAAAGAAGAGTTCTGCACCGACGAAGTCCGACATCCTGGCTGCGATCTCGAAGGACACGGGTCTTTCCAAGAAGCAGGTCAGCTCGGTGTTCGACTCGCTGCACGGCGTGATCAAGAAGAGCCTCAAGAGCCACGGGCTGTTCACGCTCCCGGGCCTCGCCAAGATGAAGGTCGTCAAGAAGCCCGCCACCAAGGCGCGTGAAGGCGTCAATCCCTTCACCGGCGAGAAGATGACCTTCAAGGCCAAGCCGGCCAGCAAGAAGGTGCGTGTGATGCCGCTCAAGAACCTCAAGGGTTTCGTGGGCTGATCGAACGCGATTTCCGCGCCGGGGCGGCCTCGCCGCCCCGGCGATTTGAGCCTGGTTTTCCCGCCTTTTTCGCCTGATCCGTTCAGGCACCCGACGCCAGGAATTCGAGCACGACGGCCCGCAGCTCGCCGAGCCGGCCGTGGAAGAAGTGCTCCGCGTCGCGCATCACCACGAGTTGCGGCGCATCCGCCGCGTACGCCTCCGCCCACTGCCGCACCGTCGCGCAGTCGACCAGTTCGTCGCGATCGCCCTGCACGACGAGCCAGGGGCAGCCGGGATGCGACACCGGCTGCGTGATGATCCGTCCGACCGGCGGCGCGATCGTCACGAGTCGTGACGGACGCGCCGACTGCGCAGCCTGCAGCGCGACCGCGGCGCCGAACGAGAAGCCCGCCAGCCAGAGCCGCGGACAACGCCAGCGCGCGCGTGCCCACTCGATCACCGCGTGCGCATCGTCGACCTCGCCGACGCCCTGCGCGTACTCGCCGTCGCTCTGGCCGACGCCGCGGAAGTTGAAGCGGACGGTCGGCGCCCCGGCCTCCTGCATGGCGCGGGCCACCGTGTGCACCACCTTGTTCTGCATCGTGCCGCCGTAGAGCGGGTGCGGGTGACACACGACCCCGACCACCGGGGCCGGCACGTCGTCCGCGCGCGGATCCTCGACGCGCGCCTCGAGCGGTCCGGCCGGGCCCGGGAGGGTCACCGCCTGCGGCACGGGCGGACGGAAACTGGCGCTGGGCTCGCTCAAGGCTGGGCTTCGTGGCTGCGGCGGATGGGCGGCAGTGTGCCAGAATGGCGGCCCGGATCCCGGTCGGAGGAAGCCCCGTGCAACTGATGTCCTCGAGTTTCGGCCACCGGCAGCGGATGCCGGAAGAATTCGCGTTCTGCGCGCCCGACCCGGCGGCGCACGTGCGCATGAGCCGGAACCGCAATCCGCACCTGCGCTGGACGGGCGTGCCTTCGACCGCGAAATCGCTGGTGCTGCTCTGCGTGGACACCGACGTGCCGACGCGTCCCGACGACGTCAACCAGGAAGGCCGCGTGGTCCCCGCGAGCCTGCCGCGCACCGACTTCTACCACTGGCTGATGGTCGACATTCCACCGACGGTCAGCGAGATCCGCGCGGGCCAGTGCTCGGACGGCATCGTCGCCCGCGGCAAGACGGCCCCGGCCGGACCGGCCGGTTCCCGACAGGGCGTCAACGACTACACGCTCTGGTTCGCCGGCGACACCGAAATGGGCGGCAGGTATCTCGGCTACGACGGCCCCTGCCCGCCGTGGAACGACGAGCTGCTGCACCACTACCACTTCATCGTGTACGCCACCGACCTCGCGCGCTGCCCGGTTGACGGCGATTTCACGGGCACCCAGGTCCGCGATGCGATCGCGAAGCACGTGCTGGCCGAGGCGCGCCTTACGGGCACTTACTCGCTCAACCCCGCGGTGAAGTGAGCGACTCGGCGACTGGGCCGACGAGAAAACAGGGGACACTCACGAATTTTCGCGATCGCGAAAATTCGTGAGTGTCCCCTGTTTTCTCGTCGGCCCAGTCGCCGAGTCGCTCACTTCAC
>JBPOHK010000039.1:0-18794 GCA_052035645.1 Pseudomonadota bacterium
CTGAGTCTAGAGTGCCCCGGGCGGGGCACAAAGTTCCCGGCGCCCGAAACGAAACGGGGCGCCCGAGGCGCCCCGCACGCGCGTCCCGCGGAACGGGCCGTCAGCCCTTGGCGTACTTCTTGCGGAACCGGTCGACCCGGCCGCCAGTATCGACGATCTTCTGCTTGCCCGTGTAGAACGGGTGGCAGCTCGAGCAGACTTCGATCTGCAGGTCCTGGCCGAGGGTGGAGCGGGTCTCGAAGCTGTTGCCACAGCTGCAAGTGACCTGAATCTGCTTGTAGTCCGGGTGGATTCCGCTCTTCATGGCCGAGGCCCTTGGGTCAGGTCGTCGAAAGTGGGCCGCGAAGTATAGGGGCCGCCGGCGGGCGCGGCAAGCACTGTACGCAACGGCCGGAGCGTCCCGGCCCCCGGACCCGGCGCGGATGGCCGGGTGCCCCGGTTATCCACAAAACCTGTGGATAACTTTGTGGATGAGTGCACCCGACCCCGACCCGCACTCGCGCAGAATGCCGTGCTTTCTGCTTTGGTTAAATTTTGACCAGGGCCTTTTTTCTTTATAGAACATTGGCTTGAGAGATCCGCCTTATGTTTCACTTCGATTAGGGTCTGTAAGCTGCCGTATCTGAATCGGCCCGAACCGCGTGTGCATAAGTGACGACCCGCCTAGCCGATCCGGGGCCGCCGCGCAAGCATTTTGCGTGCCGCCGGACGCTCCGCCGGCGCCCGTGCGCGCGGCCGCCAAGCTGACACCGGTTCAGCCGGGCAGAAAAAGTTGCTGCAAGTCGTTGAGGAAACGGAAGCCGAGCCCGGTCGGACGCCAGCCACCGCCGTCCCGCGAGGTGAGCAGCCCGCGTCGGCAGGCGACCTCGAGCGCCGGCTCGAGCGCCCCGGTCGGGAGGGCCGTGCGTGCCTCGAAGGTCTCGGGCGCGAAGCCGTCGAGCAGCCGCAGCGCGTTCAGCACGAACTCGAACGGCCGCTCGGCCGAGGCGATCTCGCGCGTCTCGGTGACGCGGGCCGGACCGGCCGCCGCGAGGTACGCCGCGGGATGCCGTGCGCGGACCGTGCGCACGATGCTGCCGCGCGCCGCGTCCGTCAGCTTGCCGTGAGCGCCGGCGCCGACGCCGAGGTAGTCGCCGAACTGCCAGGAGTTGAGGTTGTGCTCGCACCGCCGCGACGGCCGTGCGTAGGCGGACACCTCGTACTGCGCGTAGCCGGCGCCTGCGAGCACGGCCTGGCAGGCGAGCTGCATCTCGAAGGCCAGCTCCTCGTCGGGCAGCGGCGGCGGGTGGCGCGCGTACGGCGTGCCGGGCTCGAGCGTCAGCTGGTAGTGCGATACGTGCGCCGGCCCGAGCGCGAGCGCGCGCTCGACGTCGGCCAGCGCTTCCGCGAGCGTCTGTCGCGGCAGGGCGTACATCAGGTCGAGGTTGAAGTTGTCGATCCCGGCGTCGCGCAGGTCGGCGACCGCGGCGTCGACCTCGCGCGCGGCGTGGATGCGGCCGAGTTCCTCGAGCTTCGCGTCGTCGAAGCTCTGCACGCCGAGCGACACGCGGTTGATGCCGGCCGCGGCGTAGTCGGCGAACCGTCCCCGTTCCAGGGTGCCCGGATTGGCCTCGAGCGTGACCTCGGCCTGCGGCGCGAAGGCGAGCAGGTCGCGCGCGCCGCGCAGCACCCGGGCCACCGCCGCCGGCGCGAACAGGCTGGGCGTGCCGCCGCCGAAGAACACCGAGACGATCGGCCGGCCCGCGACGAGCGGCGCGACCGAGGCGAGGTCGTCGAGCAGGGCCTCGACGTAGGGCTGCTGCGGCAGGCCGGCGGACGGCACGGCGTGCGAGTTGAAGTCGCAGTACGGGCACTTGCGCACGCACCAGGGCAGGTGGACGTACAGCGCGAGCGGCACCGGGCCGAAGCCGGTCATTTCAGGGCGGGCGCGGTCCCGAGCGCGGCGACCAGTGCGCGCAGCGCCTGTCCGCGGTGGCTGACGAGGTTCTTCTCGGAGGCGTCGTACTCCGCCGCCATGCGCTGGCCGCCGGCGACGACGAAGACCGGGTCGTAGCCGAACCCGCCGCGGCCCCGCGGCACGCGGGCGATGCGGCCTTCCCAAGTGGCCTGCGCGATCACCGGCATCGGGTCGGTGGGCCGGCGCAGGTAGACCATGGCGCAGCAGTAGCGCGCGGTGCGCTGCTCGTCGGGCACGGGCTCGAGCTCCGCGAGCAGCTTGCGGTTGTTGGCGGCGTCGTCCGCGCCGGGGCCCGCATAGCGCGCGGAGTAGATGCCCGGCGCGCCCTGCAGGGCGTCGACCTCGAGGCCCGAATCGTCCGCGATGGCGGGCATGTCCGCCGCCTGCGCCGCGAAGCGCGCCTTGAGGATGGCGTTCTCGACGAAGCTCTTGCCGGTCTCCTCCGCCGAATAGGCGGTGAACTCGGCGAGCGGCCACACTTCGACGTGGCTGGGCGCGAGGATTTCGCGCATCTCGCGCAGCTTGCCGGGATTGGCGGTCGCGAGCACCACCCGGGCCGGGAGTGCCGGCCGCCGGTTCATCCCCGCCCCGGACCCGCGCGCGCCGGCGGGTCGTCGTGCAGCGCCTCCAGTTGCAGCGCGAACAGGCGCTGGCAGGCGGCGGCCGCGAGGTTCAGCAGTTCGTCGAGTTCGTGGCGGCGAAACGCGTGCCCCTCGGCGGTGCCCTGCACCTCGATGAACCCGCCGCCGTTGTTCATCACCACGTTCATGTCGGTCTCCGCGCCGGAGTCCTCGGCGTAGTCGAGGTCGACCACCGGGACGCCGCCGACGATGCCGACCGAGACCGCGGCGACCTGGCCGTGCAGCGGGCTGGCCGCGATCGCGCCGCGTCGCTGCAGCGACTCCATCGCGTCGGCGAGCGCGACGTAGGCGCCCGTGATCGAGGCGGTGCGCGTACCGCCGTCGGCCTGCAGCACGTCGCAGTCGAGCGTGACGGTGCGCTCGCCGAGCGCACGCATGTCCACGACGGCGCGCAGCGAGCGGCCGATGAGGCGCTGGATCTCGAGGGTGCGGCCGCCCTGCTTGCCCTTCGCGGCCTCGCGCGCACTGCGCGTGTGCGTGGCCCGCGGCAGCATGCCGTACTCGGCGGTGACCCAGCCCGCGCCCTTGCCGCGCAGGAACGACGGCACGCCGTCCTCGACCGTGGCGGTCACCAGCACGCGCGTGTCGCCGAACTCGACCAGCACCGAGCCCTCCGCGTGACGCGTGAAAGCGCGGGTGATGCGCACGTTGCGCAGCTCGTCGGATGCGCGTCCACTCGGTCTCACGTCGGCACTCCGTTCAGGGGCCGAGCCAGCGGATCGCGGCGGCCGTGGTGTTGTCGGCGAAGGGCGCCGACGCGGTCGTGGCCTTCTGGCCGAGCTCCGCGAGCGCCTCGCGCAGCGGATGTCCGGTCGTTCGCCCGAGCGCGCCGACGTCCTCGTCGCTGAGGCCGGACCACAGTCCGTCCGAGCACAGCAGCAGCAGGTCGTTGGGCCTGAGCGAGCGGCGGCAGCTCAGCGTCATCTCCGGGAGCACCGGGTCGCCGCCGATGCAGCACTCGACGTAGTTGCGCATCGGGTGCACGAGCGCCTGCTGCTCGGTGATGCGCCCGGCGCGCAGCAGCAGCTCGACGTGGCTGTGGTCGCGCGTGCGATCGAACACCCCGCCGTTGCGCAGCAGGTAGACGCGGCTGTCGCCGACGTGCGCCCAGTAGGCGCTCGAGCCCTGCACGAGGCAGACCGCACAGGTCGCGCGGGGACGCACTTCCGCCGGCAGGTTCTGGCCGAGCCGCACGACGGCATCGTGCGCGCGCCCGATCGCAAGGTGCAGGAATCCCTCCGGGTCGAACAGCGGCTGGCTGGCCTCCCAGAAGTACTCCACCATCGTGCGGATCGCCGTTTCGGCTGCGCGCGCGCCGTCCGCATGGCCACCCATGCCATCGACGACTGCCAGGAAGGCCGCCGCTTCGCCCACGGCGATGGCGACACGGTCTTGGTTTTCTTCGCGATTCCCGAGTAGGGTCAGATCCGCGTGCTCGATCTGCAAGGCTCGCTCCGGCACGCCGGTTCTCATGTAAACTCCCGTCCGGCTTATATCATCCCGCGGCGTGTTTCCCCAAGGGGCCGTGCGCCCGAATCCCTTGTTTCACGATGGTTTTTCGGGAAACACCCACATGATCCGCAGCATGACCGGCTTCGCCCGGCGGGAGCGCCAGGGGCCCTGGGGCACGCTGACGTGCGAACTGCGGGCGGTCAACCACCGCTACCTCGAGCTTTCGATGCGCATGCCCGAGGAACTGCGTGGCCTCGAGAACGAGCTGCGCCAGCACCTGGCCGCCGCCCTACGACGCGGCAAGGTCGATGCCGGGCTCTACCTGCGCAGCACGGCGGCCGCGCCCGCCTCCCTGGAGATCAACCGCCCCCTGCTCGAGCAATTGCTGCAGCGGGCCGCGGAGGTCGATGCGCTGGCCGGGCGCCCGCCGACCCCGGTCGATGCGCTCGACCTGCTGCGCTGGCCGGGCGTGGTGCGCGAGGCGGAGCGCGACCTCGCACCGGTTCTCGCCGCCGCGCTGGACCTGGTCCGCGAGACCGCGGCGGAGCTGAACGAGTCGCGGTCCCGCGAGGGTGCGCGCATCCGCGACATGCTGCGCACCCGCTGCGAGGCGCTGCAGCAGAGCGTCGCGCTGGTACGGGCCCGGCTGCCGGAGCTGGCCGCGAGGATCCGCGCCAGGGTGGCGGAACGCGTGGCCCAGCTCGGCGCGCAGGTCGGTCCCGAGCGGCTCGAGCAGGAACTCGTGCTGCTCGCCTACAAGATGGACTTCGAGGAGGAACTCGACCGCCTCGGCAGCCACGTCACCGAGACCCTGCAGATCCTCGATTCGAAGGAGCCGGCCGGACGGCGCCTCGATTTCCTCATGCAGGAGCTGAACCGCGAGGCGAACACGCTGTCGTCCAAGTCGCAGGACGTGGACACGACGCGCACGGCGGTCGACATCAAGGTGCTGATCGAACAGATGCGCGAGCAGGTGCAGAACATCGAGTGAGCGTCCCCGGGGCGAGCGCCTGTGCCAGGCCCCGGACATCCACCCAGGACAGGAGAGGGATCATGACGAATGGAGCTGACGTGACACGTCGTGAACTGATTACCGCCATGGCCGGGTTCGGCGCGGCATTGGCGGCCTCGACGGCCGCGGGCGAGACGCCACGCGAGGGCCATGCGATGCTGGCACCGGCCGCGCCCCTTTCGGCCGAGCACAAGGCGGTCATCGCCGCGACGGCCGATTGCCTGCGCGCGGGCCGGGCGTGCCTGGCGCGCTGCACGGAACACCTCGCGGCGGGCATGGCCGGCATGGCCGAGTGCCAGCGAGCCGTCATGAACATGCTGGCGGTGGTCGAGGCCATGGCCGACGTCGCCGGGTTTGCCAATGCGGCTCCCGCCAACCTGAAGGCACTGGCGGCCACCTGCGCCGGCTTCTGCGACACCTGCGCCAGCGCGTGCGAACCGCATGCGGCCCATCACGAGGAATGCGCCGCCTGTCGCGAGTCCTGCCTCGCCTGCGTCAAGGCCTGTCGGGCGCTCGCGGGCTGAACCGGGTCAGCGCCGGGGCAGGTAGGTCGCACCGACGTTCAGCACGGCACGCTCGTGCTGATCGCCGTTCAGGCCGTGCTGGTAGAGCGGCAGCTGCGCCGACGCGCGCAGCACCCAGCCGTGGCCCAGGTCGAAGAGCATCCGCGGCGTGAGATAGGTGATCGCGCCGCCGGTGTCCGGATCCCGCGTGCCCTGCCCGTCGATCTCGTCGCGCCCTGCCTGTCGGTAGTTGGCCTCGACGACGAGATCCCAGCGTGCGCCGAGCCGACGGTCGTAGGCGACGTTCAGCAGTGTCGAGCGGCCGTACCGGTAGCCATGGTCATTGCGGCCGGTCAGTCGATGCTGCACGGAGGCGAACAGCGCGGTCGCCGGGTCGACCTGGCGTGAGGCCGCGATGCCGATGAACTCGTCCTTGGCTCCGGTGCCCGGCTGGACATGTTCGTCGAGCCGCTCGCCTCCGGCGCTTTCGTCGTTCTCGCCCCAGTCGGTCTTGACGCCGCCGGTGAGATAGACGCGCGACCGCGTGCCGACTTCGCCGTCGAAAGCCGACGACCAGAGTCGCCACTGCAGGGAAATCTCGGGGTCGGCCAGACCGCTGACGGCGACGTGTCCGGCTTCCCCGTCTTCATGGCTCTCGAGCCGGCGCTGGCTGAAGGGCACGCGCAGGAAGACCCCCACGGCCTCGCTCACGCCAAATGCAGCCAGCAGCGTGGTCCGCCGCTCGGTCAGGGACTCCTGCTCGCCGCCGCCGCCCTGCGTCTTCTCGACGCGATCCCAGTCGAGCGCGAGGCGCCAGCCTTCCTGCGCGATGCCTTCGTTGCCCAGCGCGTTGTAGGTCGGGTCGCCACAACGGCAGATCGAGCATCCCAGCGCCGGCGTCGCCACGATCGGCAGGCCCAGCATCAGCACCATGACACGCGCGCGTCCCAGCCTGCCGGTCATGTCCGCTCCTGGAGTCGTCCTGGCCGGACATTCGCTCAGCCGGGCCCCGGCGACCATACCGCGTGCCGCGCAGCCTTGGCGGGAAACACGGTAGGACCCCGCTGGGGTCCGTGCCCCATTGCGCGACCGCACCGATCACGCCCATCCTGCGGCATGCCCGGCTGGCTGACGGTTTCGCCGCCATTGGCCCGGCTCCGCGGCCGCACGAGGGCGAGGTAACACACCATGTCCATCGGAGTCGTCGGGATCTGGCTGCTGCTGCTGCTGGCGCTAGTTCTCTTCCTGTGGCGGTCCAAGAGGACTTCCACGAGGGAGACGGACGGCTGAGCGCACTGCAGGCCCGGCACTCGCCCGCCATGCGGGCACCGCGTCAGGGGCCGGACGAACTCCCGCGCTGCCCGGCGCCGGCCCCGACCGTCAATCGCGGTCCAGGCCGCGCACGACCGCCAGCAGTTCCCGCCGGTCGAATGGCTTGGTCACCACCGCGTCGGCGCCCGCCTGGCTGGCCGCGGCCAGGTAGGCATCGGTGGTGATCGCACCCGGCTGGTAGCCGTTCGGCCCGAAGTTGCCGCCGCCGGAGATCGCCACGATCCGGACCTCCGCACTGCTGCGGCGCAATTCCCCGATGACGTCGATGCCGTGCGGTTCCGGCATGATGATGTCGGTGATGACGATGTCGGCGCCGTGGGCGCGATACTCGTCGAGGCCGGCCGTGCCGCCGTCGGCCGTGCGGACCTCGTAGCCCTCGCGCCCGAGGATCTTGGCCACGGAGTCGCGCACGTCGCGTTCGTCGTCGATCACCAGGATTCGTGTCACGTCGTCACCTCAGCGTCTGCGACGGGCGGCGCCTCGGTCGCCTCGTCCTGAAATTCCGGCAGCAGCACGTGGAACTCGGTACCGGCCCCGGGCTCGCTTTCCACCGTCACCGCGCCACCCATGCTCGCGACGATGCCGTGCACGACGAACAGGCCGAGGCCCGTTCCGTGACCGACGCCGCGCGTCGTGAAGAAGGGTTCGAAGATCCGCGGCCGGATCGCTTCGTCGATGCCGTGCCCCGTGTCACGCACACCGATGTCGACATATCGCCCGGCCGACAGCTCCGTCAGCGCCACGACGCCGGCGGGGGCCGGCCCGGCCGACAGGGTCAACAGGCCGCCACGATCCTGCATGGCCGCACAGGCGTTGGAACACAGGTTGAAGACCACCTGGTGCAGCATGCCGGCCTCGCCCGCAACCGGCGGACAGTCTGCCCGGGTGTCGACGACGACGCGGATCCCGTCGGCCGCGATCCGTTCGTACAGCGCTCCGACCTCGCGCACGATCCCGGCCGGGTCGACACCCGCCCGGGGGCCCGCCCTCGGCTCGCGCGTGAACACGAGGATGTCGGCGACGATGCGCTTCGCGCGCCGGGCCGCGTCGAGCACGCGGACCAGGTCGGCGCGCATGGGGTCGCCGTCGGGCAGGTCCTCGACGGCCATCTCCGTATACAGCTGGATCGGCACCAGGATGTTGTTGAACTCGTGCGCGATGCCGCCCGCCAGCGTGCCGACCGTCTCGAGCCGCCGGCGCTGCGCGAGTCGATCCTCGAGACGGCGCCGCTGGCGCTCGGCCACGTCGCGCTCCAGCATCTCCTCCTGCAGCCGGCGCCCGACGTCGACCAGGCGCTCGCGCATGACCTCCAGGTCGGCGGTGAGCTGGCGCACCTCGTCGATGCGGCTGCGCGTGGAAAGCGTCAGCGACAGCTCGCCGGAGGCGACGCGGCGGGACGTCCGTTGCAGTGCCTCGAGCGGCTGCGCCAGGCGGTTGCCGAAGAATGCCGCGAGCAGGGTCGACACCAGGAAGAAGGCGCCGAGCGAGCCGGCGATGAGCCGGCGGGTGCGCTGGATCTTTTCCATGACGAAGGTCTCGTCGAAGCCGATGCGCAGCGTCGCCTGCCGGCCCCCGTGGTGCATCACCATCGACAGGTTGTAGGTACCGTCGTCGCCCTGGCCGAAGTCGAAGTCGTCGCCGGTGAAGCGCGGCGACGACTCCGCGGGACCGAATGCCGCACGGATCGTGCGATCCCCGGTCACGAACTCGGCGTATTTCGCATCGCCGCTGATCACGATGTGCTCGAGCAACGCCTGGATCTGTCCGTCCGAGTAGGCCGCGCCGCCGAACTCGATCTGGTCGGCCACCAGCCGGGCGTAGGTGCGGATCTCCGTGACGTGCGCCTCCTGCTCGCTGCGGGTGACGATCGCGTTGAGCGCGACGTAGAGCAGCGGCAGGAGCACCACGTTGCTCACGAGCGCCGTGAGCCCGAGGCGCGCCGCCAGGCTGTCGGTCAGCCGCGCCACAGGACGCGGCTCGCCTGGGCGCCCGGGATGCGCGCCAGGTCGGCCTCCCAGGCGAACGAGATGCCGTGCGGGACCGCCATCGCCCGCACCAGGGCGTCGAGCGAGGTCACCTCGATGGGCCGCGGACGCCCCTGCTGCAGCGAGAGCTCCAGCAGGCGCCGCTGGTAGATTTCCTCCGACATCGCCACCACGTACTGCAGGAATACGGCATCCAGCGTGGCGTCGGTCCGGTTGCGGACCGGTCGCAGCGGGTGCCCGTCGTGGCGCACCGTGAATCCCAGGTAGAGCTTGCGCAGTTCGAGCGTCGCAAGCGACATGTCGGGGTCCGGGTCCGTGGAGAACAGGACGACGGCGCGCTCGCGCGGCGGTGGCCCGGCGGCGTGTGCGGCGGTGGCCACCATCAGCCCCAGCAACGTTCGCCGCGTGAGCGTCATCGCAGGGCCGCGCTCCATTGCAGCCGGTATTCGTGATAACGGTCGTGCAGGGTGTCGGTGTCCGCCCACTCGAAGGTGAGCGCGTGCCGGCGGGCGAAGTCCCAGCGCAGGTCGACGACGCTGCGCCGCTCGACGAAGTCGTCGAACAGGGCGAGGTAGGCGGAGTCGGCGGCGCCGGAAGAGGCCTCGGCCCGCACCAGCGCGGTGAAGCGCTCGCCGAAGGTGCGCTGGGCCTGCAGGTAACCGCTCATGAACGAGTCGGGCCCGTCGTCCGCGCTGCCGTCGAAGTCGCTCTGGATCCAGTAGACCGCCGACGTGAGTCGCCAGCGTCCGGGCGCGAAGTCGAACGACAGCCCGAGCATGTCGAGATCGACGCAATCCGCGCCGTACGGACGCACGGCCTCGTCGATCCTCACTTCGTTGTGCGACGCGAGCAGCCCGATGCCGTCGTTGCTCCAGTAGTCGGGCAGGTAGCTCGCCTGCAGCGAGAACGATCCTCCGCGCGGGCGCGAATCCGGGTTGAAGATCTCCGTCGGCTGGAGTTCGCGGTCGTGCAGCCGCGGTCCGAGTCCTGCGGCGACCGAGAGGTTGAGAGCGCGCGACTCGCCGAAGGGCACCCTCGATTCGACCATCGCTCCCAGGACGTGCTGTGGCAGCACGCCGCCCTCGTCCTCCCACTCCTCGATCGCCGGCCGGGTGATGCTCGTCTGCAGGAACTGGCCGTGGTGGTATCGCGTGTTCCAGTAGCTGGCGGGCTGGTGAAAGCGTCCGAGCCAGAACATCGTGTTCGGCCGGATCTCGTAGCCCGCCTGCAGCCGCTCGAGGTCCTGTTCCTCCGAGCTCACCAGCAGCTCGCCCAGGATCCGGAAGCGGCCCGTGGTCCAGCTGCCGAGAAGGTCCACCGCGAGCACGCCGTCCGACTCCTCGCCGAAGACCTCGGAGTCGTCCAGCCGGTAGCCCTCGGCGTTGGCGAACACCAGCAGTTCGCCGCGCGGCTCGGGCGCCTGCTCGGCGAGTCCGGGCGCGCTGGCCAGCATTACGGCCAGCACGGCGGTCCGCCAGGCGCCGGCCCCGCGGGTCATGCGTTCACCGGGCCGGTACGAACGCGATCGACCGCCTCCGCCCCGCGGCCATCGGCGCGGGGTACACGAGCGGGGCGTCTCGCGCCGCAGATCGCGGGCGTGCGACCGTCAGCTGGAATGCTCGCCATCGCCCCGGTCCGCATTGACGAGGCCGGTACGCACCGCATACATCGTCACCTCCGCCGAATTGTGCAGCGACAGCTTGCGCATCAGGTTGGACCGATGCTTTTCGACGGTCTTGACGGCGAGGTCGAGTTCCTTGGCGATCGACTTGTTGGGCATGCCCTGCGCGACCCGGATCAGCACTTCCCGTTCCCGGCCGGTGATCGTCGGCACTGCGGGCGTCCGCGACCCCTCCGCGGTCGTGATCAGGCCGGAGACGGCCCGCGCCATGATCGCGGCACTCAGGAATTTCTCGCCGCGGGCGACGGCCCGGATCGCGTAGAGCAGCTCGGCGCGGCTCGCGTCCTTGAGCACGTAGCCGTCGGCCCGGGCATTCAGCGCGGCACGGATGTAGTCCTCGCTGCCGTACGCGCTGAGAATCAGGATCCTCGCCAGAGGACAGCATTGCTGCAGTTGCGCGATGAGCGCCAGGCCCGACTGGTCCGGCAGCGCGATGTCCGAGAGGATGACGCCCGGCTGCGTGCTGCGCACGAGGTCGACGGCCTCGCGCGCCGTGCCCGCCTCGCCGACCACGTCCAGGTCGCCCTCGATCTCCAGCAGCGCACGCAGTCCCTGGCGCAGGATGATGTGATCGTCGACGATCGCGATCCGCACCTTGACGTGCGCGTCGCGTCCCTGCTCGGGTACGTGAGCGTCCATGGGCGGCTGCTATGCGACTGCGCGCGCGCGGCGCCAGGCTGGCCGGTGCATTTTTTTCGTCACGCACCCGGGAATCGTCCCGGGCGCGTGCTCCCTCCCCCCTGTCGTGCCCGCTCCATCGAGAAGCGGAATTCGTATCGTTCTGCTGTCCGGGATAGGGTACCCCTCAGGGGAGGAGCGTCAAGCAATTCACGGCGATTGCACCGCAGGGGCACCCATGTGGGGTACGACGACGAACGACCAGTCGCAGTAGCACTCGGCACCCTCGAGCGCTGCCAGTTCCGGGACGAACCCGGCGCGCTTCATCGGGCGTCCCTGCGCGCTGCTGCGCACCCCGACGATGCCTCCCTCGGCGGCACGCTCCAGCGTCCAGTCGTTGCGGCCGGTCATCGGGTCCGCGTACAGGCGCCGCAGGTGCCGCAGCAGCGTGGGGCCCCGGCGATCCTCGAGCAGGTCCTCCAGCGTGGACGGCCACTGGCGTACGCCCGCCGGACCCGAACGGTAGTACGCGGCGATGGCGCGCTGGTACTGCGCACCGACCCACAGCAGCCGCGCCTCGCGCTCCCGGCGCGCGCCGACGCTCCAGAGCGTGCCGGCCGTGGCCAGCGCGAGTCCCAGCAGCGCAATCGCGAACAGCAGGCCGAGATACGTGAATCCCCGGGACGCCGACCTCGTGCCTGTGGTGCCCATGCGGCGACGCCGTCAGAACTCGGTGAAGGGCTTGCCGGAGACGCTGTCGCCCTCCGCGCCGCTGCGCACGTCGCGGATGCCGGGACGCTCGGGGTCGTCGCTCGGCACCAGCAGCCAGGTCGCTGCCGAACGCGTCAGCGGATCCTCGGGCACGGCCCGCACGTAACCGTGCTCGACGAGCGCCTCCAGCGTCTCGGGATACTGGTCGCGGTCGGCCGCGTACTTGTCGATGGCATCGCGCAGGACCGCGAGGTCCTGGCGCAGCACGGTCTCCTTCGAACGTTCCAGGCTGCGAAAGTAGCGCGGTGCGGCGATGGTCAGCAGCGTGGCGATGATGGCGATCACCACCAGGAGTTCGATCAGCGTGAAGCCGCGACGGCGTCTACCAGTCACGGTAGGCATCCCCGGCCAGCGACGTGCCGTTCGAAAGCGAGTGGACGTCGTACACGTCGTCGCCCGGCTGAGGATCGTCCGGCGGGCTCGCGTAGCTGCGCAGGCCCCAGGTCGTCGAAGCCGGCGCATCCGGATCGGGATAGAACGGATCGCGGGGCACGCGGCGCAGGAAGTAGATGGCCGCCGACTCCGGATTGCGTGCGTCGCTGACGCCCTCCACCAGGGCATCGAGTGTCGGCGGGTAACCCGTCTGGCCGACCTCCAGCACGACGCGGCCCTCGTCCGCCGCCTTCTTGTAGGCGTCGATCGCATCGCGGATCTCGCGCAGCGCCAGCCGCAGTTCCTGTTCCTTGGCGCGACGGCTCGCGAGCTGCGCGAGCGGGAAGACCGCGGTCGCGAGCAGGCCGACGATGGCCACGGTCACGACCAGCTCGATCAGCGTGAAGCCCTGCGTGCGCACGCGCATGACCTATGGCGTGACCACCAGCACCAGCGGCCGGGACGCCATGACGCCGATCAGCTCGCCGTCCGGCTGCGTCGCCGCCAGCTGCTGCAGCGCGACGGCCGTCTGCGGACGTGGCTGCAATGCCTTGAAACGGGCCGTGAACAACACCCCGTCGCCGCTGATGCGGGTGCCGGCCACCTCGAAGCGCGCGCGCCCTCCGCCGACGTCGTTGCGGGGCGTCCCGGCCTCCTGCTGGTCGGCCGGGACGAGCGAACCGGCCGATCCGCCCGTGAACTCCAGCACCATGGGATCGAAGCGCAGCATGGCCTTGATTCCCGCGATGGCCTCGGCATTGTCGAGCTTGAGGCTGACCTCGAACTCCTGGCCTACCTTCACCTGTCCCGGGCCGTCGAGGCGCGAGACCGGCCGCGCCGGCGGCGCCGTCTTCTCCGCGGCGCCACCCTCCGCCTCGGGGGTCCTCGCGGCCTCGGACGCGGGCTCGGCATCCGCTGCGCCTGCCGGCGGGACGGTCTCGGGCAGGGCCACCCGTTCGACGGGGCGGCCCGTTGCACCGCCGGTCGTACCGCCGCCCGCGACCGCGCCGAGCGGCGAGCCACTCGAGCCGTTCTCCGTTCCGTAGGCAAACTCGATGCTGTCGCTGGTCGGCCGGCTCTGCGCCCGCACGATGCGCGGCGTGATCGACAGCACGATCTCGGACTTCTCGCCGTCGTCGTTCTGGGTCCCGAACAGGCGGCCGAGGATCGGGATGTCGCCGAGGCCCGGAATGCGGTTGGCCGTGGTGCGCTCGTTGTCCTGGATCAGTCCGGCCAGCACCTGGGTCTCGCCGTCGCGCAGCCGCAGCAGCGTGGAGGCGTTGCGCGTGCCGATCTCGTAGGCGAGCGTGTCCCCGACGCGGACCTGGCGAACGATGTTGCTCACTTCGAGGTTGACCTTGATGGCGACGTCGTTGTCGAGGTAGACGTCCGGCTCCACCTCGAGCGTCAGGCCGACGTCGACGTACTGCACGCTGCTCGTCTGGATGTTGCCGCCGTTCGACGGCGTCGAGGCGCTGGTGATCACCGGCACGCGGCGGCCGATGAGGACCTTGGCCTTCTCATGGTTGCGGGCCCGGATCCGCGGGCTCGCGAGCAGGTTGCTGGTCGTGATCTGACGCTGGAGGTCGACGCTCAGCGAGACGTCGCTGACCTGGATGGTGGTGGAATCCTGGTTGCCTAGGTCGGCGAGCACGAGCGGGTCGCCGGCCAGCGGCGTGGGGGACAGCGTCACCTGCTCCGGGTACTTGATGCCGAGCTGCTGCAGGCGCGAGCGCGACAGCTCGAGCACCTCGACTTCCATCATGACTTCGGCATCCGGCACGTCGACCGAGGCGATCAGCTTCTCGGCCATGCGGATCGCCTGTGGCGTGTCGCGCATCGCGACGGTCCGGGCCCGCTCGTCGACGAACAGCGTCTTCGTGCCGAGCATCGTCTTGATCATCTCCATGACCCGCTTCGGGTCCGAGTTGGACACGTAGAACGTGCGCACCGCCTGCTCCTGGTACTCCTTCTGCTTGGCCGCGGTGTTCGGGTAGATGAGCACCATGTTCTCGGCGAGCACCTGCTGCGCCAGCCCGTTCTGGGCCAGGATCAGGGTGATCGCCTGCTCGATCGGCACGTCCTGCACGAAGATCGTGGTCTTGCCGTCGCTGCGCACGTCCTTGTCGAAGATGAAGTTGATGCCCGTCTGGCGGGCGAGCGCCTCGAACACCATCTTGGTGTTGGCGTCGCGGAACTGCAGGTTGACGGGACGGTTGTCCCTGGCACGCAGCCGCAGCGGAACCGAGGTCGGGCCGCGCGCCGCGTCGATCTGTGCACGCAGCGCGCTGGCGGCGGCCGAGCCTGGATCCTCGGCGAGCACGGAGCGCAGCAATCCCTCCGCCGATTCCAGCCGGCCCTGCTGCAGGTCGCGCTTCGCCCGGGCGATCTGGTCCGCGTGCCGCTTGTCGGCGTCCAGTTGCTCCAGTCCGCGCCTGGCGCGGACGTTGTCCGGATCGAGGCGCAGCACCCGCGTGTAGCCGGAGCGCGCCGTCTCGGCCTGCCCGGCGGTGCGCGCCGCATCCGCCTGCTTGATGAGATCGGCGACGGCCTGGCTGCGCTGGCTCTGCAGGTCCAGCTTGTACCCGAGATTGGCCGGGTCCGCGGCGGCGGCCTGCTCGAGCTTGGCGATGCCGTCCTCGTAGCGTCCGGATTCCATGTCCAGCAGGCCTTCCTCGTGCACGCGCGCGGTTTCGCAGCCGGCGGCGGCCGTGAGCAGGAGGAGGATCAGCAGCGATCGCAGGCGGCGTGGCCCCATGTCAGGTCATCTCCGGAGACTCAACGCCTGCTGCTGCTTGAGCGGCAGGTAGGTGAACAGCAGTTCGTCGTTCTGGACCGCATCGACCGAGTACGTTCCCTCGAGCGTGTCGCCGACCTCGACGTCGAACACCTGCTCGCCGCGCACCAGGTAGAAGATCGCCCGGCCGCCCGCCGGTTCGTATGTCCCGAGCAGGGCGAACGGCAGGGGCGGAGCAACCGGCTTGGGCGGTGGGCCGGCCTTGACCGGCGGCGGCGGCGGCGGCGGCACGTACCACGAATGCCCGGTGAACAGCGCGGGCGACACCCCCGGCCGGGCACTGCGGTGCGGGAAGTCGATCGTTGCCGGCGTGGCCGGCCGCGCGGCAGACGCGGAGCGGCCGGGACGCGGGTCGTCCACCGCACCGACTCCGCCCGCGTCCTGGGTCCGCGCCGTGCCCCAGAGGGCCACGCTGGCCGCCGCGACCGCGCAGCCGGCCAGCCAGAGACGGCGGTCGCGCAGCAGCGTCCTCGACCACGCGGGACGCCTCATGGCTCGCCCCGGACCATCACGACGAACCGGAGACTGGCGCGCAACTGCGCGTCGCCGACCGCGTCGCGCTCAAGCGCCAGTCCCTCCAGGGCCACGGGCGGCAGGCGCGCGAGTGTCTCGGATACGAAACGCCGGATCTGCGGGTAGGTACCGACGACCGGCAGCGTCAGGTGGTAGCGCGCGACGTTCCCCGACTTCGCCAGCGTGAACTCGTAGTCACCTCGCTCCAGCGCCAGTCCGGCCGTCCGGGCCTGCTCGGCCACCACCGCGAGGACACCGGGCAGGTCGTTGCGGGCCGGAAGCCTCCGCACGAAAGCGCGCGCCTGGGCGTCCAGCGAGCGCGGCCCTCGCGTGCCGTCGCGATTCGCGGTCTCGAGGCGCTCGACCTCGTCGCGCAGGTCGGCGACGTTGGCGCGCAGCGGGGCGAGGGTGCCGAACCAGAGCACCACGCTGGTCAGCAGGAGCACCAGGCCGCTGGCGGTGACACCGTCCACGCTGGGCATGCGCACGGCACCCGGGCGCGCCAGCCAGGCACGCAGTCCCGTCATGGCACGGTCCTCCAGTCTGCGGCGACCTCGAAGCGAACCGGCTGATACTGGTCGTCCACCTGCACCTCGTGGCTCACGAGCAGCGGGTAGCGCAGCGCCTCGCTGCGCTGCAGCCGGGTGGTGTAGGCCAGCGCAGCCGGCAGGTCGCGGGACTCGGCTACGATGCGAATCCTGCGATGACGGGTGTCGGGTTCGATGGCGAGCAGCGCGATGTCGCGCGCCTGGTCGCGTCCCGCCACCTCGAGATCACCGAGCAGTCTCCCCCAGGGCGTCGCGAGTTCCGTCACGACCTCGGTGGCGCTGGCAACCAGCGCCGAGGCCGATGCGCCGACGGCGGGCTCGACCTCGACCGGGTCCAGCGCGGCCATGCGCAGTTCCAGCGCGTCGGCTTCCGAGCGGACGGCACGGTACGTCAGTGCGACGGTGGCGAGGGCGAGCATCCCGGCGGCCAGCAGCGCGTAGCGAGCGACGCCGCGTGGCGTACCGTCCCGCACGAAGTCCAGCAGCACGGGGCGCGCGCTCATGCGACCTCCCTGCGCAGGCGGCCGAGACGCGTCAGTCCACGGTCGACGACCGTGGGCAGGTCCAGCCACTCGAGGCCCTGGCCGGCGCCGGCCTCCGGGTCACACTCGGCCGGCGGCACGTCGACGAACGCGCGCGTGGTGCCCGGAGTCCCGGGGTTCGCCAGTCGCTCGAGGGCCCGCAGCCGGCCCAGCTCGGCCGGCCAGCCGGGCCCGGCGCGCAGGCCGTGAATCTCGACCCACGCGTCCTGCTGCGTGCGCACCGCCACCATGTGGCCGGCGTCGACCGTGACGAACCAGGCACCCGCATCGGGCAGGCGCGCGCGCCAGCGGTTGTAGGCGTCGACGATCCCCGGCTGCAGGGACGCGAGGCGCAGTTGCACCGTGGCAAGCACGTGGTGCAGTTCCTCGATCAGCTGCGTCGGCAGTGCGCACACGAGCCGCGAGCGGCCCGGCGAGGCCTGCGAGAGGCGCACGGTCCAGCCGGCGAGATCGTCGCCATAGACCTGGCGCAGCACGAGACGGCCGTGCGCGAGCTGCTCTTCCTCGTCGGTCAGGGCCGCGCTCCAGGGCAGCACCGCGTAGCGCGCCCAACGGTCGGCCACGACGACGTTCGCATTGGCGAGGCCCCAGCCGTCGTGCTGCAGTTCTTCGCGCAGCAGGTCGCGGGCGCGGGCCCAGGTCAATGGACCGTCCTCGACGCTGCGCCTGCGCTCGAGTTCGACCGGACGTCGCCAGCCGCGCGGGTGCCGCGCGAGCGCGATGCCCGTCGTGCCGAACCGGATGCGAACCTCGTCACGCCATCGCAGTGACACGATTCACCTCCTCGAGCGTCGTCTCGCCGGAGCGCACCAGGTCGAGCGCCGCCTGCCGGATCACCCGCACTCCGGACCGTGCCGCGAGTTCCTTCAGCTGGCGCACGGGCGCTTTCGCCACGATCGCCTCGCGCAGCTCGTCGTTCAGGATCAGCAGCTCGCCGACGGCCTTGCGGCCCCGGTAGCCCGTGCCGCGGCACTGCCCGCAGCCGCGCGCCCGCACCAGCGACAGGCCGGCGAGCTCCGCGGCGCCCTGCTCGGCGAGCGTATCCGCTCCCGGCACCAGGGACTCCGCGCAATGGCGGCAGACGAGTCGCACGAGCCGTTGCGCGAGGATGCCGTTCAGCGCCGCGACGAAGCTGTACCCGTCGACGCCCATGTGCAGGAACCGGCTCAGCACGTCGAACACGTTGTTGGCGTGCACCGTCGTGAAGACCAGGTGACCCGTCAGCGCCGACTGGATGGCGATCTGCGCGGTCTCCGGGTCGCGGATCTCGCCGACCATGATCTTGTCGGGATCGTGGCGGAGGATGGAGCGCAGGCCACGGGCGAACGTGAGGCCCTTCTTCTCGTTGACCGGGATCTGCAGGACCCCCGGCAGCTGGTACTCGACCGGGTCCTCGATGGTGATGATCTTGTCGTTCCCGGTGTTGGACTCGGAGATCGCCGCATAGAGCGTCGTGGTCTTGCCGCTGCCGGTCGGCCCGGTGACCAGCAGCATGCCGTGCGGCAGGTGACTCAGGCGGCGCAGCCCGGCGACCGCACCGGCCTCGAAGCCCAGGCCGTCGAGCCGCAGCCCGAGCAGCTGGTCGGTGATGGCCTGCTTGTCGAGGATGCGCACGACGGCATCCTCGCCGAACACGCTCGGGATGACGGAGACGCGGAAGTCGATCGGCCGGCCGTCGATCGCGATCTTGAAGCGGCCGTCCTGCGGCACGCGGCGCTCCGCGATGTCGAGCTCCGACATGACCTTCACGCGCGAGATCACCTGCTCGCAGACCTCGATGCCGGCCACGCTCGCGACGCGCACCAGCACGCCGTCGATGCGATACCGGACCTCGAGCCCGCCCCCGACGGTCTCCAGGTGGATGTCGCTCGCACCCGCGCGCAGCGCGTCGTAGATGGTCGAATGGACGAGCTTGACGACCGGGCTGCCGTCCTCGCTGATCGTGGAGAGCGACAGGTTGTCGACCTCCTGGCCGTCGACGGGGCCGGCCAAGGCACCGTCGAGCGCCGTGTCCATCGCCCCGGTCGAGCGCGCCTGCCTGCGCAGGCACGCCAGCAGCGTGCGGCGGGC
>JBPOHK010000051.1:0-11121 GCA_052035645.1 Pseudomonadota bacterium
GCCGGTTTTCATCAGAATTAAACAGCCCGTGCCTTTGGTTTTCTTGGCCATGCCCGGCTCGAACCCGGCCTGGCCGAACAGCGCGGCCTGCGGGTCGCCGGCGAGGCCGGCGCGCGGCACCTCGCGGCCGTCGAGCAGCGCGACCGCGCGGCCCGGCGCGAGGCTGGACGGCACGACCTCCGGCAGCACTGCGCGCGGGATGCCGAGGAGCCCGAGCATGAACTCGTCCCAGTCGCCCGTGGCGAGGTCGAGCAGCAGCGTGCGGCTCGCATTCGAGGCGTCGGTCAGGTGCTGCCGTCCGTCCGACAGCTTCCACGCGAGCCAGCTGTCGATCGTGCCGAAGGCGAGTTCGCCGCGCTCGGCGCGAGCCCGCAGTCCGGCATCGGAGTCGAGCAGCCAGGCGAGCTTGGTGCCCGAGAAGTACGGGTCGAGCAGCAGGCCCGTGCGCCGGGTGACCTCGGCCTCGAGCCCGTCGGCCTTCATGCGCGCGCAGGCGTCGGCGGTGCGGCGGTCCTGCCACACGATCGCGGGAGCCACCGGATGCCCGGTCCGCCGGTCCCACAGCACGGTCGTCTCGCGCTGGTTGGTGATGCCCACGGCCGCCACGTCCGCGGCCTTGGCCCCGGCCCGGGCCAGCACCTCGGCGATCGTCGCCGCCTGCGTCGCCCAGATTTCCTCGGCATCGTGCTCGACCCAGCCCGAGCGCGGGAAGTGCTGGGTGAATTCGCGCTGCGCCGTGGCGACCGGGCGGCCGTCGTGATCGAACAGGATCGAACGCGAGCTGGTCGTGCCCTGGTCGAGCGCGAGGATGTAGCGTGTCATGCCGTAGCCCTCGCCGCGGCGGGCGGATGGGTCGCGATCCAGAAGTCGAGCCTGCTCTCGCCGTCGGGCGGTGCCACGAGGCCGAGCTTGGAGCGCCGCCACAGGATGTCGGCGGCGCAGACGGCCCATTCCTCGCGGCGCAGGTAGTCGATCTCGGCGGCATGCAGGCCGGGCAGGACCTCCTCGCCGAGGTCGTCGAGGCTGCGGGCGCCGTCCAGCAGTCGCTCGACGCGCGTGCCGTAGGCGCGGGCATAGCGCTGGCGCAATTCGGCGGGCAGCCACGGCGTGCGCGCCGAGAGGGCGGCGAGGAAGACCGCGAAGTCGGCGTCGGGCAGGTCGCCGCCCGGCAGCGGCCGGCCGGCCGTCCACGCCACGCCCGGGCAGGCGAGGCGCGGTGCGAGCAGGTCCACGACGTCCTCGGCCAGCTTGCGGTAGGTGGTCACCTTGCCGCCGTAGATCGACAGCAGCGGAGGGCCGTGGGGGTCGAGGTCGATCCGGTAGTCCCGGGTCACGCTCTTCGGGTCGTCCCCGGAGGCCGCCAGCAGCGGACGCAGGCCGGCGAAGGTCCACACCACGTCGGCCCGCCGGAGGTCGCGGGAGAAATACCGGTTCGCCATCTCGAGCAGGTAGTCGATCTCGACCTCGTCGATGCGCGGCGTGGCGAGGTCGCCGACGTAGTCGCGCTCGGTCGTGCCGATCAGCGTGAACTCGCGCTCGTAGGGAATGGCGAACACGACGCGCCCGTCCGGGGCCTGGAAGATGTAGGCGAACTCGTGCCCGAACAGCCGGGGCACCACGATGTGGCTGCCCTTGATCATCCGCGGATGGTGGGCGGCCGGCTGGCAGGTGGCCTCGTCGAGGAAGCGCGCGACCCACGGCCCGGCCGCATTGACCAGCGCGCGCGCCGTGACCCTGCGCTGCACGCCGCCGAGCTGCTGCAGCGTCACCGTCCACAGCGGCCCGCCCCGGTCCGCGTGCGTGCACTTCGTGCGCGTGAGCACCGTGGCGCCGTGCTCGGCCGCGTCCATGGCCGTCAGCACCACCAGCCGCGCGTCGTCGATCCACCCGTCCGAGTAGACGAAGCCGGTCCGATAGCGGGCCTCGAGCGGCGCGCCCGCCGGATGCTGCCGCAGGTCCACGGTCCCTGAGCCCGGCAGCCGCCGGCGTTTCGCCAGGTGGTCGTAGAGGAACAGGCCCGCGCGGATCATCCACTTCGGCCGCAGGTGCCGGTCGTGCGGCAGCACGAAGCGCAGCGGCCAGGAGATGTGCGGGGCCGCGTCCATCAGCACCTCGCGTTCGACGAGCGACTTGCGCACCAGCGCGTAGTCGTGGAACTCGAGGTAACGCAGGCCGCCGTGCACGAGCTTGGTGCTCGCCGAGGAGGTGTGGGCCGCGAGGTCGTGCTGCTCGCACAGCAGCACGCGCAGGCCCCGCCCGGCCGCGTCCCGCGCGACGCCGGCGCCGTTGATGCCGCCGCCGACCACCACCAGGTCGTATTCGGCCGGTCCGGCGCCCGTGTCGCTGCCGTGCGTCACCGGTAGATCAGCACGTCCCGTCGCGACTCGCGCCAGGCGTCCTCGTCCGCGAGCGCGAGCCGGTCGAGGTCGCCGGCCGTGGCTTGCGGATCGTCCACCCACAGGCGCAGCAGTTCGCTGCCGTTGATGAGGTCGATCGCCAGGCGGTCTCGCTCGTATTCGTAGGGGAAGTCGCGCCACAGCGCGTAGTCGGGATGCACGTGCCGCAGCGCCTTGAACGCGAGCGCCTGCAGCCGCCAGGGACGGAAGGCCTCGTGGTCGTAGCTCCCGTCCTCGACGTGGGTCTGCAGGCCGGCGCAGAGCCGGCCGGCGTGCTTGTGGAACGTGGGCTCGAACCAGCACGGACGCAGCCGGCAGCCGGCGAGCCACTGCGGGGCGATGCGCCGCATCGAGTCCAGGATGCGCGGGACGTCGAGGTCCGGCGCGCCGAACAGTTCCAGCGGCCGGGTCGTGCCGCGTCCCTCGGACAGCGTGGTGCCCTCGAGCATCACCGACCCCGGGTAGCAGCGCGCCATCCCGAGATTCGGCGCGTTCGGGCTCGGATTGATCCAGGTGCGCTCGCCGAGCGGCCAGCCGTGGCCGGGCGCCGCCCCGGGCTGCCAGCCCTGCATCTCGACCACGCGGTAGTCGACGTCGAGCTTCAGTTCGCGCAGGAACCAGCGTCCCATCTCGCCGAGCGTCAGGCCGTGGCGCATCGGCATCGCGCCCGCGCCGACGAAGCTCTCCCAGCCGTCGCGCAGCGTCAGGCCCTCGACCGGGCGGCCGACCGGGTTCGGCCGGTCGAGCACCCAGACCGACTTCCCGCGCCGCGCCGCCGCCTCGAGCACGTAGCGCAGCGTCGTGATGAACGTGTAGATGCGGCAGCCGAGGTCCTGCAGGTCGACCAGCAGCACGTCGAAGGTGTCCAGCATCGCGTCCGTCGGCCGGCGCACCTCGCCGTACAGGCTGAACACCGGGATGCCGAGGGCCGGGTCGTCGAAGTCCGGGGACTCCACCATGTTGTCCTGCTTGTCGCCGCGCAGCCCGTGCTGCGGCCCGAAGGCGGCGGTGAGCCCCAGGTCGCCGGTCGCGGCCAGTGCGTCGAGCGAGTGGCGCAGGTCCGCCGTCACCGAGGCGGGGTGGGCGAGCAGCGCGACGCGCCGGCCGGCGAGCGCCCGGCGCAGCGAGGAATCCTCGAGCAGCCGGTCGATGCCGAACTTCACGTCGTCGCCTTGCCGACGGCAGCGGCGACCACGTCGTCGCTGCCGTGCTCCGGCGCGCCGACCTGCAGCGCGAAACCCAGGCGATGGTGGAAATCCGGCAGGGCCGACGGATGCGCGAGCGCCCAGTACGACAGCCGGCCGTCCCGTTCCTCGATCACCGCCGCGATGCCCGCACGCAGGACGCCGCCCGGCGCCGGCATCGGCAGTTCGTCGAGCGGGGTGATCGCCTCCAGCGCCAGTCCACGCGGCATCGGCCGCACCGCGACGCGGGGCGGGCGCCGCACGTCGATGGTCGCCATGCCGCGCCGGTAGCCGACGAAGCCGTAGATCGCCCACTCGGTGGAGGGCGAGAAATTCAATTCGACGTACGCTTCGCCGTCGGGCAGGGCCGCGAAGATCTCGAAGCAGGTGTGCCGCCACAGTTCGTCGCGCCGGCCCGGCGCCGCGAGCGGCGGCAGCGCGATCCGCGCCATGTCGGCGTCCACGTCGAAACGCACCGCGAGCTTGCCCGCACCGGCGATGCGCGCGCTCGCCTTGATCCCGCGCACCGCGTCGGTGGGCGAGGAAGGGTGGCAGGTGAGGGCGACCGTCCTGGGCGTGCTTCTCGTCATCGAACCCATTCTAGCTGGCTTGACCGGCGGATCTCAGAGAGGCTGCAGCAGCGTCGGGTCCGGCCGCTCCAGCCAGCCGAGGACCGCCTCGGCGAACCGCTCGCACTCGCCGATGGCCCGCTCCCAGGCGGCGACCCTCGCGGCGTGGTCCTGTCCGTAGCGGTAGAAGTCCTGCCGGTCGGGCAGCTTGCCGTTCGGCAGCGTGGCCAGGAAGGCCGGCGACGGGGTCACGAGCAGCACGTCGTCCAGCCAGGGGTGTGCCCGTGGCGCGCGGCGCCACGGCAGGTGCTTGTCGAGCCAGCCGGGGGTGACGAAATCGTTGAAGTGCGGGTACAGCACGAGGCGCGACCGCGGCCCTCGCCGCGTCAGGCCGGAGTACGGATAGAGCAGGTGGTAGTCGACCAGTGCGCCGTCCCAGTAGTGGCCGCGGGGAGCGCCCGGGATGTCGCGCACCGGGTCGGCGAGCAGCGGGATGCTGCCGGAGGCGAGCAGGGCCGGCTCGACGCTCGGGCCCTCGAGCCGCACCGCCACCAGGTCGAACGCGTCGTGGGCCGATGCGAGGAACGAGGGTTCGCCGGCCTGGAACAGCACGCGCTGCAGGTGCCTGGCGAGACGCGAGCGCCCGAGCGCATTGCTGAGCACGGCACGGGCAAAGGCCGGCATGGACTCGGCGCCGTCGAGCGGGCCGCGCGCGCGGGCGGTGACGACGGTGAGGGATGCCCCCGGGCGCAGGCGCAACGGACCCTCGCCGAGGACGCCGCGCACGATGCGCCGGCACGCGTCCGTGACGTCGCGCGTCGACGGCCGCTTCGCGTAGTCCTGCTGGCGCACGTAGGCGTGCTGCAGCCGTTCGAGGGCGGGCACGGGATCGGGCTGCGCCAGCGCCGTCATGCGCCACGCGCCGATCGAGGCGCCGACGTACTCGACCGCGCCGGCCCGCCCCAGCCACTCCCGGTGCAGCAGCTTGTCGAGGGGCAGCAGGGCCAGGCCCTTGGGGCCGCCCGCGGCGGCGGGAATGCAGGCGATGTCCGCCGGGGCGATCCCGTCGGCCGCGACGTGGCGACGCGCGCCCGGGCCGGCGCGCAGGAGGAAGGGCAACGAGGAACGCATCCCGCGCATCGTCCCGGTGCGGGGCGCGCTTGGCAAGCCGGGGCGGCGCTCAGAGCAGGTCGAGCAGGCGGAACCAGAGCATCGCCAGCACCAGGGCGGGCGTGCGCAGCGCCCGCCCGCCGGGGAAGACCCGGTGGTGGATGCGGCTGAACAGGTCGAAGCGGCCGGCCTGACCGGCGACGGCCTCGGCCGCCAGCCGGCCCGCCATGCCCGCGAGCGCGATCCCGTGCCCCGAGAAGCCCTGCAGGTAGTACAGGTTGTCGCCCACGCGGCCGAAGTCCGGCGCGCGGTTCATCGTGATGTCGACGTAGCCGCCCCACACGTGCTCGAGGCGCGCGTCCGCCAGCTGCGGGAAGACCTTCAGCATGCGGGCCCGCGTCGCCTCGCCGCTGTCGTGCTCGTGCAGCCCGGAGTAGCTCACGCGACCGCCGAACAGCAGGCGGTGGTCGGCCGAGCAGCGGAAATAATCGAGCGCGAAATTGACGTCGGCCACCGCGACGTTGTCGCGCACCAGTGCGCGGATGCGTTCGGCCCCGAGCACCTCGGTGGCGCAGACGTAGGTCCCGACCGGCATGACGTACCAGTCGCGCGCCAGGCGCAGGTCGCCGAGGTAGCCGCCGCGCGTCGCGACCACGTGGCGGGCCCGCACGCGGCCCTGCGCGGTGTGCAGGGACGCGATCGCCCCCGGATCGATCCGCGTGACGGCCGAACCCTCGCAGATGCGGGCCCCGGCCGCCTCCGCCGCCGCGGCCAGGCCCAGCGTGTAGTTGAGCGGATGCAGGTGGCCGCTGCCCGGGTCGAGGAGCCCCGCGACGTACCGGTCCGTGGCGAGCCAGGTGCGCAGTTCGTCCCGCTCGACGAAGCGCGGCGAGCGGTAGTCGTAGTCGCGGGCGAGTTCGTCCTGGAGGTGGAGCAGGTCCTCGCGCTGGCGCGGCTTCAGCGCGGCGTGGATGTGTCCCCAGTTCAGGTCGCAGTCGATGGCGTGGCGCTGCACGCGCTCGCGCAGCCAGCGCAGCGCCTCGACGGACACGTCCCACATGGCGCGCGCGTTCGCGCGCCCGGCCAGCGACACGAGCTTCGCCTGGCTGGTGCCGAAGCCGAAGATGGCCTGGCCGCCGCTGCGCCCCGAAGCGCCCCAGCCGACCCGCTGCGATTCGAGCAGCACCACGCGCAGGCCGCGCTCGGCCAGCTCGAGGGCCGTCGCGCAGCCGGCGATGCCGGCACCGACCACGCAGACGTCGGCCTCGACGTCGCCCGCGAGCGCGGGACGGGGCGGGGCGGGGTGTGCGGTCGCGGCGTAGTAGCTCACGGGCGCCATGCCGGCCACTGTAAGCCGGGCCCCGGTGGGCGGCCCAGCGGGAAACCCGCAGGTGGACGGCCTCGGTTAGGATGTGCCCCATGTGGCCCGTGATCGCCTGTGCCGTCGCCGTGCTCGCGCTGCTGGTCGCGGAGTGGCGCGATTCGAGGCCCGGCGTGTGGATCGCGAAGCCGGCCGCCTCGCTCGCGTTCCTGTGGGTCGCCGTGGACGCCGGGGCCCTCGACTCGGTCTACGGGCGCGGCATCCTGCTCGGGCTCGTGCTGTGCCTCGCCGGCGACCTGCTGCTGATTCCGCGTCGGCGGCCCGCCGTGTTCCGCGCCGGCGTCCTGGCGTTCCTGCTCGGCCACGTGGCGTACGGCCTCGCGTTCCTGCGCTGGCCGCTGTCGACGGTCGGCCTGGTCGCGGGCGGAGCCCTGCTGGTTGCGCTGCTGTGGGTCGTCTGGCGCTGGCTCGCCCCGCGGCTGCCGGCGGACATGGTCGTGCCGGTGCGCGCCTACCTGCTGGTCATCGGTGCGATGGCGACGCTCGCCTGCGGGGTGAGCGCGGCGGGCGGGCCGTGGCTGATCGCCGCCGGCGCGCTGGCCTTCACGGCCTCCGACGTCTCGGTGGCGCGCGACCGGTTCGTGCACGAGGAGTTCGTCAATCGCGCCTGGGGCCTGCCGCTCTACTACGCGGCCCAGGTGCTGCTCGCCCTCAGCGCGGGGTAGGCGGGAGAGACCGGGGGATACCCGGGCGATCCGCGGTGCCCGGGAAATCGCCCGACTCTCCCGCGGTTGCCGGCCTCGCCGACCGGGCCGGCCCCCGTGGACCGGCTCCGGCAGCGGGGCCCGGTGCGGGGCGTCACCGGCCCTTCATCTCCTTCAGGGCCTCGTGCAGCTTCTTCTCGCCGTCGGCCGTCTTGCCTTCCTTGCACAGCTTCTCGCCTTCCGCACGCAGGTCCCGGGCCTTGTTCGCGCCCGCGGCGGTGGCGTGGGTCGTGATCATCCTGTCGAGCCTGGCCTGCAACGCGGCGCAGTCCTCGCCCTTGGTCGCAGTCGTGGCGGCGAAGGCCGCCGGGGCGAGCAGGACGGCGGCACTGGCGGTCAGGACGAGATGGCGGATGTTCATGAGCGTGTCTCCAGGTCGGTGAGTGAGGGGTTGGCCTTGCTTCGATCCGGCGTGTTCCGGATGGGGCACATGACAGCACGGCCGTGTAAGCCGGATGTTTCAACCGACCGGGGTCCTGGTAACCGGGCATTGCCGGCGCCGGCAGCCGCAACAATCCGTCACCCGATTCCCGGGGCCGGGAACCCGGCCCGACCGGCGCGGTCGGAATGGACAGGCCCGCCGGGTGTCCCCGCATGGAATCCTCGCCCCACATCCTGATCGTCGACGACGACCGAGAGATCCGCGACCTGCTGTCCCGCTTTCTCACCCGTAACGGCCTGCGGGTCAGCGTGGCCCGCGAGGAGCGCGAGATGCGCAGGGTCCTGCAGGACGCGGCGATCGACCTGGTCGTGCTGGACGCCATGCTGCCCGGCAAGGACGGGTTCACGATCTGCCGCGAACTGCGCGCGTCGGGCACCCTGCCCATCATCATGCTGACGGCTGCGGGTGACGAGACCGACCGGATCGTCGGGCTCGAGATGGGCGCCGACGACTACGTGCCGAAGCCGTTCAATCCCCGCGAGCTGCTGGCACGCCTGCGGGCGGTGCTGCGCCGCACGGCGGGATCCGCTCGCGCGGAGCCGCCGGTCGCCGGGCGGATGCGCTTCGCCGGCTGGACGCTCGACACCGGGCGCCGACAGCTGCTGTCGCCGGAGGGCACGCTCGTGACGCTCTCCACCGGCGAGTACGACCTGCTGCTCGCGCTGGTCGAGCGACCGCAGCGCACGCTGAGCCGGGAGCAGTTGCTCGATCTCGCCCGCGGCCGCGGCCCGACGCCCTTCGACCGCAGCATCGACGTGCAGGTGTCGCGCCTGCGTCGCAAGATCGAGACCGACCCGCGCGCGCCCGCGATCATCGCGACGGTGCGTGGCGGCGGCTACATGTTTGCCGCGCCCGTCGAGCGCGCATGAGGCGCCTGCCGCCGGACTCGCTCGCCGGCTGGGTCATCGTCGTGCTGATCGCGGGCCTGGTCGCGTCGCAGGCCGTCACGCTCGCCGTGAACTACGAAATGCGCTCGCGGGCCGCGACGGTGATGGGCCACTTCGGCCTGGCCGAACGCATCGCCGACGTCGTGCGTCTCGTGGCGGCGAGCCCCGATGCGCAGCGCGCGGCCGAGCTGGCCACGTTCACCAGCAGCACGCTGCAGGTGGGCCGCTCGCGCGTCCCCGCGGTCGACGACGTCGAGACCGGGGACGAACGGGCCGAGATGTTCTCGACGGTGCTGCAGTCGGCACTGTGGAACGCGCCGTGGCGACAGCTGCGCGTGACGTTCCTGCCGGCCGGCCTCGCCGCCGCCTCCTCCAGTGCACGGCCGCGCGATCTCACCACCAGCCTCGGGCGGGCGCTGGACGCCATCCTCGCGCAGCACGCCCGGGTGCCCGCCGTGCAGGTGTCGCTGCAGCTCGAGGACGGCACCTGGCTCAACTTCCTCGCGCCCTTCGTCGAGGCGTCGCAGGACGTCCCCGCCCGCGCCGCCGCGCTCCTGGCGATCGCGGCCATCGTGGTGGTCGCGCTGTCGATCTGGGCGGTGCGGCGACTGACCGAGCCGCTCGAGACGCTGGCGCGCGCGGCGGAACGCATCGGCACCGACGTGAACGCCGCTCCGCTGCCCGAGAGCGGCGCGCGCGAGCTGCGGCAGGCGACCCGCGCCTTCAACCTCATGCAGGAGCGGCTGCAGCGCTTCGTGCGCGACCGGCTGCAGATGATCGCCGCGATCTCCCACGACCTGCGCACGCCGATCACGCGTCTGCGCCTGCGCGCCGAGTTCGTCGACGACCCGGAGCAGCGCCGGCGGATGCTCGAGGACCTCGCGGACATGGAGGCCATGGTCGATTCGACCCTGGCCTTCGCCCGCGAGGAAGCCAGCACCGAGGCGCGTGTCAGCGTCGACCTCGTCTCGCTGGTGGAGGGCGTCTGCGAGGACCGGCCCGGCGTGCAACTCTCGGTCGACCCCGTGGCCGGCGGCCGGCTGCCCTGCCTGTGCCGGCCGCTGGCGATCCGCCGCTGCGTCGCGAACCTCGTCGACAACGCCGTGAAGTACGCAGGGTGCGCGCGGGTCCGCCTGGCGGCCGACGCTGCGCGCGTCGAACTGACCGTCGACGACGACGGTCCGGGAATCCCGGTCGCGGACCAGGCGAGGGTGTTCCTGCCGTTCGAGCGGCTCGACGCGTCGCGCACCGCCGGCTGCGGAGGCAGCGGCCTCGGGCTCGCCATTGCCCGGACCATCGCGCGGACCCACGGCGGCGACGTTCGCCTCGGCAATCGCACGGAGGGCGGTCTTCGGGTCACAATCACGCTTCCCCGCTGAGCCGGTGACCGATGTTCCAGCCCGATTCGACCCTGCCGACCGTGCCGCTGCGCGCCGCGCCCTGGGACCTGTCCGGGCAGGGCTGGATCGTCGTGCTGCGCCTGCCGGCCGGCGATCCGGCGCGCACCGCGTTCCTGCGGCCGCAGGATGCCGCGCGCCTGCGCAGCCCGTTCGCGCTGCTGATGTACGTCGACTACGCGCACTCGGCCTGCGGCCCGTACCGCGAACTGCTGTACATCCCGGGCCACCTGCCGTTCGAGGACGACCGCCGCCACTACACGATCAGCCGCATCGTCGTGTCGACCTGGGACAGCGTGGTCAACGGGCGGCGCAACTGGGGCATCCCGAAGGACCGGGCCGATTTCGAGGCAAGCCGCGACGGGAACGACGCGCGCGAGGAATCGATCGTCGTGCGAGATCCGGACGGCCGCGAGTCCTGCGCGCTGCGGTTCGGGCCGGCCGCCTTCGCGCCGCGGCTGCCCGTGCCCGGCGGGCTCGTGCCCGAGGCCCTGCGCACGCTGGCGCAGCGCCACGCGGGGCGCACGTACTATTACGCGCCCGCCTCGCGCGGCTGGGTGCGGCCCGCCCGGCTGCTCGAGTGGCGGTTCGACGGCGAGCGTTTCGCCGACCTGCGCGCCGCGAAGGTCCTCGCGACGCTGCGCGTCGAGACCTTCGCCATGCGCTTCCCGGTCGCGCGCGTCGTCGACCGGGAGTGAGCCGACGGCCGCCTCAGGCGGCCTTGTCGAGCCCCGTGGCCTGGCCGATCGCCGCGTGCGCCGCCGCGAGGCGCGCGATCGGCACGCGCGGCGCGGAGCACGAGACGTAGTCGAGCCCGATCGAATCGCAGAAGCGGATCGACGCCGGGTGGCCGCCGTGCTCGCCGCAGATGCCGACCTTGAGCCCCGGGCGGCTCGCGCGGCCCCACTCGACCGCGAGCGCCATCAGCCGGCCCACGCCCTTCACGTCCAGCACCTCGAACGGGTTGTCCTGCAGGATGCCCCGCTCGTTGTACATCGGCAGGAACTTGTTCTCGGCGTCCTCGCGCGAGAACGAGAACGTCGCCTGCGTC
>JBPOHK010000104.1:0-2356 GCA_052035645.1 Pseudomonadota bacterium
TCAGCGCGCGGGGCTCGCCGCCCCGGTCGCGGGCGCCGGGTTCGCCGGCACGGGGAACCCACGCTTGCGCATCAACGCATCGATGCCGGCATCGCGTCCACGGAACTCGCGGTAGCCGATCGCGGGATCGACGGTGTTGCCGACGGCGAACACGTGCCGGGTGAGGCGCGTCGCGACGTCGTGGTCCCAGGCACCGCGCGGTGCCTCCTGGAACGCCTCCCAGGCATCCGGGGTCAGCGTGTCGGCCCAGAGGTAGCTGTAGTAGCCGGCAGAGTAGCCGTCGCTCGAGAACACATGCGCGATCTGCGGCGTGCGGTGGCGCATCACGATCTCGCGCGGCATGCCGAGCGACGCGAGCGTCTCGCGCTCGAACCGGTCGGCGTCGATGGTCGTGTCGCCGGCGAGGTGCAGCTTCATGTCGATCAGGGCGCTCGAGAGGTATTCGACCGTCTTGAAGCCCTCGTTGAACTTCTCCGCGGCCTCGATCTTGTCCACCAGCGCCTTCGGGATCGGCTTGCCGGTCTGGTAGTGCAGCGCGTAGCGGTTCAGCACCTCGGGCGTCGACAGCCAGTGCTCGAGCAGCTGCGAGGGGAACTCGACGTAGTCGCGCGCCACGCTGGTGCCGGACACCGACGGATACGTCACGTTCGAGCTCAGGCCGTGCAGCGCGTGCCCGAATTCGTGGAACAGCGTGGTCGCGTCCTCCCAGCTCACCAGCACCGGCTCGCCCGGCTTGCCCTTCACGAAGTTGGAATTGTTCGAGACGATGGTGCGCACGTCGCCGTCGATGCGCTCCTGGTTGCGGTACGCGTTCATCCAGGCGCCGGAGCGCTTGCCCTTGCGCGCATACGGATCGAAGAACCACAGGCCGACGAGCGAACCGTCGTCGTTGGTCACTTCCCAGACGCGCACGTCGGGGTGGTACACCGGCACCTGCTTCGGGTCCACCGGCTTGAAGTTGAAGCCGAACAGCTGCTTCGCCATGTAGAACATGCCTTCGCGCAGGTTCTCGAGCTGCATGTACGGCGTGATCTCGGTCTCGTCGAGGTCGTACTTGGCCTTGCGGACTTTCTCGGCGTAATAGCGGTAGTCCCAGGGCTCGATCCGGATCCCGGCGCCTTCCTTGTCGGCGATGGCCTGCATGTCGGCGACTTCCTCGTGGACGCGCGCGACGGCGGGCTTCCAGACCGCCTCCATCAGGGCCATCGCGCGATCCGGCGTCCTGGCCATCGAGTTCTCGAGGCGCCAGTGCGCATGCGTCGGGTAGCCGAGCAGCCGGGCCCGTTCCGCGCGCAGCTTGAGGATCTTCGAGATGTTGGCGTTGTTGTCCGTCGGGCCGCCGTTGTCGCCGCGGTCGACGAACATCTGCCATACCTTCTGGCGCAGGTCGCGCCGGTCGGAGTAGGTCAGGAACGGCTCGACGCTCGAGCGCGTGTTCGCGACCACCCACTTGCCCTTGAGACCGCGGGACTCGGCGTCCTGCGCCGCGCCCTCGCGCACCGGGGCCGGCAGGCCCGCGAGATCCGCCTCCTTGTCGAGGACGAGCATGCCGTCGTTCTCGTCCTTGAGCACGTTCTGGCCGAAGCTCGTGAACAGGCCCGCGAGTTCCTGGTTGATGGCCGAGAGCTTCTGCTTCGCGCCGGCGTCGAGCCGCGCGCCCTGGCGCACGAAATCCGTGTAGTAGAGCCACGTGAGCCGCTGCTGCTCCGGGGTCAGGCCCGACTTCTCGCGCGTCTCGTAGACGGCCGCGATGCGCGCGAACAGCTTCTCGTTCTGCGTGATGCGGTCGCTGAACGCGGCGAGCTTCGGCGCCATGTCGCGCTCGACGGCCTGCACGGCGTCGTCGCTCATGGTGCCCATGTACACGCCGACCACCGCGTAGACGCGATCGAGCATGCGCGAGGAGCGCTCCATCGCCGCGATCGTGTTCTCGAAGGTCGCGGGCTCCGGGTTCGTGGCGATGCGGTCGATCGCCGCGAGCTGGTCCGCCATGCCGGCCTCGAGCGCGGGCTTGAAGTACTCGACCTTGACCTTGTCCCACGGCGGGACTCCGCCGTACGGGCCGGTCCACGGCTGGGTCAGCGGGTTGGCGGCGGCGGGTGCGGTGTTCATGTCGGCAGCCTGGACGGCGGTCGCGGCCAGCAGCAGCGCCGCACTCGTGGTGGTGATGAGAGTCTTCATGGCTTGCTTCTTCGTTGGCGCGCGTCGGGCGGACGCGACGAGGCCGCCAAGGTTACCTGAGGTCGATGCGCCCCCGCAGCCTGCCGGCGGGGCGGCCGGCCGACCGCGGGGGTGTCGGCGATCACCGACCCCGCGCGCGGGGCATCGGCCGCGTCGCCGGGCGCGGCGCCGCCGG
>JBPOHK010000013.1:0-29504 GCA_052035645.1 Pseudomonadota bacterium
CGCACGTCTTCGAGCTCCTCGTCGGCACGAGGCTGCGCCTCGGCCGACGCGCGCGAGGTGAAGCCGATCATCAGCGAGGCCGGGAACGGCCAGGGCTGCGACGAGTGGTAATCGGACTCCAGCACCGTCACGCCGGTCTCCTCGAGCACTTCGCGCGCGACCGCGTCCTCGAGGCTCTCGCCAGGTTCGACGAACCCGGCGATGGTCGAGTAGCGGCCCGGCGGCCACGACGCCTGGCGCCCGAGCAGCGCGCGCTCGCCGTCGGTGACCAGGACGATGATGGCCGGGTCGATGCGCGGGAAGTGGTCCGTCGCGCAGTCGGCGCGGGTGCAGGTCATGACGTGGCCGGCGCTGGTGCTGCGGTTCGCCGCTCCGCACACGCCGCACCAGCGATGCCGATGGCGCCAGTAGAGCAGGCCGCGCGCGTAGGCGAGCACGCCGGCCTCCTGCGCGGGCAACTGCGCACCGATCATGCGCAGGTCCTCGAACCGGGCGTCGTCGAACAGCAAGGGGGGCTCGTCGCCCGGCACGTCGACGGCGAAGTACACGCGCCCGTCGAACTGTCCGAGCAGCACGCGCTCGCCCGCGGGCGCCGCCGCCACGCACGCGTGCGTCACCTCGAGGTAGGCGGCCGTCCAGCCGTCGGGCCCGCGGCGCACGAGGCTCTTCGAGCGCCACACCGGCACCACCACGGTGGCCGGGTCGGCCAGCGCCTGCGCGACGAACGCCTCGTCCTTGCGCAGGTGGGCCGCGCGGTCGAGGTAGGGACCGGAGAAGGCGTTGGGGCTGCGCACGCGCGGGCCTCGGGAAGGAAAGGCGCGCAGTCTAGCAACGCCTCCGGCGTCAGTGCGGGTACAGGCCCATGCGGCAGGCCGGGCAGTTGTCCGGCAGCACGTCGAGCAGGTCGCGGATCCACAGCGAGTGGCAATCCTGGCAGGTGGCCAGAACGTACTCGTTCTCGCGCGCCAGCATCTGCAGCAGGAACCAGGCGTGCTCGAACGTGATGACCGGACGGGGACACAGGCCGCTGAACGTCTCGAACACGTCGCAGAAGCGCGCGACCTCGTCGAGCGAAGGCCGGCCGGTGCCCGCGCCGCGGCGCAGCAGCCCGCAGCAGCGCAGCAGTGCGCCGAGCGTGGCGGCCTGCAGCTCGTGCTCCGGCGTGCGGCGGAAGTAGGTCATCTGGCGGGGCGACTTGCCGCGCCGGCGGCGGATCGCGGCGTCCGGCCGGTCGCGCACGTAGTCGCGGAACAGCTTGCGGATGCGATCGTCGGACAGGCCGGTGGCCTGCCGGATGGTGTGGGTCCGGGCCTCGTGTCCGATCAGGCGGAAGGCGATCGTCAGCCGGAGCCGATCCCGGTCGTAGCGGCAGTCCGTGATCCTCATCTTGCGGGCTCCGACTTGACTTACTGGCCATATATGGTCTAAACGGACCACGAAACGCAGTCTACAACCATATATGGTCCTTTTGGACCATATCTGGAGTCAAAGCCATGGATGACCGACTGCCACGACCCCAGGATCCGGGGTCCGGTCCCCTGCACCGGGGCAACCTCCTGGGACCGGCGATCCGCCGCGACCTCGCGGACCTCAATCGACTGTTCCTGGAGCTCGGGTCCGAGCCGGCGCTCGACGAGGACCCACGCTTCGCGGTGGCCGACGCGGTGCGCCGCGGCCTGGTCGCCTGCGGCCCCGACGACCGTGCCCGGCTCGCCGAGGCGCCTTTCAGCCTGTTCCTCGTGCGGCTGCCGCGCCTGCCTCCGGCCTCGGATCGCTTGGCGGATGCGAGGGCGCCGCCGGCGCCGGTTGCGGGCGCCGCCGCGCGCTGCCACGCCTTCGTGCTGCTGGCGCTGTCCGTCACACGCCAGCTCGCCGGTGCGGAGCCGCTCGCGCCGCGCATCGCGCTCGGCGTCTCGCCCGAGGACGAGGGTCGGCTGGCCGCGCTCGGGCCCGCGGAACTGGCGCGGCTCGCGGCCTGGCCGGGCGTCGTGCGGCCCCGCTGGCCGCGCCACGAGCGCTTCTGGGCCATGCTGATCGGCGCCGCCCGCCGGGCCGATCCGGCGCTGCTGCGCTGGGCGCACTGCGCCGGCCTGTGCCTGCTCACCACGGGCGATGAAGCGGTCGCCGTCGCGCTCGCACCGTCCCGGCGCCGTGCACGGGTTGCGCGCGGCTCGCCCGGGGCCGGGCTTTCTTGCTGACGGCCGGCGGGGGCAGTACGCTGCGCAGCCCGTTTTTCCCCGCCGGACCGTCATGCAGGCCCTGTCGCTCCGCCAGCTCACCAAGACCTACCGCAACGGCGTCCAGGCGCTGAAGGGCATCGACCTCGACGTCGAGGAGGGCGATTTCTTCGCCCTGCTCGGTCCGAACGGCGCGGGCAAGACCACGGCGATCGGCATCATCTCCTCGCTGGTCACCAAGTCCGGCGGCACGGCGCAGGTGTTCGGCCACGACGTCGACGGCGACCTCGAGGCGGCCAAGGCCTGCCTCGGCCTCGTGCCGCAGGAGATCAACTTCAACCAGTTCGAGAAGGTCTCGACCATCCTCGTCAACCAGGCCGGCTTCTACGGCATCCGTCGCGAGGTCGCGAAGGAGCGCATGGAGTACTGGCTGAAGCAGCTGCAGCTCTGGGACAAGCGCGACGCGATCTCGCGCACGCTCTCCGGCGGCATGAAGCGCCGGCTGATGATCGCCCGCGCGCTCATCCACGCACCGCGCCTGCTGATCCTCGACGAGCCCACGGCGGGCGTCGACATCGAGGTGCGCCGTTCGATGTGGGAGTTCCTGCGCCGCATCAACGAGGAAGGCACGACCATCATCCTCACCACGCACTACCTCGAGGAGGCCGAGAGCCTCTGCCGGCACATCGCCATCATCGACGAGGGCCGCATCATCGAGAACGACCGCATGTCCTCGGTGCTGCGCAAGCTGCACACCGAGACCTTCGTGCTGAACCTGCGCCAGCCGCTGGCCGCCGCGCCCGCCTTGCCCGGCTACCGCATCGAGCGCACCGACGAGCAGACGCTCGAGGTCGAGGTCAGCAAGGAGCAGAACCTGAACGGGATCTTCACGGCGCTCTCGGCGCAGGGCGTCGAGGTGCTGTCGATGCGCAACAAGGCGAACCGCCTCGAGGAGCTGTTCATGCGCCTCGTCGAGGGGCGCGACGTGGCCACCGGCCAGGCGAAGAGCGGGAGCGGCGCATGAGCGGGCCCGCCGGGACCACCGGGCCGGCGACCCCGCCGTCGAACCTCGCGGGCGAGGGGCACCGCGTCGTCGGCTTCAATACCATCGTCATCCGCGAGTTCAGCCGGATCATCCGCATCTGGGGCCAGACCATCGTCCCGCCGGTGATCACGGCGACGCTGTACTTCATCATCTTCGGCAGCCTGATCGGGCGGCGCATCGGCGACATGGGCGGCTTCACGTACATGCAGTACATCGCCCCCGGCCTGATCATGATGTCGGTGATCACCAACAGCTACGGGAACGTCGTGTCCTCGTTCTTCGGCGCCAAGTTCGGCCGCCACATCGAGGAACTGCTGGTCTCGCCGCTGCCGAACTGGCTGATCGTCGCGGGCTACGTCGCCGGCGGCGTGGTGCGCGGCCTGCTGGTCGGGCTGGTGGTCACGGTCATCGCGCTGTTCTTCACCCGCCTGCACGTCGAGCACCCGGCGGTCGTCGTCGCGGCGGTGCTGCTCACCTCGGTCGTGTTCTCGCTGGGCGGCTTCGTGAACGCGGTGTTCGCGAAGAACTTCGACCAGATCTCGTTCGTGCCCACCTTCATCCTCACGCCCATGACCTACCTCGGCGGCGTGTTCTACTCGATCGCCATGCTGCCCGGCTGGGCCCAGGCACTGTCGCGGGCCAACCCCATCCTCTACATGGTCAACGCCTTCCGCTACGGGTTCCTCGGCCACTCCGACGTGCACGTGGGGTTCGCCCTCGCGTTCATGGTCGTCGCGGTGGTCGTCCTGTTCGGCGCGTGCGTCTGGCTGATGGAGAAGGGGACGGGGATCCGGGAGTAGCCGCCCGTGTGCGGCCGCTTCGCGTTCTACTCGCCGCACGAAGCCGTCGTGCGCCTGTTCGGCGTGGCGGACCTCGCGCCGGACGTGCCGCCGCGCTGGAACATCGCGCCCACCACGCAGGTGCCCGCGGTGCGGGTGCTGCCCGACGACCCGGCGACGCGCCGCCTCGCGCTGCTCTACTGGGGCCTCGTGCCCGGCTGGGCGAAGGACCGCTCGATCGGCGCGAAGCTCAACAACGCGCGCAGCGAGACGCTGCGCGAGAAGCCCTCGTTCCGCACCGCCTACCAGCGCCGGCGCTGCCTCGTGCTCGCCGACGGCTACTACGAGTGGCAGCGCTCGACGGCGGCGAAGCAGCCGTACTACATCCAGCTCGCGAGCCACGAGCCGTTCGCCATGGCCGGCCTGTGGGAGCGGTGGCGCGATCCGGCCGGCGGCGAGGTGCTGGAGTCCTGCACGCTCGTCACCACGGCCCCGGCGCCGTCGATCGCCTTCATCCACGACCGCATGCCGGTGATCCTGCCGGCCGGCGCCTTCGGCGAGTGGCTCGACCCGGCCAACGGCAACGTCGAACGGCTCGAGCGGCTGTTCGCCCCCGATCCCGCGCTCGAGCTGTCGGCCCGGCCGGTCGGCCGGCTCGTCAACAACGCGCGCAACGAGGGGCCGGCGCTGATCGAGCCCGTGGCGCCCGCGCCGGCGGCCGGCCCGGCGGACGAGCCCGGCCCGCAGCAGGGCTCGCTGCTCTGACGGGCAGGCCACCTCGCGCCGCCGCGCCGATCCGGGCAGAATCCCCTCGATGGCGCAGTACGACGGCAAGATCTTCGGCATCGGGTTCTACAAGACCGGCACGACGACGCTGTACGAGGCGCTGCGCCTGCTCGGCTACCGCACGCTGAACGGCGACACGCCGCGCAGCTACCCCGGCGCCGACGACGGGGCGACGCTGATCCGCCAGATCGACGCGGGCGACTACCGGCTGCCCACGTTCGAGATGTTCGACGCGTTCACCGACAACCCGTATTTCCGCATCTGGCGGCAGATCTACGCGCTGTACCCGGACGCGAAGTACATCCTCACCGTCCGCGACGACGAGGAGTGGATCGACAGCTGCGTGAAGTTCTATCGCAACCGGCGGCTGCGGCCGATGCGCCTGTGGATGTTCGGCCGGCACGCCGATCCCTCGCGCGACGGGGAGAGCCGGCAGGCGTGGCTCGACGCGTACCGGGAGCACAACGCGGAGATCCGCCAGCACTTCCGCTCGCGACCGCAGCAGTTCCTCGAGTTCGACCCGACGCAGACCGCCGACTGGGGAGCGCTGTGCGCCTTCCTCGACGCCCCGCTGCCCGCGCGCCCCTGGCCGCACGCGAACGCGACCCGCCGCGAGCGGCCGGGCCGCGCACTGTGGCGCAGCCTGCGCCGCACCCTGGGGCTCGAGCCCTCGCTGCCGGAGGACTGATGGGCGCGCGCCGCTATTTCCTGCAGGACCCGCCCGCGGGCTTCCTGGCGAAGAGCCGCCTCGAGCGCCTCGCGCCGGTCGTGGCGGTGCGCCGCTGGCGGCGGCCGCGCGAGGCGGACTGCTACCTGCTCTCGTATCCCAAGACCGGTCGCACCTGGGTGCGCGTGATGATGGGCCAGCTGCTCGCGCGCCATTTCGGCCACCCGGAACTCGCGCAGGTCGAGCTCGGCGCGCGCATGCCGCGCTTCGCCGGCGTGCCGCACGTCGCCGCCAAGCACGACGGCACGCCGCAGAAGAAGACCGCCGCCGAGATCGACGACGAGCGCCGGGAGTACGCCGGCTGCCGCGTCGTCCTGCTCGTGCGCGACCTGCGCGACACCGCCGTGTCGAACTATTTCCAGGTGACGCGGCGCGAGATCCGCTTCGACGGCGACATCGGCACCTACCTGCGCTGGCCGCGCGGCTCGGTGGACGGGATGCTCAAGTACTACAACGTGTGGGCCCGCGAGCGGCGCGTGCCCCGGGCGTTCCTGCTGGTGCGCTACGAGGACCTGCACGCCGACACGCCGCGCGAGCTGCGGCGCATCGCCGGCTTCCTCGGGCTGGCGGCGGTCAGTGACGAGACCATCGCCGGCGCGGTCGAATACGCGAGCTTCGGCGCGATGAAGAGCCGGGAGGCGGGGCGGGCCGCGGACGCGTCGGTCCTCGCGCCCGGCCGGGCGGGCGACGCCGAGTCGTTCAAGACGCGCAAGGGCCGGGTCGGCGGCTACGCGGAGTACCTCTCGCCCGAGGACGTGGCCTGGCTCGACCGGCGCATCGACACCGAGCTGGACCCGTACTACGGATACAGCTCGGCGCCCCTGCCCGGACCCGTGCGCGACTGAGCCTCAGTCGGCGTCCTCGTGCGGCTTGTAGGCCGCGACCAGTTCCTGCTGCTTGCGCGGCGGCACCGGGTCGTAGTGGCTCAGGTCCATCGTGTAGGTGCCTTCGCCGCCGGTGATCGCCTTCAGCCGCGACAGGTAGTCCTGCAGTTCCGCGAGCGGCACCAGCGCGCCGATCTCGGCGCGTCCGCCGGGCAGCGTGTCCTGGCCGCTGATGCGCGCGCGGCGGGTCGCGAGGTCGCTGGTCACGTCGCCGATCGAGGCGGCCGGCGTGCTGATCGTCAGCCGCACGATCGGCTCGAGCACGATCGGCGCCGCTTCCTTGATCGCCGCGATGAACGCCTTCTTGCCCGCCGCGACGAAGGCGACTTCCTTCGAGTCGACCGCGTGGTGCTTGCCGTCGTACACGCTCACCTTGATGTCCTGCAGCGCGTGGCCGGCGATCGCGCCCTCGGCGAGCACCATGCGCACGCCCTTCTCGACCGCCGGGATGAACTGGCCCGGGATGGCCCCGCCCACCACGTCGTCGGAGAACTCGAAGCCGCCGCCGCGCGGCAGCGGCTCGACCCGCAGGTACACCTCGCCGAACTGGCCGGCGCCGCCGGTCTGCTTCTTGTGGCGGTGATGGCCCTCGGCCGGCCGCGTGATGGTCTCGCGGTACGGGACCGCCGGCGGGCTGGTCTTCACGGGCACGCCGTAGCGCTCGGTCATCCGCTGCAGCATCACGCGCACGTGGAAGTCGCCGAGGCCGTACAGCACCGTCTCGTTCTGGCTGTTGTGCAGCTCGACGCGCACGCAGGGGTCCTCGGCCATCATGCGGTGCAGCGCTTCCGACAGCTTCTGCTCGTCGCCGCGCTTCTCCGCGCGGATCGCCACCCCGAGCATGGGCGGCGGGAAGTTCACCGACTTGAGGTGGTAGTGATCCTCGTCGTGCGAGTCGTGCAGCACGGCGTCGAAGTGCAGTTCGTCGATCTTCGGCACGGCGCAGATGTCGCCGGGCACGGCCTGGTGCATCTCCACGTGGTCCTTGCCCTGCAGCTGGAACAGGTGCGCGAGCTTGATCGGCTTGCGGCCGTCGCCGACCAGCAGCTGCGCGCCGGGCTTCACCGTGCCCTGGTGCACGCGGAAGATGCCGAGCTTGCCGACGAACGGGTCGATGGTGACCTTGAAGACGTGCGCGATGACGTGCTTCGTCGGATCGTCCACCACCACGACGCGCTCGGCGGCCTCGCCTTCGCCCTTGAGGAACGGCGGCGGGTTGCCCTCGGTCGGGTTCGGCATCAGGCGCAGCAGCACGTTGACCAGCTCGGGGATGCCGGCGCCGGTCTCGGCGGAGCAGAACAGGACCGGCACGAGGTGGTCCTCGCGCAGGGCCTTCTCGAACGGGTCGTGCAGCTGCTCGGGCGAGAGCTCGGAACCCTGCTCGAGGTAGACGGCCATCAATTCCTCGTCCACCTCGACCACCTGGTCGATGATCCGGGTGTGCGCTTCGTCGACGGAGGAGAAGTCCGTCGGCTTGCCGCTGGGCTGGAAGAAGCAGTCGACGACGGCCGCGCCACCGTCGGCAGGCAGGTTGAGGGGCAGGCAGGCCTTGCCGAACGCGTCGCGGATTTCCTCGAGCACTTCCTCGGTGCGCGCCTCGCGGCTGTCGATCTTGTTCACGACGATCACGCGGCACAGGCCGCGGTTCTTCGCGAAGTCCATCATGCGCTGCGTCATGGCGTCGACGCCGTTCACGGCGCTGACGACGACGACCGCCGTCTCGACCGCCTCGAGCGCGCTCAGCGTGCGGCCGAGGAAGTCGGGGTATCCCGGCGTGTCGATGACGTTGACGCGCTTGCCCTGGGTCTCGAAGCCGCAGATCGCCGCGTCGAGCGAGTGCTGCAGCGCCTTTTCCTGCGGGTCGAAGTCACAGACCGTCGTGCCGCGCGCCAGCGATCCCCTGGTCTTGATGGCTCCCGTCTGCGCGAGCAAGGCCTCGGCCAGCAGCGTCTTGCCCGCGCCTGCTTGACCCACCAATGCGATGTTGCGGATGTCCGCCGTCGTGTAGGGCATTTTCTGCCTCCGTTTTCGCTATGGATTCCTCAAAGCCGAGCATACCCCCGGTCCCCCGGGTGGCCAGAGGGGATGCCGGGATTGGCTTGCAGCGCCGTTCAAGGTAGAAAGCGGGTACTCGCGGCGCCATTTCGGGGTGACCGCCAAAGGATGCAGGGAATGGCGACGGGCAAGCGAGCCCTGATCGTGGACGATTCACGATCGGCAAGGGTGATTCTCAGCCGCATGCTCGAGCAGCACGGGCTTGCGGTCGATACGGCCGAGTCGGCCGAACAGGCCCTCGAGTACCTGCAGCAGAACCGCCCCGACGTCATCTTCATGGATCACCTGATGCCCGGCATGGACGGGTTCCAGGCCGTGCAGGCGATCAAGGGCAATCCCGATACCGCGTTGATTCCCCTCATGATGTACACCTCGCAGGAAGGCGAGCTGTACGTCAGCCAGGCCCGCGCCCTCGGCGCGATCGGCGTGCTGCCGAAGACGGTGCGTCCCGTCGACGTCTCGCGCGTGCTCTACCAGCTGCGCCTGCTGCCCGACCGGCGCACCCAGCGGTCGGCGCTGTTCGACCCGACTGCCACGATCCCGCACCTGTCGTCGGCCGACCTGATCGAGGCCCCGCCGGCCGGTGCCGTGCCGGCCGCAGGCGAGCCGGCAGCCCCGGTCGCGGGCGCGTTCACGGGCACCGGGACCGTCCCCGCGGTCGCCCTGGCCGAATTGCAGGCCGGACTCAGGCAATCCACGCAGCAGCTGGTCAAGGATCAGCTCGGCGAGCAGCGCCGGTTCGTGCTGGCGACCTTCGAGTCGTTCGCGCGTCGCCTGAGCACGGAACTGAAGGAAGAGCTGGCCCGCACGGCCGTGCCGCCCGCCGTCGAGCCCGACCTGCCCCCGCCGCCCCCGAAGCTCTGGTGGCCGGCCCTGGTCACGGGCCTGCTCGCGGTGGTCCCGGCGCTCGTGCTCGGCTGGCTGTACTGGCAGGCACTCGAGCGCAACCACTCGCTCACCGCCGAGCTGGCGCGCGCGCAGGTCGCGGTCGCCAAGGCCGAGGCCGAGACGGCGGCAGCCAAGGTGGCGGCGATGCCGGCCCCCGACCTTGCGCCGGTCGCCGCCCTGGACGACCGCGGCGGTCCCCCGTCCGGCCCGGTCGCCACCGAATACGTGCCCTACGGCGAGACCCCGCTCGCCTACGCGCGGCTCGACCGGCTGCGGGGGCTTGCCGCCACGCTCGAGGCGCAGCAGTTCAAGGGACGCCTCCGCATCGAGGCGTACGTCGGCGACTTCTGCCTGAGCGGCAACAGCGGCGAGGGCTACTCCGTCGCCGACGCCGGCCTGGCGGCGCAGAAGTGCGACCTCGTCGGCAACCCGTTCGAGGACGGCCTCTCGCCGGCGCAGCACCAGTCGGTGGACTTCGCGAACTTCGCCGCGACGCTGAAGCAACGCACCGGCGGCGCGATCGTGGTCGACGTGGTCAACGCCGGCCGCCGCAACCAGATCGGCTATCCGGAGCAGAGCGAGAAGGCGACGGCGGGCGAGTGGAACGCCATCGCGGCCCAGAACAACCGCGTCGAGTTCCGCATCCTGCCGGCCGGATGAGCGGCGCGTCCTTCGTCCTCTACGGCGCCAACGGCTATACGGGAGAACTGATCGCCCGCGCGGCCGTCGAGCGCGGACTGCAACCCCTGCTCGCCGGCCGCAGCCGCGAGGCCGTCACGCGGCTCGCCGGCGAACTCGGCTGCGGCTCGCTCGTGATCGGCCTCGAGGACGTGACCGCGCTGACGCAGGTGCTGCGCGGTGCGCGTGCCGTGCTGCACTGCGCGGGCCCGTTCTCGGCCACGGCCGCGCCGATGCTCGAAGCCTGCCTCGCGGCCCGCGTGCACTACCTCGACATCACCGGCGAGCTCGCGGTCTTCGAGCGCGCCCAGTCGCTCGGGCCGCGGGCAGCGGAGGCGGGCGTCGTCCTTTGCCCGGGCGTCGGCTTCGACGTCGTACCGACCGATTGCCTCGCGGCTGCGCTGGTCGAGGCGCTGCCGGAGGCGACCTACCTCGCGCTCGGCTTCGATTCGGGCATGCGTCCGAGCCGCGGGACGGCGCTGACCACCGTGGAGGGACTGGCGGCGGGCGGCTGGATCCGCGGCCACGGCGGGCTGGTGCAGGTCGCTCACGGCTACCGCGAGCGCGAGATCGACTTCGGCAACGGCCCGCGCAACGCGGTGACGATTCCCTGGGGCGACCTCAGCACCGCCGGCGTGACCACCGGCATCCCGAACGTCGAGACCTACGTCGCCATGCCTGCCGCGCGCGTGCGGGCGCTGCGCCGCCTCAATGCCTTCGGCGGCCTGCTCGGGCTGCGTCCGGTGCAGGCGCTGCTGAAGCGCGTCGTGCGCGGACGCGTGCACCCGGACGACGCGGCGGGCCGCGGCCGCACGCCGGCCGACGTGTGGGGCGAGGTGCAGTCGCCGGGTGGCGAGAGTGTCGTCGCCCGCATCCGCGTCGGCAACCCGTACGACGTGACGGTGGCCGCGGCGCTCGGCGTGCTCGAGCGCGTGCTGCGCCACGAGGGCCCGGGCGGGTACCGCACGCCGTCGCAGCTGGTGGGCGCCGGCTTCGTCGAGACACTGCCCGGCGCCGGCACGCTCACGCTGACGCGCGGGCGCACGCGGGACGCGGGGCTCGCGGCGTGACCGACGGGGGCGGGGAGTTCACGCCGCCTGCGCGGCTGCGCAACGCGCACGTGCAGTCGATCTACCCGAGCCTGCCGTTCCGCCGACCGGGCGTCGAACGCCGCTGCCGCGGCCTCATCGAGTCCTCGGAGGACCTGCTGCTCGACTGTGGCGAGGGCGTCCGGCTGCTCGCGCATCGTGCGACGCAGGAGCGGCTCGGCCGTCCGTCGGCGAGCCGCATGGTCGTCCTGCTGCACGGCTGGGAGGGCAGCGCCCAGTCGCTCTACATCCTCTCGCTCGGCCAGTTCCTGCTCGACGCCGGCTTCGACGTCGTGCGCCTCAACCTCCGGGACCACGGCGACAGCCACCACCTCAATCGCGAGCTGTTCCACTCCTGCCGCATCGCCGAGGTCGTCGGCGCCGTCCGGCAGGTGCAGGCGCTGCATCCCGGCCGCGAACTGTCCATGGCGGGCTTCTCGCTCGGCGGCAATTTCTCGCTGCGGGTCGGCGCCCGTGCGCGGGAGGCGGGCATCGACCTCGCCCGGGTCGTCGCGGTCTGCCCGGTGATCGATCCGGCGCACACGATGCACGCCCTCGAGACCGGCTGGGTGCTCTACCGTCGCTATTTCATCTGGAAGTGGCGGCGCTCGCTCGCCCGCAAGCAGGCGGCGTGGCCCGACGCCTACGATCTCAGCGACGTGACCCGGCTCGGCACGCTGACTGCCATGACCGACGTGCTGGCCTGCCACTACGGCGGCTTCCCCTCGCTGCAGGCGTACCTGCGGGGCTATGCGGTGGACGGCGACGCGCTCGCCACGCTCACCCCGCGCACGCGCATCATCTCGGCGGCGGACGATCCGATCATCCCCGCCGCGGACCTCGCGCGCATCGCGCGGCCGGCCACGCTCACGGTGACAGTGACGCCCTACGGCGGTCACTGCGGCTACTACACGGGCGGGTCGGGACCGACCTGGATCGAGCGCGAGATCCTCGCGAGCCTGGGCTAGATCGCGCCGCGCCGGCGCATCTCCTCGCGCCAGCGCGTGTAGCGGCCCTGCAGCGGCTCGCAGCGGGCGGGCTCGAACACGCGGTCGACCGGGGCGAGCTGCCAGTCGTCCGGCTCGCCGGCAGCGAGGAAAGCCGCGCCCCGCGCCGTCGCCTCGCGCAGCGAGTAACGCTCGACGACCAGTCCGCTCGTGTCGGCGAGCACGCGGCACAGGTAGTCGCAGGTCGCCAGCCCGCCGGTGATCGACACGCGCAGCAGCGGCGCCGTGCGCTGCATCGCCTTGAGGTTGACCGTCATCAGGAAGGCGATGCTCTCGAGCACCGCGACGAGCTGCTGCAGTTCGTCGCCGTCGCCGACGAAGCCGCTCGGGAAGTCCGCCCGCCAGAACGGTGCGCCCAGGCCGCCGACGCCGTTGACGAACAACGGCGGCGCCGTCGCCGGCTCGCCGGCGGGCAGGCTGGCGAGCGCGCGGTCCACGTCGAGCGCGACCCGGCCGCGCAGCCAGTCGAGCGCGGCGCCCGCGCCGTTCACCGTGCCCTCGTGGCTGCAGGTCACCTCGGCGCCCTTCGCACGCAGCACGCTGCGCAGCAGGCCGTCGGGCAGCGGTGCGTCGCCCGCTGCGGCGCGCTGGACGAATGCGCCGGTGCCGACGTTGGCGAGCGCCGCCGTCTCCACCGGGCGCCCGAAGGCAAACGCGGCGGCAGCCTGGTCGCCGGTGCAGGCGCGCAGCGGGATCGACCGGTCGCCGACGAAAAGCGTCCCGAACCCGCCCTCCGTGGCCGTGCACTCGGGCAGCACCGCGCGCGGCACGCCGAACGCCTCGAGCAGTTCGTCGGACCAGTCGAGCGCGTCGAGGCCGAACAGCGAGGTGCGCGACGCATTGGAGGGATCGCAGCAGACCGGGCGCTCCGCGAGCAGGCCGTGCAGCAGGTAAGTCGACAGCGGGCCGGCGACGAGGGTGCCGCGGCGCGCCGCGGCCGCGACCTCCGGCAGGTTGTCGAGGCACCAGCGCAGCTTGCTGGCGCCGTAGTGCGGCGAGAGCACCAGTCCGGTGGCACGCCGGATCCAGGCGGCACGATGGCCGAGCGCCTGCTCCAGCCACGCGGCGGCGCGCCGGTCCTGCCAGGAGAGCGCCGGGCCGAGCGGGCGGCCGCTCTCGCGATCGAAGCAGACGATGGTCGAGCGCTGGGTCGCGAGGCCGGCGGCGACGATGGGGCGTCCGCCGGCGAGCTCGCTGTCGCACACGTCCTGCGCGGCCGTGCGGAGCGCTTCGAGCAGCGCGCCCGCGTCGTGCTCGACCCGGTCGGGGCCGGGACGGTGCGTCGCGATCGGGCAGTGGGCGACCGCGACCTCGCGTCCGACGGCGTCATACAGCGCCGCGCGGCCCGACCCGCCGCCGAGGTCGAGCGCGAGATACAGCCCGGGAGACTCGCCGGGCGGCAGGAGTTCGCGACGGATGGAACTCAGCTCGCCGGCGAGCCAGTCGAGATCGTCGCTCCGCCCGCTCACCACTTCCGACGGCTCTCCTCGTACGCGGCGAGCAGGGCCTTGACCTCCATCGTCTCGACGTAGGCGGCGCCGAGCGCCTGGCACCGCTGCGCGGTCGCGAGGTCGCGCACCTCGTAGATCGCCCAGCGCCAGTCGCCGTGCCACAGCTGGGCCGCATCGGCCGGCACGCGCTCGAGGTTGCAGAACAGGAAGTCCGGCGCGAGGGCGCGGGCCTCCTGCAGCGTCGCCTCGCCGTAGTCCTGCAGGACCCAGCCGATGCGCGCGCCGGTCATCATGCGCAGGATCTTGACGCTCGGCAGGTCGAACGAGATGAACACGCAGCGGTCGAGGACCGGGCGCAGGATCTCCGCGACCCGGCGCAGCACGGGCTCGCGGCCGAGGCGGCGGATGCTGGCGCGCTTGATCTCGACGAAGGCCGTGACGTCGCTCCAGCCGGCGAGCGCGTCGACCGTCTGCGCGAGCGAGGGCGGGTAGGTGAAGGCGAAGCGCCGCCCGAACCGGTTCACTTCGCCGACCGGGATCTCCGCGAGCTGCGCCCAGGTCAGGTCGTGCACGCTGTCGGGGCGGTCGGCGACGCGCTCGAGCGTGGAGTCGTGGAACACGACCGGGACGTGGTCGGCGGTGAGTTGCACGTCGAACTCGACGTGGCGCACCCCCAGCTCCACGGCCGAGGCGAGGGCCTGCAGCGTGTTCTCGGGATAGTCCCCGGCGTTGCCGCGGTGGGCGATGATCTCGGGGAGGGCGTGGGCAGACATGCAGGCGGATCCGGGAGGCCAGACGACCAGTTTACTTAAGCCGGGGCTGCCCGTGTTCTACGGTGGTTCCGCAATGGCGCGACCCTGACGCGGCGCGACCAGCCGCCGGCCGCGACTGACGGATTTCGTCAGTGCGCCCGGCCGCAACGGCGACGCCCGTCACGGAATCGCCACCGCCCGGGCGTGGCATGCAAATTGCTCCGTCCCGGGCGTACCGGAATCCGCGAGCCAGGACTCGACCGACCATGCAACCCGAGATCATTGCACTGCTGTACCCCGAGGCGGGCCACGTGGCGGAGGAATCGCCGGCCCAGGTGACGGCCGTCATGCGCGATGCCCAGGGCGCGATGGAAGTGCGCCGCATCAAGCCGGACCGCAGCCTGATGAGCCGCGCGATGCTCACCGGGCGCTTCAACATGGGCAAGCCGATCCTCGACCCGATGACCCGCGAGGTGATCGGCTACGAGATCGAGCCGCTGGTCTCCTAGCCGGGCCATCGTTCGCGCCGGGCCCGCGCCGGCCGGCCCCCGCGCTGCGCTATAGTTCCCGCACGGAGACGGGCGGCACGAGGCCGCCCATGGGGACGTGCATGCGTCGGTTCAGTCGCGCGGCGGGGATCGCCGCGGCCAATCAACCGCCCGGGGCCGCATGAGACCGACGCGCAGGGAGGAGTCCGGCTTCGGCAAGGTCAGGCGCACGCTGCGCCGCATCCGTCTCGAGCGGGGCGGCCGGGCCGCGCCGATCCTGTTCCGCAAGGCGGCGGCCCCGCCGGAAGCGGCGCTTGCCATGCGGGCCTTGCTCGTGTTCGTGCTGATCCTCGCGGTGTTCGGCGTGTTCCTGATCGACCGCGCGGGGCTGCGCGACAACATCGACGGCCACGTCTCCGTCACCGACATCATCTATTTCACGATGATCACGGTCACCACCGTGGGTTACGGCGACATCGTGCCCGTGTCGGACCAGGCTCGGCTCATCGACGCCTTCTTCGTCACGCCCGTGCGCATCTTCGTGTGGTTCATCTTCCTGGGCACGGCCTACCAGCTGATCATCCAGAAACTCCTCGAGGAATGGCGCATGACGCGACTGCAGGAACAACTGCGTGACCACGTGATCCTGTGCGGCTTCGGCCACAGCGGCTCGATGGCGGCCGGCGAGCTCACGATGCGCGGCTGGAAGCCCGGGCAGATCGTGGTGATCGAGCAGGACCGCGACGAGATCGCGAAGGCCGCCGAGCGGGGCTTCATCTGCCTGCACGGCGACGCCTCCAGCGAGGAACTGCTGGCCATGGCCGGGGCGCCGCAGGCGAGCGCGATCATCGTCTGTCTCGGGCGCGACGATTCCACCGTGCTGACGGTGCTCACCATCCGGGTGCTCGCCCGGGACGTGCGCCTGATCGCCAGTGTCAGCGAGGCGGAGAACATCAAGCTGGTGAAGGCGGGGGGCGCCGACGTGGTGGTCTCGCCGCCGCGCTTCGGCGGCGTGCTGATGGCCGATGCCGTCGAGAGCCGCACCTCGGTCGACTTCGTGTCCGAGCTGCTCTCCTACCGCGGCAGTTTCCAGCTCGTGGAGCGCGAGGCGCGGCCGCAGGAGATCGGCCGCACGCCGTTCGAGATCCCCGGCGTGCTGGTGGTGGAGGTGCGTCGCGGCAACCGCCGCATCGGGCTGTGGCACGAGAAGGGCCTGCGCATCGAGCCGGGCGACCGCCTGCTCTCCATCGACTCCGACGCCGTGGTGAAGGAAAGCCTCGCGCAGGCGTGAGGCAGGCAAAAAAAACCCCGCTTGCGCGGGGTCGTCGTCCTCTTGGGGGCGAACGCTGTTCTTTTTCTCGGTGCTTCTTATTCTGATCGCCCCGATTCTCGGTTGGTGCCGTACGCGCTCCCTGCCCGTCTTGTGTTTTCCGTCATCCCCTGTCGAAACTTTTCCACAGCCCGGTCGTCTCGACCCCGACAACCATCAAGCCGGGGTCGACTGAGACTCAGCAAGGTCCGTGCCAACGCGGCTCGGAACTCAAAGAATCAATGAGTTGCAGGACAAACCGGATCGGGTCTCGTATCCTCCGGCCGGCGGCGGGCAAGTTTCGTAAAGAAAGCCGACAGTGGGGCGGGCCGCGTGGCTTGCGCCTGCCGCCGGATCACGGCCCCTCCGGATCCTGCCCGTCGTCCTAGAACGCGTTGATGCCGGTCAGCTCGCGACCGATCGTCAGCTGGTGGATCGTCTCGGTGCCCTCGTACGTGATCACGCTCTCGAGGTTCAGCGCGTGGCGGATGGCGTTGTACTCGGCGCTGATGCCGGCCCCGCCGAGGATGTCGCGTGCGTCGCGCGCGATGTCGATGGCGATGCGGCAGTTGTTCCACTTGGCGAGCGAGACGTGCGACGGCGTCATCTCGTGCTGGTCCTTGAGCCGGCCGAGCTGCAGCGAGAGCAGCTGCGCGGTGGTGATCTTGCGCGCCATCTCGGCGAGGCGGATCTGGATCGCCTGCGTGGCCGCCAGCGGCCGGTTGAAGAGGATGCGGGTCTTCGTGTACTCGAGCACCTCGGCGAGACAGGCCTGCGCCGCGCCGATCACGCCCCAGGTGATGCCGTAGCGAGCCTGCGTCAGGCACGACAGCGGGGCCTTCAGGCCCACCGTGCTGCCCGGCAGCATGTTCTCCTGCGGCACGACCACGTCCTCGAGGAAGATCGCGCCGGTGTGCGAGGCGCGCAGCGAGAACTTCTTCTCGATCTCCGGCGCGGCGAGGCCCTTCGCGCCCTTTTCCACCAGGAAGCCGCGGATGCCTTCCTCGGTGCGCGCCCAGATGACGAACAGGTCGGCGATTGGCGCGTTGGTGATCCACATCTTGCCGCCGTTCAGCACCCAGTCGGTGCCGCGGCGCTTCGCGTGCGTCTTCATGTTGACCGGGTCGGAGCCGCCGTGCGGCTCGGTGAGGCCGAACGCGCCGATCACTTCGCCCCGGGCCATGCGCGGCAGCCAGCGGGTCTTCTGCTCCTCGCTGCCGAAGCTGTGGATCGGGTACATGCACAGGCTCGACTGCACCGACACGAAGCTGCGCAGGCCCGAATCGCCGCGCTCGAGTTCCTGGCAGATCAGCCCGTAGCTGACGGCGTTCATGCCGGCGCAGCCGTAGCCCTCGAGCGAGCTGCCGAGCAGGCCGAGCGCCGCCAGTTCGCCGACCAGCTCGCGCGGGAAGGTGTGGTTCTCGAAGTGGTGGCGGATGACCGGCAGCACCTTCTCGTCGACCAGGCGCGCCACGGAGTCCTGCACCATCTGCTCCTCTTCGGAGAGCAGGCCGCGAACGGAATACAGGTCGAGCGGATTCAGGGACTTGGCGGGCACGAGGGAACTCCGGCTGGGTGGCGCGAACGCGCAGGGCGCCATTTTCCGCGATCCACGTCGCCGGGGCAAAGGCGGCGGTCCCCGGGCGGCGGGTCGTCTATCCTGTCGGCCGGGAACCCGGCGGGTCCGCCGGCGCGAACGTCAGGCCATGCGTTGCAGCTTCCACCCCGACTACTACCTGCCGCTGCCCGAGTCGCACCCCTTCCCGATGGCGAAGTACCCGCTGCTCGAGCGGATCCTCCGCGCGGAAGGCCTGCTGGCGCCGCACGAGATCCTCGAGCCCGGCGAGGCCTGCCTCGACGACCTGCGCCTGGTGCACACCGACGACTACCTGGACAAGCTGGCGCAGGGCCGGCTCGATGCCGCGGAGATCCGCCGGCTGGGCGTGCCGTGGACGCCGGCGCTGTTCCGTCGCTCCCGGCTCGCGGCACAGGGCACGCTCGACGCGGCGCGCGCCGCGCTGGAGGACGGGCTGGCGGGCAATCTCGCCGGCGGCACGCACCACGCGTTTCCGTCGCACGGCGAGGGCCTCTGCGTGCTGAACGACGTCGCCGTCGCCATCCGCGTGCTGAGGCGGGACGGATGCATCCGGCGCGCGCTGGTCGTCGACCTCGACGTTCACCAGGGCAACGGCACGGCGGCGATATTCGCCGCGGACCCGGACGTGTTCACGTTCTCGATGCACGGCGAGCGCAACTACCCGCTGCAGAAGATGCGCTCGACGCTCGACGTCGGCCTCGCCGACGGCCTCGGCGACGACGATTACCTCGCGCTGCTCGAGTCGCACCTCGCGGCGATCCTCGCGGGCCCGCGGCCCGACATCGCCTTCTATCTCGCCGGCGTCGATCCGGCGGCGGGCGACCGCTACGGGCGGCTGCGGCTGAGCGACGCGGGCATCGCGCGGCGCGACCGCTGCGTACTCGCCGCGTGCCGCTCGCGGGCGATCCCGACGGTCCTCACGATCGCGGGAGGGTATGCTGCGACGCCGGAGCGGACCGCGGGCCTGCACGCCATCGCGTTCCGCGAGGCCCGCAAGCTGGAGTCACCATGAAAATCCCCGAGATCCTGCTCGTCGAGACCGTCCAGCAGCCCGGCTCGCTCGCGAGCGTGCTGCAGGTCATCGCGGACGAGCAACTGGTGATCGAGCACCTCCAGTCGCTGCGCCGCGAACAGGGGCGCACGCTCTGGGAGATCACGGTCGAGGTCGACGAAAAGGCGAACCCGCACTTCTACGACCACATCAACGCGCTGCCGAACGCGCGCTTCGTCGGCAAGTCCGACCGCGTGTTCAACCGCCACCGCGGCGGCAAGATCCACATGGTGCCGTCGCTGCAGATCAACACCAAGCAGATCCTGCGCGACATCTACACGCCCGGCGTCGCCCGCGTGTGCCTCGCGATCCGCGACGACCCGGCGAAGGCGGCGCTCTACACCAACCGGCCGAACACGGTCGCCGTCGTCACCAACGGCACGGCGATCCTCGGACTCGGCGACATCGGGCCGGTCGCCGGCCTGCCGGTGATGGAGGGCAAGGCGGCGCTGTTCGCCGCGCTGGTGGGCATCACGGCGGTGCCGATCCTCATCGACTCGCGCGACCCGGCGCGCATCGTCGACACGGTGCAGGCGATCGCGCCCTCGTTCGGCGCGATCCAGCTGGAGGACATCGCGGCGCCCGAGTGCTTCGAGATCGAGGCCGAGCTGGTGCGGCGGCTCGACATCCCGGTGCTGCACGACGACCAGCACGGCACCGCCGTGGTCGCGCTCGCCGCGCTGCTCAACGCGCTGCGCCGCGTCGAGCGCGATCTCGCCACGAGCACGGTCGGCCAGGTGGGCCTCGGCGCGGCGGGGCTCGGCATCGCGCGGCTGCTGCAGGCCCAGGGCGTGCGCCGGCTCATCGGCGCGGACCTGCGCGAGGAAGCGCGCGGGCGGCTGCGCGCGCTCGGCGGCGAGCCGGCGACGCTGCCGCAGGTGATGGCGGAGGCGGACGTGGTGGTGGCGACCACGGGCGTGAAGGGGCTCATCCGGCCCGAGTGGGTGCGCCCGGGGCAGATCATCTTCGCGCTGTCGAACCCCGACGCCGAGATCGACCCGGTCGTCGCGCTCGAGCGCGGCGCCGTGTTCGCCGCGGACGGCAAGGGCATCAACAACGTGTCCGGCTTCCCGGGGCTGTTCAAGGGGGCGCTCGAAGCCGGCGCGCGGAGGTTCACCGACGCGATGCTGGTGGCCGCGGCGACGGCCCTGTCGCGACTCGCGGCGCCGGGGGAACTGCTGCCCGACGCGCTGGATCCCGCGACGCACCGCGCCGTGACCGCGGCGGTGCGCGCCGCGGCGGCGGAACCGGTGAGCGGGGCGCTCTAGCCGGCGACGACCAGCTTGCGCAGCTTCTTGATCGCGTTCGCCTCGATCTGGCGGATGCGCTCGGCGGACACGCCGTATTCCTCGGCCAGCTCGTGCAGGGTCGCCTTGGGCTCGTCCATCCAGCGCGCGCGCAGGATGGCCTGGCTGCGGGCGTCGAGCTGCGACATGGCGGCGGCCACCTTGTCGGTCACGTCGTCGTCCCACTCGGCCCGCTCCACCGCCACGGCCGGATCCGCGTCCGCGGCCGGCAGGTAGGCCGCCGGCGAATACGATTCTTCCTCGTCGTCGGTGTCCGGCGCCGGGTCGTACGAGACGTCGCGGGCATACAGGCGCCGCTCCATCTCGGTCACGTCCTCGGCCGACACGCCGAGGTCGCGCGCCACGGCCTGGGTTTCCTCGGCGCTCAGCCAGCCGAGGTTGCGCTTGTACTTGCGCAGGTTGAAGAACAGCTTGCGCTGCGCCTTGGTGGTGGCGACCTTCACCAGGCGCCAGTTGCGCAGCACGTATTCGTGGATCTCGGCGCGGATCCAGTGGACCGCGAACGAGACGAGGCGCACGCCGACCGACGGGTCGAAGCGCTTCACCGCCTTCATCAGGCCGACGTTGCCCTCCTGCACGAGGTCGCCCATGGGCAGGCCGTAGCCGGCGTAGCCGCGGGCGATGTGCAGGACGAAACGCAGGTGGGAGAGGACCAGCTGGCGCGCCGCCTCGAGATCGTTCTCGCTGCGGAAGCGGACGGCGAGCGCGTGCTCCTCCTCGCGCGACAGCACGGGGATCCGGCTCACGGCGTCGGCGTAGGCGTCAAAGCTGCCGATTGCGCCGGTGAGGGCGAGCTCGGCGGGGCTGTGGCGAACGAGCGCGGTCGTGGTCATGTTCGGTTCGGGACCTCCCAATCCAGTGGCTGCAGATCTTAGCAGTCGGATAGTTAGAGTGCTAAATAGCCCCGGAGTTCCCGGCCATTCCTGCCGGGAATGTCACAAAAATCCCTTTTTGGACAGTTACTTGGGTTCGATGCCGCGCAGTTCGCGGGTGGCGGCGATGAACGAGCCGAGCCAGCCGAGGCCGACGCCGCCGCCCGTCAGGGCCAGCCAGCCCGTGAGGCCGAGGCCCTGCAGCCGGAAGCCGCTGCCGTACAGGCCGGCGATGCGCTGCACCGGGTCGCCGAGCACGAACACCACCAGGGCCACGATCAGCCAGGCGACGAGGCCGCCGCCGAGGCCGTACCACAGCCCGTTGTAGAGGAACGGCCGGCGCACGAAGGCGTCGCTGCCGCCCACCAGCTTGGTGACCTCGATCTCGTCGCGCCGGTTCTCGATGTCGAGGCGGATGGTGTTGCCCACGATCACCAGGATGCCGAGCGCGAACAGCCCCGCGGCCAGGAACACCACGCGCCGCACGACGTCGAGGATCGCGTTGAAGCGCGTCACCCACTCGGTGTCGAGCTGCACGATGTCGACGCCCGGCACCTGCTTCAGCTCCGCGGTCAGCGCCTCGACCTGGGCCGGCGTGCGGAACTCGGCATCCGGCCGCACGACCAGCGCGTGGGGCAGCGGATTGTCCTTGAGCGCCTCGAGGGCCTCGCCGAAGCCCGAGCTGCGGCGGAACTCGGCCAGCGCGTCGTCGGCCGGGATCACCGACACCTCGTCGACGTCGCGGCGCTTGCGGATGCGCTCGGCCGCCTGCTTCGCGTCCGCGAGGCTCGCCGAGGGCTGCATGTACACGGAGATGTCGAGCGCGTTGCTCCAGCCGCCGCTCGCCGTGCGCACGTTCTGCACCAGCACGTGCAGGCAGGCCGGCAGCGCGAGCGCGATGCCGATCACCAGCACCGTCAGCAGCGTGGCGAACGGGTGCGTCCACAACCGGCCGAGCGAACCGACCAGCGTCTGCAGGTGACGTTCGAACCACTGCTTCATGCGGCGCCCGTCACGATGGAGGGCAGCGGGGGCGGCGGCCCGGCGTCCGGCGCGACGACGCGCCCCGACTCGATGACGATGCGGCGCTTGCCGTAGCGCTCGATCAGGTGCACGTCGTGGCTCGCGATCAGCACCGTCACGCCGACGTCGTTGAAGCGCTTGAAGATGTTCATGATCTCGACCGCGAGGTCCGGGTCGAGGTTGCCGGTCGGCTCGTCGGCGATCAGCAGGTCCGGCTTGGCGATGATGGCGCGTGCGATGCCGACGCGCTGCTGCTCGCCGGTCGACAGCTCGATCGGCCGGTTGCGCTCGCGCCCGAGCAGTCCGACCTGGTCGAGCGCCGCGCGCACGCGCTTGTCGATGTCCTTCTCGGGCACGCCGGCGATCACCAGCGGCAGGCCGACGTTGTCGTAGACGGGCCGGTCCATCAGCAGCTTGTGGTCCTGGAACACGATGCCGATCTGGCGACGGAATGCCGGGATCTTCGCGCGCGCCACCGTCGAGGTGTTCTGGCCGTTCACCACGAGCGTGCCGCGCGACGGCCGCTCGATCAGCGCGATCAGCTTGAGGAGCGTGCTCTTGCCGGCGCCGGAGTGGCCGGTCAGGAACGCCATCTCGCCGCGCGCGACGTCGAGCGTGAAGTCGCTCAGCGCCTCGCGCCCGTTCGGGTAGCGCTTCCAGACGTGGTCGAAGCGGATCACGCGGCCTCCGGCCGCGGCTGCAGCACCGCATCGACGAATTGCCCGGCGTCGAACACCGCGAAGTCCTCGGCGGACTCGCCGACGCCGATGTAGCGGATCGGCAGGCCGAGCCGGTCGGCGATCGCGAACACGATGCCGCCCTTGGCCGTGCCGTCGAGCTTGGTGAGCACGATGCCGGTCACGCCGACCGCCTGGTGGAACTGCTGCGCCTGCGCCAGCGCGTTCTGGCCCTGCCCGGCGTCGAGCACCAGCAGCACCTCGTGCGGCGCCGTCGGGTCGACGCGGCCGAGCACGCGCTTCACCTTCTTGAGCTCCTCCATGAGGTTGCTCTGCGTGTGCAGGCGACCGGCGGTGTCGGCGATGAGGACGTCGGCGCCGCGCGCCTTCGCGGACTGCAGCGCGTCGAACGCCACCGCGGCCGGGTCGGCGCCCGCGCCCTGCGCGATGACCGGCACGTCGTTGCGCTCGCCCCAGACCTGCAGCTGCTCGATCGCGGCCGCGCGGAAAGTGTCGCCCGCCGCCAGCACGACCTTGCGGCCCTCGTCGCGGCAGGCGCGGGCGAGCTTGCCGATCGTGGTCGTCTTGCCCGAGCCGTTCACGCCCACGACCAGCACCCCGAACGGCTGCGGGCCGGAATCGATCACCAGCGGCCGTGCCACGGGTTGCAGGATCTCGAGCAGTGACGAGCGCAGGGCGGCCAGCAGGGCGGCGAGGTCGCCGAGTTCCTTGCGAGCGACGCGCCCGCGCAGGCCGCCGAGGATCTTCTCGGTCGTCTCGATGCCGACGTCGGCGGCGATCAGGCGGGTCTCGAGCTCGTCGAGGACCTGCTCGTCGATCTTCCCGCCGGGCAGCAGGTTCGCGAGATCGTAGGTGAGCCAGGAGTCGCCGCGGTTCAGACGGGCCCGCAGGCGGGCGAGGAAACCGGGCTTCTGCGCCGCGTCCTCGGTCGCCGCACCGGCCTCGGCCGGCTTCGACTTGAAACTGAACAGACCCATGCGTGGCTGGCGAACCTGGTTGGGGGCGGGCGGGCCGATTGTAGCGGATGAAAAAAGAAGGGCGGGATCGCTCCCGCCCTTCCCGAGGATCGAACGCGACCCGGATCAGTTCAGGTCGAGCACGCTCGCGTCGATCAGGCCGACCGGCACGTACGGACCGCCCGGCAGCGGCGCGCTGGCCGCGAAGCCGATCGCCTGGGCCTGCATCTCGCCCGTCGCCGGCAGGCTGGCCGTCGGGTCGAACAGCGTGCCGTGCGAGCCCACCTTGAAGAAGCTCCAGGCACCGGCGCCCGCGCCGACCGGGTTGTTGCCCAGGGTCGTGAGCTTGGTGAGGCCGCCCGCGGTGATCAGCCGGTCCGTCGAGTTGTTCGGCACGACCGTGTCGTTCAGCACCTTGAACAGCAGCGTCGGGTGACGCGCCTGCGCGGCCTTGATGTGGTTGATCGGGTCGCCCGAGTCGACCACGGCCTGGAAGTCGCGGAAGAACAGGTTGTACAGGTAGGAACCCGGCGCGAGGCCCTGGCTGTTGAGGCCCGCGCGGATGCTCGGGCCGAACGCCGCCGAGTCGTTCAGCAACTGCGTGATCACGCCGCCCGGCACCGAAAGCGCCGCCGTCCGCGTCTCGGCGGAGAACTGCGCGTAGGTGCCGCCGACGATGCCGCCCAGCGACAGGCCGGTGAAGTGGATGCGCGTGGCGTCCACGCCGGCCGCGCCGACCGGCAGCGAGCCCGGGGCCGCGGCCGCGACCGTCAGGCCCGGGATCGAGCGCGCCAGCTGGATCAGGTCGGCCTCGGCCTGGCGCAGGTTGTCGCGCCCCGTGAGCGGGCTCGACAGGTTGATGAAATACGCCCCGGAGGCGTCCGGATTGCCGTCCGGCGTCGCGGCGCCCGTCGTGTTGTTGGCGAAGTCCGCGTCGAACGTACGCTCGACCGCGCCCAGGCAGGCCGGGTTGGCGGCCGCCGGCGGCGCGAAGCAGTGGAAGCCCGTGAGCGGATCGGACGCCGAGGTCGCCACGATGCCGTGCAGGGGCAGGTCCATCGACACGACCACGAAGCACTGGTCGGCGAACGCGTCGGCCATGGCGAGCGCCTGCGAGCGGTTGCCGGTGATGCCGTGCTGCACGATGGCGACCGGCCAGCCGCCGACCGGCATGCCCGGGCAGGCGGAGGTCGCGTTCGGCACGGTCACGAGGATCGGCACGATCGCGTCCGAGGTCTTCTTCGGCATCGGGTTGAAGAAGGTCGTCCAGCTGAAGCTCTGGCCGGCCGGATCCGCGAGCGGGGCCGGGGGCGGCGCCGCGGCCGTCCAGAAGCTGCCGTTCACCGCGGCCTTCTGCGCGGCGAGCGTCTGCGTTCCGTCCGTCGCCGTGAGGTAGTACGGCAGGACCGTCGAGCCGAGGTAGATGTTGGCCTTGCCGGCGAGCGCCGCATTCGCGTCATGCGTGTTCAGGATGCGGCCGAGGGTCGCGTTGAACGCCGGCACGATCAGCGTCGGCTTGGCCGTCGCCGTGAGGCTGAGCAGGTTCAGCGAGTCGTCGACCGACTGCGTGGAGAAGCTCCACGACAGGATCACCGACGCCGGGTCGACGCCGATGGCCTGCGCGATGCCGAGCTGCGGCTTGGTGAACTGGCAGATCAGCTTCGCCGTCGCGTCGGTGATCGTGCTGCAGTCCGCCGGCGCCGACTTGTAGGCCGCGTACAGCGTGTCCGCGCCGAAGCTCTGGCCGTCGGTGGCCTTCAGCCCGTTCGTGAGGATGACGATGTAACCGATGTTGAAGATCTTGCCGGCGTTCGGGCCGCTGTTGTTCACGGCGGGGCCGGTGCTCGCCGCGAACGGCTTGAGCGGCGTGATCTTCAGGAACTTGCCGTTGCTGTCGATCGAGTCGTCGACGCTGGCGGTGTAGTCGGTGCCGTAGGTGAGCACGCCGGCCACCGGGCTCGTCGCGCCGACGGGCAGGAAGCCCGCGGCCTGCACCGGGTCGGCCGGGTTGGCCGGCGCCTTGGTGCGCGGATCGAGGAAGATCTTGACGATGCGGATCGAGCCCGCGCCGATCGAGGCCGGGTCGATCGCCATCGAGAAGCCGGTCGAGAGCGTGGCCGAGGTCGACCAGCCGTCGAGGCCGTTGAGCGCGTTCTGCATCGCCGCGGGGCGATACGCGATCGTCGGCAGGTTGAGCGTGCCGTCGGTCGATCCCGAGAAGAAGAACGGATCTGCCGGATACGGCAGGTCTCCCGTCGCGATGCTGAACTTCGCGGTCGCGACGTCGGTCGGCGGCGGCGGGAAATTGCCTCCGTCCTGCGACGCGCTGCAACCTGCCAACACGGCAGCGGCGAGCGCCATCAACGCCGGCGCGACCAGCCTGGTCTTGACCTCGAGCATTTGTCTTTCCCCTCAGAATGGACCGCGCGTACCATCGCGCGTTAATAGTCGTTCATCGCGAAGCCTACGCTCGGCCGCCAATGTCGCGCAAGAATCACAGCGGTTCGAGTACGGTCCGTTTTGCAACCGCAAAAAAGACCGGGAAGCGCGAGATTCGCGAATCGCGTCCGGCCCCGCCCCCGGGGCATCGCCATCAGGTCCGGATCATCGGAGGCGAATGGCGGGGTCGTAAGCTGCATTTTCCGCAATCGCCCGCAATTCGGCCGACTCCCGACCGGGTGAGGGAAACGGTTTTCAATTGGCTTCAGCCGCACCTGCCCGGCGCCCGGTGCCTCGACCTGTATGCCGGCAGCGGGGCGCTGGGCTTCGAGGCGCTCTCGCGCGGGGCCCGCGAGGTGGTGTTCGTCGATACCGACCGGGATGCCATCCGCAGCGTTGTGGAAATGCTACAGACGCTGCGTTGCGACCGCGGGCGCGCGGTGCACGCGACGGCCGAGGCGTTCCTGACGCAGGCGCCGACGCCCTACGACATCGTGTTCCTCGATCCCCCCTTCGCCGAGCGCGCGCTGCCAGGGCTGTGCGAGCGCCTCGAGCAGCGCGGCTGGCTGGCCCCGGGCGGCCGCATCTACCTCGAGGCCGCGGCGGCCGAGGGTGAACCGCGGCTGCCGGCGGGCTGGGAGTTGCTGCGATCCAGGCGCGCCGGCGAGGTGGGCTATCATCTGGCGCGCCGCCAGCCGGAATGAAAAACCAGAGAGGGGCCATGGGCAGCCGAGCGATGTATCCGGGGACGTTCGACCCCTTCACCAACGGGCACAACGACCTGGTGCGCCGCGCGTGCCGCATCTTCGACCACGTGGTGGTCGCCATCGCCGCCAATCCGGGCAAGGCGCCGCTGTTCCCGCTCGAGCAGCGCATCGACCTGGCGCGCCGGGTCCTGCACGACCTGCCGAACGTCGAGGTCACCGGCTACACCGGGCTGACGGTCGAATTCGCCGCGCAGAACGGGCTGAACGTGATGATGCGCGGCCTGCGGGCCGTGTCGGACTTCGAGTTCGAGTTCCAGCTCGCGACCATGAGCCGGCACCTGAGCGACAAGGTGGAGACGGTGTTCCTCACCCCGACCGAGAGCTTCAATTTCATCTCTTCCACGCTCATCCGCGAGATCGCCAGCCTCGGCGGCGACGTGAGCGAGTTCGTGCACCCGGTCGTGGCCGACGCGCTGAAGGCGCGCTTCGCCGGCCGGCGCGCCTGAGGGGCAAATCGCCCTGCATTGGCCGGTAATGCGCGCTGCACGGCGCGCGTCCGGTGCGCACGATGGGTGCCACCGGAGGTCCACCCATGTCCCTGCAGCACTGGCCGCCGTCCGAGCGGCCGCGCGAGAAACTGCTCCGGCAGGGCGCCGCCGCGCTATCGGAAGCCGAACTGCTCGCCATCCTGCTGCAGACCGGCACGCCGGGCTGCTCGGCGCTCGACACCGCGCGCGGCCTGCTCGGCGAGTTCCGCTCGCTGCGCGGGCTGCTGACGGCCGAGCGGCAGGCGGTCTGCCGGGCCCGCGGCCTCGGCCAGGCCAAGTACGCGCTGCTGCAGGCGGCGCTCGAGCTGGCCCGCCGCCACTACGCCGAGCTGATGCAGTCGGGGCCGGCGCTGGCCAACCCGCGCGCCACCCGCGAATTCCTGCGGGCCCGGCTGCGCGACCGCGACCACGAGGTGTTCTGCTGCCTGTTCCTCGACAACCGGCACCGGGTCATCAGCTTCGAGGAGGTGTTCCGGGGCACCCTCGACGGGGCCAGTGTCCACCCCCGGGAGGTGGTCAAGCTGGCCCTGTCCCGCAATGCCGCGGCGGTCATCCTGGCCCACAACCACCCCTCCGGGGTCGCCGAGCCCAGCCAGGCCGACGAACTCATCACCGGCCGGCTCCGGGACGCCCTGGGGCTGGTCGACATCCGGGTCCTGGACCACATCGTGGTGGGGGACGGGGCGGAGGTGTCCTTTGCGGAGCGGGGACTGCTCTGAAACTTGCCTCCCGGGGGCCCGGCTGGTATAAAACGCGGCTCGTTTACGCGGCCCCGCCCTCCGGGCTGGGCCCGGTCCTGAGGATCCCGTCATGTCCAGAGTCTGTCAGATCACCGGCAAGCGGCCGATGAGCGGCAACACCGTCTCGCACGCCAACAACCGCAAGCGCCGTCGCTTCCTCCCGAACCTGCACGCCCAGCGGTTCTGGCTCGAGGAGCAGAAGCGCTGGATCACGCTGCGCGTGTCCGGCAAGGGCCTGCGCACGATCGAGAAGAAGGGCATCGACGCGGTCGTCGCCGAGCTGCGCGCCCAGGGCCACAAGGTCTGACGGGGAGTACCGAGCCATGCGCGACAAGATCAAGCTCGTCTCGACGGCCGGCACCGGCCACTTCTACACCACGACCAAGAACAAGCGGCTCCACCCGGAGAAGCTCGAGGTCAAGAAGTTCGACCCGAAGGCACGCAAGCACGTGACCTACAAGGAAGCCAAGATCAAGTGAGGCCGCGCGCCCCGGTGGGCGCCGCACGACGATCGACCGAAGAACCCGCCTCTGGCGGGTGTTTCGTTTTGGGCCCCTGACCGCGACGGCGGTTCGCTGCTAGCCTTGCCGGCGGAGGGAGGGTCCGTGCGATGAGACCAGCGACGTTCGGCGTGTTCCTGCTGCTCGGTGCCGCGGCCCTCGCCGACGGCCCGCCCGCGGCCGGCCCGCTGCAGGCCGCCGAGCAGGCCTACCTCGACACCCTCGACGCCGGCAACGCGGCCGACCTCATCGATTCGGGCTACGTCGCCGAGTTCGACGGCCGTGACCGCGACGCTTGGGAAGCGCTGCTGCAGCAGCGCCGCGACGACCTCGACGCGCGCCTCGCGGCCCTGCCGGCCACGGGCCTCCCGCCGGCGGACGCCGCGGCCCGTGCCGCGATCGCCCGCTCGCTCGCCTCGCTCGACTCGCTCGTGCCGTCCGACGCGCCGGGCCGCAACTGCGGCGACGGCACGCGGCGCGACCTCGACTACGCCGCGCTGCGCACGGCCCTCGTCAGCTGCTTCATCGAGATCGGCAACCAGATGCGCTTCGAGGGGGGCACGATCAACCGGGCCCAGGCCCGCACGCTGCTCGCCGAACTCGGCGAATCCTCGCGCCGGCGGGCAGTGTTCGATTCGCTGCAGCCGCTGTGGCTCGCGCTCAACGGCCGCAACGGCGCCGACAGCCCGTACCGGCGGCTGATCGCGATGGCGGCCGCCGACGCCGCGCGCAACGGCTCGGAGATCGACGCCGCGGCGCGTGCGGTCGGCACCGACGTGCCCGGCCTCGAGCGCTGGCTGCTGCGCATCCTCGAGGCCTGGTCCGAGGCGAACGCCGGCGCGCCGATCGAGCCCTGGGACTTCACCTACGTCGTGGCCGAGGGCAGCCGCCGCCTCTCCGCGCGCATCGCGCTCGCCGACCTGCGGCCGCTCAACGACCGCTACTACGCCGA
>JBPOHK010000059.1:0-86167 GCA_052035645.1 Pseudomonadota bacterium
ACGTGCGGATACGGCTGAAATCGCGTCCCGAGCGACTTTCGGTTTTCAACATCCCTTGTCATATCCCTGCGCTCGTCCGATGCGACTACTGACCGGCGGTTCGCGACCCAACACGGACACTCGCGCCTTCACAGGCACCACCGGCCTTTGCTCACCTTGCAAGCCGTCTCACCAGGAGAAATGCGCACACCCAAAGCACGAGGCATGTCAGCCAACCCAAGAACATCGGCGACATCCAAATGAAAGCGCTAGCGAGCGCGCTCCCTAGTGGTGTCTGGGCACCTGCCGCGATGTAGGCCGCCTGAAAGAGCTTCAGGAGACCCAAGTAAGTACCGAAGGCCAGGACCGCCGCGACAATCAACAAGGAAAAATTCCTCATGACAGTCCTATTGGGAGGGTGAGAGTTCCGCAATGTTCAGACTCCACTTCCATGTCCGTTGCGGGACAGATTAACCGGCGGGTTCCGACCCGAAACGGACTCTCGATAGCTAACGCGATTCAATGCATCGATCCAGGTGGGTCTGACGCCCGTGGCAATGCCAGTAACTCGAGAGCAAGTTTCTTTCTTGATTCCGAGATTGTTGGATCATTTGCGACTTCCGTTAGCGCTTGCCGAGATCGGTCTGTATCCACTACTTGCAGTCCCGACATCGCCCCTGCAGCCGCGAGCTCATCCGACCCGCGTGCCAAGCGCTCAAGCAGCGAAATGTCCGTTTCGACGGCAACAGCCCCGAGAGCGATAAGAACGTCGACCTGATCAACACCCTTTGACGCATCAAGCTGCCCCAAGATGAACGATCGATATTGAGGATCGGCTCGATTCCAACTCCCGAGGACTTGTGCCAAGGCCACCCTTGCAGGCGCCCCTTTGAGCAACTGCCAATTTAGATCCGGATACTCGGAACTCGAGCCGGCCCATGCCGCATTTAGTAGGCGGACAACTTCCGGTCGGTCCTTCATCGTCGCCATCTGCACAATCGCGTTTACGAGGGCGCGCTCGTCCGAAGAGCGCAATTTCTGTCGCACTTGTTCGAATGGGAGGTTCGACGCGAAAACTCGAACCTCGGCGCCGCTTGGATCTCTAGCTCCTGGCGCCGGGCTACCAGTCTCCGAGGGATGGCACCCCGAAAGTAGAAGAATTGCGACACCTGCGATCAGTCGGCGATGCACGGTTTGAGTATTCCCGGAATTTCAGACAAGGCTCGAACGTCTGCTTCTAGCCGAACTTACCGCTCTGTGACCGTCGCGAACCGACCCGAAATTGACGGTCGGGTGACGGTATTCAAATCGAGGCAACCGATTCAATCTCGAAGTGCAGGTCGCCCTCACATTTGATGTAAGCGACCACGGCGTCCTGAAACTCATCGAGCAATGCCAGGCCTTGTGAGTCAACGTCGCTTTCGGCGGTCAACCGCAGAACCCCGCCCTTCCATTCGCATGTCACGTTCTGCTGCCAAGGACGCTCCGAGAATTCGAAGAGCATGTCCGCGACCGCTTCGGCGGCCTCGCTCTCCGTAAGCCCTGTGCAGGTGACGGTCGATCGGAACATCCTTTGCCCTCGATTGGACCGCTCCGGAACCGCGCGGCGAAGGTCCGTTTCTGGCCGTTTCCGGCCCCTCACGTCAGCATAAGCCCAGCGGCCGAATTTCACACGGCCCGGCACCCATCACCCAAGCCCCGGATCGCCTTCGATCAATTCCCGTGCCATCCGCGGGCGTTCTCCCGGCCGCCAGAGCTTCGCGACATGCGCGAGTCGATAGCGCAGGGGTCCGCCATCGTTGCCGGCGCTGCGCTCGATCGGCCGCGGGATGCACACGAATTCCGTGCGAATCTCGTCCTGCGTCAGCCGGACCTTCGCGTAGCCGTGGCCGCCGAGGTCGACGAACTCCAGATGAGGCGCGAGTTCGCGATTCGAGAGAGCCTGCGCCTGGCGCAGATCCCGCGCCCTGGCGTACTCGAGCGTCGACCGGACGCCGTGTCTCAGCAGCATGTTGAAGGTCCACTCCGGGGCTCCCGCCGCGCGGTCGGCGAGGAACAGCGGCCGGAGCGGATGGGCCTTGGCGAGGCGATGCTCGTAAGCCTCCATCGCGCCGGGGCTGCTGAGTGAGCCGCCCACGAAACTGAGGCCCACCGGCTCGAACGGCTTCGGCGGCAGCGCCTTCGCGGCATAACCGGCCCAGAAGCTGTGCCGGTCGCCCGAGACGATCACGAAGCCAGTGATCTTCGAATCACGGACAAAGTCGTAGACCTCGCTGCGCTCCACGTAGGCGCTGCCGTAATCGCCACTGCTGAGGATTGCGTAGCTGCCGGGCCACGTCTTCGTCAGTCCCGCCGGGAGATTCTGCGGATCGGCGCGCCAATCGAGCGAACCCTGCGAGTTCCCCCAGATCTTCCACGTGGCCGTAGACTGCGCCAACCGCTCTTTGAACCACCGTTTCTGCTCGGCACCGAGAATCGTCTGTGGCGGCGCCTGCTTCTGCGGGTTCGCAATCCGCACCTCGCCGAAGGTGATCTCGACCGGCGGCTGGCCCCCGTTGAACGTGCGTCCGCCGTCGAGGATCTCCATCGCGTCCTCGGGGAACATGCCGAGGAACTCCGGGCCGCCGAGCTTCTCGAGGGCGGGGTCGATGGCGGGATCCTGGCTTCGGTAGCTGTGCTGGTCGGTGACGATCAGGTCCAGATGGCGGCCGTACCGCAGCGCGCGGTAGCCGATGAGACTGCGGATAGCGGTCAGATTGTTGGGCTCGACGCCGAGACCGTCGGCGTCGAACGTCTCGACCGGCACGTCCTTCACGGCGGGCGCGTCGAAGCGATCCAGCGATCCGCCTGGCGACGCGACGCGCGCAGGAATGTATTCGAACCACGCCTGATTGGCTGCGACCTTGACGGTCTGCCCCGGCAGCTCGAACGAACCTGCCTGCACGATGCTCGGCCAGCCCTGCCAGGAGAACGCGTGGTTGTCCCAGATGCACACGAACGGCCAGCGGGCGCGCGCATCCTGGAGATCGGGATCGCGCAGGTAGCCCTGGTACACCGCGCGATACCCCTCGACCGTCAAGGGAATGTGGAAGTTGCCGACCTTCTGGCCGTCGGGGATGCGCGCGACCTCGTAGATTTTGCGGTCGTACCGCGTCTGCACCTCCTCCGGGTATTCGACCACCTCGTAGATGAAGTCGCCGAGGTGCAGGACGAAGTCGAGTTGGTCGCCCGCCGCAGCGCGCTCGTCCTCGTAGATCATCCGTCGATAGCCGTTCAGCTTGCCTTCGTTGACGCTCTGGCAGCTGACCCAGGCGAAGTTGACGGGCCGCCCGTCGTCGGTGGCGGGCGCCGTCCGGGTGCGCCCGATTCGGCTTCCGTTTCCGTCGGCATCCGTGAAGCGATACCAGTACGTGCGCGACGGCCTGAGCCCGCCGACCAGCACCCGGGCTGTCCAGTCCGCGGCCGCGGAAACGGGCGCCTGCGCTCGTGCAACGACCCGCCTGAAATCCGGATCCTCTGCGACCTCGACCGCGAGCAGGTGTCGATCGCCCTGCCCGAACGGACGACGGGTCCACAGGATGACACTGGTCGGATCCGGATCACCCGAGGTGACGCCCTCGGGAAAGAGGTCCCGGCGTTCCTTCCAGGGGGTCCGCGAGGCTTGCGCTGCGCCTCCCCACGCGAGCGACGCACCCATCGCAGCGGCCATCTGGACGAACTCACGGCGACTGAGCGCCGCGCGCGGCCCGCGCACTCCCGGCTGCTTGTCTTTCATTCCAGTGACCTCCCGTGTGGTACCGGTGCGCAATGACGGGGATTCGCCTGTGGCGCAGCCGGTCGCCGAGGAGGCGGCCTGCCCGACGCCGGGCCCCTCATCTCAACCCGGCGCGGCGCGACTCTCCGCCTTGTGCCCCAGCGTCAGCGCACTGAACAGGATCGCCAGCACGCAGCACGCGACCATCGTGGCGAACACGCCGCTCCAGCCCCAGTGATCGGCGATCCAGCCGACGCCGGTGCCCGCCACGGCCGAACCGAACACGTAGCCGAAGAAACCGGTGAATCCCGCCGCCGTGCCCGCCGCCTTTTTCGGCACGAGGTCGAGCGCGTGCAGTCCGATGATCATCACCGGCCCGTAGACGAAGAAGCCGATCCAGATCAGCGACGCCTGGTCGATCCACAGCGGCCCCTGCCCGTTGAGCGCGTAGACGATCACTCCGAGCAGCGTCGCGAGCATGAACACGATCGTCGCCGGCGCGCGCCGGCCCTTGAACACCGTGTCCGACATCCAGCCGCAGAGGATCGTGCCGGGAATCGCGGCGTACTCGAACATCGCCCAGGCGACGGTCGAGTCCCGGAACGAGAAGCCCTTGGCCGTCTGCATGTAGGTGGGGATCCAGTCGACCACGCCGTAGCGCACGAAATAGACGAATGCGTTGGCGAACGCGATGGCCCACAGGTACTTGTTGGGCAGCACGTGCTCGAAGAAGATCTGGCGGAACGTGAACACGCGCTCGTGCTCGAACCGGTAGTTGGACGGGTAGTCGTTCTTGTACTCCTCGACCGGCGGCAGCCCGCAGCTCTGCGGGGTGTCGCGGAGCAGGAACCAGATGACGACGGCGATGACCGCGGCGACCAGCGCGTTGAAGGTGAACTTCGCCGTCCACGTGCCGAGCAGGGTGACGCCGAGCAGCGCGAGCGGCGCCGCCGTGCCGTTGCCGACGTTGTGGGCGACATTCCAGTAGGACACGATGCGGCCGCGCTCGCGCGTACTCCACCAGTGCACCATCGTCTTGCCGCTGGGCGGCCAGCCCATGCCATTGACCCAGCCGTTGAGCGTCATCAGCGCGATGATCGCGAACAGCGAGCCGTACACCGCGTCGCTCAGACCGAAGACGAGCATCACCGCGGCCGACAGCAGCAGCCCGAGCGGCATGAACCAGCGCGGATTGCTGCGGTCGGAAACCGAGCCCATCAGGAACTTCGACGCGCCGTACGCGATCGAGAGCCCCGTCATCGCCGTGCCGAGCTGGGCCTTCGTGTACTCGGGGTGCTCGGCGAGGATGTCCGGCATCGCGAGCGCGAAGTTCTTGCGCACCAGGTAGTACGCCGCGTAGCCGACGAAGATGCCGGCGAAGATCTGCCAGCGCAGGCGCCGATACTCGGGATCGACGCGGTCGGACGGCAGCCGCGGCGCGTCGGGCTCGGGCCTCAGGAATGCGAACACCGTGACTCCCCCCGTTCTCGCGCCGACTCTAGCACGCTCGTCGCGCGCGACCGGCACGGCATTGCTGCACCACGGCAAGGACGACAGCGCACCACCCCTTGGTGCCGCAAGCGGCTGCGATATAGTACGGGCATGATCAAGCCCCTCCTGCGCGCACTGCTCGTGTGCGGCTCGCTCGCCATCCTTCCCGCCTCGGCCGCCCCGGCGCCGAGCCAGCCCGGCACGAACGCACCGGAGCTCGCGAAGGCCGGTCCGCAGGCCGTGGGCGTGCGCACCGTCACGCTGGTCGACCGGTCGGCGATCGACGTGCTCGGCTTCGATGCGAAGACCGGCCAGGCCCCGCGTCGCGAACGCTCGCTGACGGTCGACGTCTGGTACCCCGCAAAGCCCTCGTCCGGCGCGCAGCCCGAAACCTACGCCGCGCGCATGGACGCCGAGCCGCCCGCGCCGCCGACGCCTTTCCGCATTGCGGGCATCGCATTTCGCGATGCGCCCCCGGCCGCTGGCCGCGCCCCGCTCGTCGTCGTCTCGCACGGCTACGGCAACGTCACCGTCGGCATGAGCTGGCTGACGGAGAACCTCGCCTCCAAGGGTTACGTCGTCGCGGCGATCCGCCACGAGGACAGCTACCTCAATCCCGCCGGCTTCCCGAACGCCGTGCTGCGGCGGCCGCTCGACATCGCGTTCGTCGTGCGCGAGCTGCCGGCGGCACTCGGGACCTCGGTCGGCGTCGATGCCTCGCGGGTCGCGCTGGTCGGCTACTCGATGGGCGGCTACGGCGTGCTCACGGCCGGGGGCGCGACCATCGACCCGCAGAGTCCGCTCAATACGATCGTGCCGGGCGGCCTGCTCGCACCGTACGTGCGCGGCGGCCCCGCGAGCGGCGACCTGCGGGCGGCGAACGTGCGGGCGGTCGTGGCCATCGCCCCGGCCGGCGGCGCATTCTCGGCCTGGGGCGCCACCGGCCTGCAGGACATCACCGCGTCGCTGCTGCTCATCGCCGGCGACCGCGACCAGACCGTCGACTACGCGTCCGGCGCAAGGGCGTTCTTCGAGGCGGCGAAGCGCTCGAACCGCTACCTGCTCACCTTCCACAACGGCGGCCACGCGCTCGGCCTCGGCCCGGCGCCGGAGGAGATGAAGGCGAGCCTGTGGGACGAGGACTGGTTCGAGGACCCGGTGTGGCGGAAGGAGCGCCTGGTCGGCATCCAGCTGCACTTCATCACGGCGTTCCTCGACCGGGAGATCAAGGGAGAGGCCAGTCGTGGCGCCTATCTCGACGGCCTCGTCGAGGAATCCAGCAGCGGCCAGTGGAAGGATGCGCCGGCCGGCACGCCGTGGGGCGCCTACAGCCCCGGAGGCGAGGGCGTCACGCTCTGGAAGGGCTTCCAGCGCCGTCACGCCGAGGGGCTCGGACTGCTGCACCGGCCGCCGGAAGCTCCCTGACGGCCCGCAAGGCCGGATTTGGATCCGTTTTGGAAGGATCTGCCGCGCCGCGCGGCGGGCCGTTCTTATGATTCGCCGGTCCCGCGGAGGCGAACATGGAAACGACTCGTCCCTCGCATTCGACCGCCCCGACCGATTCCCGGTCTTCCGACGACGCATCGTGGTCCCAGAACGGCGTGCTCGAGGCTGTACTGGCCGCGATCCGCGAGTGCCGTCCGGGCAAGTGCGTCGTCCTCGAGTCCCGTTACCTGCCCGAGGACCGGCCGGGGTTCGCGATCGAAGCCGAGTGAGCGCCCGACTGCCGTCGAGCCCGCGCGGCAGCGCGGTCCGCCCGCCTCCAGCCCTTCAGAGTGAACGATCTGTCGGCAACGACGGAATCGGCAGGTCGTCGGCCGACCCGGCGGGCGGCTGTTCGCCCGCGAGCGCCGCAAACCCGGCCCGGTACCGCGCCCGGATCGCGTCCGACTGCGCGAGCCCGAGTGCCGCCTGCAGGCTGCGACGGGCCTCCTCGTCCCGTCCCGCGGCGAGGTAGCTGCGGGCGAGCGCGAACTGGAAGTCGGCTTCCTTCGGCAGTCGCGCCGCCGCCCGCCGGTACCAGCCGATGGCAGCCTCCGCGTCGCCCGCCTGCAGGGCCCGCTCGCCCTGCCAATACAGGTAATGGGGATTGCGCAGCCGATAGCGCTGCACGCGGGCGTGCAGCCGGGCGGCTCCCTCGGCATCGCCCCGCTGCTCGAGCAGCAGCGCCAGATTGTTGAGCGCCGAGAGGTCCCCGGGCGAAATCGCGAGCGCGGTCCGATAGGCCCGCCCGGCCTCGTCGAGCTGGCCATTGCGCACGAACACCACGCCGAGGTTGAGCCACAGGGTCGCGGCGCGCGGGTCGACGTCGATGCCGCGCCGGTACAGCCAGTAGGCCCCCTCGAGGTCGCCGGCGGTGAAGCGTTCGACGCCGAGGTTGCCGAGGTACTGCGCGGTGGCGTTCGCGTCGCTCACCACCCGGGCACGGGTGTAGGCAGCCGCCTCGGGCGGCCGGAAGTCGACGACGCCTTCGAGGGCCCCGAGCGCGGTTACCGCCGCGACGTGCCGCTCGACCACGAACGTCCCGCCCTCGACGTGCCACTGCGGCAGCGTCGGCACGTCCTGGAAGCTCGCCTCCACGCCGGCGAGCCGGGCGAGCTGCACGACCAGCGCGGAGAACGACAGGCAGTTGCCCACGCGGAGACGGAACACTTCGCTGGCCGTCAGCGTGCGCGCCTCGGAGTAGCGGATGGCGAGCGGGCTCGCGGGCGCCATCAGGTCGCTCGCGAGGCGGCGCACGCGCTCGCGCGGGCCCGGGATCGGCGCCAGAACGTCGCGTGCGTACGCGCGCATCGCATCGTCGACGGCGAGGAAATCCCCGGGTCGTGGCGATTCGGGCGCGGCCGAACGGGTGGCGCCGCGCAGGGGCGGCACGGCATCGGCCGGCGACCACGCACCACCGGTCGCGGCGCAACCCGCCGCGACCAGGACTGCCAGCGCGGCAGCCGCGCGAACCGCGCATCGCCCGCATTGCCACGACGTCCCACGCATCGGCCGGCCTCTGCGTTTGCCGGGGACGAACCATCCTAGCGCAGCGCGGCCGCCGCGGGCGGGCCGGCTTTAATTATTATCGACGTTATAATATAACGTCCGCAGCCGGCCCCGACCGGCCCATCCTGGGGGATAACGCCGTGAATCCGGAAGTCTTCATCACCTGCGCCGTGACCGGCGACGACACCAAGGTCGCGAAGAGCCCGCACTGCCCGATCACGCCGCGCCAGATCGCGGATTCGGCCATCGCGGCCGCGCAGGCCGGGGCGGCCATCGTGCACATCCACGTCCGCGAACCGGACACCGGTGTGTTCAGCATGGAGACGAAGCACTACCGCGAGGTGGTGAAGTGCATCCGCGAGAGCAAGGTCGACGTCATCGTCAACCTCACCTGCGGCATGGGCGGCTACATCGTGATCGGCAATGAAGGGCTCAAGGACACACCGGCGCCAGGCAGCGACTTCGTGACGCAGGCCGAGCGCATGAAGCACGTCATCGACCTGTGCCAGGAGGGGCTCTACCGCCCTGACATCTGCACGCTCGACTGCGGCAGCCTCAATTTCGGCGACGGCAACCGTGCCTACGTCTCCACACCCAACTACCTGCGCGAAGGCGCCAGGATCGCCCGTGACCTCGGCGTTAAGCCCGAGCTCGAGGTGTTCGACACCGGCAACCTCTGGTTCGTGAAGCAGATGATGAAGGAGGGCCTGCTCGACGAGCCGACCCTGATCCAGCTCTGCATGGGCATCCCCTACGGCGTCCCGGCCGACACCGGCCACCTGCTGGCGATGGTCAATTCGCTGCCGTCCGGCTGCGTGTGGAGCTCGTTTGCGATCAGCCGCCTGCAGATGCCGTGGGTCGCCCAGTCGGTCCTGAACGGCGGCAACGTGCGCGTGGGCCTCGAGGACAACCTGTACCTCAGCAAGGGCGTCTACGCGAGCAATGCCCAGCTGGTCGAAAGGGCCCGCACGATCATCGAGGCGATGGGCGCGCGGGTGCTCAGCCCCGCCGAGACCCGCGACCGCCTGAAGCTGCGTTGAGCCACGCCTCACTGCAACGGCTGCTCGTCCCGCGCTCGGTCGCGCTGATCGGCGCCGGCGCGTGGACGGACGCCGTCGCGGAGGGCGCACGGTTGCTCGGCTATCCGGGCGAGGTGTGGCGCGTCCACCCGACGCGCCCCTCGACGGCCGAGGCGACGTACTACCGCTCGGTCGACGACCTGCCGGGCGCACCGGACTCGGCATTCATCGCCGCGCCCAGCCAGGACGTGCCCGCCATCGCGACCGCCCTCGCCCGCCGCGGTGCCGGCGGCTTCGTCTGTTTCAGCGCCGGCTTCAGCGAGACCGGCACGCCGGAGGGCCTGCGCCTGACGCGCGAGCTGTGCGAGGGCGCGGGCAGCCTGCCGTTCCTGGGCCCCAACTGCTACGGCATGGTGAACTTCTTCGACCGCGTCGCCCTGTGGCCCGACCAGGTCGTCGGCGAGCCCATCGAGCGGGGCGTCGCGATCATCTGCCAGAGCGGCACGCTCGCGCTCACGCTGATGTTCAACGACCGCTCGCTTCCGATCGGCTACCTGGTCACGGTCGGCAACCAGACGCGCCTCGCCGCCGAGGACCTGATCGACGCCCTGAGCGACGATCCGCGCGTCACCGCGTTCGGGCTGTACCTCGAAGGCATCCAGGACGCGGCGAAGTTCACGCGTGCCATCGCCAAGGCCCGCGCCCTCGGCAAGCCGATCGCGCTGGTGAAGTCGGGTCGCACCGAGGCCGCCAGCCGCACGGCCCACAGCCACACGGGTGCGCTCGCCGGCAGCGACGCGGTGTTCGACGCGTTCTGTGCGCAGGCCGGCATCGCCCGCTGCGAGACGCTCGCCACGCTGTGCGAGACGCTGAAGGTCCTGCATTGCGGCGGCCCGCTGCGCGGTCGGCGCGCGATCGTGATGGGCTGCTCCGGCGGCGACATGGCGATGACGGCCGATCTCGCGCGCCACACGTCACTGAGTTTTCCCGACTTCCCGCAGGACGCCCGCGTGCGGCTGTCGGCCATCCTCGGGGAGCGCGTGACTGTCGCGAATCCCTTCGATACGCACACTTACCTGTGGTTCAAGCACGCCGAGCTGCGTCGCCTGTTCGACGAGGTCTATCGCAGCGACGTCGACGCGGTGGGGTTCATGCTGGACTGCCCGCCCCCGACCGCGGACGTCTCGACGTTCCTGCCGGTCATCGAGCAGTACGTCGCCGCTGCGCAGGGCGCGCAGCCCCGCGGCGTGTTCATTTCCTCACTGCCGGAGACCACGTTCAAGGCCGTGCGCGACATCTGCCTGCGCGGCGGCGTCGTGCCGCTGCAAGGCCAGCGCGAGGCGCTCGAGGCGCTCGACCGGGCCGGCGCCATCGGCGAAGCGTGGACGAGCGGACCGGGCCCGCAGTTGTCGCTGCCGAACAGCACGGGCGGCGAGATCGTCACGCTCGCGGAAGGCTCCGGCAAGGAGGCCCTGGCGTCGTTCGGGCTGTCCATTCCCCGCTCGCATGTCGCGCCGGTCGCGCAGGCCGCAGCGGCGGCCACGCACATCGGCTATCCGGTGGTCATCAAGGCCACGGGCGCCGGCCTCGAGCACAAGACCGAAGTCGGCGGCGTGGTGCTCGGCGTGCGTACCGGCGAACAGGCCACGGCCGCCGCACAGAAGCTGGCGGCGTTGTCGCCCGAGGTGCTGGTCGAGCAGATGATCGACGACGGCATCGCGGAAGTGCTGGTCGGCGTGACGGTCGACGCGCAGTTCGGGCAAGTCCTGCTGATCGGCTCGGGCGGCGTGCAGGCCGAGTTGTGGCAGGACACGGTCACGCTGCTGCCACCGTGGACGCCGGCCGCCATCGAAGCCGCGCTCGGCCGGCTGAAGATCGCCGGCCTGCTGAAGGGATTTCGCGGCAAGCCACCCGGCGACGTCCCGGCGCTGGTCGCCGCCATCGACGCCGTGGGTCGCTATGCGCAGGCCCGGCGCGATACGCTCGTCGAACTCGACGTCAATCCAGTCATCGTGCGACCGCAGGGCCTCGGGGCCGTCGCGGTCGACGTCTTGATCCGCCAGCGGGAGACAGCATGAGTACCCAGGACGGCATCCGCACCGAGCGCAACGGCGCGATCCTCGAGATCACGATCGACCGGCCCAAGGCCAATGCGATCAACCTCGCCGCGAGCCGCCGGCTCAACGATGTCGTCTGCGGCTTCCGCGACGATCCGGAATTGCGCGTCGCCATCATCACCGGCACGGGCGAGAAGTTCTTCTCGCCCGGCTGGGACCTCAAGGGCGCCGCCGACGGCGAGAAATCCGACGAGGACTGGGGCGTCGGGGGCTTCGGCGGGCTCAACTACCCGCGCAACCTCAACAAGCCGGTCATCGCGGCCGTGAACGGCATCGCCTGCGGCGGCGGCTTCGAGATCGTGCTGGGCACGGACATCATCGTGATGGAGGAGCACGCGCGCTTCGCCTTGCCCGAAATCAACGTCGGCGTGCTGCCCGACGCGGGCACGATCAAGCTGCGTCGGCGCATCCCGTATCACGTCGCCGTCGAGTTCCTGCTGACCGGCCGCTGGATGGACGCTGCCGAGGCCAAGCACTGGGGACTCGCCAACCACGTGGTGCCGAAGGGCCAGTCGCTCGCCAGGGCGCGCGAGATCGCGCAGCAGCTCGCGGCCGGACCACCCCTGCTGTTCCCGGCCATCAAGCAGCTGCTGCGCCACAGCGAGGTGGTCTCGGAGCACGAGGCGTTCGCGCTGCACGACTCGCTCGACATGGTGCAGCGCGTGGTGCGCTCGGAGGACCTCAAGGAAGGCGCCCGCGCCTTCGCGGAGAAGCGCCCGCCGCGCTGGACGGGTCGCTAGCGACGCTGGTCGCGGATCGTCTGCCGGAGCGTTCCCGAGGGGTGGCAAGGCCCCTCTCTTCCGCTTCCGCGGCGTCGGACTCACAATGGCCCGGTGACGACCCGCAAACGCGTCGACCCCGACCACGCCCGCCTCGACCGCGTCGTCGCCGAGGCCCGCCGGGCGCGGGCCGAGCGCGAGCAGGGCTACCGCGCCCAGGCCCTGAAGCTCTTTGCCTGGATCTGCGGCCGTTGCGCGCGCGAGTTCGACCACGGCAACGTCCACGAGCTCACGGTCCACCACAAGGACCACAACCACGACCACAATCCGCCCGACGGCAGCAACTGGGAACTGCTCTGCCTGTACTGCCACGACAACGAGCATCAGCGCCAGCTCGACACGCGCCCGCTCACGCCCGGCATCGAGTCCGCGCAGGGGGCGAAGCACGCGCCCTTCGCCGACCTCGCCTCGCTGATGAAACGCGACGAGTGAGTCGAGCCGCGCCGGCGTTGCGTCGCGCAGGTTCCTTGCACGCCTGCCCGATCGCCCGGCCGGCGCACGGGTGGCCAGGGACCCGCACCCGGGGGTGAACGCGCCGTCAGCCCCCCAGCGGCCGCAGCAGCGCCCGCGAGATGATGTGGCGCTGCACCTCGCTGGTGCCGTCCCAGATGCGCTCGATGCGCGCGTCGCGCCAGATGCGCTCGAGCGGCAGCTCGGTCATCAGGCCCATGCCGCCGTGGATCTGCAGCGCCTCGTCCGCGACCATGGCGAGCATCTCGGTGGCCTTCACCTTGGCGATCGCCATGTCCATGTCGGTCGCGATGCGCCGGTCCTGCTTCCAGGCCGCCTCGAGCACCAGCAGCTCCGCGGCGCGCAGCTCGACCGCCATGTCGGCCAGCTTGAAGCTCACGCCCTGGAAACGGCCGATCTGCTGGCCGAACTGCACGCGCTGCACGGCCCATTCCTTGGCCAGCTCGAGCGCGCGGTCCGCCCGTCCGAGGCAGGTGGCCGCCACCTGCAGGCGCGTCGCGCCCAGCCAGGTGTTGGCGACCTCGAAGCCCTTGTGCACTTCGCCGAGCACGGCGGAGCGAGGCACGCGGCAGTCGTCGAACTGCAGGATGCAGTTGTTGTAGCCGCGGTGCGAGACGTTCTTGTAACCGTCGAGCACCTGGAAGCCGGGGTGGCCCTTGTCGATCAGGAACGCGGTGAGGATCGCCCGCGGGCCGCGCGCATCCTGCGTGCTGCCGGTGGCGGCGAGCAGGATCACGAAGTCGGCGTGGTCGGCGTGGCTGATGAAGTGCTTGGTGCCGTTGATGACGAAGTCGCCGCCCTTCTCCACGGCGGTCGTGCGGATGGCGCGCAGGTCGGAACCCGCGCCGGGCTCGGTCATCGCGAGGCAGTCGACGCGCTCGCCGCGCACCGCGGGCAGCAGGTAGCGCTCGCGCTGCTCGCCCTCGCACGCGAGCAGGATGTTGGAGGGCCGGCCCACGCAGTTGTAGTGCAGCGCGTAGTTCGTGCGGCCGAGCTCCTTCTCGTACATGACCCAGCTCAGGGTATCGAGCCCGCCGCCGCCGACCTCCGTCGGCATGTTGGCCGCGTACAGGCCCGCCGCGATCGCCCTGGCCTGCAGTTCGCGCTGCAGCTCGGGCCGCAGCACGCCGGTCTCCTCCACCTCCTTCTCGTGGGGATACAGCTCGCGCTCGACGAAGTCGCGCGTCGTCTTGACGATCAGCTGCTGTTCTTCGCTCAGGGAAAAGTCCATGGGGATTCGCCTGTGTGCGGGGTTCGGGGAGGTCAGCGCCGGCCGCGCTCGGCCCAGCGCTGCAGCATCGCGAGCTGCAGGCCGAGCTGCTCGACCTGGCGCGCGGCCGGCCAGTCGGCCGGGCTGGTCACGGCGCTGGTGGTGAGGCCGTTGATGAAGGTCATGATCGACAGCACGGCCTGCGCCCGCCGCGCGGCCGGCCAGCCGGCCGACTGCGGCCAGTGCGTGGCGACGCACCTGCGGAACAGGCGGGCGTACTCGCGGTGCACCCAGGCGTTCAGCCGGCGGGCCTCCGGATCGGTGGAGACCTGGCCCCAGAACGCCGTCCAGAACGCGCACTCGGTCATGCGCGACTCGTCGAGCGGGAGCGTCTCGGAGAGCACCGCGAGCAGGTCGGGCCGCTCGCCGGCCGCCGCCTTCAGCCTCGCTTCCATGCGGCGCAGGCTCAGGCGCAGGGCCGCGAGCAGGATCTCCTGCTTGGAGTCGTAGTAATGCGGCAGCATGCCGGTGGTGTAGCCGGCGGCCTTGGCGATGTGCGCCACCGTCGCCTTGTCGAAGCCGCGCCGCGCGACCACCGTGCAGGCGGCATGCGCGATCTGCTCGCGGCGCAGGTCGTGGTCGACGGCCTTCGGCATGGGCTCAGCCCGCGCGCAGCCCGACGCGCCGTCCCGCCTCGGCCGGTGCCGGCAGTTCCCGGTGCAGCGCCAGCAGTGCCTCGAGTCGCGCGCGGACGGCCGCATCGATCGGCGCTGCCTTCTGGCGCGTCGTGTCGACGTGCAGGTGCATCTGCTCGGCCGTCGCGAGCAGCAACCCGTCGCTGGCGCGGTGCAGGCGGTGAAACACGTGCAGGCGCTTGTCGTCGACCGCCAGCACCTGGGTCGTGACCTCGATCGGCTCGTTGGCGCGCGCTTCCGCCTGGTGCGTCAGGTGGGTCTCCACCGTGTAGAACATTCGCGAGGTGGCGCGATACGCCTCGTCCACGCCGACCCGCCGGTGCAGCGCGTCCATCGCGTCGCCGAACGCCTGCAGGTAGCAGGACTCGCTCATGTGGCCGTTGTAGTCGATCCATTCGGGACGCACGACCGAGCGCAGCGTCCGCAGCGGCTGGCCCGCCTGCGGCGCCTCGTCGCCCGCTGCGCGGCCCGCGTCGAGGTACAGCCGCTCCTCGAGCTTGCGCAGCGTCGAGCCCGCGCCGACATCGTACTGGCGCAGCACCTGCTGGATCGACACGAGATATTCGTCGCGCAGCCGCTCGAGCTCGCGGATCGAGCGGCCCGCGGCCTGCTCCTGCGTGCCCTCGACCATGCGATCGATCAGCGCCTCGGTGAGCTCGGGCGCCTCGAGCTTCGTCCACGGCCACTTCAGGCACGGGCCGAACTGGTGCAGCATGTGGCGCATGCCGGTCTCGCCGCCGGCGAGGTGGTAGATGAGGTTGGTGCCCATGCCGGCCCAGCGCAGCCCGGGGCCGTAGACGATCGACTCGTCCAGCTCCCGCGTGGTGGCGACGCCGTCGTTGACGATGTGCAGGATCTCGCGCCACAGCGCCTCCTGCAGCCGGTCGGTCAGGTGGCCCGGCACTTCCTTGCGCACGTGCAGCGGGTGCATGCCGATGTAGCGCATGAACGCCGTGGCCGCCTCGATCGTCGCGGCCGACGTCTTCTCTCCGCCCACCAGCTCGACCAGCGGCAGCAGGTAGACCGGATTGAACGGATGCGCCACGAGGAAGCGCTCCGGATGCGCGAGGTCGCGCTGCAGGTCCGACGGCACGAGGCCCGAGGTGCTCGAGGCGATGATCACGTCGGCCGCCGCGTGCCGGCTGACGGCGCCCAGCACCTTCTGCTTCAGCTCGAGCTGCTCCGGGATGTTCTCCTGGATGAAGTCGGCGCGGCGCGCCATCTCGGTCGCGTCGGTCGTGAACGAGAGCGTGCCCTTCGGTGGCAGCGGCGCCAGCGTGAGGCGGGCAAGCGCCGGCTCGGCATTGGCGACGGCGTCGCGCAGCCAGCGCTCCATCTCCGGCTTCACGTCCGAGGCGATCACGTCGATGCCGAAGTGCAGCGCGCGTGCCGCCCAGCCGGCGCCGATCACGCCCGTTCCCAGCAACCCGAGGGTCTTCACTGCACGCATCCGGCTCTCCCGTGGCTCGCGGCGACCCGGCGCCGCCGGGCTGCGTATTGTTACGGCCGTGATAATACCACCGGAGCGCCGGCGCGGCCCGTGCCCCGCCGCGCCCCGTCAGAAGGAGTATTCGAGCGTCAGCCCGGTCGTCCGCGGCCGGAACCGCAGGTTGCGGAAGCCCGGCGAATCGTAGGTGTCGTGGTAGCGGTACAGCGAGGTGCGGTCGTCGAGCAGGTTGTCCACGAACAGCGCGAGGTCCCAGGCGCCGAAGGTCACGCCGGCCCGCATCGAGACGTAGTTCGTGGCCGGCTGGTGGGTCGTCGCCGGGTCGAAACTGAAGGTCTGCGAGGAGCCGAAGCGCTCGTAGGAACCCGCATACTGGTAGTCCCCGCGCAGGTACGACTCGGCCGCCCCGACGGCGAAGCGGTACTCGGCGGCGAACGTCGCGGTCCACTCCGGCGTCGGCAGCCGGTCGCCGTCCACGACCAGCACCGCGCTCGCCGGCCCGACCGTTTCGGTGTACTGCGCGTCGGTGTAGCCGACGGTGCCGGACAGCGTGAGACCGTCGGTGGCCGCCCAGGCCGCCTGCAGGTCGAAGCCGCGGCTGCGGGCCGCGCCGACGTTGTCGGTGTAGTAGTAGCCGCAGGTCGGCAGGTAGACGAGCTGCTGGATGTTCTTCCAGTCGATCCAGTACACGCTGGCATCCAGCGCGAGCCGGCCGCCGAGCCGCGTCTTCGCGCCGACCTCGTAGCTCCACACCGAGTCCGAGTCGTAGGTGGCCGGCACGTCGGCGATGCCGAGTTCGTCGAGGTCGACGGTGCAGGCCGGGTTGCCCGCGAGCGAGGAGTTGGCGCCGCCGATGCGATAGCCCTTGGCGGCCGTGCCGTAGAACAGGGTGTCGCCCGTCGCCTGGTACGCCAGGCTCACCATGGGCGTCACCGGTGTCTCCTTCTGCGAGCCGCGCGCGACCGTCGGGCCGCCGGTGTAGGGGCCGTCCTGCCGGTCAACGTATTCGAACTCGCTGCGCGCGACGCGCAGCCCGAGCTTGCCCGTCAGCGCGGGCGTGAACTCGTAGGCGACGTTGGCGTAGGCGGCGATCTCGGTCTCGGTGGACGACTGGTCCTGGATGCCGGAGTAGATGCCGTCGATGAGGTCGACGCCGAAGCAGTCGGCCACGGCCGGTCCGTACGAGAGGCCGGTCTCCGGGTCCTGGCAGACGTTGGGCTCGGTGAGCGTGTCGAGGTACGCGGTGACCGTGCCGAGCGGCTCGGCGTACCAGTCGTAGAGCCCCTGCCGGTTGTGCTGGTAGAACAGGCCGCCGACCCAGGACCAGCGGTCCTCCGGCGCGTCGTTCGAGACCAGGCGGAATTCCTGCGTCCAGTTCTCCTGCGAATTGCGGTAGAAGCTGTTGGCGACGTATTCGGCGTACTCGGGGTGCGCCGGGTCCGGCGGGATGGCAATCGCGCCGCCCGGCAGCAGGCCCGAGAGGTCGAATGCCGTCGCATCCGCGTACCGCTCGGCCTTGCGGTCGAAGTACGAGGTGATCGAGCGCGCGGTGAAACCGTCGAACTCCAGCGCGAGGTCGAGGCTCGGCAGCACGAAGCGGTCGGTGATGGGCGAAGGCAACTGGTACAGGGCGCGGTCGCGTCCCGCCCCCTCCCACGACAGGCCCTGGTCGTCCTGGCGCGAGCGCTGGTAGTACACGGAGAAGCCGACGGCGAGGCGATCGGTCGGCTCGTAGCGCAGCGCCACGCGCGCGACGTCGTCGGTGCCCGAGTTCGCGTTGCGATCGAGCATCTCGCCGGTCTGCGGCGACACCCGGTCGATGTAGCCACCCTGCTCGCGGTGCCAGGCGCTCGCGCGGATCCCGAGCCGGCCCTCGATCAGGGGCCCGCCCCAGGCGCCGCCCGCCTCCCAGCTCGGGTCACCGCCTTCGGTGGCCGAGAACTCCGCGCGCGCGAAGCCGTCGCTCTGCGTGAGGCCCGGCGGCGGCGTGATGAAGCGCACCGTGCCTCCCTCCGAGCCGGCGCCGTACAGCGTGCCCTGCGGGCCGCGCAGCACCTCGACCTGCTGCAGGTCGAAGACCTTCGGGTAGGCATTGCTGGTCGTGATGTCGTTGTTGCGGGTCTGGATCGGCGTCTCGTCGATGTAGATGCCGGTCGTCGCCGAGCCCGCGGTCGAGCTGATGCCGCGCACCGAGATGGTCGGGTCGCCGAGATAGCTGTTGGAGCGCAGGTTGAGGCCCGGCACCAGCCGTGCGACGTCGTCGATGGCCTTGACGCGCTGGTCCTCGAGCGCCTGCTCGTCGATCGCGGTGACGCTCATCGGCACCTTGTCGAGCGACTCGACGCGCTTCTGCGCCGTCACGACGATCTCCTCGAGACGGCCGCCCGGGGCGTCGTCGGCGGCCCGTGCCGCGGGCGCCGCGGCGAGGAGGAGCGTGCAGGCAGCGGTCGGCTGCCAGGGAACACGGTTTGGTTTCATGGTCGTCTCCGCGAGCTTGCACTTGCCAACGAATCCGGCGGCCGGCCCGCGGGCCGTCGCCGGGCCAGGATCAGGATTGCAGGACGATCGCCGCCTCGGGCCGCCAGCTGAGGCAGACCTCGTCGCTCCAGTCGATCGCCCACTCCGCGGTGCGCCGGTCGTTCTGCGCGAACGCGGTCACCAGCTTGCCGGTCGCCGTCCTGATGCGATAGGTCGAGCGGTCGCCGAGGTAGCCGAGCTCCCACACCATGCCGCGCAGCTCGTTCACGCCGGGCTCGGCGGCGGGCTGCTTGCGCACCTGTATCTTCTCGGGCCGCACCGCCACCCAGACCTGCTGGCCGACGGTGAAACGGCCGAGGTCGTCGACCCGCAGGTCGCCGCCCGCCTCCTCGCTGTGCACCGTGACGTGCCCGTCCGCGTGCGCGCGGACCGTGCCGGCGAAGAAGTTGGTGGTGCCGACGAAGTCGGCCACGAAGCGGCTCTGGGGGAATTCGTAGATCTCCGCCGGCGTGCCGACCTGCAGCACCTGGCCGCGGTTCATCACGGCGATGCGCGTGGACAGCGCCATCGCCTCGTCCTGGTCGTGGGTGACGAACACGAAGGTGGTGCCGAGCTCGTACTGCAGGTTCATCAGCTCGAACTGGGTCTCCGAGCGCAGCTTGCGGTCGAGCGCGCTCAACGGCTCGTCGAGCAGCAGCACCTTGGGCCGGCGGATGAGGGCGCGCGCGAGCGCAACGCGCTGACGCTGCCCGCCCGAGAGCTGGTGGGGCCGGCGCGTGCCGAGCCCGCCGAGGCGCACCATCTCGAGCGCCTCGGCGACGCGCCTGCGCTGCGTGGCCCGGTCGAGGTCCGTCCTGCGCAGCCCGTAGCCGACGTTCTCCTCCACGCTCATGTGCGGGAACAGCGCGTAGGACTGGAACATCATGTTGACCGGACGCAGGTGGGGCGGCACGTCGGTCACGTCCACGCCGTCGATCAGCAGGCGGCCGGCATCGGGGCGGGTGAAGCCGGCGAGCATCCGCAGCAGCGTGGTCTTGCCGCAGCCGGACGCCCCGACCAGCGTGAACATCTCGCCCTTGTAGATGCCGAGGTCGACGTGGTCGACGACCGGCCCGGCGCCGAAGCTGCGGCTGACGCCCTCGATCACGATCTGCGGGCGGGCTCCGGGATCGAGCCACGGCCGGTCGGCCAGCGACTTCGGCTGCGCGGTGTTCACGGCTCAGAACTCCGCCGGCGGCGTGGCGCGCCGGCGCTCCGGCGCGAAGAACGGCTTCTCGACCACCCGGGCCCGGCACATCCTGCGTTCCCAGACGAGTTCGCGGTTGAGGTAAATGTCCGCCCAGACCGTGCTGCCGACCTCGAAGTGCGGCGCATCCACCATCGCCAGCGCGATGTTGCGCTTGCAGGTCGGCGACCACATGGCCGAGGTCACGCTGCCGATCTCGTGGCGGCCGGCGTGCTCGGCGTACAGCAGGGCATTGTGCGCCGGCTTGTTGCCCTCGATGTCGAGCCCGACCAGCCGGCGGCGCGGGCCGCGCCGCCGTTCCGCCAGCAGGGCCCGCCGGCCGGTGAAGTGCCCCTTGCTGAAGTCCACCAGCCAGTCGAGCCCGAGCTCGAACGGCGAGCGCGTACGCCCGACCCGCAGCGCGTGCTCGGCCGGGACGAAATCGACGTTCGGCGCGAGGAAGCCGGCCTCGATCCGCGCGAGGTTGAGCGCGCGCGAGCCGATGGGTCGCACGCCGCGCGGTCGCGGGACGGCGGCCAGCGCATCCCACAGGCGAGTCGCGTCCCCGGGCGCGACCCACAGTTCGTACCCCAGGTCGCCGGTGAATCCGGTGCGCGACACGGTCAGCTCGAAGCCCGGCCCGGCGAACACGCCGAGCTCGAACGGCCGCAGGTTCTCGACCCCGGCCAGGCCGAGCGCCCGCAGCACCGAGCAGGAGGTCGGGCCCTGCAGCGCCAGCGCCGCGATCTGCGTCGTGACCTCCTCCACCTGCACGTCGAAGCCGAGGGCCGAGTCGAGCAGCCAGTCGAGCTGGCGCTCGGCCGTGCACAGCCGGTACTCCCGTTCGCCGAGGCGGAAGATCGTGCCGTCGTCGATGACGTGGCCGTCGTCGTTGCACCAGACGCAGTAGGCGACCCGGTTGACCCGCAGCTTGGCGACGTCGCGCGTCACCAGCCGGTTCAGGTAGCGCAGCGCGTCCGCACCGCCGATGCGGTACTTCACCATCGGCGTGAGGTCGTAGACGGTGGCCGCATTGCGGACGGCGAAGTACTCGTGCTCGACGGTCGTGTAGACGTCGACGGTGCTGTAGCCCGACCACGGGATGAAGGCGTCGAGCTGGCTGGCCGCCCGCGAGCGGGCGTGGAACGGCGTCGGCAGCAGGGGCTGCAGGTAGTGCGGCGCAGGAGGTTCGTGCGACATCTCAGCGCGCTCCCGCGAGGATTTCCAGGGCCGCGTTGCGCCCGGCAAGGCCCGTGACCCCGCCGCCCGGGTGGCAGCCGGCACCGCACAGGTAGAGACCGGGCAGCGGCGTGCGGTACTGCGCCGCCTGCGGCACGGGGCGCAGCATGAAGAACTGGTCGAACGCCAGCTCCGCGTGGTGCCAGTGCCCGCCGGCGATCCCGAACTCGCGCTCCAGGTCCGGCGGCGCCAGCAGCTCGAGAGCGCGCACCTGCGCCCGCAGGCCCGGAGCGTGGCGTTCCAGCACGCCGAGCACGCGTTCGATGAAGGCCTCGCGTCCTGCGCTCCAGCCGGCGCGCAGGTCGTAGGGTGCGTACTGCGCGACGATCGAGAGCACGTGGCGCCCCTCAGGCGCGAGGGACGGGTCGCTGGCCGTCGGCACGGTGACCTCGAGCGCGGGCTCGAGCGAGAACTCGCCGTACTTGCTGTGGTTGTAGGCCCGCTCGACGTACTCGAGGGAGGGCGCGATCACCAGTCGGCCGCGCAGGTCCGCGCCGGGGAAGTTCGGCGCGCCGGCGAGTGCGACGTGGACCTTGGCCGCGAGCCCCCGGTTGCGCAGGTGGTGCACGCGACGCACGAAGCCGGTGTCGAGGTGCTCCGCGCCGAGCAGGCGCAGCAGCGTCGTCTTCGGATCGGCGCTCGAGACGACCGCGCCCGCCTCGATGCGTTCGCCCGACTCGAGGAGCACGCCGCATGCCGCGTCGTCCGCGACCAGCACGCGCCGGACGGCGGCGCCCGTGCGGATCGTGGCGCCCGCGGTCCGCGCCGAGGCGGCGAGCGCCGCGGTCACGGCGCCCATCCCGCCGGCCGGCAAGGCGAGGCCGTGGGCCCCGCCGCCCGCCTGTGCCGCGAGCCGGTAGAGCAGCGTCAGGACGGTGCCCGGCGAGCGCGGCCCGAAGTTCGAGCCGAGCACCGCGTCGAGCGCCAGGGCCCCCTTGAGGCGCGGCGACTCGAAGTGCTCCTCCAGCAGGTCGTGCGCGTTCATGGCGCCGATGCGCAGCAGCTCGCGCATGTCGCGCCGGCCCAGCCGCCGCACCCGCAGGCCGAGGCCGAGCAGCGCGCGCCGGTCCGACCACGCGTCGGTGCCGAGTTGCGGCGGCGCCCGGCCCAGCACCGGCTCCAGCACGCGCGCGAACCGCTGCAGGCGCTCCATGAAGCCGGCGTAGGCCACGGTGTCGCGGTCGGAAGCGCCGGTCACGCGCCCGGGCTCGAGCACGAGCGGCGCGGCCCCGGGCGCCAGCGCGACCGTCGGCATGCGCGAGGCCGCCAGTCGCAGGCCGTGCCGCTCGAGGGCGAGGTCGGCCGCCACCCGCGCCGACAGCTGGTGCAGCACGTGCGCACCGGCCGACACGTTGAGGCCCGGCGCGAATTCGCGGGTCACGGCGGCACCGCCGACCTGCGCGCCCGCCTCGAGCACCAGCACCGAGCGCCCCGCTCGCGCCAGGTAGGCGGCGCAGACGAGGCCGTTGTGACCGGCGCCGATCACGACGTAGTCGTAGCGGGTCGACGCCTGCGCGTTCACGCGCGCACCTCGCGGCGCAGGTCGCGCAACACGGCCCGCGCCGCGTTGGCCCCGGGCGCACCCATCACGCCGCCGCCCGGATGCGTGGTCGAGCCGCAGAGGTAGAGCCCGCGCACCGGCGTTCGGTACTGCGCGCAGCCGGGCACGGGCCGGTTGAACAGCAGCTGGTCCATGGTCAGCTCGCCCTGGAAGATGTTGCCCTCGGTGAGCCCGACCTCGCGCTCGATGTCGTGCGGCGTGCGGATCTCGGCGTGCAGGATCAGGCGGCGGAAGTCGGGACTGTGCTGCGCGATCGCCTCGATGACCGTCTCGCCGAACGCCCGGCGCTTCGCGTCGTCCCAGGGCCCGTCGGCGAGCCGGTACGGACAGTACTGCACGAACACGGACATGTAGTGCTTGCCGTCCGGCGTCATTGTCGGATCGATCTGCGTCGGGATCAGCATGTCGACGTAGGGCGCGCGCGACCAGGTGCCCTCCTTCCAGTCGTCGTAGGCGCGCTCCATCATCTCGACGGTGTCCGTGACGTGCATGTCGCCGCGGGTGCAGGTCGCCCCGGGCGGAATGGCCGGGAACGTGGGCAGCCCGTCGAGCGCGATGTTGAGCTTGCCCGACGACCCGCGGATCTTGAACCGGCGCACCTGCTCGACGAACTCGCCCGGCAGGTCGCCCGGCTCCATGGTGTCGAGGAAGGTGCGCTTCACGTCCATGCCGGACAGCACCTGCTTGGCGCGGATCTCCTCGCCGTCCTCGAGCACCACGCCCGTCACGCGCCCGGCGCGCGCGAGGACGCGGCGAACGGCGGCCCCGGTGCGGATCTCACCGCCGCTCGCACGCAGCGACGCGGCCAGCGCGCCGGTCACGGCGCCCATGCCGCCGCGCGCGAAGCCCCAGCCGCCCACCGTGCCGTCGATCTCGCCCATGTAGTGGTGCAGCAGCACGTAGGCCGTGCCCGGCGAGCGCGGCCCGAGCGCCGTGCCGATGATCGAGCTGCCGGCGACATGCGCCTTGACGATCTCGCTCTCGAAGTACTCGTCGAGGAAGTCGGCCGCGCTCATGGTCCAGAAGCGCAGCGTGTCGTGGATTCGCTCAGGCCCGAGCCGGTGCAGGCGCAGGCCGAGCTCGACGAGCTCCAGCAGGTCGCGCGGCCGGAACGACGTCGGGTCGGGCGGCTCGCGCAGCAGCAGCGGCTTGATGAAGCGGCACTGCCGGATCACGTCGCGGGCGTAGCGGTCGTAGGCCTCGGCATCGCGCAGCGAGTGGCGCGCGATCTCGCGGCGCAGCGCGTCGTGGTTGTCGTACAGCGCGAGGTGCCCGCCGCCCTGCATCAGGGTGCAGCCGCCGTCGTAGGGGATGATCTGCAGGCCGAAGCGCGGCAGTTCGAGCTCGCGCATGATCTCGGGCCGCAGCAGGCTGCAGACGTAGGAGCAGTTCGAGTAGGTGAAGTCCCGGTACAGGCGCCGGCTGACCGCCGCACCGCCGACGTACTCGTTGCGCTCGAGCACCTGCACCTTCAGCCCGGCGCGGGCCAGGTAGCACGCGGCGACGAGGCCGTTGTGCCCGGCCCCGACGACGATCGCGTCGAGCGGATCCGCGCTCACGCGGGCGGACGGTGACGGGCGCCCACGCTGGCCAGCGTGGCGTCGACGGCGACCTCGAAGGCGCGCAGCGTGTCGCGCAGGCACGAGTCGTCGTGCGCGGCGCAGACGAACCAGGGCTCGCGGGAATCGGGCTCGCACAGGATGCGCTCGTCGTGCAGCACGCGCGCCATCGCGTCGTAGAACGTGTAGTCGCTGCCCTTCCAGGCGCGGTAGTTGCGCGGCGCCTCGCGCGCGAAGTACAGGCCGCTCATCGAGGGGTGGCCGACGAAGCTGTGCGGGATGCCGCGCGCATCGAGCACCGCGCGCATGCCCTGGCGCAGGCGCGTTCCGTAGTCGGCGATGCGCTCGAGCGCGTCCGTGTGCTCGAGGATGTCGAGCGTCTTCTCGGCCGCGGCCAGCGAGACGGAGTGCGCGGTGTAGGTACCGCCGTGCGCCACGCCCTTGCCGAGCTTGCGCATGATCTCCTCGCGCCCGGCCAGCACCGAGATCGGGTAGCCGTTGGCGACGGCCTTGGCGAAGGTGCAGAGGTCGGCCCTCACGCCGTACAGCTCCTGCACGCCGCCGCGCGCAACGCGGAAGCCCGTCTTCACCTCGTCGATCAGCAGCACCACGCCGTGCCTGTCGCACAGCTCGCGGGCCGCGCGCAGGTACTCCGGCTCGGCGGCGATGCCGAGGCAGTTGCCCATGATCGGCTCGATCAGCAGGCAGGCGATGCGGCCAGCGTGGCGCCGGAACACGTCCTCGAGCTGGCTGGCGTCGTTGGCCTGCACGAAGTGCGCGAAGCTGCGCAGGCCGAGCGGGATGCCCTCGCTGTACGGATACACCGTCGGATCGCCGACCTCGTTCCAGCGATCCATCGGCGTGAACCACATCGCCTCGTTGAACAGGCCGTGGTAGCTGCCCTCGAGGATCACGTAGTCGTCCTTGCCGGTGTAGGCCCGCGCGAGGCGCAGGCCGGCCATCACGGCCTCGGTGCCGGAGTTCGAGAAGCGCACCAGTTCGGCCGCCGGCACCATGCGCGCGATGCGCTCGGCGACCGCCAGTTCGCGCTCGGTCGACAGCGCGAACACGCCGCCGACCTCCATGCCCTGGCGCGCCGCCTCGTCGACGCGCGGGTCGGCGTAGCCGAGGATCGCCGGCCCGTAGCCGAGCCGGTAATCGACGTACTCGTTGTCGTCGATGTCGGTGACGCGCGCGCCGCGGCCGTGCTTGACGTAGATCGTGCGTTCCTCGCCCCAGTAGCGGAAGTTCGAGGCGACGCCGAGCGGCAGTCGCTGCACGGCTCGACGGAAATGGGCATTGCTGCGGCTGAGGTCGCGGCTCATGGGTCCCCCCCTGGCGGACGCGGCGCCGTGCGGCGCCAGCGCGGACTATATGACCATATAAGCCGCGGCCAGGGAAGCCCGCGAGACGGACCCGTGTCGGGCCGTCCGGCCGGCGCTGGCCCATCGACTGCCATCCGCGAAATCACTGGATTTGTGCGGTGCAACAGCGCGCGTCGGTCTTCGCCGGCGTCGATGCCTTGCCAGGATTCGCGGCGGCGGCGTAGATTACACGGACGTATAGAACGGCCACACGGGGAGACCACGATGGCCACCGTACCCGCCGCCCGCGACGAGCAGCGCCCCGACGAGCCCGGCCGCAGCCGGGCCATGCCGGCCTGGGTGTACCGCCACCCCGAGATGACGCGCCTCGAGCTCGAACGCATCCTGCTGCCGAGCTGGCAGCTGCTCTGCCACGTCAGCTCGCTGCGCGAGAGCGGAGACTACGTCACGCTCGACGTCGGGCCCGAGAGCGTGGTCGCGGTGCGCGACCGCGACGGCGCGATCCGCGCGTTCCACAACGTCTGCCGCCACCGGGCGGCCCGCCTCCTCGACGGCTCGGGCAACTGCGGCGGCGGCATCACCTGCCCGTACCACGGCTGGACGTACCGCCACGACGGCACCCTGATCGGCCTGGCGGCGCGCGAGAGTTTCCCAGGGCTCGACCGCACCGGGCACGGCCTGCGCGCCGTGCGCACCGAGATCGCCTTCGGCTTCGTGTTCGTCGCGCTGGCCGGCGACCCGCCGCCGGTCGCGGCGACCTGGGGTGCGATGGCCGAGGACTTCGCGCCCTACCGGTTCGACCGGATGGTGCCGCTCAGCCCGATCTCCGAGGAGATCTGGGAGGTCGACTGGAAGGTGGCGATGGACAACTACCTCGAGTCCTACCACGTGCCCATCGGCCACCCGGGCCTCAACCGGCTCTGCGTGCCGGACTACGAGGACCAGGCGGGCGTGCCCGGCGTCGCGCGCGGCGTGAGCTGGCTGCGGCCGCAGCCGTCCACGCGCTGGTCGGAGCGCATGTACCAGCAGCGCGTCGGCAACGTCACCGGGCACCTCCCGGAGCCGAACCGGCGGTGCTGGCGCTTCTACAGCATGCTGCCGAACCTGGGCATCGACGTGCTGCCGGAGCAGATGGATTTCTTCCAGGTGCTGCCGGACGGGCCTGGCCGCTGCCGGATCCGAAGCGGCGTCTACGGCCTGCCCGACGCGAGCCGCGAGATGCGCGTCGTGCGCTACCTCGGCCAGCGCATCAACCGGCAGATCAACCGCGAGGACGCGTGGCTGTGCGGGCGCGTGCAGCGCGGCCTCGGCTCGCGCGGCTACACGCCGGGCCCGCTCTCGGAACTGGAGGGCTGGATGCGCGAGTTCCACGACCTGCTGCGCGAGCGCATCCCGGAGACACGGTTCGCCGCGGCGCCGGCCCGGTTCGCGTGAACCGCCGCGGGCTTCACTCGCCGGGGCTGCCGGCCATGCGCCGGAATGCGGCCACCGCCGGTGCCGGGACGGCATGGACGTCGGGCGCGTAATCCGGATCGGCGTAACCCTGCTCGGTCGAGACGGCCAGCGCCAGCTCGGCGTCGAACTGCGCGCGCCACTCCCGCGCGGCCGCATCCGGGCGCCCGCGCGCTGCCGCGCCGGCCTTCGCCCGGCACGCGTAGCGCTGCACGCGACTGCCGCCGCCGGGTGCCGGCAGGGCCTGCAGCACCACGAGCCCGTCGGGGTGGCGCTCGACCAGCGTGGCGGGCCAGAAGAACTGGCTGCGCGGCGCGCCGGCTTCGCGCGCGACGATGGTCCGCGCGGCGGCGTCGATCTCCAGCGAGCCGCCGGCGCCGAGGCGAGATTCCAGCCACTGCTCGACGACGGTGTGCCAGCTCGCGGCCACGGAGAATTCCTCCAGCGACCCGCCGGCGGGCACGGCGAACCGGCCGCGCGCGAGCCCGGCCGCCGGTCGCGGCTCGCGGGCATCGCCCGCGCCGACGCGCACGAACAGCAGACCGTCCGCGTTGCGCAATTCGAGCCCGGCCAGCGCGCCACGCGCCGCCGCTGCGCGCGGCTGGCCGGCGAGGTCCCAGGCCAGCCCGTGCAGCGCGCATTCCAGCCCACCGCCTGCCGTGCCCGTGCGCCCGGTCACCAGCGCGTGCGGCTGCTGCCGGCAGGCATTCCTGAACGCGCGCAGCTCGCCGGCGCCGTCGCGCACGACGAGCACGCGCGTGCCGGCCAGAGCGGTGGCGAGGACTGCCGCGGGCCCGGGCAGCTCGCACTCGTGGCCGACGTACCACCACGCGGCCCGCAAGGCTGCGTCGCGAGGGGCCGCGACGGCCGGGCCGGGCGGACCGCCCGCCAGCGCGCCGGCCGGCCCGAAATCGCGGGGGAACACCGATCGCAGGTAGGCGAGGCAGCGCCGGCGCGCCGCCGCGCGGTCGATGTGCGCCTCCTCCTCGAAGGCGAACGCCTGCCAGAGCATCTCGAGTACGCCGATCAGGCCGAGCGCGACGGCGTCCGCGTCGAGGTGCCGGCGGCCGCTCGCCTCGATCATGCCGGCCACCAGCTCGTGCACCAGCGCGGCGAAGTTGGCGTCCTTCTGCCCGCAGATGGCCAGGTATTCCTCTCGGGCGCTCGCCTCGCCCCAGAACGCGTACCACACCGCCACCTTGCGCGGGCTGGCGATGTCGGGATCGAGGTAGAGATCCACCAGGCGTTCGAGCGCCAGGGCCGGCCGGTCGCGCAGGGCCGCCACCGGCACCATCACGCGCTCCTCGAATTCCGTGGCGAGGTACTGCAGCGCGGCCACCAGCATCGCGGCCTTGGAGCGGAAGTAGAAGCGGACGATGCCGGGCGAGAGCTGCGCAATGGCCACGACCCGCGCCACCGTCGTGCCGGTCGGGCCGTACTGGTGCAGCGCGGCAATGGTCGCGTCGATCAGGCGCTGGCGCTGCCGCACGGGCAGCGCTGCCGGGGCGGCATCCCCCGCAAGCGCACCGCCGCGCCGCCGGGCGCGACTCACCGCGCACCCGCCGCGCGGCCGCCCGCCGCGCGGCAGCCCGTCGCGCGCAGCCTCAGCAGCGACACGCGGCGGGCTCCGACCGAAGGTCGCGGGTGGCGGGGCCGGTCGGCACACGAGGCTGGCCGGCGGTGAGCGCCGCACGCGTCACGCTGGCCGACCGGCTGCAGGGGCGGGCCGGGCGCTGGCTGGTCATCCTGCCGCCGATGGCGTTCCTGGCGGCGTTCTTCCTGGTGCCGTTCGCGTTCGCGCTGATGATCAGCTTCGCCGAGACGGCGGTGCGCGTGCCGCCGTTCACGGACATCGTGACGCTCGGCGCGGACGGCCACTGGCGGGTGAGCCTGAGTCTCGACAATTACGCGTACCTGCTGCGCGACGAAGTCTACGCGACATCGTACTGGTATTCGATCCGCACGGCATTCTTCGCCACGCTGGCCTGCCTGCTGCTCGGCTACCCGATGGCCTATGCGATCGCGCGCGCGCCGAAGCACTGGCAGAACCTGCTGCTGCTGGTGATCGTGCTGCCGTTCTGGACCTCGTTCCTGCTGCGGGTCTACGCACTCGAGGGGATCATCCGCGAGCAGGGACTGCTGAGCCAGGCGCTGCTGTGGCTGGGGCTGATCGAGCGGCCGCTCCGGATCATGCACACGACCCTGGCCGTGTACCTCGGCATCGTCTACGCCTACCTGCCGTTCATGGTGCTGCCGCTGTACGCGACGCTCGAGAAGCTCGACCACACCCTGCTCGAGGCCGCCGCGGACCTCGGCAGCACGCGCTGGCGCGCCTTCCTCGACGTGACCCTGCCGCTGTCGATGCCGGGCGTGATCGCCGGCGCGATGCTGGTGTTCATCCCCGCCATCGGCGAGTTCGTCATTCCCTCGCTGCTCGGCGGGCCCGACAGCCTGATGATCGGCCGCGTGCTGTGGGACGAGTTCTTCGGCAACCGCGACTGGCCGGTGGCCTCGGCGGTGGCCATCGCCATGCTGCTGCTGCTCGTGGTGCCCATCGCGATCTACCAGCACTACCAGGTCCGCGACCTCGAGGGCACGCGATGAGCGAGCGGCCGCCGGCGCTGCTGCTCACGGTGCTGGCGCTCGGCATCGCGCTCCTCTACCTGCCGATCCTGGTGATGATGGGCGCCTCGTTCAACGCCTCGCCGCTCGCCGGCACCTGGGGCGGGTTCTCGACGCAGTGGTACGGCGAGCTGCTCGGCAACGAGCAACTGGTCGACGCGGCCTGGCTGTCGCTGCGCATCGCCTTCGTCGCCGCCACGGCCTCGGTGATCCTCGGCACCCTCGCGGCGGTCGCCCTCGTGCGCTTCACGCGCTTTCGCGGCCGCATGCTGCTGCGCGGCATGGTGACGGCGCCGCTGGTGATGCCCGAGATCATCACCGGCATCACGCAGCTGCTGCTGCTGATCACGCTGTTCCGCTTCATCGGCTGGCCGCACCGCGGCTTCGGCACGATCGTGCTCGCGCACGTCACCTTCTGCACGGCCTACGTCACGGTCACCGTCCAGTCGCGGCTCGTGAGCGTGGACCGCTCGCTCGAGGAAGCCGCGATGGACCTCGGGGCCGGCCCGTTCGGCGCGTTCATGGACACGACGCTGCCGATCATCGCGCCCGCGCTGGCCACGAGCTGGCTGCTGAGCCTCACGCTCTCGCTCGACGACCTGGTGATCTCGAGCTTCGTCTCGGGCCCGGGGGCGAGCACGCTGCCGATGCTCGTGTACTCGCAGGTCAAGCTGGGCGTGAGTCCCGACGTGAATGCGCTCGCCACGCTCATCGTGACGGTGGTCGGCAGCGGTGTGGTGGTGGCCGGCTGGCTGATGCAGCGCGCCGAGCGCCAGCGCGCGCTCGACCGTCAGCTCGCCGACCGCGGCTGATCCGGGCCTCAGCGGCCGGTCTTGATGCGCGTCCAGATGCGGGTGCGCAGCCGCTGCGTCTCGATGTCCATTTCCTCGGTCGGGTACAGGCGCGCGCGCATCGCGTCCGTCGGGTAGATCGCGGGGTCGTTCAGGATCGCGGGATCCACCAGCGGGTCGGCCGCGCGGTTGTCGTTGCCGTAGTAGATCTCGTTGGTGATCTCGGCGATCACGTCCGGGCGCAGGATGAAATCCAGGAACTCGTGGGCCTCGCGCGGATTCGGCGCGTCGGCGGGGATCAGCAGGGAGGAGAAGATGAGGTTCGCGCCTTCCCTGGGCACGGTGAACGCCAGCTGCACCGGCACGCCCGCCTCGCGCGCACGGGCCATGATGTTGGCGTAGTCGCCGGACCACGACATCGCGATGCACAGCTCCTGGTTGGCGAGGCCGTTCATGTACTCGGTGGAGTCGAACGTGCGGATGTACGGCCGCACGGCGAGCAGCACCCGCTCGGCCGCCTCGAAGTCCTCGGGCCTCCGGCTGTTGGGATCGAGCCCGAGGTAGGCGAGCGCGAGCTGCATGGTGTCGTCGGGCGAGTCGAGCAGGCTCACGCCGCAGTCCTTGAAGCGACTCACGACCTCGGGCCTGAAGATCATGTCGAGGCTGTCGAGGGGCGCGTCGGGCATGCGCTCGCGGATCATCGCGACGTTGTAGGCGAAGCCGTTGATCGCGTGCAGGTACGGCACCGCGTGGCGGTTGCCCGGGTCCGAACCGTCCTGCACGGCCAGCGCGCGCGGATCGAGGTTGCGCCAGTTCGGCAGCAGCCGCCGGTCGAGCGGCCGGTAGACGCCGGCCTTGATCTCGCGCGAGAAGAAGTTGTTCGAGGCGCTGACGACGTCGTATCCCGAGCCGCCCGCGAGCAGGCGGGCCTCCATCGTCTCCTCGGCGTCGTAGGTGTCGTACACGACCTCGATGCCGGTCTCCCGCTCGAAGCGCTCGAGGGTCTCGCTGCCGATGAAGTCGGCCCAGTTGTAGACGTAGAGCCGGCGACCCTTCGACGGCGCACCGGCGAACGCCGCCAGCAGCAGCGCGGCCGCCAGTACCGCGGCGCCCACCGCCGTGGCCGCCGTCCAGCGGATGCCGCCGATACCCCCGTCGCTCACTGCGTCGCCCCCTGTCGCGTGGCTGCGCGCGACTCTAGCACAGCACTCCGCCTCGACAGCCCCGTGGCGAGAGGGTTAAATCGCGCGAGTCCCCGGGAAGCGCCCAACGCATGACGCCCCTCACCCGCCCGTTCGTGGTCCTCGTCGCGCTGCTCGTCGCGGGCTGTGCGCAGCTCGCGCCGAGACCGGAGCTGCGGCCCGACGCGGCGGTGCCCATCGGCCTCGGCACGCCGATCGACGAGCGCGTCGGGCCGTCGGAGGCGAGCCACCCCGGGCGCTCGGGATTCCGCCTCGTGAGCGAGGGCTCCGAGGCCTTCGCGATTCGCTCCTACACGGCCCTCTCGGCCGGCCGAAGTCTCGACGTGCAGACCTACATCTGGCACGAGGACGGCACCGGCGTCTTCCTCGCCTACCGCGTGCTGCAGGCGGCCGACCGCGGCGTGAAGGTCCGCCTGCTGGTGGACGACATGGACGCCCGCGGCAAGAACTACGCGTTCGCCGCGCTGGCGGCGCACCCCAACATCCAGGTGCGGATGTTCAATCCCTTCGGCTCGCGCTCGGGGACGCTGGGCTTCCTGCTCGAGGCCGTGGGGGACTACGGCCGCATCAACCGGCGCATGCATAACAAGAGCTGGATCGCCGACAACCGCATCGCGATCGTCGGCGGGCGCAACCTCGGCGACGAATACTTCGGCGCGAGCAAGGACGTGAATTTCTCCGACCTCGATTTCGCCCTGGTCGGCCCGATCGTGCGCGAGGCGTCCGCCACGTTCGACCGCTACTGGAACTCGCCCCTTGCCTATCCGATCGCAGTGCTCTCGCCCGGCGCCGTGACCGCCGGGGCGCTCGAGCAGCTGCGCATCCGGACGACGCCCCGGCTCGAGAAGGCCCAGCAGTCGCGCTACGCGCGTTCGCTGCAGGAGGACGACGCGGTGCAGCGGCTCGTCGCCGGCGACTGGCCCATGCAGTGGTCGGCCGGTTACCGGTTCGTCGCCGACGACCCGCGCAAGGCCCAGGGCCTGGACGGCGGGCTGGCCGGCTCCGAGGTGCTGGCGCTGCTGAGCCCGGCGATCCTCGGCGCGCGGCAGCGGCTCACCGTGATCTCGCCGTATTTCGTGCCCGGCGAGCTCGGCACCGCCGCCTTCGTGAAGGTCGCCCGGCAGGGTGCCGAGGTGCGCATCCTGACCAACTCGCTGGCCGCCAACGACGTCGCGATGGTCTACGGCGGCTACGTGAAGTGGCGCGAGCCGCTGCTGAAAGGCGGGGTGCAGCTCTGGGAGCTGAAGCCGACGCGTGGCGAGGCGGTGCGCAGGAGCCTGTTCGGCTCCTCCGGGGCGAGCCTGCACACCAAGGCCCTCACGGTCGACGGCCGCCATTCGTTCGTCGGCAGCTACAACCTCGATCCGCGCTCGACCTCGCTCAACTGCGAGCAGGGCGTCTTCGTCGACGACCCGGTCATCGCGGGCGAACTCGAGGCGCTGTTCGAGGCCGAGACCCAGCCGGCGCGCGCGTGGAAGGTCAGCCGCCAGCACGGCGTGATCCGCTGGACGGACGGCGAGGTGGTGCACAAGAGCACGCCGGACGCCTCGGCGTGGCGCAAGCTGCAGGCGTGGTTCGCCCGCGTGGTCCCGATCAGCTCGCAGCTCTGAGCGGGGCCTCTCGGCTACAATTCGCGGCGCCTGTCCTGGAGTGCCGCATGTCCTCACGCGTTCCGTTCGTCGCCGCCCTGCTCGTCCTCGCCTGGTCGCCCGGGTCCATCGCCGCCGACGGGCCACCCGCGGCGGTCCGCGAACTGCAGCGACGTGCCCTCGAGGACCGTCGCGCGTACGCGACGCTGAAGGACCTCACCGAGACGGTCGGCCACCGGTTCGCCGGCAGCGAGGGCGATGCCCGGGCCGTCGCCTGGGCGCTCGCGACGCTGCGCGCCCAGGGGTTCCAGAACGTGCGGGCCGAGCCGGTGACCGTCCCGCGCTGGGTGCGCGGCACCTCGAGCGTGCAGATCGTGGGCGAGCAGCCGCTCGCGCTCACGGCCCTCGAGATCGGCGGTTCGGTCGGGACGGCCGGCAAGCCGGTCGAGGGCGAGATCGTCGCCGCGACGACGCTCGACGAGCTGAAGGGCCTGTCGCGCGCCGACGTGGCCGGCCGGATCGTGTTCCTCTACGACCGCATGCTCGAGACGCGCGACGGCATGGACTACGGCCCGACCGTCGCCAACCGCGTGCAGGGCGCGGCCGAGGCCGCCAAGAAGGGCGCCCTCGGGGTGGTCATCCGCGCCGTCGGCAGCGAGGACGAGGACCGGCCGCACACCGGCTCGCTGCGTTACGTCAACGGCGTGCCGCGCATTCCCGCCTTCGCCATCGGCAACCGCAGTGCCGACCGCCTGCTCGCGCGCCTCGCGGAGGGCCCGGTGCGGGTGCGCCTCGCCAGCACCGCGGGCTGCCAGGGCACCGCCGCGAGCGCCAACGTCATCGGCGAGGTCCCGGGCCGCGATCCGCAGGCGGGGTTCGTGCTGCTCGGCGCCCACCTGGACTCCTGGGACGTGGGCACCGGCGCCCAGGACGACGGTGCGGGGGTGGCCACCGTGGTCGAGGCCGCGCGGCGCATCGGGGAACTGGCCGAGCGGCCGCGCCGCGGCCTGCGCGTCGTCCTGTATGCCAACGAGGAATTCGGCCTCTCCGGCGGCAAGCGCTATGCCCTCGACCACGAGGCCGATCTCGGCCGGCATCTCGCCGCGCTCGAGGCGGACCTCGGCTCGGGCCGGGTCTTCCGCTACGAGAGCCGCGTCGCGTCGCAGGACCTGCCGTCGGCGATCCGCCTGGCGGACTGGCTCGCCCCGCTCGGCATCCCGTTCACCAGCAACGACACCGGCGGCGGCGCCGACATCAGCCCGCTGCGCGAGCGCGGCGTGCCGGTCTTCGACCTGCAGCACGACGCGGGCAAGTACTTCGAGATCCACCACACCGACGCCGATCGTCTCGACCGGGTCGACCCGCGGGACCTGGCCTTCAACGTCGCAGCCTATGCGACGCTCGCCTACGGCCTCGCGGACCTGCCCGGCGAACTGGCCCGCGGCGACCGGGAGTGGCCGGCGCCCTCGGCGGGCGTGCACGCCTGCGAGTGGCAGCCCTAGCGCGCCGGCACGCCGGCGCCATCCGGGAAAGCCGCCAGTCCGCGCCGTTATGGAAGTGTTTTCGGCCGAAGCCGGGCTGCCCGGCGTAGGCTGGTCCGCAAGGGTCGTTGCCCCGGGCAGCGGCCTTCGAAGCCCCGGGCCCCGACGTGCCCGCGGGCGAGCAGAACATGGACGACAGACGCCCTCAGAGCCGTGACCCGCAGGCGCAGGACGCCTTCCTGCGCACGATCCTCGATGCGACCACGGACGGCATGCTGGTGATCGACGGGCACGGCCGGGTGCGCGCCGCCAACCGGCGCTTCCAGCAGTTGTGGCGGATCCCGGACGAGTTGCTCGCGAGCGGTGACGACGCCGCCCTGCTCGCGCACGTCCGGGCCCAGCTGCGCGACCCCGACGACTTCATGGCGAAGGTCCAGGCGCTGTACGACAGCGATGCCGAGAGCCGCGACTCGGTGGAGTTCCTCGACGGCCGGGTGTTCGATCGCGTCAGCCATCCGGTCGCGATCGACGGGCAGCGCGGCCGGCTCTGGTCCTTCCACGACGTCACCGCCCTGCTCGAGCGCGACGCCATCCTGCGCGCGGTCGTGAGCCAGTCCGACAACTGCATCGAAGTGGTCGACGTCGAGAGCCTGCGCGTCATCGAGGTCAACGATGCCGCCTGCCAGGCGCTCGGCTACACGCGCGAAGAGTACCTGGGCCTGCGCGTCTCCGACCTGCAGGTGGACACCGACGTCGACACGATGCGCCGCAAGGTCCAGTCGGTGGTCGACGCCGGACGCAGGTCGTTCGAGCACCGCCACCGGCGCAAGGACGGCCGCATCATCGACGTGTGGCTGGACGTGAGCCTGATCAAGGTCGGCGACAACCGGCACCTGGTCACGGTCTGGCGCGACATCACTGCCGAAAGGGCGGCCCGGCGCCAGCGCGAGAGCGATGCCGTCCGCCTGCGCGTGCTGGTCGAGAACTCGAGCGACGGCATCGCGGTGATCAGCCAGGACCACCAGGTCCTCGAGACCAACCCGGCCTTCGCGAGGATGCTCGGTTACTCCCGCGAGGAACTGCTGGCCCTGCACACCTGGGACTGGGAGGCCAATTTCAGCGAGGCGGACGTCCGACGCAGCTTCGCCGACCTGACGTCACTGCACCGGGTCTTCGAGACTCGCCATCGCCGCAAGGACGGCAGCTTCTACGACGCCGAAGTGAGCGCCAACGGCGCGACCATCGACGGCCAGAGCGTGGTGATCTGCGTCACCCGCGACATCAGCGCGCGCAAGGCCGCGGAAGCCGAGGCGGCGCGCGAACGGACCTTCCGCCAGACGCTCCTCGACACCGTGCCGAGCCTGTTCTATGCCTACGATCTCGAAGGCAGGGGCGTGTTCTGGAATCGCAACGTCGAAGTCGCGACCGGCCACACGCCGGAGGAACTGGCGGGCATGACGATCCTGGACGTGCTCGCGCCGGAAGACCTGCCGCAGTTCCAGGAGTCGGCGCAGCGCCTGCTGCTGCACGGGCGGGATTCCGCGGAGATGCGTCTGCTCGGCCCGGGCGGCCAGCGCATCCCGTATCTCTGCACCGGCCGCATCGTCGAGATCGAAGGCCGTCAGATCGTGGTCGGCACGGCGCTCGATCTGAGCGAGCGTCACCGTGCCGAGGAAGCCCTGCGCGTCAGCGAGGAGCGGCTGCGCCTCGCGCTCGCCGCCGCGAACCAGGGCATGTACGACCTGGATCTCGTCACCGGCACGGCGACCGTCAACGACAGCTACGCCCTGATGCTCGGCCACGACCCGACCGGGTTCGTCGAATCGCGGCAGCTCTGGCAGGAGCGTCTGCACCCGGACGATCGTGCTGCCGCGCAAGCCGCGCTGGACGACTACCTGCGGGGCGACGCGGCCGAGTTCCGGACCGAGTTCCGCATGCGGACGCGGGCGGGCGACTGGCGCTGGATCCAGTCGGTGGGGCGCATCGTCGCCTGCGACGCGGCGGGCGGGCCCCTGCGCATGCTCGGCATCCACACCGACATCACCGAGCGCAAGCAGATGGAGGCGAGGCTGCTCGAGAGCGAGTTCTTCCTCCGGCAGGGCCAGCAGCTGAGCCAGCTCGGCGGCTGGCGTGCCGACCCGCTGCTCAACACCGTGATGTGGACCGAGGGCGTGTACGCGATCGTCGAAATGCCGGTCGACTACCAGCCCGACCTCGCGACCGGCCTGGATTTCTACACGCCGGAGTCGCGCGAGCGGGTGGTCGCCGCGCTGCACCACGCCCTCGACACGGGCGAGTCGTTCAGCCTCGAGGTCCAGGTGCGCGGCGCGGCCAGCGGCCAGCTCAAGTGGACGGAACTGCGCGGCTTCCCGCACTACGGCAGCGACGGCAGGATCGAGTACCTCAAGGGCACCCTGCAGGACATCACCGAGCGCAAGCGCATCGAGCTCGAGCTGGACCGGCACCGCCTGCACCTGGAGGAGCTGGTGCGCGAGCGCACGGCGGAACTGCACGAGGCCAACCTGCGCCTGCTGCAGAGCGACCTGCGCCTGCAGGCCATGTTCGAGATGAGCCAGCAGGCCGCGACCATGGGCGAGAAGGAACTCCTGCAGCACGGCATCGAACAGGCGGTGCGGCTGACCGGCAGCCAGATCGGCTACCTGCACTTCATCAACGAGGACCAGGAGACCATCCAGCTCATCACCTGGTCGCAGGAGACGCTCGCGCACTGCCAGGCGGTGTACGACGACCACTACCCGGTCAGCCAGGCCGGCGTGTGGGCCGATACCGTGCGCACTGGCCGGCCGGTCATGCACAACGACTACCAGGCGCTGCCGCGGCGCAAGGGCTACCCGCCGGGTCACGCCCACCTCGTGCGCCACCTCGGCGTGCCCGTGGTCGAGGGCGGCAAGGTGCGCATGATCCTCGGGGTCGGCAACAGCCCCACCGACTACGACGACGCGGACGTGCGCGAACTCGGCCTGATCGGCAACGACCTCTGGCGCATCTATACCCGCCGGCACGCAGAGATCGAGCTCGCCTCGGCCAAGGAGGCCGCCGAGGCCGCCAGCCGCGCGAAGAGCACCTTCCTCGCGAACATGAGCCACGAGATCCGCACGCCGTTGAACGCGATCACGGGCTTCGCGCACCTGATCCGTCGCTCGGGCGTGACGCGGCAACAGGCATCCCAGCTCGACAAGATCGACGCGGCCGGCCAGCACCTGCTGGACCTGATCAACACCATCCTCGACCTCGCCAAGATCGAGGCGGGCAAGCTGGTGCTGGAGCAGGCGGCGGTCAACGTAGCTAACATCGTGGCGAACGTCACCGCGCTGCTGCAGTCGACGGCGCAGGCGAAGGGCATCACCCTCGTCACCGACGTCGCGGCACCGCCCGACAGCCTTCTCGGCGACCCGGCCCGGTTGCAGCAGTCGCTGCTGAACCTCGCCAGCAACGCCGTCAAGTTCACCGACCGTGGCCGGGTGACGCTGCGCGTGCGCGCCGAGCCCGACGGCGACGCGCACCTGCGGCTGCGCTTCGAGGTCGAGGACACCGGCATCGGCATCGCGCCCGGCGTGCTCGCCCGCCTGTTCTCCGAGTTCGAGCAGGCCGACAACTCGACCACGCGCCGGCACGGCGGCACGGGCCTCGGGCTCGCGATCACTCGCAAGCTCGCCCAGCTCATGGGCGGCGACGCGGGCGCAGCCAGCGAACCGGGCGCGGGCAGCACCTTCTGGTTCACCGCGCGGCTGCAGCGCGACCCGACGGCGGTGGTCCGCGGGACGGTCGGCGCGGACGCCTCGGCCGAGCGGATCCTGCAGCGGGACTTCGCCGGCCGCCGCGTGCTGGTGGTGGAGGACGAGCCCATCAACCAGGAGATCACGCGCATGCTGCTCGAAGGCGCGGGCCTGGTCGTGGACACCGCGGAGAACGGCCTGAAGGCCATCGAGCTGGCCGGCCTGGAGCGTTACGACGCGATCCTGATGGACATGCAGATGCCCGAGTTGGACGGCCCGGAGGCCACCCGGCGCCTGCGCACGATGCCGGCCTGTGCCCACACGCCCATCCTCGCGATGACGGCCAACGCGTTCGCCGAGGACCGCGCCCGCTGCTTCGCCGCCGGCATGAACGACTTCATCACCAAGCCGGTGGAGCCGCGCTACCTGTTCACGGTCCTGCTGCAGTGGCTGCGACCCGGCTAGCGAGACCCCGATCGCGGCCCGGTGGTAGAATTCGCCGCGAGCCTGACGTGGCACCGATCCGTCGCAGAGCGGACGTCTGCCGGCAGGCCCGGCCACTGCATCGAGGCAATGCCTCGGTCCCGCCCGACGGGACCGTTCCTCCCGCCTACAAAGGAATCCGGTGACTCACTCACCGCCGACCGGTCCCGCCACCGCGTTTCGCGACCTGGGCCTGAGCCCCGCCGTCCTCGCGGCCGTCGTCGACGCCGGCTACGAGTCGCCCTCCCCGATCCAGGAGCAGACCATCCCGGTCCTCCTCGCCGGTCGCGACATGATCGGCCAGGCCCAGACGGGCACCGGCAAGACGGCCGCTTTCGCGCTGCCGATCCTCAGCCGGATCGAGGTGCGTCGCGGTCCGCCGCAGGCGATCGTGCTGGTGCCGACCCGGGAGCTGGCGATCCAGGTGGCGGAGGCCTTCCAGCGCTACGCGGCGCAGATCCCGGGCTTCCACGTGCTGCCGATCTATGGCGGCCAGAGCTACACGCCGCAGCTGATGAGCCTGAAGCGCGGCGCGCAGGTCGTGGTCGGTACGCCCGGCCGGGTGATGGACCACATCAAGAAGGGCACGCTCGACCTGGTCAACGTCGCGAACCTCGTGCTCGACGAGGCCGACGAGATGCTGCAGATGGGCTTCGTCGACGACATCGAGTGGATCCTGGAGCAGACGCCGGCGACGCGGCAGGTGGCGCTGTTCTCGGCCACGCTGCCCGCGCAGATCCGCCGGATCGCGCAGAAGCACCTGAAGGATCCGGCGGAAGTCACGATCCGCAGCAAGACCAGCACGGCGGCGAACATCCGCCAGCGCTACTGGGTGGTGAGCGGCGTGCACAAGCTCGACGCGCTCACGCGCATCCTCGAGGCCGAGCCCTTCGACGGCATGCTGGTCTTCACGCGCACCAAGCAGTCGACGCTCGAGCTCGCCGAGCGCCTCGAGGCCCGCGGCTTCGCGGCCGCCGCACTGAACGGCGACATGCAGCAGAAGGAACGCGAGCGCACGGTCACCCGGCTGAAGGGCGGCCAGCTCGACATCCTCGTGGCGACGGACGTCGCCGCGCGCGGCCTCGACGTCGAGCGCATCGGGCACGTGGTCAATTACGACGTGCCCTACGACACGGACTCGTACGTGCACCGCATCGGCCGCACCGGCCGCGCCGGGCGCACGGGCGAGGCGATCCTCTTCATCACGCCGCGCGAGCGCAACATGCTGCGCTACATCGAGCGTGCCACCCGCGCGCCGCTCGAGCCGATGGACCTGCCGACGATCGCGGACGTGAACGAGCAGCGCGTCGCGAAGTTCCGCCAGCGCGTCACCGAGGCGCTCGCCGACGGCCGCGGCGAGGCCTTCCTCAGCCTGATCGAGGAGTACGAGCGCGAGCACGACGTGCCGGCCCTCGAGATCGCCGCCGCGCTGGCCGCCCTGCTGCAGGGCGGCAGCCCGCTGCTGCTGAAGGAAAAGGAGCGGGACGCGCCCGCGCCGGATCACATCGTCATCGACGATGCGGCGGACGAACCCGCCCGCCGGCCCGGCAAGAAGGAGCGCAAGCCGCGTGAACCGGCCGCGGAATCCACGGGCGGCGCGAGCGGACCCCGCCTGTCCGAGGAGGACACCGACACCTACCGGCTCGAAGTCGGGTACGTGCACGGCGTCAAGCCGGGCAACATCGTCGGCGCCATCGCCAACGTCGCGGGCCTGGCGGGCAAGGACATCGGCCACGTGGACATCCGCGAGGACCACACGTTCGTCGGCCTGCCGAAAGGCATGCCCGCAGAGATCCTGCGCGAGCTGCAGAAGACACGCGTCGCCGGCCGGATGCTGCACATGAGCATTGCCCAGCACGTGCCGCCGAAGCCGCTGCGCAAGCCGCCGAAGCGGCCGCCCGCGCACAAGCCTCGCGCACGCTAGACTGCCGGCGACCATGGCCGGCGCGCAGCATTCCCCGACCGCATCGAACGTTCCGACGGACGCCCCCGCGCCCGCGCGTCACCTGTGCACGGACTGCGGGATCTCGCGCAGTGCCGATCCGAAGCGCTGCGGCCGCGCCTGCCAGTTCATCCGCCCGGAATACGCCGCGCTCGAGGCCCGCGTGCACGGGCGCGCCCGCGACCCCGCGCGTCCCGACGAACTGCACTTCGGTCCCTTCCGGCGCATGCTGCGCGCTTCGCTGCGGCCGCCGCGCGAGGGGGCGCAGTGGACCGGCATCGCCACCCGGCTGGGCGAACGCCTGCTCGAGACCGGCGCCGTCGACGCGGTGCTGACGGTGGCGCCGGACCCCACGGACCGCTGGCGGCCCGTGCCCGTCCTAGTGACGCGCGCCGAGGACATGGCGCAGGCCCGCGGCATGCGCATGGGCTACGCTCCCCTGCTCGCGCTGCTCGAACCGGCACGCGCGCAAGGCCATCGCCGGGTGGCCGTCATCGGCATCCCCTGCCAGGTGTACGCACTGCGCTCCCTCGAGCGCGAGCTCGGCTTCGAGCGGCTCTACGTGATCGGCACGCCCTGCTCGGACAACACCACCACCGAGCGCTTCCATCGTTTCCTCGAGCTGCTCGCCGACGACCCGTCGACCATCACGTACCTGGAGTTCCGCGCCGACTACCACGTCGAGCTGCGCTTCAGCGACGGTCGCCGCAAGGAAGTCCCGTTCCTGCTGCTGCCGATCTCGCAGCTGCCGCCGGATTTCTTCCCGCTCACCTGCCGCACCTGCGTCGATTACACCAACGTGCTGGCCGACGTGACGGTCGGCTACATGGGTGGCGAAGGCGAGCAGTGGCTGCTGGTGCGCAACGAGCGTGGCGAAGAACTCGTGTCGCTGCTGGGCAACGAACTCAGCACGGCGCCGCCCGGCAGCGGCGGCAAGCGCCAGGCGCACGTGAAGGCGTTCCTCGAGAACACGGTGCGGGCGGCGGGCGGCCTCCCCCCGCGCCGCATGCCGAACTTCCTGCGCCACGTCGTCGGCTGGCTGATGCCGAGGATCGGGCCGCGCGGCCTCGAATTCGCGCGCACACGCGTCGAGATGAAGGCCGTCGAGACCATCGTGCACCTGCGCCACGCCGAGCCGCGACGCCTCAAGTCGATAGTGCCGGCGCACGTGTGGGAACTGGTGCGCCCCTACGGCCTCGCCCCCCGGGACGACGAGACGCGGTGAGTCCGGCTCACCAGCGCACGTCGAACGCGCAGGCATCCCCGCCGCTGGCTTCGCAGGTCGTCTCGGTCACGCGCGCGGCCGGCCTCACCAGCGCGCGGAAGAGGTGCTCGAAGGTCGCCGCGTAGTAATCGCAGAGCGGCCCCGCGGCGCGGGCACCCCGGCAGACGGGGCAGCGGCGGATGCTGAAGCGCAGCGGCGCGGCGTCGCCGCCGCGCGCGAAAGTCGCGGTGAACTCGCCGCTGCCGGCGAACGTCCAGGCGTGCCGGCCGATCGCCCGCACCAGCACGCGCGCCGCGAGCGCGGCCGGCAGGAAGATCAGCAGCGACTGCACGAAGCGCGGGATGCGGTTGGCGAGCAGGTAGTCGGCGGTGAGACGACCGGCGTGCGCGCTCACCTGGGCCGCATCGCCGGGCGCCAGCGCGGCGCGCATGGCCGTGTGCAGCGCGATCACCTCGCCCTCGTCGACCATGTCCGAGGGCGCGGCCGACAGGTACGTCGCGAGACCGGCGGCCGCGAACACCGCGGCCGTGCGCGCCTCGCCCGAGTGGACCTGCAGCGCCTCGCCGAGGCGAATGATGGCGTTGGGGCCGATGCGGCCCGCCGCGTGGTTCATGTCGCGGACCGGCGTGGGGCCGCTCGCCTAGCGCTCGGCGAGGGCCGCCTCTTCCTCGGTCATCTGCTGGTCGCCGCCGCCGCAGGCCATGACCTTGACCGGCACCTTCACCGGGCGGCGGCCCGGGAAGCGGCCCTTGCCCTTGTAGTCGACGTCCGCCGCCAGGTCCGGGCGCTCCTGCTTGAGCGACGCGATCTGCTCGGCGTTGAGCACCTTGCTCTCGTCGAAGCCGAGGTCCCATTCGGCATTCATGCCGTTGAACTTCAGGCGCTCGAGGTCGTAGAACTTCTTGGTCCAGGTGGTCTTGGCGAAGGCCTTGAGGCAGCCCATCAGGTACTTGCGCTTGAACGAATCCTTCTGCCAGGGGTAGGAGAAGAAGCTCTTCAGCATGTAGAAGCGCGCGTAGTTGCGCATCACGCCCTTCAGCACCTGGTCGCGCGTCATCTCCTCGGGCTGGATGATCGGGGTCACGAAGTTGTACTTGGCGTAGTCGCGCACCTCGACCTTGTCGCCCAGCTCTTCGAACAGCTCGGCGAACGGCCACGGCGTGTACATGTTCCAGTTCGCCATGTCCGGCTTCCAGTCCTGCGCCAGCCGGTAGGTCTCCTCGATAGTCTCCGGCGTCTCGTTCTCGAGGCCCATGATGAACTGGGCCTCGGCCACCATGCCGGCGTCCTTGATGAGCTTGATGGCGAGCTTGTTCTCCTCGATGGTCGTTTCCTTGCGGAAGCGGTCGAGCTTCAGCTGCGCCGCGGCCTCGGTGCCGAGCGAGACGTGCACGAGGCCCGCCTTGCGGAACATGGGCAGCAGGTCGCGGTCGCGCAGGATGTCGGTGACACGCGTGTTGATGCCCCACTTCACCGGCAGGTCGCGCCGGATCTGTTCCTCGCACAGGGCGATGAACTTCTTGCGATTGATCGTCGGCTCCTCGTCCGCGAGGATGAAGAACCCGACCTGGTGCTCGCGCACCAGCACCTCGATCTCGTCCACGAACTTGACCGGGTCGCGCGTGCGGTACTTGCGCCAGAACTTCCACTGCGAGCAGAAGCGGCAGGTGAACGGGCAGCCGCGCGCGAAGTTCGGCACGGCCACGCGGCAATTGAGCGGGATGTAGATGTACTTGTCCCACTCGAGCAGCGACCAGTCCGGGGTCAGCGAGTCGAGGTCGCGGATCACCGGGCGCGCCGGCGTCGCGACGAGCTTGCCTTCCTCGAGGAAGGCGATGCCCTGGATCTCGCGGCGCCGGGCGACGTGCGTGCCGTCCTGGATCGCGGTCATCAGCTCGACGGCGATCTCCTCGCCCTCGCCGCGCACGATGTAGTCGACGGCGCCGCACTCCGAGAGCACCTGCGCGTACATGAAGGTCGGGTGGATGCCGCCGAGCACCGTCACGCAGTCCGGCGCCTCGCGCTTGGCGATCTCGAGCGTCTTCTGGGACTGGTAGATCATCGGCGTGATGGCCGTGGTGAGCACCACGTCCGGCGCGTTCGCGCGGATCAGCTCGGCCAGCTTGTCGTCCGGGATGTCGTTGGTCATCGCGTCGACGAAGCGGACGTTGCTGATGCCGGCGTGCTTCAATGCCCCGCCGATGTACGCGACCCAGCCGGGCGGCCAGTTGCCCGCGATCTCCGCGCCACCACAGTGATAGTTCGGCTGGATCATCAGGACGCGCATGTGTGTGTTCCCCGGGTGCGGCAGGCGGCGACGGAAACCGCGCATCCCGCGCGGGCCCCAACCGTCATATAAAGTAGACACATCGACTGTTCGTTCCGATTGACGTTAATGCCCCCGACCCCCGCGAGCAAGCCGCGATTGAACCCACTGCGGTATGTACTTACCTGCGGGCTGCTGCTGCTTTCCACGCTGGTGACGGCGCAGCCGCGCACGTTGGAAATGACGCTCGGCGGCCGCAGCACGCCGGTCGACTTGTTCGCCCCCACGGCAAACGGGACGATTCCCATTCGCGGCGCGGTGATCATCGCGCACGGCTTCACGCGCGACCGACACACGATGACGGGGCACGCCGTCGCGCTCGCGCACGAAGGGTACTGGGTGATCGTGCCCGACCTCCCGTACACCATGGACTCGCGCGACAACGCGCGCGCGCTGCGCGACCTGATCGCGGCCCTGCGACGGGGCGCCGCCGGGCCGGCGCTGGAGCGCATCGTGCTCGTCGGCTACTCGGCGGGCGGCCTGTCGACGCTGCTGGCGGCGAACGCGCCGGGAGTCATCGGTTACGTGGGTCTCGATCCGTTCGATCGGCCGGGTCACGTCGGGCTCGACGCGGCGCGGGTGCTCGCGACGCCGACCTACCTGCTGCGCGGCCCCTCGTCCTTCTGCAATGCGTATTCGATCGCGGAGCCCTGGGTATCGGCGCTGCCGCACCTCGTGCAGGACCGCCGGCTCGCGCAGGCGAGCCACTGCGACTTCGAGTCGGACACCGACTGGATCTGCGAAGCCGCGTGCGGCTCCGTCGACCCGCATCGCCAGGCGGCGGTGCGTCAGTTCATCCTCGCGGCGGTGAAGGAATTGTCAGCGGGCCCGCAGGTCGCGGGCACGGCTCGCCAGGTCCAGCAGGTGCCCGGCCAGCCCGAGCAGCAGCCATAGCGAGCAGTGCGCGAGCCCGGCGCCCGTCAGCGCCGCCCGCAGCGCCATGAGCAGGCAGGCTCCGGCGAGCAGGTTCGGCAGCAGCCGCAGCGGCGCGATCGGCAGCCGCCCGGCACGATGCAGGAGCGCGAGCAGGATGGCCTCGGCGCCCATCAGCAGCAGGATCAGGTCGACCACCCGACCGCTGGCATAGAGGGTCTCGATCACGGCGGTCGCACCGCGTCCCGCGGGACGCGCCGGGTCAGTGATCGAAGCGACCGAATGCCGCGTCGAGCGTACGGTCGACGAACGTGCGCATGCGCTCCACCAGCGACGCCGGCGCGCGTGTCGCGGCCGCGCGCAGCGGCTGCCCCTCCATCGATTGCGGCCGTGCGTACGTGTCCTGCGCCGACATGGTCTGCGGCGTGGACGAGTCGACTCTCTGCAAGGTCCCCAGCATCGTTGTTCTCCCTGTCATGCCCCGGCGTGCGGCGACGGATTCAACTGGACGATCGTGTAGTTGAGCACCGCCGCGAAGCTCACCCACGCCAGATACGGAAGCAGCAGCGACGCGGCCGCGCGCGAGCGCGGCCACGTCAGGATCACCAGCAACAGCACCGACGCCCACAGCAGCGGCACCTCGAGCAGGGCCCAGTCGGGCCGCTGCAGCGTGAAGAACAGCAGGCTCCACGCCATGTTGCAGGCGCCGTTCAGCAGGAACGCGCCGACCAGCAGTCGACGGCCTCCCGCGCCCGGCGTCGCGCGCCAGCCCTGCACCGCGGCGATCGCGGTGAGCACGAAGATGAGCGTCCAGGCGGGTCCGAACAGCCAGTCCGGCGGCTGCCACGACGGCTTCACGAGGTCGAAGTACCACGGCCCGAGGTTGGTCAGCAGCGTGCCCGCACCGGCGACCGCCGTGGTCACCGCGCCGGCGACGATCCAGTGGACGGGGCTCGCGGGCACGGGTCGCCTCATGTGCGCGCCATTCCCATCAGGTGCGCGAGGTCCTTGAAGAAGATGCGCACGTGCGCCATCGGCCGCCGCCGCACCAGTTCCTTGTGCATGTACGACTGCCAGGTGAGCTGCTGCACGTCCGGGTCGCGGCAGATCTTCACGAACTGCTCGCGCCGCTTGTCGCTCGAGTACCAGAAGCGCTGCAGCAGCCCGAGGATGAAGAACACGCGCCCGTGCGCCTTCATGAATCGCTCGCGGGCCGTGCGCAGCTGCGCCACGTCGCCCGTGGCGAGGAATGCCTCGACGGCCTGTCCGGCGAGCCGGCCGCCGGTCATCGCGTAGTAGATGCCCTCGCCCGACGCCGGAGCGACCACGCCCGAGGCGTCGCCCGCGAGGATCACGTCGCGACCGTCGTCCCAGCGCCGCAGCGGCTTGAGCGGGATCGGGGCGCCTTCGCGGCGCACGGTCTCGACCCCGTCGAGGCCGATCTGGGCACGCAGGTCGGCCACGGCCGTGCGCAGCGAGAACCCCTTGCGGGCACTGCCGACGCCGATGCTGACCGTGTCGCCGTGCGGGAAGACCCAGCCGTAGAAATCCGGCGAGATCCTGCCCTGGTAGTAGACGTCGCAGCGCGTGCCCTCGTAGTCGGCGACGCCGCGCGCCGGCGCCCGCACGATCTCGTGGTAGGCGGCCACGTACTCGATCCGGTCGGCGCCCGGGATGCACTGCTCGCGCACCGCCGAGTTCGCGCCGTCGGCGCCGATCACCGCGCGGGCACGGACCTTGCGCTCCACCGTCGCACCGTCGTCGAGCGTCACGCGATAGCACACCACCGCCACGCCGTCGGCGTCGCGCTCGATCTTCTGGTAGGCGCCGGTCGCGCGCACGGCGCCGGACGCCGCCGCGCGCTCGCGGAGCCACTCGTCGAAGGTGGCGCGATCGACCATGCCGACGAAACCGCCGTCGATGGGCATGTCCACGCGCTGGTCACGGGGCGAGACCATGCGGGCCGCGGTGATGCGCGCGACCAGCAGCGACTCCGGCACGTCGAACTCGCGCAGCAGGCGCGGCGGCACCGCGCCGCCGCAGGGCTTGATGCGGCCGGCCTTGTCGAGCAACAGCACGCTGCGGCCGACGCGCGCGAGGTCCCACGCGGCCGTCGCGCCGGCAGGCCCGCCGCCGACGACCACGACGTCGAAGGGCTCCCCGTTGGTCGAGCGGAGTTCGTCGTTCATTCGGTCACCTTGACGTAGCGCAGCTCCGGGGCCGCGGGCCGCGCCGCGCGGACGGGCGCGACGTCGCTCACGTGGGCCGCCAGCCAGGCGGACGCCACGAACACCACCGCCTCGATCGCGAACACGGCCGCATAGGCCTGGGCCGGCGTGCCGACGAGCCCGCGCGCGAGATCGACGAGACCGGTGCCCACCACGCCGCCCGCGGCGAAGGCAACGGCCTGCGCGGCACCCCACAGTCCCATGCGCACGCCCTCGCGGCCGTCGTGGCCGGCACCGGCGAGCGCCATCATCGAGCCGATGGCGGAGACGGCGAACGCGCCGTTGGCGACGCCGAGCAGGAAGACCGTCGCGCGCAGCGGCCAGGCGGGCGCCGCGAGTCCGCCGGCGACGAGCGCGGCAAGCGCGAGCGCGGAGGCGAGGCAGCCGGCGACGGTGTAGCCGCGCAGCGAGTGATCGCCGGCGCGCCGGCGCAGCGTGCCCAGCACGCCGACCAGCGCCATGCCGAGCAGCACGCCGCCGTTCTGCAGCCCGGACAGGCGGGTGGACTCGCCGGGGGTATAGCCGAACACCAGGCCGGCGAACGGCTCGACGATGAGGTCCTGCATGCTGTAGGCGAGCATCGAGACGAACACGAAGACCGTGAAGCGGCGGGCCTGCGGCTGGGCCCAGACCTCGGCGAGCGCATGGCGGAAGCTGCCGCCGGCATGCGCCTCGCCGGCCGCGACCGGACCCTCGCCTTCGACCCCGCGCACCGCGAGCACCGCCACCGCGAAGGCCGACAGGGCGACGCAGCAGGTGACCTCGACGAGTCGCGCGATGCTGAACGGGTCGAGGAACCGTCCGGCGACGGCCGAGGTGAGGATGAAGCCGGCGATCATCATCACCCACGCGATCGTGGCGGCCGCGGCGCGGCGCTCCGGCTGGACGCGCTTGGCGAGCAGCACCAGCAACGAGGTGCCCGCGGCGCCGGCGCCGATGCCGATGGCGACGAATGCGGCGACGCCGAGCAGCAGGCCCGCGGTGCGGTCGGTGGCCATCCAGGCCGTGGCGAGCGCGGCGGCGATGCCGCCGAGGGCGAGCACCGCCATGCCGCCGACGATCCACGGCGTGCGCCGGCCGCCGACGTCCGAGCCGTGCCCGAGCCGCGGGCGCAGCAGCTGCACGACGTGGTGCAGCGCCACCAGCACGCCCGGCACCAGCGCGGGCAGCGCCAGCTCGACCACCATCACGCGGTTCAGGGTCGAGGTGGTGAGCACGATGATCGCGCCGAGCGCCGACTGCACCAGCGCCAGGCGCAGGATGCCGCCCCAGCCCAGGCAGGCCGGCGCGCGAGTCATGCCTGCACCAGCGCGCGCAGCGCGAAGGCGGTGACCATCATGCCCGAGACGTAGACGGGGACGCCGAAGCCGCTGTACCACAGCGCCCGCGCGCGCGGGTCCTGCACGAAGCGCAGCATCATGCGCGCCTGCACGACCACCAGCGCACCGACGGCCAGCGCGTGCAGCGGGTGGCCCCAGGCGAGGAGCGCGCCGACGACCACGAACTGCGGCAGCAGCATGGTCCAGCAGGCGGCGCGCGCCGCGCCGTCGACGCCGAGCTGCACGGGCAGCGAGCGGATGCCGGACACCCGGTCGCCGTCGACCGACTTGAAGTCGTTCAGGGTCATGATGCCGTGTGCGCCGAGCCCGTACAGCAGTGCGACGAGCACGATCCGCCAGTCCGGCAGGGTGCCCGTCATCAGCGCGGCGCCGGTGAACCACGGCATGCTCTCGTAGCAGATGCCGCAGGCGGCGTTGCCCAGCCAGCCGTTGCGCTTCAGGCGCGCGGGCGGCGCGCTGTACATCCACGCGAGCACCAGCCCGACCACCGCGGCGCCGAAACCCCAGGCCCCGAGCAGCGAGGCGACGGCGAGCGACAGCAGCGTCCAGACCAGCGCGACGTAGAGGCCGGTGCGTCCGGGCATGCGCCCCGACGGGATCGGTCGATGGGGTTCGTTGATCGCGTCGACGTGGCGGTCGAACCAGTCGTTGACGGCCTGGCTGGTGGCGCAGACCAGCGGCCCGGCGAGCACGATGCCCGCGACGACGGTGGGCCAGCGGCCGGCCACCGGCAGCCCCGAGGAGACCACGCCGCAGCTGAGCGCCCACATGGGCGGGAACCAGGTGATGGGCTTGAGGAGTTCGAGCACCGCCGGCATGGCGGAGTGCGCCTGGAGAACCCCGGTGCCAGCGCTGCGGGACATGACTGCAACATATGCTTGACAGTCTAGTCCGTCAAGCCAGATTTACAGTCTGGCGCGGCCCCCCTGGACCGGGGCCGGCGAGGCTCAGAAATCGCCTTCGGAATCGACCAGGTCGCCGAGCCCGTAGCGACGCAGCTTGACGTACAGGCTTTGCCGGCTGAGGCCCAGCATTTCGGCCGCCGAGGCCCGGTTGTCGTTGGTCAGCTCGAGGGCCGCCTCGATGCACAGGCGCTCGATGATTTCGCTGGTCTCGCGGACGATGCCCTTCAGGGGCACGCGGCCGACCAGCTCGGTCAGCTGCTCGACGGAACGGGTGAGCGGCGGGGCCGTGCGCTGGGCGGCATTGACCCTGAGGCCGATGTCCCGCACGGTGAAGCCGTAGCACGGCTCGGCGCCGGTCATGGCGCAGGCGCAGATCTCGACGTCCGCCACCGAGCCGTTCAGGCCCCGCAGCGTCGTCACGAACATGCGCACCGAGCCGTGGTCGCGCAGCTGCGCGAGGATCACGTTCAGGTCGATGCCCGGCCGGCCGAGCCAGCTCTCGAGCGACTCGCCGAGCGCCTGTTCCTCGGTGGCCACCTGGACCAGGTCCAGGAACGCCGGGTTGGCGGCGAGGACCTTGCCCTCGGTGTCGGTCACGAGGAAGCCGTCGAGCGACGCCTCGGCGAGGTCGAGGTAGCGGGTGCGCGCGCCCGGCATCAGTTCATCGAGCCGGTCCGACTCGAGCACCGTCGCCCGCACCAGCAGCAGGGTCGAGCGCTCCTCGCGGAACACCGACGCGGCGACGATCACCTCGCGGTCGCCGTCGGCCAGGCGCGCGCGCACGTCGGTGCTGCGGCCGCCGGAACGGACGCTCGCCAGCATCGCGTTGAGCGGCGCGGCGCTGTCGGCCTCGAACAGCTCGGGGAAGCCGCGGCCCGCCGAGCGCCGGGTGTTGAGACCGAGCAGCTGCGTGGCCGCCGGATTCGCCTCCACGATGCGCAGCGTGTTGGCGTCGAGGATCAGCACGGCCTCGGAGGCCAGCTGGAACAGCAGGCGGTTGCGCGTCTCGGCGCTGCGCAGGCGCGAGTACTCGCGGTCGACCGACTGCTGTGCGTCGACGAGTCGCTGCTGCAGCGTCGCCACCGCGCGCAGGTCGCGTCCGACCGCGACGATGCGGCCCTTGCTGCCCACCTTGACCGCGGAGTACATCACCGGCACGTCGCTGCCCTTCGGCGTGACGTGGGTGACCTGCCGCCAGCGCGGAGTGGTTTCGCCGCTCGCGTCATGCAGCAGGGCCTCGATCTTGACCCGGCTCTCCTGCGTGACCGTGGCGTTCCAGGCACGGCCGATCCACTTGCCGTCGATCTCCGCACCGAGTTCGGGCGTGTTGGTCGCGACGTCGCGGATGACGCCGTCGCGATCGAGGATCAGCGCAATGTCGCTGGCGGCGGCAACGAGTTCCGCGGCGGCGTCGGTGTCGAGCTCGCCCAGGAACTTCTTCGGTGTACTGAATGGCTTCACGAGGTCAGCGTTCCCGTTCGAATACGCCCGGCTCCGCAACCCCCTGAACTGCTCAAATGCGGCTGGCCAGCATATTCACCAGATTCTCTGCCTGCAGGGCAGCCTGGCGGGCGTCGATGCCAGTGGCATCGGCGCCCATGTGCACCGCCAGCTCCGGCTGACGGCACAGCACCGATCCTCCGACCATGACGCCGAGGGAGCGGTTGCGGGCCGCCTTGCGCAACGAGTGGATCATCGATGCAAGCCCGTCGACGTGGGTTTCGGACCCCACCGACAGGCCGATGAGTGTAAACCACTCTTGACCCGCAAGATTGATCAGTTCCCGCGCACCCGGCAGCGATTCGCTCCAGACCTCCCAGCCCGAGCGGCGGAAGAACTCGGCCACCATGAGGAGGCCGAACGTGTGCTGCTCGCCCGGCACCGGCACCAGCAGGACGCGGCGGCCGAGCGGAGGCGTGTCGGTCGTGGTCTGTGGTCCGGCGCTCAGGCCGCGCAGGATCTCGTACAGGCGGCACAGCGCCACGGTCACGTCGGCGAAACCGCAGCGGTCCTCTTCCCACATTTCGCCGAGCACCCGGGCGGCCGGGGCCAGCAGTTCGAGGTACACGGCGGACAGGGAGACCCCGCGGACGCGGATCGAGTCGATGTACGCGTAGGCGACCTCGACCTCGTGCGAGAGCAGGATATTTGTAAATTCTTCTACACATTCAGCCCCCGCAGCCGCAATCGTGGCGGGCTCCGCGTGGCTTTCGTGCACATTGGCCCGCTGGCTGAGGATCAGCCGCGGGATGACCTCGTCCTCGATCGCGTTGACCAGCTTGCCGGTCTGGCGCCGCTCGACTCGCGGCAGCCCGATCGCCCCCGGGTCCGGGCGGCCCGGCCAGCGGATCGACCAGCCCTTCGAGTTGTCCAGCGCCCCCGGACAAGTCTCGTCCTTCGCACGGAGTCCCGTCTCGGTCAGTTTGTCCTTGGCCATCCCCTTCCTCCCAGTTTTCCCCGACCGACCCACGGCTCAGCGACGGAGCCTGCGGGTCCGACGCGCGGGTCCTGGTCCGGTATCCGCCCTTTCTGGCGAGGCAGTATCCGTCCGCACCTTCGCGTGTCGTATCGGTGTAAATCCAGATCACACCGTCGTCAAGTAATATTTACGTCAATCTTTGTTGACACTGTCTGTCGCCGGGTCTACGGTTACGAAACGGAGGACAGACGTGATGCCCGAACGGCCGATCCGGCCTGCGCGAAGCGCCGCCCGAAGACGCGCCCCGCTCTACTGGCCGAGCGCGCGCGGCGCGACGCATCCAAGTGGACGCTGGTGCAGGGCATCCTCGCGCCGCTGCAGTTCGTCGTGTTCCTGGTGAGCCTTGCGCTGGTGCTGCGCTTCCTGGCGACGGGCAACGGCTTGCAGGCGGCCACGATCTCCGTCGTCGTCAAGACGACGGTGCTCTACGCAATCATGATCACCGGCGCGATCTGGGAGCATGAGGAATTCGGCCGCTATCTGTTTGCCCGCGCCTTCTTCTGGGAGGACGTCGTCAGCATCGCCGTGCTGGCTCTGCACACCGCGTACCTTCTCGCGCTCTACACCGCGGCGGTCGATGCCCGGCAGCAGATGTACATCGCACTCGCAGCCTATGCCGCCTATGCCCTGAACGCAACGCAATTCGTGCTGAAGCTGCGCGCCGCGCGACTCGACGCGCTGCAACGCACCATCGAGCTGCCGCCCGCCGGCGCGAGGTTCGCCGAATGAGCGAACAGGGCGCGTTTGCGATCAGGAACGATTCGGGCTGTCCGGACCTTCCGGTCCTGCGCGAGCGCGGCCAGCGCGAGGTGTTCTGCGGGCTCACCGGCATCATCTGGCTGCACCGCAAGATCCAGGACGCATTCTTCCTCGTGGTCGGCTCGCGCACCTGCGCGCACCTGATCCAGTCGGCGGCCGGCGTGATGATCTTCGCCGAGCCGCGCTTCGCCACCGCGATCATCGACGACCGCGACCTCGCCGGTCTCGCCGACGCCAACGCAGAGCTCGACCGCGTGGTCACGCGCCTGCTCGAGCGCCGGCCCGACATCAAGCTGCTGTTCCTGGTCGGCTCCTGCCCGTCCGAGGTGATCAAGCTCGACCTGTCGCGGGCCGCGGAGCGACTCTCGAAGACGTTCTCGCCGCGCGTGCGCGTGCTCAACTATTCGGGCAGCGGCATCGAGACCACGTTCACGCAGGGCGAGGACGCCTGCCTCGCCGCGCTCGTCCCAAGCATGCCGGCGCAGCCCTCTGGCGCCGCGCAGCAGGTGCTGGTGGTGGGCGCGCTCGCCGACGTGGTCGAGGACCAGTGGCGCCGCACGTTCGCGTCGCTCGGCATCGAGCACGTGAGCTTCCTGCCGCCGCGACTCGCGCGCGACCTGCCGGCGGTCGGCCCCGGCACGCATTTCCTGCTGGCACAGCCGTTCCTCGCCGACACGGCGCAGGCACTCGAGCGGCGCGGCGCGCAGTGGATCCCGGCGCCCTTCCCGCTCGGCGCCGAGGGCACCACGCAGTGGCTGCAGGCCGCGGCGCGCGCGTGGCAGGTGCCGGCGGAACGCTTCCGGTCCGTCACCGCGCCGGGCATCGAGCGCGCGAAGCAGTCCATCGACCGCCACCGCTTCCAGCTCGCCGGCAAGAAGGTCTTCTTCTTCCCCGACTCGCAGCTCGAGGTGCCGCTGGCGCGCTTCCTCGCGCGCGAGCTCGACATGCAGCCCGTGGAGGTCGGCACTCCTTATCTGCACCGTCGGCATCTCGCCGCGGATCTCGCGTTGCTGCCGCAGGGCGTGCAACTGAGCGAGGGGCAGGACGTCGAGCGGCAGCTCGACCGGTGCCGCGCGGCGCGCCCCGACCTCGTCGTGTGCGGTCTCGGCCTCGCCAACCCGCTCGAGGCGCAGGGCATCACGACCAAGTGGTCGATCGAACTGGTGTTCACGCCCATCCAGGGCTACGAGCAGGCCGGCGACCTCGCCGAGCTGTTCGCCCGCTGGTGCGGCGCACGCGGCTGGCGGTCTGACCATGCAGCTCACCCTCTGGACATACGAAGGCCCGCCGCACGTCGGCGCCATGCGCATCGCGACCGGCATGCGCGACCTGCACTACGTCCTGCATGCGCCGCAGGGCGACACCTACGCCGACCTGCTGTTCACGATGATCGAGCGCCGCGATGCACGCCCGCCCGTCACGTACACCACCTTCCAGGCGCGCGACCTCGGCAGCGACACGGCGGAACTGTTCAAGAACGCCGCGCGCGAGGCGTACGAGCGCTTCCAGCCCCAGGCGATGCTGGTCGGCGCGTCGTGCACCGCGGAACTGATCCAGGACGACCCGGGCGGCCTCGCCCGGGCGCTCGACCTGCCGATCCCGCTCGTGCCGCTCGAACTGCCGTCCTACCAGCGCAAGGAGAACTGGGGAGCGGCCGAGACGTTCTACCAGCTGGTGCGCACGCTCTGCACGCCGCACGCGCCCGCGCCGGGCACGCCGCGCGCCGCACGGCCGGCCGGCTCGCGTCCGCGCTGCAACCTGCTCGGGGCGACGGCCCTGGGCTTCCGGCACCGCGACGACGTGCGCGAGATCACGCAGCTGCTCGCCACGCTCGGCATCGACGTGCACGTGGCGGCGCCGATGGGCGCGACCCCGGCTGACGTCGCACGCCTCGGCGAGGCCGACTTCAACGTCGTGCTGTACCCGGAGATCGCCGAGGCCGCGGCCCGTTGGCTCGAACGCACCTTCGGCCAGCCCTGCACGAAGACCGTGCCGATCGGCGTCAAGGCGACGCGCGGGTTCATCGCCGAAGTGGCGGGGCTCGCCGGCATCGATGCGGCGCAGGCGGTGCCGCAATGCCGCCGGGGCCACGCGCTTCAGCTGGGCGTCGCCCACGGTGGCGTCGCCGTCGAAGGCCGCGAGCGCGCGGGCCGCGCGCATCAGGGTCAGTTCGCCGCGCAGGCCGTCCGTGCCGAGCGCGAGGCAGAGCTGGGTCGCCCGCTCGAGCGCCGCGTCGGGCACCTTCACGCCGGCGAGCTTCTCGCGCGCCTTGAGGATGCGCCGGCGCAGCCTGTTCTCGTCCTTCTGCCAGGCCGCCGCGTACGCGGCCGGGTCGCGCTCGTACTCGTCGCGCCGCTTCACCACCTGCACGCGCGTCGGCAGGTCGCCGGGCGTGCGCACCTCGACCGACAGGCCGAAGCGGTCGAGCAGCTGCGGGCGCAGCTCGCCTTCCTCGGGGTTGCCGCTGCCGATCAGCACGAAGCGCGCCGGGTGGCGGACGCTGAGGCCTTCGCGCTCGACGACGTTCTCGCCGGACGCCGCCACGTCGAGCAGCAGGTCGACGAGGTGGTCCTCCAGCAGGTTGACCTCGTCGATGTAGAGGAAGCCGCGATGGGCGCGGGCCAGCAGCCCGGGTTCGAAGGCCTTCTCGCCCTGCGTGAGCGCGCGTTCGAGGTCGAGCGCGCCGACCACGCGATCCTCGGTGGCGCCGAGCGGCAGGTCGACCACGGGCACCGGCACCTGGCGGGTCTTCGCGAGCTCGGCGGGCCTGCGGCGCCGGCACTCCTCGCAATGCGCCTCGGGCGCGGCGGGATCGCAGCCGTAGCGACAGCCGGCGACCACCCGCATCTTCGGCAGCAGTGCCGCGAGCGCGCGCACCGCGGTCGACTTGCCGGTTCCGCGGTCGCCGAACACCAGCACGCCGCCGATGCCCGGGTCGACCGCTGCGATCAGCAGCGCGAGCTTCATCTCGTCCTGGCCGACGATGGCCGAAAAGGGGAACGGAACCGCCATGATCCATGCTTCCTGGGGCGCGATGCCGCGGGCAGTTTGGCTCACGCGGCCGGGGATTTGCAAAAGGCGGGCCGCCCCGCACGCGCGGACCCGGGAGTGTTACGGATTGCCGCGACCGCCGCCCTGTGCGTACGCCGCGGCCGGCCCGCCGTCAGTGGGCGGCCAGGACGGCGCGGAACGGCAGGTCCTGCCCGCGCCACTCCACCGCGGTCTCGATGAGCATGTCGCGCAGCGTCTGCAGCGCCTGCGGCGCCTCGTCCGCGAGGTCGCCGGTGTTCTCGAACACGAGCAGCACGCCGGGAGCGTCGAGCCAGGAGAGGTCGTTCAGGCAGTCGAACAGCGCGTCCCAGTTGCGGCCGAACCAGTCGGGGAACTCGAGCGCCTGCGCGATGCGCCCGAACAGGTCGTCCTCGTCGGTGCAGCCCTCGAGGTCGATGCGCACGGCGTGCATGCCGAGCGAGCCGGCGAGCACGCAGAGCGCCTCGGCGGTGTGCGGCCCGAGGGGCAGCTCGCTCACCAGCGGGACGTCCGCATCGGCCTGCGTCATGGCGGCCACTCCACGGGCTGGAACGATCGGTAGTGATCGTCCGTGTAGTAGAACACCTCGGGCGGCTCGCCGCCCGTGACGATGCGCCGCGCGCCGCGGTCGCGCGACCCGGGCGTCGGGACCGTGTACTCGCGGTAATAGCCACGCGGCCGCGCGGGCAGCCGGCGCTCGCGGTTCTGGAATACGATCCCGTCGCGCGGATAGGGGAACGGGCCGCCCCGCTCGATCGCCTGCAGCGTCTCGATCGCCTCGCGCGGCAGGGCCGGGCGCAGGTCCGCGGGCTCGACCGTCACCGGCGCGCGCGAGGACTGCGCGGACGGGGCGGCGGGCGCAACCGCGGCGGCGTCCGGGGCGGGCGCGCCTTGGCGCGCGGACAGCCAGAAGATCAGCGCCAGCGTGCCGACCAGGTACACCGCGAGCCGCAGGATGCGCGTCATCCCGGCATCCTAGCCGCGTTCTTGCGCCGTGGCGACGCGCTGCTGAAACTGCGGATGCCGCGGCGCCTCCCGTCCCCCTAACCTGCCGCGCAACGAGGACAGGGACCCGCCATGAAGTCGGCACTGATCTGCGATGCCATCCGCACCCCCATCGGCCGCCACGGCGGCGCGCTCGCGGCCGTCCGCACCGACGACCTCGCCGCGCTGCCGGTCCGGGCGCTGCTCGAGCGCAATCCGGGCCTCGACCCGAACGAGATCGACGAGGTGATCCTCGGCTGCGCGAACCAGGCCGGCGAGGACAACCGCAACGTCGCGCGCATGGCGCTGCTGCTCGCGGGCATCCCGCCGAGCGTGCCCGGCGCCACGGTGAATCGCCTGTGCGCCTCCGGCATGGAAGCGATCGCCGCCGCCGCCCGCGGAATCCGGCTCGGCGAGTACTCGATCGCGATCGCGGGCGGCGTGGAGAGCATGTCGCGCGCGCCGTACGTGATCGGCAAGGCCGAGGGCGCCTACGCGCGCAACCAGCGGCTCGAGGACACGACGCTCGGCTGGCGCTTCGTCAACCCGCGCATCGAGGCCCAGTACGGCATCGACTCCATGGCCGAGACGGCCGAGAACGTCGCCGAGCAGTGGAGCGTCTCGCGCGAGGACCAGGACGCGTTCGCGCTGCGCTCGCAGCTGCGCGCGGGCGCCGCGCAGGCCTACGGGCGCTTCACCCGCGAGATCGTCCCGGTCACCGTCGCCGGGCGCAAGGGCGCGACGACCCAGGTGAGCCGCGACGAGCACCCGCGCGCCGACACCACGCTCGAGACGCTGGCGCGCCTGCCGACGCCCTTTCGCGAGCCGGGCACCGTGACGGCCGGCAACGCTTCGGGCATCAACGACGGCGCCTGCGCGCTGCTGCTCGCGGATGCCGACAGCGCGCGCTATTACGGGCTGACGCCCCGGGCCCGCGTGGTGGCGAGCGCCACCGCCGGCGTCGAGCCGCGCATCATGGGCATCGGGCCCGTGCCGGCGGTGCGCAAGCTGCTGGCCCGCACCGGCGTCGCGCTGGACCAGGTCGAGGTCGTCGAGCTCAACGAGGCGTTCGCGGCCCAGGCGCTCGCGTGCCTGCGCGAGCTTGGCGTGCCGGACGACGCCGCACACGTCAATCCGAACGGCGGGGCGATCGCGCTCGGCCACCCGCTCGGCATGTCCGGCGCGCGACTGGTGACGACGGCGGTCAACGAACTGGAGGCGCGCCGGGCCCGCTACGCGCTGTGCACGATGTGCATCGGCGTCGGCCAGGGCATGGCGATGCTGATCGAGCGCGTCTGATTCGCGGCGGGAACCACCGGGGCCCGCGCCCGGTCGAAACGGACGAACCCCCGTTCCCGCCCGGACCCGGGTCCGTCCCGCTCCCGCAGGAGGTCGCCATGCTCCGCCACGCTGCAAGGTCGCTCTGCCTGGGCCTCGCACTGCTGCCCGTGCTCGCGCCCGCCGAGTCCCCGCCCGCGCAGGCCCCGGCGCCCCAGGCATCGATCCCGTTCGCGAACCACGGCGGCATCCGCAACTGGAAGGCCGACGGCACCCGCGGCCTGTGGGTGCAGGACAACGCCAACCGCTGGTACTACGCGACGCTGCTGGGGCCGTGCTCGGGCCTCGATTTCGCCCACGCCCTGCTGTTCGACACCGGGCCCGACGGGGCGCTCGACGTGCACAGCGCCATCCGCCTGCGCGACGGACCGTCGGTGAACCAGTACTGCCCGTTCAAGAGCTTCGTCGCGAGCGAGGGCCCGCCGCCGAAGAAGAAGCGCAAGGAGGCCGTGCAGAAGCCGGCCGGCGAGGCCGCGCCCGGCACGCCCGGCTAGGCGGGCGCGACCGCCGCGCATTGCGGTGGACCGGCGCGCTGGGCGATCATCGCGCGGATGTCGCGCCCGCAGGACCTCGCCGAATTCACGCTCAAGGCCGTCGTCGTGGGCGTGGTGCTCGGCGTGGTGTTCGGCGCCGCCAACGCCTACCTCGGGCTGCGCGTCGGCATGACGGTGTCGGCGTCGATCCCGGCGGCGGTGATGACCGTCGCCACGTTCCGCATGCTGCGCACGCGCGGCACGATCCTCGAGGCCAACCTCTCGCAGACCGTCGCCTCGGCCTCCACGGCGCTCGCGACCGGCACCATCTTCACCATCCCGGCGCTGTTCCTGTGGGGCACGGTGCCGCCCTACCTGCAGGTGGTCGCGCTCGCGTTCCTCGGCGGCCTGCTCGGCCTCTCGGCGATGATCCCGCTGCGCCGCCTGCTGATCGTGAAGGCGCACGACGAGCTGCCCTACCCCGAGGGCAAGGCCTGCGCCGAGGTGCTGCGGGCGACGGACGCGGACGACTCCGGCGCGGCCGGCAGCAGCCGCTGGATTTTCTACGGCATGGCGGTCGGCGCCGCCGTGAAACTGCTGATCTCGATCGTCTACCTGGCGCCCGGCGAGGTGCACGCGGCGCTGCCGGTGCTGCCGAAGGCGGAGCTGGCGCTCGAGATCGCGCCGGCGCTGCTCGGCGTCGGCTACATCCTCGGCTACCGGCAGTCCGCCGTGTGCGTCGCCGGCGCGCTGATCTCGGCCGTCAGCATCACGCCGCTGATCGCCTGGCTCGGCGCGCAGACCGGCGCGCCCATCTACCCGGAAACCGTGCGGCTCGTGAGCGAGATGGACGCGGGCGACATCTGGGCGCGCTACGTGCGCTACATCGGCGCGGGCGCCGTCGCGACCGCGGGCATCCTGACGGTGCTGCGCGGCCTGCCGACGATGGTCGGCGCGTTCACCGCGGTCGCGCGCGGCATGCAGGGCGAGCGCGGAGGCGACGCGCCGGCCACGGAGCGCACCGACCGCGACCTGCCCGCCTCCTTCGTGTTCGGCGGCGTGGCCGCGGTCGTGCTCGCCGCGGCGCTCGTGCCCGGCATCTTCGCGGGCGGCATGGACCTCGTGCAGCGCGCGGTGCTCGCCGCGGGCGTCGGCCTGTTCGGCGTGCTGTTCGTCGCGGTCGCCGCGCGCATCGTCGGCATCGTCGGCGTCTCCTCGCAGCCGACCTCGGGCATCACCCTGGTCACGCTGCTCGGCACGGCGTCGGTGTTCGCGGCCGCGGGCTGGGTCGATCCGGGCGCGCGCGCCGGCGTCCTCACCGTCGGCACCATCGTCGCCATCGCCGCGAGCAAGGCCGGCGACATCTCGCAGGACCTCAAGACGGGTTTCCTGGTCGGCGCGACGCCGGCGAAGCAGCAGCTCGGGCAGCTGATCGGCGCGGCCTTCGCGTGCTGGGCCGTCGCCGCGACGGTGCACCTGCTCGGCTCGGCGTACGAGTTCGGCTCGCGGGAGATCCCGGCGCCGCAGGCGACTCTGATGAAGACCATCATCGAGGGCGTGCTGTCGGGCGAGCTGCCCTGGAACCTGGTGCTGACCGGCGCCGGCCTGTCGCTGGGCGCGATGCTCTGCGGCGTGTCGGGCCTCGCCTTCGCGATCGGCGTGTACCTGCCGCTCGCCACCATGGCGCCGCTGTACGTCGGCGGCTGCGTGCGCGCGCTGGTCGATCGCCGTCGCGGGCCGCGCGACGCGTCGGAGCACGATGCGGGCATCCTCGCCGCTTCGGGACTGGTGGCCGGCGAGGGTCTGGCCGGCGTGGTGGTCGCCGGGCTGGTCGCCGCGGGGATCGCGCCGAAGTCGATGGACCCGCGCCTCGGCGGGCTCGCCGGCGAGGCGGTGGCGCTGCTGCTCGCGCTCGGCGTCTGCCTGTTCCTGCTGCGCAGCGGCCGCGCGGGCGCTAGGACCGCAGCAGGTCCCGGCGCCGGCGCCACAGGCCGCGGATGAGCACCGCACCGGCCACGGCGGAACCGGCGTTGATGAAGATCTCGAAGCGCATCGCCGCGCCGTCGAGGCGGTAATTGCCCGAGTTGAGATTGAACAGCACGTCGAGGCAGGCGAGATAGACGAGGCAGCCGCCCGCCAGCAGGCCGAACAGCAGGCCCCACGACCGGCCGCGCCACAGGCCGGCCGCACCCAGCACGGCGCAGAGCATCAGCCAGCCGTCGGCGAGCGGGAACGCGCGCTCGAACGCGAGGTAGGCATCGTCCTGGCGCACCTGCGTGGCGCCCGAGGTGAAGAACGCCAGCCAGTACCCGCCGGTGACCAGCGCGACCAGCACGAGCAGCCCCGCGTACGGCGCGAGGCCCGCGGGCCTCGGCGCGCTCACGACGCCGCCCGCCGCGGCTCGGGCTCGTCGTCCCCGGCCTCGTCGCCGAGGAAGCCGCCGCTCTGGTGGGCCCAGAGGCGCGCGTAGAGACCGCCGCGGGCGAGCAGCGTCGCGTGATCGCCCTCCTCGACGATGCGGCCCCGGTCCATCACGATCAGGCGGTCCATCGCGGCGATCGTCGACAGGCGGTGCGCGATGGCCACCACCGTCTTGCCTTCCATCAGCCGGTAGAGGCTCTGCTGGATGGCGGCTTCGACCTCGCTGTCGAGGGCACTGGTCGCCTCGTCGAGCAGCAGGATCGGCGCGTCCTTGAGCATGACCCGCGCGATGGCGACGCGCTGGCGCTGGCCGCCGCTCAGCTTCACGCCGCGCTCGCCGACGTGGGCGTCGTAGCCGCGGCGTCCCTTCGCGTCCGACAGCTGCACGATGAACTCGTGCGCCTCCGCCCGCCGCGCGGCCGCCAGCACCTGCTCCTCGGTCGCATCCGGCCGGCCATAGACGATGTTGTCGCGCACCGAGCGGTGCAGCAGCGAGGTGTCCTGCGTGACCATGCCGACCCGCGCGCGCAGGCTGCTCTGCTGCACGGTCGCGATGTCCTGTCCGTCGATCAGGATCCGCCCGGACTCGACGTCGTAGAAGCGCAGCAGCAGGTTGACGATCGTGCTCTTGCCGGCGCCCGAGCGGCCGACCAGGCCGATCTTCTCGCCCGGGCGGATGTGCAGCGAGAAGTCCTCGATCACGCGCCGCTCGCCCCCGTAGGCGAACTGCACGTGCTCGAAGCGGATCTCGCCGCGCTCGACCGTGAGCGGCGCCGCGTCCGGGCGGTCGACGACCGCGTGGTGCCGCGACAGCGTGCGGATGCCGTCCTGCACCGTGCCGATGTTCTCGAACAGCGAGGCGAGCTCCCACATCACCCAGTGCGCGATGCCGTTCAGGCGCAGCGCCATCGCCGTGGCCGCCGCGACCGAGCCGACGCCGACGCGGTCCTGCGTCCACAGCCACAGCGCCACGCCGGCCGTGGCGGCGACCAGCCCCATGCTCAGCACGTGGTTGACGATCTCGAAGCCGCTCACCAGCCGCATCTGCCCGTATGCCGTCACCATGAAGTCCTGCATCGCCGCGCGCGCGTAGCCCGCCTCGCGGTTCGCGTGCGAGAACAGCTTGACCGTGGCGATGTTGGTGTAGGCGTCGGTCACGCGCCCGGTCATCAGCGAGCGCGCGTCGGCCTGCGCGGCGCCGATCCTGCCGAGGCGCGGCACGAAGTACCCGAGCGCGAGCGCGTACAGCGCGACCCAGCCGCCGAACGGCAGCAGCAGCCACGCGTCGAAGCTGCCGACCAGCGAGATCATGGTCACGAAGTAGATGACGATGAACACCAGGATGTCGGTGACCGACAGCCAGGTGTCGCGCACGGCGAGCGCCGTCTGCATCACCTTGGTGGCGATGCGCCCGGCGAACTCGTCCTGGTAGAAGCTCATGCTCTGCCCGAGCATCAGGCGGTGGAAGTTCCAGCGCAGCCGCATCGGGAAGTTCGGCGACAGCGCCTGGTACTTGAGCATGGCCTGCAGCGCGACCAGCAGCACGCTGGCCGCGAGGATGCCGCCGAGCAGCAGCAGGCTGCCGCGCTCCTCGACCCACAGGCGCGCGGGCTCGACGCGCGACAGCCAGTCGACGACGCGCCCGAGCATGGCGAACAGCAGCGCCTCGAACACGCCGATCACCGCGGTGCACGCCGCCATCGCCAGGATCAGCGGGCGCAGGCCTTCCGCGCAGGCCCACATGAACGCGAAGAAGCCCCGCGGCAGCGCGCCGGGCGGCGCTTCCGGATACGGGGCGACGAGGCTTTCGAACCAGCGGAACACGGTCGCCGTGCCTGCGCGAGCTGCGGTCGGAGGACCGGGGGCGCATGGTACCGCGCCGTGCCGCCCGCACGGAACGGGCGCCGGCCGCCGTCCTGCGGCAGAATACGAGGCCCGGGCGGCGGACCCGCCCGACCGAAGCGACCGCGCATGCCCTTCACTGCCCGCCACTGCTCCGACGGACGCTGCGTCGAGATCCTCTACACGGGGCGGGTGACCGCGGACGAGCTGCAGGCGGCGTACGAGGACGCGATCGCGCTCGCCGTGAAGCTGCCGCGCCCCCTGCTGCTGGCTGATTGCACCGGCATGACCGAGAACCCGCCGCTCGCGGGCCTGTACTTCCTCGCCGACCGGATCGCCGCGCTGCCCGTGGAACGACGGGTCCGCGAGGCCGTGCTCCTGCCCGTGCACGCCGGACCCGGCGACAGCGTGACGTTCTGGGAAACCGCGTGTACCAACCGGGGGCTCGAGGTGAAGGTCTTCGCCGAGCGCAAGGCCGCGCTGGACTGGCTGCTGCGGGACGCGTAGACCTGCCCCCATGCCCGCCGAGATCCGCTGGCCCGAACGCTACCGGCCCGAACGCTGCCCGGTGCACGTGCGCAACGAGGTGATCGTCGCCGCGCCCGCGGAGCAGGCGTGGGCCTGGCTGGTGTGCGCGCCGCTGTGGCCGACGTGGTACCCGAATTCCAGCGCGGTGCGGCTCGACGGCGGCAGCCGCCTCGCGCAAGGCACGCGGTTCCGCTGGCGCACGTTCGGCGTTGCGATCCGCTCCACCGTGATCGAATTCGAGGCCCCGACGCGCATCGCCTGGAACGCGTTCGGCCTCGGCGTCGATGCCTGCCACGCCTGGATCGTCGAGCCGGTCGCGGGCGGCACGCGCATCCTGACGGAGGAGACCCAGCATGGGTGGGCGGCGCGGCTCAACGCGTGGTTCATGCCGCGGCGCATGCACCACCATCACCAGGTGTGGATCGAGAATCTCGGCCGGCAGGCGGCCGGCGGTCCGCCGCCCGGCGGGGCCGCGCCCGCGGCGCCGCGCTGAGGTAACCTCTGCGGCATGAGCGAGACCGACCTGCGCATCGAGGCCCTGGAGTTCAAGGTGGCGCACCTCGAGCGCACCGCCCAGGAACTGTCGGACGTGCTCTACCGCCAGCAGCAGCAGATCGACGCGCTGCAGGCACTCAACCGCCGGCTCGTGCAGCAGCTCGAGGGACTCGAGGACCGTGCGGCGGACCCGAACCGCGTCGAGATCCCACCCCACTACTGAGCGCGCCGGGGCGCTCGCGTATGCTGTCGCGCATGGCGAAGAAGGGCTGGCGGGTGTACGCGGCGCTGCTGACGCTGTTCGTCGTCGTCGGCGAACTGCGCAACGTCCTCGCGGGCGCCCCGCTCGACGCGGTGACGCTCGCGAACTGGATCCTGACGGTGGCGCTGCTCGTCGCGCTGTGGGGCTACGCGCTGCAGCGGCCGATCGGCAACGCGCCCTACTGGCGTGCGGTGTTCTGGATCGTGCTGGCGGCGACCGCCCTGATGCTGGTGCCGGTGGCGCTCGGCCCGCTCGAGGTCGTCGCATTCACGATGCTGCTGCTGGCGCTGGCCGTGCCCGCCTACGTCGCGGCCTTCCGCTACGCCTACCGGTGCCCCGGGTTGTGGAGCGCCGGCGGCGGAGCCGCCCGGCCCTGACGGGCCGTCAGGGCAAACGGACGGGCATGCCGCGGCTGAGGCGCCCGCCCGCGCCGCCGACCACGATCACGTTCTGCCCGAACAGGATGCCGCGCAGCTTCGGGTCCCAGCGGTAGGTGCGCAGGGTCTTCAGGGGCTCCTCTCCGTCGGGCTCGCCGGTCGACTGCCGGGTGGTGGTGATCACGCAGCGCGTGCAGGGCTTCACGCCGCGCAGGTGCGCGCCGCCGGCATGGAAGTCCGCGAGCGCGTCCTCGCCGTACGGGGGCAGGCCCTCGAGCACGAGGTTCGGCCGGAAGCGGTCCACCGGCAGCGGCGCCGGCAGGCGCCGGTTGAGGTCGTCGAGCGAGGCGCGCGACAGCGCCAGCAGCGCGTAGCCGTCCGAGAACCGGGTGAGCGCGCCGGTGTCGCCGGCCCACTGCGGGTCGCTGACGCGCCGCGCATCCGCCGCGATGCGCACCAGGCGTGCCGGCCGGCCCAGGAATCGCGTGAGCCACTCGCCCGCCGCGTCGCCCGCGTCCTCGGCCGCGCAGCGATCGCGCCACACCACCACGTCGCGGCGTCCCGCGCCCGCGGCGAACGGCAGTTCGAGGTCCCCCTGCCCCGGGGCCGCGAGCACCAGCCGGTCGTCGAGCAGGCGCGGCACGACCAGGGCGAGGCGCGGCAGCTCGCGCTGCGTGAGGAAGCGGCCGTCCGGCGTGACGACCATCCACTCGCGGTCGTGCGCGAGGCCGGCCGCCTCGAGGGGCCAGTCGTCCACGGCGATGCCGCGGCAGGACTTGACGGGATAGACGTAGAGTTCGGCGATCGTGACCATGGCGCCACGATACGCGAAGCGCCGCGACGGTTCAGCTGGCGAGCGGCAGCGGCTGCGGCCGCCCCACCTGGTAGCCCTGCACGTAGTCGACGCCCATGCGGCGCGCCGAGTCGAGCGCGCTCAGGTCCTCGACCTGCTCGGCGATCACCTGGAAGTTGAGCGAGCGCGCCAGCTTGATCATCGCGGTGACCATGGCCTGGTTGACCGTGTCGGACGCCAGGTTGCGGATGAAGTAGCCGTCGATCTTCAGGAAGTCGAGCGACAGGTTCTTCAGATTGGCGAACGAGCTGAGGCCGCGACCGAAGTCGTCGAGCGCGAAGCGGCAGCCCATGCCGTGCAGCACGCCGATGAAGCGGCGCGCGTGCTCGACGTTGGTGATGACGGAGTTCTCCGTCACCTCGAAGCAGAGCCGGTCCGGCGCGACGCCCGTGCGGTCGAGCGTGTCGACCACGAACTCGAGGAACGACGCGTCGCCGAGCGTCTGGAACGACAGGTTGATGCAGAGCGTGCGCCCGGGCGGCAGGCGGATCGCGCCGCGCCCGAGCGCCGTGAGCGTGGTCTGCACCACCCAGCGGTCGATCATCGGCATCAGGCGGTAGCGCTCGGCGGCCCGCATGAACTCCGCGGGCGCGACGGGGGTCCCGGCGTCGTCCTTCAGGCGCAGCAGCACCTCGAGCGCCGGCCCGCCGGCGCCGCCGCCGTCCAGCGCCACGATCGGCTGCGCGTGCAGCTCGAAGCGGTTCTCCTTGAGCGCGGACTGCAGCAGCTGCAGCCAGACGATCTCGCCGCGGTGCCGGGCGGCCGCCTCGTCCTTCGCCGAGTAGACGTGCACGTGCGAGCCCTGGTTCTTGGCCACGTAGCACGAGGAGTCCGCGGCGCCGATGATGTCCTCGATCGAGGCGCTCTCGTGCGTGACCTCGACCAGGCCGACGCTGACGCCGACGCTGAAGATCTTGTCCTTCCACACGAAGCGGTGGTCGTTGACCGCGCGCACCACGTCGTCGGCGATCTGGCGCGCCTTCTCGAGCGGGCAGCCGACCAGCAGGATGCCGAACTCGTCGCCGCCGAGGCGTCCGACGGTGTCGGAGTCGCGCACCGATTCCTTGATGATGCCGGCGACCTCGCGCAGCATGCCGTCGCCCGCGACGTGGCCGCACTCGTCGTTGACCGCCTTGAAGCGGTCGAGATCGAGGTAGCAGAGCACGTGCCGGCTGCCGCCGCGGGCGGCCTCGAGCGCCTCCTCGAGCCGGCGCTCGAACTCGCGGCGGTTCACGAGCCCGGTGAGGGCGTCGTGGCTCGCCTGGTAGGTCATGGCGCGGGTCAGGCCGCGGATGTCGCTGACGTCGCGCAGGGCGACCACCGCGCCGCTCACCTCGCCCTCCGTGTCGCGCATCGGCGAGACCGTCATCTCGATGGAGCGCTCACCGTCGCCGTTGGCGTGGATCAGCATGCCGCGGCGGCCGACGTTCACCCGGGTGCCCGTGGCGAGCGACTGGCGCACCGGGTCGCCGAGCGACTTGCGGTCGCCCTCGTCGACCAGATCGACCACGTCCGGGACGGTGCGGCCGAGGATCTCCGCGGGCTGCTTGCCGATGAGGTGGCAGCCGGCCTCGTTGACGTAGACGATGCGGCCCTCGCGATCGGTCGTGAGCACGCCCTCGGCGAGCGAGTCGAGCGCGCCCCAGGCGGCCACGTGGCTGCGGACCGCCGGGACCTCGGCCGCGCGCGGCTCGATGTCCACGGCCGCGACCAGCACCGCGGGCTGCCCCTCGTAGTTGATGCGCGTGAAGGCGAACTCGACGCGGTGCGGCTTGCCCCCCGCCGTGCCGAGTTCCGCCTCGAGACGCGGCGGCGCGGCCTCGCCGGCCGCGTGCCGGCGCAGGTGGCCCGCGACCAGCGCCGCGAAGTCGGGGTGCGCGAGGTCCTCCAGCCGACGGCCCACCAGGGCGGCGGGCGTGTCCGCGCCGACCAGTTCGGCGAACCGCGCATTGGCGACGACGATGCCCTCGCGCTCGACCAGCATGGCCTCGTGCATGGTCTCGAGCAGGCGCCGGTAGACGCTCTCGCGCTCGGCGAGCGCGGTCGTGTCGCTGTGCACCCGCTCGATGAGCCGGTCGATGCTGGCGGCGACCTCGACGGCGCTGCCCTCGCCGGCGTGCGGCGTCAGGCGCTCGCTCAGGTCGCCGGTGCGCGCGACGACGTCCAGCCGGCTGGTGACGGCCCGCACGCCGTCCAGTTCGCGGCTGCGACGGTACAGCAGCGCGCCCAGCAGGACCGCCAGCGCTGCGAGTGCGATCGTCGCGAGCATCAAGTCGTCATCCTCCGGCCGGTGCCCCTGCGCGCTTCCATGAGGCGGGCGGGCCCGATCCGTGGAAGGTTCTTGTAATTACGTTGCGCTCGGGCAGCATAGCGGATCGGGTCGCGCAGGCCCGTGGAATTGACCATAATCAACGGGCAAAAGTGCCCCTCGAGATGCGTACGCCATGATGTTTGACGTCGAGTCCGCTCGCCACCAGATGATCGAACAGCAGGTCCGGGCCTGGGACGTGCTCGACCTCGCCGTGCTCGGCGCGCTCGAGCGCGTCCGGCGCGAGGAGTTCGTGCCGCCCGCGTACCGCGACATCGCCTTCGCGGACATGAACGTGCCGCTCGGCCACGGCCAGTCGATGCTCGCGCCGAAGGTCGAGGGCCGCATCCTGCAGGCGCTCGCGGTGCAGCCGGGCGATCGCGCGCTCGAGGTCGGCACGGGCAGCGGCTTCTTCGCCGCCTGCCTCGGGCAGCTCGCGCGCAGCGTGCGCAGCATCGACCTGTTCGCCGATTTCGTGGCCACGGCCGCCGCAAACCTGCGCCGGGCGGGCGCGCACAACGTGCGGGCGGAAGCCCTCGATGCCATGCACCTGGCCGAGGAAGGCGCGTACGACGTGATCGCCGTGACCGGGTCGCTGCCGGTGTACGATCCGCGCTTCGAGCGGGCGCTGGCCGTCGGCGGGCGCCTGTTCGTGGTGGTCGGCGAAGGGCCCATCATGGAGGCCCGCCGCGTCACCCGCGCCGGTCCGGCCGAGTACGTCCGGGAAAGCCTGTTCGAGGTATCGATCGACCCGCTCATCCACGCCCCGGAACCACCCCGGTTCGTGTTCTAGACCGCGGTTGCGACGAACCGTGGTCCCGGCGCGACTGGCCGTCGGAAGCCGGGTGATATAGTCTTGTATAACACCAATCGACCTTTTTGGGGCGGCCGGGCCGCCGATGGTGATTTCATGCGCAAGCCGTCCTTCCTCCTCGCCTGCAGCGTCGCCGTGGCCCTGCTCGGCCCCTCCGGCGCCCCCCGCGCCGAGAACCTGCTCGAGGTCTACCAGACCGCCGTCCGCAACGACCCGGTCATCCGCGAGGCCGAGGCCCGCCGCATGGCGTCGCTCGAGGCCAAGCCGCAGGCGCGCGCACTGCTGCTGCCGCAGGTGAGCGTCGGCGGGCAGATCTACACGGCCAATTTCGAAGGCGAGTCGACGTCGCAGCAGCTGAACCAGACGACGGGCCAGCCGGTGACGATCGGCTACAACAGCACGACCGACGTGTCGCAGTACTGGGACTACTCCGCCGAGCTCTCCCAGACCGTCTTCCGCTGGGACCAGTGGCAGGCCCTCAAGCGCGCCGACGCGCAGGTGGCGGTGGCGGAGGCGAACTATCGCGCCGCCCAGCAGGACCTGCTGGTGCGCGTGTCGCAGTCCTACTTCAACGTGCTCGCCGCCGAGGACACGCTCGCGGCCGCCGATGCCAGCCTGCAGGCCTTCTCGCGCCAGCTCGAGCAGGCCGAGAAGCGCTTCGAGGTGGGGCTGATCGCCATCACCGACGTCCAGGAAGCGCGCGCCGCGCACGACAGCGCCACCGCCGGCGTGATCGCCGCCAAGCGCGCGCTCGCCTCCGCGAACGAGGCCCTGCGCGAGATCACCGGCGACACCTACGCCACGCTGGTCAAGCCCGCCGACGACATGCCGCTCGACCAGCCGCAGCCGCTCGACGAGGACGGCTGGGTGAAGAAGGCCCTCGACGACAACCTCGCGGTGATCGCCGCGCGGCTCGACAGCGAGATCGCCGCGTCGAACGTGAAGATCGCCGAGGCCGGCCACATGCCGACGGTCGACCTGTTCGCGAGCTACGGCCAGACGGACCGCCAGGCGGACCAGACCAACCAGGCGTTCGACCCGACCGGATCGACCGGCATCAACACCGACAAGGTCCGCAGCCCGGCGGACAGCAACAGCACCACCGACGTGGTCGGCCTGCGCGTTAATATCCCGGTGTTCGCCGGCGGCGGCACCCGCTCGAAGGTGCGCGAGCAGGTCTACCTGCAGCGCGCCGCGCGCGAGAAGCTCGAGGGCACGATGCGCTCTGCCGAGCGCCAGACCCGCGACGCCTATCTCGGCGTGCTCGCGGAGAAGGCGCGCGTGCAGGCACTGCAGCAGTCCGTGAAGTCCAGCCAGACGGCCCTCGAGGCCACCGAGGCGGGCTTCGAGGTGGGCACGCGCACCACGGTCGACGTCCTCGACGCCCGGCGCCGCCTGTTCGAGGCGCAGCGCGACTACGCGCGCAGCCGCTACGACTACCTGATCAACATCGTGAAGCTGAAGTCGGCCGTGGGTTCGATGGCGCCCGCCGACCTGAGCTCGATCAACGGCTTCCTCACCCAGCCGATGACGGTGCCCGCGGTGACGCCGCCGGCGGGCTGAGCCGCCGCTCGATCAGCTCCACCAGCCGGTCGACGGCCCCGCGACTGCCGTCGACCGTGGCGCGCCCGCGCTCGCCGAGGGCGCGCGCCCGCGCCGGATCGGCGAGGTCCTCCGCGAGCCGGTCGCCGAGCGCGCGCGCGTCGGCGACGATCCTGAGCGCCCCGCAGCCGCGCAGCGCATCGGCCACGTCCTGGGCGTTCTGGGTGTACGGCCCGGAGAGCATCGGCAGACCCAGCACCGCCGGTTCGAGCAGGCTGTGGCCGCCGACGGGCACGAGGCTGCCGCCCACGAACGCGACGTCGGCCGCCGCGTAGAACATCTGCAGCTCGCCGAGCGTATCGACCAGCAGGACCGGGTCGCCGGCCTGCGGCGCCTCGCCCGCGCTGCGCCGGGCGAATTTCACGCCGCGGCGCGCGAGCAGCGCGCGCACCGCCTCGAAGCGCTGCGGGTGGCGCGGCGCGAGGATCAGCAGCGCACGCGGCTGCGACTCGCGCAGCCGCGCATGCGCCTCGAGGGCCGCCTCTTCCTCGCGCTCGTGCGTGCTGCCCGCAATCCACACGGGACGCTGCGCGGCGCAGGCGGCGCGGTACGCGCGGCCGGCCGCCACCGTCGACTCCGGGATCGAGAGGTCGTACTTGACGTTGCCGGTGACCTGGACCCGGCCGGCCGGCGCGCCGACGGCACGGAAGCGCCCGGCGTCGGCCTCGGTCTGCGCGCCGATGGTGACGTCCTGCGCGAGCACGCCGGCGAACAGCGAGGACAGCCGGCGGAAGCGCGCGACGGAGCGCTGCGAAAGCCGCGCGCTCGCGAGCACGACCGGCACGCCGCGCCGGTCGAGCTCGCGGTAGAGCGTCGGCCAGATTTCCGTCTCGAGGATGATCGCGAGGCGCGGCTGCAGCCGGTCGAGGAACCGGCGCACGGCGCCGGGCACGTCGTAGGGCAGGTAGCGGTGTTCGACGCCCTGCGGGAAGAGCGCGCGCGCGCGCTGCGCGCCGGTCGCCGTGACGGTCGTGAGGACGATGACGGCCTCGGGGTGCCGCGCCTGCAGCGCGCGGACCAGCGCGGCCGCGGCCTGCACCTCGCCCACGGACACGGCGTGCACCCACAGGCAGCCAGGCTGCGCGAACGGGGCGCCGTAGCCGAGACGCTGCGCGACCCGGCCGCGCTCGTCCGGGTTCGAGCGCGCGCGCCAGGTCTCCGTCGCGATCACGAACGGCAGCGCGAGCCAGGTGAGCAGCAGGTAGATGAGTCGCAAGGCGGGTGCTCCCGCGCCGTCAGCCGGCGCAACCCTCGAGCAGCCAGCGCCACTCGCGCTCCCCGAAGCGGCCGGACGGGCCGCCCGCGGTCACCTTGGCCAGCGAGCGCTGCAGGCGGGCGAGCACCGCCTGCTCCCAGGCGCCCCGCGCACGGATCCGGCCCCGGTCGAAGTCGAGCACGTACACGGCCGGCCCGTCGAGCAGCAGGTTGTGGGCGTTGAGGTCCGCGTGCTGCACCCCGTGCGCGTGCAGCCGGCCGATGCCGCGCCCGACCTCGCGCCAGAGCGCCTCGGGCAGCGGCCCCTCGCGCAGTGCGTGCGCGAGCGTGCGTCGTGTCGGCAGTTCCTCCGTGACGAGGTCCGCGCGGTACAGGAGGCCCGCGCGCTGGTACCCGGCGGCGACGGGCAGCGGCACCGGCAGGCCCCAGGCCACCAGTTGGCGCAGCAGGCGGAACTCGCGATACGACCGCGTGCGGTCCTCGCCGCTCCAGAGGTAGGCGTCGCGGCTGACCCGCGCGACGAGCCCGCCGCGGCGGTAGTGGCGCAGCACCCAGCGGCGGTCGCCGTCGCGGAGGAAGGCGATGGTGCCGCGCCCGCCCGCCTGCTCCTCGAGGCCGCGTCCGCGCCAGTGCGCGCGCGAGAAGACCTCCGGGCCCGGCTGGCTGAGCCGGGAGGCATCGTATAGCATCGCGCCGCGCGCCCAGCGCGCCGTCGCCTCCGCTCCCGTCGTACGATCTGCGTCCATCGGGGGTGGATTGTTCACGAACGAGCCGCTCCTGCCTACCAGCGCGCCCCGATGCCGAGCCAACTGCCGCCCCGAACCCCGCCCCGCGAGCTGTGCGTGCTGCGCCTGTCGGCCCTCGGCGACGTCTGCCACGTGCTGCCGGTGGTCCGCACGCTGCAGGACGCCTGGCCCGGCACGCGCATCACCTGGGTGCTCGGCGGTCTCGAGCGCCGGCTGCTCGGACACATTCCGGACATCGAGTTCGTGGTCTTCGACAAGAAGGCGGGGCGGCGCGCGTACGGCGAGCTGCGCCGGACGCTCGCCGGCCGGCGCTTCGACGTGCTGCTGCACATGCAGCTGGCCCTGCGCGCCAGCCTCGCCGCCGCCGTGATCCCGGCCGAGGTGAAGCTCGGCTTCGACCGGCCGCGGGCCCGCGAGCTGCAGTGGCTGTTCACCGACGCGCGGATCGAGCCGCGCCAGCACGAGCACGTGCTCGACAGCCTGTTCGGCTTCGCGCGGGCGCTCGGGGTCGAGCGGCGCTCGCTGCGCTGGGACATCCCGCTGCCCGAGGCCGCGCTCGAGTACGCCTGCCGCGCGATCCCGGACGGGCAGCCGACCCTGGTCATCAGCCCCTGCTCGAGCCACGCGCTGCGCAACTGGAGTGTCGAGCGCTACGCCGCGTTCGCCGACCACGCGGCCGCGCGCCACGGCCTGCGGGTGCTGCTGTGCGGGGGCCGCAGCGCGCTCGAGCTGGAGTACGGCGAGCGCATCGGGCGCGCGATGCAGCGGCCCTGCACCAACCTCGTCGGCAAGGACACGCTGCCCGAGCTGCTGGCCACGCTGCAGCGGGCCACCGTGCTGCTCTCGCCCGACTCGGGCCCGGCGCACATGGCGACCACGGTCGGCACGCCGGTGATCGGGCTGTATGCGGCGACCAACCCCGAGCGCAGCGGCCCGTACCACAGCCGCGGCTGGTGCGTGGATCGCTACGACGCGGCGGCCCGGCGCTTCCTGCGCAGGCCGGCGGCCGACCTGCCCTGGACCACCAAGATCGAGCAGCCGGGCGTGATGGACCTGATCGAGGTCGCGGACGCGGCGGAGCGGCTCGACGCGCTGATGGCGGCCGGCGCGCCGCGTACCCCGACCCGCTGACGGCGGCCGGCGGCTGACGGCCCGGTCGGCCTGCGCGATAATGCGCGCCCCACGCACCGAGGCGAGATCCCCGTGACGGCCGAACGCAGCGACAAGCTCATGCAGCCGAACGCGCAGCACCAGTACGAGGTCACGCCCGAGGACCTGCCGCTCGCCTGCCCGATGCCGGGCATGCACCTGTGGAATTCCCACCCGCGGGTGTTCCTGCCGATCGAGAAGACCGGCTGGGCGAAGTGCCCCTACTGCAGCGCGGAGTACACGCTCAGGAAGTGACGGATCACTTCCGCGCGTAGTCGGCGTAGCTCTTCTCCTCGACCAGCACGGAGCCGAGCTTCGTGTTGATGCGGCGCTTGATCGCCGCGCGCTCGTCGTTGGTCACGTAGACCGCGCGCGCCAGCTCGATGAAGCGCGCGTCGAATTCGCCGGCGCGCTCCTTGTCGCGGATGTCGTCCTCGATGTCCCAGAGCTTCGCGTTCACCTCGCGCAGTCCGGACCACTCGGCGCCGATGTCGGTCGCCGAGAACGGCGAGGCCCGCCAGGTGTCGTTGAGCATCGCGAGTTCGGTGCGCACGTTGTGCAGTTTCGCCGCGTCCGTCATGCGCTGCGACTTGATCTCCAGGATCGTGATCTTGTCGATCAGCTCGCCCGGGGAGACGGGGACCAGCAGTTCCGCCATGGAAGCCTCGTGGGTGCGCCGGATCGCGGGCGCCGTGGGCCGGGATTATAGGGTCCCGGCCTCCATCGTGGCGCGCCAGATCGACTCGATCCCGGCGCGGGTCGCCGCGAACTCGCCGGCGGGGACGACGTTGCCGGCGGCCTCGAGCGACAGGTGGTGCATGCGCTGGCGATACAGGCGGTAGGCGTCGGTCAGCACGTCGACGGTGGCCTGCGGCACGAGATCGGCCGAGGCGCAGCTCTCGAGCTGGCGGATGTTGTCCGGGAACGTGACCAGCTCGGGGTAGCGGTCCGCCCAGCGCAGGGCCCAGTACTGCGCCAGGAACTCGATGTCGGTGATGCCGCCCGCGTCCTGCTTGAGGTCGAACTGGCCGGGTCCGGCCTTCGACAGCTCGTTGCGCATGCGCTCGCGCATGGCGCGCACGTCCTCGCGCAGTGATTCGCGGCGCACCGCGGTGCGCAGGAGATCCACGCGCAGCTGCTCGAAGCGCGAGCGCAGGCCGGGCTCCCCGGCGACGGCACGGGCCCTCAGCAGCGACTGGTGCTCCCAGGTCCAGGCCTCGGACCGCTGGTAGTCGGCGAAGCCGTCGATGCTCTGCACGAGCAGGCCGCCCTTGCCGCTCGGGCGCAGCCGCGTGTCGACCTCGTACAGGCGGCCCGCCGAGGAGTGCACCGTGAGCAGGTGCACCAGGCGCTGCACCAGCCGCAGGTAGAACACGCTGTTCTCCACCACGGCGGGCCCCGAGGTGCGCTGCACCTCGCCGGCCGAGTCGTGCAGGAACACGAGGTCGAGGTCGGAGCCGTAGCCGAGCTCGAAGCCGCCGAACTTGCCGTAGGCGACCACGATCATGCCGCAGGCGCGCAACGCGCCCTCGTCGGGACCGCACATCGGCGCGCCGTGCCGAGCGACGATCTGCGCCCAGGACAGCGCGAGCGCCTCGGCGACGATCAGCTCGGCGATGTCGGTGAGCCGGTCGCTGACCTTCATCAGCGGCAGCCGGCCGGTCAGGTCCGGCACGGCGACGCGGAACATGGCCGCGCGCTGGAACTGCCGGAGCAGCTCGACCTGGTGCTCGGGATCCTCGCTGCCCGCGCCCTCCATGCGGCTACGCAGCTCCTCGGCCAGCTCCGCGCGCGTGGGCGTGGCGAGGAACAGGCGCTCGTCGAGCAGTTCGTCGAGCAGCAGGGGAAACGCCGCGATCTGCTCGGTGAGGAACCTCGAGTGCGCGCACAGCTCGATGAAGCGGCTGCGCGCCGTGGCGTTCTCGTTCAGCAGCGCGAGGTAGACCGTGCGCCCGCCGATGCGCTCGATCACGTGCAGCACGCGGCCAAGAGCCTCGTCCTCGTTGGCGCTGCCGGCGATGGCCCGCAGCAGGCGCGGCAGCAGGGTCAGCAGGCGGCGGCGACCGACCTCGTCGAGGCGCCGGAAGTAGGCGCTCTCGCGCAGCAGCTGCAGCCGCGCGAGCACGGCTTCGGGCGCGGCCATGCCCAGCGACTCGAGCAGCCGCCGGCGACGCGCGTCGTCGAAGTCGTCGTCGAGCACGCGGGCCAGCTCGGCGTTCAGCTCCTCGCCGGGCTCCGGCTGCGCCGGGGCGAACACCGTGCGGCGGAAATGTGCGCCGACCCGCCCGCGGTGGCGCGCGATCTCCGCCTGCAGCGACGGCCAGTCGTCGTGGCGCATCGCGAGCGCCAGGCGCCGCCGCGCGCGCTCGTCCGTCGGCAGGTCGTGGGTCTGCTCGTCGTTCCACTCCTGCAGCCGGTTCTCCACGCGGCGCAGGAAGCGGTAGGACTCGGCCAGCTCGGCCACCGCCTCCGCGCTCATCAGCTTCTGGCCCGCGAGCAGCGGCAGCGCCTCGAGCAGGCTGCGCGTCTGCAGGCGCGGGTTGCCGCCGCCGCGGATGAGCTGGAACGCCTGCACGATGAACTCGATCTCGCGGATCCCGCCGGGGCCGAGCTTGACGTTGTCCTGCAGTTCGCGCCGCGCGACCTCGCGCGCGATCAGGTCCTTCATCTCGCGCAGCGACTCGAACACGCTGAAATCGAGGTAGCGGCGGTACACGAACGGCCGCAGCACGTGGCGATACAGCTCCTCGAAGCCCGCGCCGCCGGAGACGGGCCGCGCCTTGACGTAGGCGTAGCGCTCCCAGTCGCGGCCGTGCTGCTGCAGGTAGTCCTCGAAGGCGTCGTAGCTCACGGCGACCGGCCCCGACTCGCCGAACGGCCGCAGGCGCAGGTCGACGCGGTACACGAAGCCCTCGGCGGTGACGCTGCCGAGCAGCTGCGCGACCTTCTTGCCGAGCCGCGCGAAGTACTCCTCGTGCTCGAGCGGGCGGGCGCCCTGCGTCTCGCCGTGCGCCGGGAAGAGGAACACGAGGTCGATGTCGGAGGAGAAGTTCAGCTCGCCGCCGCCGAGCTTGCCCATGCCGAGCACCAGCAGCGGCAGGGGCGCGCCGTCGGCCGAGACCGGCGCGCCGTGCCGCGCCGCGAGCTGCCCGCCGGCGTACCGGCAGGCCGCGTCGATGCAGGTCTCGGCGAGCAGCGAGAGCTCGCGCAGGACGGTGTCGATGTCGCCCCACTGCGCGAGGTCGCGCCAGGCGATGCGCACGAGGTGGCGGCGCCGGGCGCGTCGCAGGGCGTCCATGAACGAGGCGTCGTCGCCGGCCCCGGCCACGGCCTGCTCGATCCCGGCGGCGAACCACGCGGCGTCGGCGGCCTCGGTTGCGCGCCCGTCCCGCGCGAGCCACGCCAGCAGCCCCGCGTCCCGCCGGCAGGCCTCGGCCACGAACTCGCTGCACGCGAACACGTACGGCAGGCTCCCGGCGACGTCCCGGGCGGACCCGCCCTCGACCGGCCAGGCCGCCTCCTCGCGCAGCTGGCGGATCCGTTCTTCGAGCGGCCCGGCGAACTCCGCCGGCACGGCGGGCCAGGGGGTCGTCACGGTGCCGTCCGCGCCCGCGTCGCGCGGGCCGCCAGCCCGGCCGCGCCGACCAGCAGCAGGCCCGCGAGCAGGTAAGCGGCGCCCGGCAGGCCCAGCCACGCGCCGCGGCCGATCGCCCACGCGAAGGTCCCGGCGAACAGCATGGGCCCGATCATGGTCGCCACGCCCTGGATGCTGCCGTTCGCGCCCTGCAGCGCGCCCTGCTCGTCCGCCGCGACGCGTCGCGTCATCAGGCTCTGGCCCGAGGGCCCGGCGAGTCCCCACAGCGCGACCACGGGGATGCCCAGCAGGAACCACGCGCCGGTCGGCGCGAATGCGTAGATGAAGTAGCCGGTGGCGCCGGCCAGCAGGCCCGCGAGCATCGCGCGCCGCTCGCCGAAGCGGCGCACCAGCGGCCCGACCAGCAGGCCCTGCACCAGCGCGGAACTGGCGCCGACCACGGCGAGCGACAGGCCCACGGCACCGGTGTCCCAGCCGAAGCGGTGCCCTGCATAGAGCACGAAAGTCACCGGGATCGCGGCGTGGGCGAGGTTGCTCAGGAAGGCGGCACTCGCGAGCCCGGCGAGTTCCGGGTGCGAGCGCAGCAGCTTGAGCGAGCCGACGGGGTTGGCGCGACGCCAGGCGAACGGGCGGCGGTTCTGCGGCGCCAGCGACTCCGGCAGCACCAGCCAGCCGTAGGCCGCGTTCGCGAGGCTGAGGCCGGCCGCCACCCAGAACGGCAGGCGCGGGTCGACGTTGCCGAGCAGTCCGCCGAACGCCGGACCGAAGATGAAGCCCACGCCGAAGGCCATGCCGACGAGGCCGTAGCTGCCGGCGCGCTTCTCCACCGGCGTGACGTCGGCGATGTACGCCATCGCCGTGCTGATGCTGGCGGCGCAGATGCCGGAGACGACCCGGCCGGCGAACAGCCACGCGAGGGTGGGCGCCAGCGCCATCAGGACGTAGTCGAGCCCGAGCCCGAGGTTCGACAGCAGGATCACCGGGCGGCGGCCGTAGCGGTCCGACAGCGCGCCCATGACCGGCATGGAGAAGAACTGCATCAGCGCCCACACGGTGCTGAACAATCCGTTCACCTCGGCCGCCTGCGCGGTGTCCCCGTGCAGGAAGTCCTCGATCAGGCCGGGCAGCACCGGGATCACGATGCCGAGCGCGAGCATGTCGAGCACGACGGTGACGAAGATGAACGCCAGGGCCGCCTTGCGGGGCCGCGACCCGGGCGCGGCGAGGCTCATGGCTCAGCCGTACTGCAGCACGGAGCGGACCTCGTGCGATCCGCAGCGGAACCCGGGCGCCAGCCCGAGGTCGATCAGCACGCCCACGCGCTCGACGGAGAATCCTGCCTGCGTCGCGAGCGCCGCCGAGGCGAGCAGCGTGCCGCCCGTGGCGAGCACGTCGTCGAGCAGCAGCAGCCGGCCCTGCCCCATCGGCATTTCCAGCACGCCGGTGCCGTACTCGAGCTCGTAGGCGATGTCGACGACGGGCGGCGGCAGCTTGCCCTTCTTGCGGATCAGCACGAAGCCCTTGCGGCGCCGGTCGGCCAGCGCCGAGGCCAGGATGAAGCCGCGCGACTCGACTCCGGCGATCGCGTCGATGCCGGCCCACTCCTCGGCGGAGAACAGCGCGTCGACCGCGGACATGGTCTCGTGGAAGCGCAGCCTCAGCAGCGGGCTGATGTCGCGAAAGAGGATGCCGGGCTTGGGGAAATCGGGGACTTCGGCGACCAGGTCCTTCAGTTCTTGCATGCTCACCTCAGGACGCGAGCGTAGCGGAATTCCCAGCGCCGGGCGAGGCGCGGCCCGCGGTCCACGCGTCCTGCAGCCGCGCCGGGCCGCGGCGCGCATCGAGGCTGCGCACCAGCACCAGGCAGCCGATCCCCGAGACCAGGGTGCCCGCGGCGAAGCTCGCGAGGTACCCCGCCGCGTCGCCGATGCTGGCCGCGGCGAAGTTCGCGAAGCCCTGCGCGAACACGATGGCGCAGGCGAGCAGCGTGTAGTCGGTGCCGGCGTGCCCGGGATCCGAGGCGTCCATCATCAGCGTGAACAGCGCGACCGTCGCCAGGGTGCCGAGCAGGTGCTCGGCGACGGTGCCGGCCCACAGCATGGCGATCCCGCCGAGACCGGCCGCGGCGGCGACGTAGCAGAGCAGGCTCGCGGTCTGCGCGAGCCCGCAGGCGAGCAGGGCCCGGCGCCGGCCCAGCCGGAACGCCAGCCAGCCGCCGAGCGCCGCCCCGGCCAGGCTGGCGAGCGAACCGACCGTGCCCTTCATGAGCGCGATGGTCTCCTTGGACAGCCCGGCATCGCGCAGGAACGGACCCACGAGCGAGGCGACCATCGAGTCGCCGAACTTGTAGAAGCAGATGAGCAGGATGAACCCGGCCATGCCGGGCGTGCTGAGGCGCGCCAGCCAGCCGACGGCGAGCGCGCCCGCAGACAGCGTGGCGGCGGCCGTGCGCGGCGGCTCACGCAGCGGCAGCACCGGCAGCACGGTGAGCGCGAGCAGGCCGGCCATGCAGAGGAACATCGTCGACCAGCCGGAGCGCGCGAAGACCCACAGCAGCAGGCCGCCGCCGAGGATCATGCCGAACCGGTAGGCGCCGACCTGGATGCCGTTCGCGAGCCCGCGCTCGCGGGGCGCGAGGATGCGCACGGCCAGCCCGTCGGTCGCCACGTCCTGGCAGGCCGCGATGGCGTTGAACAGGAACGCGGCGACGAGGATCGGCAGGAAATCGCTGTCGAGGTCGAGTGTCGCGAGCAGCAGCGCCGTGAGCACGGCCGCGCACTGCAGCGGCAGCAGCCAGCGCTTGCGCGTGCCGCGGTGGTCGACGAACGGCGCCCAGAGGAACTTCAGCGCCCAGGGCAGCGCCAGCAGGCTGGTCGCGCTGATCGCCTTCAGCGACAGGCCGGCGTCGCGCAGCAGCACCGGCAACGCCTGGGTGAAGAAGCCGAAAGGCAGGCCCTGCGCGAGGTACAGGCTGCCGAGCAGGACGATCTTGTAGCGGCGGCCCGGGTCGTGCATTTCTGCGAGAATCGCGTGCCGCCCCGGAGGAATGCAAGTGAACGTGAGCGAAGCGATCGAGACCCGCATGAGCTGCCGCGCATTCCTGCCGACCCCGGTCCCCGAGGCGACGGTCCGCACGATCCTCGAGCAGGCGCGGCGCACGCCCTCGGGTGGCAACGTGCAGCCCTGGCAGGTGCACGTGCTCGCGGGCGCCGACCTCGCCGGCCTCCTCGCGAAAGTGCGCGCCGCCGTGCGGACCCAGCCGCTCGGCGAGGACGCGACCGAGTACGACATCTACCCGCGCCAGATGGGCGAGCCGTACAAGAGCCGCCACCGCCAGTGCGGCGAGGACATGTACGCGACCATCGGCGTGGCGCGCGAGGACCGGGCCGGCCGGCTGGCCCACTTCGCCCGCAACTGGGAGTTCTTCGGCGCCCCGGTCGGCCTGTTCTTCTGCCTCGACCGCGGCCTCGGCCCGCCGCAGTGGTCGGACGTGGGCATGTTCATGCAGAGCGTGATGCTGCTCGCGCGCGAGCACGGGCTCCACACCTGCGCGCAGGAGGCGTGGTCGCGCTGGCCGACGATCGTGCGCGCGCACCTCGGCCTGCCGCCGGAGCTGCTGATGTTCTCGGGCATGGCGCTCGGATACCGGGACGAGGCGCACCCGATCAACCGGCTGCGCACGGCGCGCGCGACCGTCGACGAGTTCGCGAGCTTCCGCGGTTTTTGACAGAAGCCGCGACGGGCGTCGGAAATCCTGACAGTGGCGCCGGCGAGACAGCGGCCGGCTTATGTCGAAGTCCGCGAAACCACTGGATTTCCGCGCGCGAATTTTCCGTCACTGGCGGCTGGCACGCGGGTTGCAACGTGTACGGCAGGCAAAGTTGCTCGCACGCTACGGAGTCGCACGATGATCTTCAGCTGGATCGGCCGCAAGCGCAGTCTCGAGGTCTCCCCCAGGGCCCGCCTGGTGGACGACGCCGAGGTCGACGCGTTGCTGCGCAAGCTCGAGGGTCTCGAGTACCGGCCGTCGAACGGCTTCCTGCGCGACCAGGTGCTCGAGCGCGCGGAACTCGACGCGTACCGGGAGAGCTGCGCCGCCTGAAGCGCGCCCTCAGCCGCGGCTGCGTCGACGCATCTCCATCGGGTGCTCGACGCGGCGCGCCTTGTCCACGAAGTGCATCAGGCTCAGCCAGGGATGCTTCAGGGCCATGCGCGGACCGGCGTAGCGCATGATGCGCGCCGCGAGCGCGCGCGGTTCCGGCTTGTAGCAGTGCACGGGGCACTTCGCGCAGGTCGGCTTCGACGGCCCGTAGGGACACTTTTCGAGCCGGCGCTCGGCGTAGGCGAGGAACGCCTCGCAATCCGGGCACAGCGCCCCGCCACCGGCGACGTGGTGGTCCGCGCAATAGATCTCGACCATGCACAGCATGGTCTGCCGTTCCCGTCGCAGGCGCCCCGATTCGAGCGAATTCATCGCCACCCCTGTCGTTGACCCGCGACCAAGGATGCCCGGGCCGGGGCGCAGGGGCTTCGTGACTTTCCGCAGGAACTTCGCTCAGCCCGGCGGCGACACGCCGCCGGCGATGACCGACAGGGTCGAGGTCAGCTTCGCGACCAGCGTGCGCTCGCCGCCCGCCTCCGCGAACACCTCGGCCTCGGCGACGCAGAGCGTCCGTCCGCGCCTGAGCACCTCGCCCCGGCAGAACAGCCGCTGGCCGCCGGCGCCGCGCAGCAGGTTGATCTTGAACTCCGCGGTGACCAGGTACTGCCCCGGCTCGAGCCCGGTCGAGGCCGCCGCACCCGCGCAGTGATCGGCGAGCGCGGCCACGACGCCTGCGTGCGCGACCCCGGTCTGCTGCAGGTGCCAAGGCAGCAGTTCCAGGCTGGCCTCGCACCAGCCCTGCCCGAGGTCCTCGAGCTGCACGCCGAGCTGCGCCATGAACGGCGCGCCGCGGAACCCCTGCTGGATCGCCCGTAACGTCTCCATCGCGAGTCCCTCCGTGGCGCGGCGAATCTGCGAGAATGCGCGCCCGCCATTGTCACCCGCCGCCGCCCGAGCCACCAGATGTCGACTGCCGACGCGCGAGCCGTGCCTGCCGACGGCGCCCCCGGCGAGGACCGCGCGGGCCTGTTCGCGGCCCTGACGGCCTTCCTGATCTGGGGCCTGCTGCCGCTGTACCTGCGGCCGCTCGCGCAGGTGCCGGCGCTGCAGATCACCGCGCACCGGGTGGTCGAGTCCTGCCTGCTCGTGTTCCTGTACCTCGCCGCGAAGGGACAACTCGGCGCCGTGCGCGCCGCGCTCGCCGACCCGCGCACGCGGCTGCGGCTCATCGGCTCGACGCTGATGATCAGCGTCAACTGGCTGGTGTACGTGTGGGCCGTCGGCAACGGCCACGTGGTCGATGCGAGCCTCGGCTACTTCATCAACCCGCTGGTGAGCGTACTGATGGGCGTGGCGCTGCTGTCGGAACGGCTCGGCCGCGTGCAGTGGCTGGCCGTCGCGATCGCCGCCTGCGGCGTCGCCTACCTCACCTGGGCCACCGGTCGCGTGCCGTGGATCGCGCTGGTGCTCGCGCTGACTTTCGGCACCTACGGCCTGATCCGCAAGGTCGTGGCGGTGGAGTCGGTGCCGGGCCTCGCCGTGGAGACGCTGCTGCTGTTCCCGCTCGCACTGGGCTGGCTGCTCTGGTGCGAATGGCAGGGCACCGGCGCCTTCGGCCACCAGGGCCGCGCGGTGGACGCGCTGCTGGTCGGCAGCGGCATCGTCACGGCCACCCCGCTCGCGCTGTTCGCATTCGGCGCCCGCCGAATCCGGCTCTCGACGGTCGGGCTGCTGCAGTACCTCGGTCCGACGCTGCAGTTCCTGACCGGCGTGCTCGTGTTCCGCGAGCCGTTCCCGCACACGCGCCTGATCGGCTTCGCGATCATCTGGTCGGCGCTGGCCGTGTACGTCGGCGACAGCCTCTGGCGGCGGCGCGGCGCGCGCTACTGAGGCGTGTGCCGCGCGGCTCAGCGCCTTTCGAGGGTACCGAACAGCCAGTCGCCCAGCGGGTAGGTGATGTTGAAGTTCCGCGCGGCCATCCGCGCCGGGTCGTGGTGGATCGTGTGCAGTCGCTTGAGGCGGGCGACCAGCGGCAGGCGGGCGAGCGGATGCCGGGGCGGCAGGTGATAGGCGAGGTGCAGGAACTCGTAGTTGAGGAAATAACCGAGCGAGGTCGCGCCGAACAGCCAGGCGACATTGGGCGACGCGAGCACGGCGAGCAGCAATCCCGCCGGCAGCGCGAAGGCCGCCAGGAAAAAGACCATCAGCACCGGCGGGAACAGCACCGCGCGAAAGTCGCGCACGGCGTCGATCACCATGGTGGCGTCGGTGAAGAAGCGGTGGTGCTGGCGGGTGTGGCGTTCGTACACGAGCCGCAGGCCGCGCGTGAGGTGGTGCATCGGACCGCGGTGGCCCCAGTACTCGGCGAGGTTCACGTAGACGGCCGACAGCGGCACCGCCAGCCATTCCCAGGCCGAGACGGACCGCAGCTGCAGCAGGCAGCCGAACAGCACGGCGCCGCCGAACCCGAAGGTGAAGGCGAAGTGCAGCCAGCCCGAGTAGCGCTCCGGCACGTGCTCGCGACGGTAGGCGTCGCGGAACGCGGCCACCGACTCGGGCGAGGCGGGCATGCGGGCGTCAGGCCCCGGCGACGAAGATCGCCACGGCGCTGCCGATGCCGACGAACCACGCCAGCGAGCGCAGCGTGGCGAGATCGGCGACGTAGCACGCGATGTAGGCCACCCGGGCCACGACGAACGTGACCGCCAGCAGGTCGACCCTGCCCTGCGGCGCGTGCAGCAGGTGCGCGACGATGACGGCCGCGGCGAACAGCGGGAAGGCCTCGAAGCTGTTCAGCTGGGCCGCATTGGCGCGCCGCCGGTGACCGGCCTGCTGAGCGAGCCACTCGCGCGGATTGCTGTTGTCGAAGCGCTCGCCGCCGATCTTGGCGGTCAGGGTGGCGACGTAGGGCAGGAATCCCGCGATCAGCACGCACCAGAGAGCGGTGGTCATGGTCGGTTCCACATCGGTGAGGAAGGGACGCCGAGGATATTCTATCCGCGTGCCCGAGGCGGTACCCTTGCAGCATGCGCGGAGCCGACCGTCCATGAAGACCCGCAAACCCTCCAGCCGGGCGCAGCGCATCCTCGACCACCACCGCAACCGGGGGCGGCTCTACCCGACGCCGCGGTACTGGGAGCGCTTCTACCTCATGCTGGAGGAAGAGGCCGAGCGGCGCGGCAAGAGCCCGCCGCCTGCGCCCCTGGTCGCGACGGCGGAATTCAGCCCGAAGCGCGACGACCGGATGCAGTGCCTCGACGACCAGGTGGCCTGGGCGGACCGGAATTTCCTGTTGCACCGGGTGCAGATGTTCTTCGACGCCCTGCCCTCCTCGGGCTGGACGCGCAAGGACGCCTGAGCCCGGCGATGCGCATCGCCAAGCCACTGCTGCTCGTCACGACGCCCGTGGGCGTAGCCTTCGGCCTGCGCGAGGCCTGGCGCCTGGCCGGCCCGAGGATGATGGTGCTGATGGCACTGATGCTGGCGGTGGTCGGCCTGCTCGTGTGGTGGACCGTGCGGACCGTGCGCCGCGAGTCCAGGCCATAGAAAACAGGGGCCAGAAATAGGGGACATTCTCCTTTTCTGGCGGGGACTGTCCCCATCGGGGACTGTCCCCTCTCCGGAAAAGGAGAATGTCCCCTGCTTTCGGAAAAATTAGTGAGTGTCCCCTATTTTGTCGTCAGCGGCGGTTCACCAGCCACAGGCCGACGAAGCAGAGGACCAGGCCGGCGGCGTTCGCGAGCGACAGCTTCTCGCGGAACACCAGCACGCCGATGGCGAGCAGCAGCGCCGCGGCGGCCGACTGCGTGACGAGCGCGCCGAGGCTCACCTCGAAGCCGCTGCGGTAGAGAAAGAGAAAGCCGAGATCCAGCCCGACGATGACGACGGCGAGCGCGAGCGCCGTCCAGTTGACCTGCCGCAGTTCCTGCCGCCACTCGAAGCCGCCCGGCGACACCAGCAGGATCGCCGCGAACACCGCCGTCACCAGCGCGTACGTGAGCATCAGCGACAGCAGCGGATTGGCGCCCGCCGGGGTCAGCTTCAGCACCAGGTGGTAGCCGACGGTGCAGGCGATGGCGAGCGCGAGCCAGGTGTATTGCACGGTGCGGTCTCGGCGGAGGGCGCGGGAACCCGATCTTAAGGGAGGGCGCGCCGGAACAGCACCGGAACCGACCGGGCTATGGCACCCGCCGCCGAGAATGCAGCGCATCCCACGCGGCCAGCGCCGGCTTCGGATTGAAGTCGGCGTCGGTGAGGCCGATCTGCACGAACAGCGGCAGGTTGGGCGGCTGCGGCTGGGGATAGGCCGCGAGATCGAGATCGGCGAACTGCAACTGGATCAGGGCGGTGGCCTGCACGCTGTCGAGCAACTGCGCATGTCGGGTGACGTAGCGGGCCTGCTCGTCGGGGCTGGAGGTGATCGACCCGACGGAAGCGCTGGTCCAGCCGCCCTCGACCACCATCACCGGCAGTCGGTGGCCGTTGACGACGCGCACGTAGTAGTTGGACGGGATGTCCTCGGGCTGCGCGTAAGCGAAATAAGGGTACGACGACAGTCCCAGCACGTCCGCGAACGGGAAATCGTCGTAATCGCGCTCGACGCCGACGTAGCCGGTTTTGGTGCCGGACAGCACGCCCCAGGCCGTCTCGACCTGCACGCTGACCAGCAGCGGCGCCGAGCGCCCGGCCGCCCGCAGGTCGGCCGCCGCCGCGTTGGCAGCCTGCACGACGGCGTCGTAGACGGGCGCGGGCGCGGCGGCACGAATCAGGTTGGTCTCGGCTGCGAGGCCGAGGTACTCGGGGTGAAACTTGCGCTCGACTGCCAGCGCGTAGTCGCGATAGAGCTGCTGCACCGCCGGCTCGGTGATACTGCGGCCGAGTTCGCGCAGTTGCGGCGGTTCCTCGCCGCGCGACAGGCCGTCGGTCAGCTCGAGCATGAAATAGAGCGCGAGGCCCTTGCCGCGGAAGAGATCGATCAGGGCCTTCTTGTCCCGGTCGAGGATCGCATCCGGCGACATGCCCGCCAGCAGATCGCGCCAGGGCAGTTCCTCGTGGATGGCGGCCATCTCGGCCCGCTGGCTCCACAGGTCGAGGCCCTGCAGCAGCACGGGCACCTCGGGTCGCGGCGGCAGCGGCGAGAACCCCATGCTCCAGGTGCGGGTCGAGCCCGGGGGCGGACCCTGCGGCGTGCCGCCGCCGCCACCGCAACCCGCGAGGGCGAGGATCAGCACCAGCAGTGCGGGCAGGCGGACGAGGCAG
>JBPOHK010000038.1:0-31734 GCA_052035645.1 Pseudomonadota bacterium
GGCGTCCGTCTGAGCGCACTGCACGATCTCGCCGTCGCCGGGCGGCTCGCCCTGCGGGCGCTGCGCGGGCGCACCGCGCCCGGCGAGCCCGTCGCAACGCTCGCGGAACTGCGGTCCAGCCTCGAGCCCTGGCTGGCCGGCCTGCCGCCGGGCTGCGTCGCGGCCCATTGCGCACTCGAACTGCCTGCGCGCGAACGACCCTGGCGGGACACCGGCCTCGACGTGGCCGCGGGCGACACGGTCACCTGGTTCGCCTCGGGGCGCGTCTTCCTCTCGCGGCTCCTCGACATCTACGTCGAGCCGTCCTTCCAGTTGTGGGCGCGCGTCGGCGACGGCCCGGTCTTCCGCGGCACGCGCGCCACCCACACGTTCCAGGCGGGCCGGTCGGGCCGACTGCAGCTGGCGAGTTACTTCCCCGGCGAGTGGACCGATCCGCAGGGCGGCCTGGCCGCCACCGAGGCCGAGTACGCGAAGCTGGGCGGGGGCATGTCCGTCGTGCTGGTGCGCTGGCAGCACGGCATCGACGCGGCCCGGCTGCTCCGCGACTTCGCCCAGCGTCCGCAGGCACCCGCGCCCGTGCAGGCCGAGGCGACGCGCCTCGCCGAAGTCGCGCCGCCGCCGGAACGGTGGGAATACCTCTGGTACCTCGGCGCCGGCGAGATCTTCCGGCCCGTCCGGCACCCGGACGGGCGCAAGGGCATCGGCTGCCGCACACGGCGCGACGTCGGGATCCTGCGCCGCGAGGCGCACCTGCCGCTCGAGCCGGGAACGCGGCTCGCGTGGTCCTGGCGGGTCGACGCACTGCCGACCGATTTGCCCGAGGACACCCTGCCCTCGCACGACTACCTCAGCATCGCCGTCGAGTTCGATGACGGGCAGGACCTGACCTACTACTGGAGCGCCGCGCTGCCGGTCGGCACGGTCTACCGATGCCCGCTGCCGGCCTGGAAGGACAAGGAAACCCACGTGGTGCAGCGTTCGGGCGCGGCGGGGCTCGGCCACTGGCTCGACGAGCAGCGCGACCTGTACGAGGACTACCGGCGCGTCATCGGCGGACCGGCGCGGCACGTCGTGCGGGTCTGGCTGATCGCCAACAGCCTGTTCCAGCGCGGCGAGGGACGCTGCGAATACGCCGGCATCCGGCTCAGCGGACCGGCCGGCAGCGTGGACCTCGTCTGAGCGACGGCCGCCGGGCGGCCCCTCTTTTTTTTTGCGCTGCCAAATGCGCCGGCCCAGTCCGGGCTTGGACTCCCCGCGTTTCCTCTCTAGCCTAGGCGGTTCGGGGCACACACAGACGGGGAGAACGATCGATGCGCGGATTGATGATGGACACGCCGCTGCTGATCACCGAGATCATGCGGTATGCGGACAAGAACAACCCGGACGTCGAGGTCGTCTCGGTCACGCACGATCACCCGCGGCACCGCTGCACCTACAAGGACGTCTTCCGCCGCGCGCGCATGCTCGCGAACGCGCTGCGGAAGGCGGGCGTGAAGCCTGGCGATGCCGTCGGCACCCTCGCGTGGAACGACTACCGGCACTACGAGCTGTATTTCGCCGTCTCCTGCATGGGCGCGGTGCTGCACACGATCAACCCGCGCCTGTTCCCGGAGCAACTCGAGTACATCATCAACCACGCCGAGGACAAGCTGCTGTTCGTCGACGCGACGCTGCTGCCCGCCATCGCACCGCTGAAGGGCAAGCTGCCGAAGGTCGAGCAGGTCGTGGTGCTCGCCGGGCCGGATTCGCTGCCGGAGAGCGTCAGGGGCCAACTGCCCGATTACGAGTCGTTCATCGCCGGCCAGCCCGATACGTTCGACTGGCCGGCGCTCGACGAAAACGCCGCGAGCTCGCTCTGCTACACCTCGGGCACCACCGGCAATCCGAAGGGCGTGCTCTACAGCCACCGCTCGACGGTGCTGCACGCCTACGGCGGCTGCATGGCCGACGCCGTCGGACTCAGCGGCAAGGACGTGACGCTGGCCGTGGTGCCGATGTTCCACGCCAACGCCTGGGGCCTGCCCTACAACTCGCCGATGGTGGGCAGCAAGCTGGTGTTCCCGGGACCGAAAATGGGCGACGCCGCCACGCTCACCGCGCTGATGAACGAGGAAGGCGTCACGCTGTCGGCCGCCGTGCCGACGGTGTGGACCATGCTGCTCGCGTACCTGCGCCAGAGCGGCATCCAGCTCAAGACGCTGAAGAAGACGCTGATCGGCGGCTCGGCCGTTCCGCTCGCGATGATCCGCGACTTCAAGCTCGAGCACGACATCGACGTGCTGCAGGGCTGGGGCATGACCGAGACGAGTCCGCTCGGTACCGTCGGCTCGCTGCGCCCGTACATGGAGGACTGGCCGCTCGAGGAGCAGTTCAGGATCCGCGTGCGCTCCGGCCGCGGCATCTTCGGCATCGACATGAAGGTCGTCGATGAGGAAGGCCGCGAGCTGCCGCGCGACGGCCAGTCGGCGGGCGAGCTGAAAGTGCGCGGCTTCTGGGTGTGCAAGGGTTACTTCAAGCTCGACCACTCGCCGACGCACGACGCCGAGGGCTGGTTCGCCACCGGCGACGTCGCCGTGATCCACCCGGACGGCTTCCTGCAGATCACCGACCGCGCCAAGGACGTGATCAAGTCGGGCGGCGAATGGATCAGCTCGGTCGACCTCGAGAACTGCGCCTGCGGCCACCCTGACGTGTTGATGGCGGCGGCGATCGGCGTGAAGCACCCGAAATGGGAGGAGCGGCCGATCCTGCTGGTGGTGCCGCGCCCGGGCAAGACGCCGGAGCGCGACTCGGTGCTGGCGCACGTCGGCCAGCACTTCGCCAAATGGCAGCTGCCCGACGAGATCGTGGAGGTGGACGCCCTGCCGCTCACCGGCACCGGCAAGATCAACAAGCGCGAACTGAGGGACAGGTTCGGCCAGGTACTGATGCAGAAGGCGAGCGGCTGAGACGCCGCCGCCATCCCGTTCGAGAGGTTTCCGACATGAATGCTCCGCGCTCTGCAGGCCTGCTGGCGCTCACGGCGCTGGCCGTGCTGCCCGTTCATCCCGTCGTCGCGGCCGAAGACGCCCTGATCCAGCCGGTGGTGGAGATCGCGAAGAACCGCGAGCCCGTCATCGTGCATGCCGCGCAGCTGTCGGCCGCGCAGGAAAAGCTCGCGGCCTTCGAGAAGAAGAAGGGCCGCAAGCCGAACATCCTGGTGTTCATCATGGACGACGTGGGCTGGGGCGATCTCGGCGCCTACGGCGGCGGCGTCGCGGTCGGCGCGCCCACGCCGAACATGGACCGGCTGGCCCGCGAGGGCCTGCGGCTCACTTCGACCTACTCGCAGCCGAGCTGCTCGCCGACCCGCGCGACCATCATGACCGGCCGCCTGCCGATGCGGCACGGCCTGCTGCGCCCGCCGATGGCCGGCGAGCACGGCGGTCTCGAGGGCGAGGTGACGATGGCGCAGCTGCTGTCGGACGCGGGCTACCGGACGGTTGCGGTCGGCAAGTGGCACATGGGCGAGAACGTGCAGTCGCAGCCGCAGAACGTCGGCTTCGACGAGTTCTACGGGTTCCTGACGGTGTCGGACGTCTACACCGAGTGGCGCGACCCGTACTTCAACCCGGACATCGCCAACAAGCCGGGCCGGCAGGCCTTCATCGCGAACATCCCGTTCAGCAAGGACCTGGTGCGGGCGCGCAAGGGCGGCGCCGTCGAGAAGGTGAAGGAGATCGACATCCCGGTGATGGAGCAGCTCGACGACCTGTTCGCGAACTACTCGATCGACTTCCTCAAGGCGCGCAAGGGCTCGAAGCAGCCGTTCTTCCTGTACCACGCCACCACCGGCGTGCACTTCGACAACTACCCGTCGACCGAATGGAAGGGCAAGTCGCCCGCCGGCTATCCGGTCAAGGACGTGATGATCCACCTCGACGACATCGCGGGCCGACTGGTCCAGACCCTGAAGGACACGGGCGAGCTGGAGAACACGCTGGTGTTCGTCACCTCGGACAACGGCCCGGAGATGGAAACCTGGCCCGACTCCGCCGTCACGCCGTTCCGCGGCTCGAAGGGCTCGACCTGGGAGGGCGGCGTGCGCGTGCCCGGCATCGCGTACTGGCCCGGCATGATCAGGCCGGCGCGCGAGTCCGACGGCATCTTCGACCTCGCGGACCTGTTCGCCACGTCGCTGACTCTCGCGGGCGCCGGCGACAAGGTGCCGACCGACCGCTACGTCGACAGCATCGACCAGACCTCGTTCCTGCTCGCCGACGACGGCGAGTCGAACCGCAAGTTCGAGTTCTACTGGCTGGGTGACAAGTTCTCGGCCGTGCGCTTCGGCGAATACAAGTTCATGACGGTCAACGAGCAGGACCTGCCGAACGACTACCTCGACGGCGGCTTCGGCGGCTCGGTCACCCAGCTCGCGTACGGCGCGCTGTACAACCTGTGGCTCGATCCGAAGGAGACGCACAACATCCTGATCCGCAAGCTGCCGTACATCACGCTGTACCAGGGCGCGGCGGCGCGGCACCTCGGGACGTTCAAGGCCTATCCGCCGAAGCGGATCGTGGAGATCCAGACGCGCTGACCGCGGATCCACGGGCGTCGCCGCCAGCCTGTGGCGGGTGACGCCCGGGCCCACGGCCCCGCCAGGGCGCGGGCGACGTCAGGGCTGGCAAACGTCATGCCAGCAGGCAGTATTCCGGCCGACAACAACCTCTACGGGGACAGGGGACGACGCACATGACCTTCAAGGGATGGCTGAACTTCAGCTCTGTGATTGCACTCGCCGTGCTCGCGACGGGTTGCGGCCCGAAGACCAGCGCCCCGGCTGACGGGGGCGGCGGCGAGACGGCTGCAGCCAGGGCGCCAGGCGCGGATCTCATCATCCACGGTGGCCCGATCCTCACGATGGAAGGCGACAAGCCGTCCTACGTGGAGGCCATCGTGGTGCAAGGCGGCAAGATCACCTTTGCGGGCTCCGATGCGGAGGCCATGCAGCAGAAGGCCGAGGGCACCGTGGTGAAGGACCTCGGCGGCAAGGTGCTGCTGCCGGGCTTCATCGACCCGCACAGCCACTTCATGGATTCGCTCACGATGTCGGACCGGGTCAACGTGTCGGCGCCGCCGGTGGGCCCCGCATCGAACCCGGACGAGATCGTGGCGGAACTGAAGAAGGCCGCGGTCGCCAAGGGACTCAAGCCCGGCGAGTTGCTGCTCGGCTGGGGCTACGACGAGAACCTGATGCCGAAGGGCGCGGAGCTGACGCGCGACCGGCTCGACCAGGCATTCCCGGACAACCCCGTCGGCGTGATCCACGTCTCGATGCACGGCGCCGTCATCAACTCGAAGGCGATGGAGAAGTTCGGCTACCAGGACGGCATGGAGACGCCCAAGGGCGGCGTCATCCTGCGCAAGGCGGACGGCAAGTCCCTGCGCGGCCTCGTGATGGAGACGGGCTTCCTGCCGATGTTCGCCGCATTGCCGGTGCCCACGCCCGAGACCGAGGTGGCCGCGGCGAAGGCGGGCCAGCTGCTCTACGCCGCGGCGGGCGTCACGACCGCCCAGGAAGGCGCGACCCACGCGACGCAGCTGGCGACGCTGCAGCGCGTCGCCAGGGCCGGTGGCCTCTTCATCGACGTCGTCACCTACCCGTTCATGACCGACCTCGAAACGGTCTGGAAGACCTCGCCGCCCGAGACGTTCGGCCGGTACGACAACCACCTGAAGATCGGCGGCTGCAAGATCACGGCGGACGGCAGCCCGCAGGGCAGGACCGCGTGGTTCACGCAGCCGTATCTCACCGGCGGCCCCGCTGGCGAGAAGAACTGGAAGGGCGAGCCCGGTCTGCCGCCGGACGCCATGAAGGTGACGATGAAGACCTGCTACGACAAGGGCCTGCAGGTGCTGTTGCACGCCAACGGCGACGCGGCGATCGACTTCCTGGTCGAGGCGCACAGGCTGGCGGCGGGTGCCGGGCCGGCGGAGGACCGCCGCACGGTCTGCATCCATTGCCAGTTCATCCGGCCCGACCAGCTGAAGGCCTTCGCCGAACTGAAGATCGTCCCGGCACTGTTCACGGACCACACGTTCTTCTTCGGCGACACGCACGTGAAGAACCGGGGACCGGAGCAGGCGAGTTTCATCAGCCCGATGCGCGCGGCCATCGATCTCGGCCTGCGGCCCACGAATCACACCGACGCCTTCGTCGTTCCGGTCGACCAGATGATGACGGTCTGGACCGCGGTCAACCGCCCGCTGCGCTCGGGCGGCACGCTCGGCGCGGATCAGCGCATCTCGCCGTACGAGGCGCTGCAGGCGATCACGACGAACGCCGCCCGCCAGTATCGCGAGGAAGACGCCAAGGGCTCGATCGCAGCCGGCAAGCTGGCCGACCTCGTCGTGCTCTCGGCCGATCCGACCCGGGTCGATCCGACGGCGATCAAGGACATCAAGGTCCTCGAGACGATCAAGGAAGGCAGGACCGTCTACGCAGCGCCGTGAGTCTCAGTGCTGCCCGGCGGGCAGCAAGCGGCGGAGCAGGGCCTCGGCCTCGGCGAGGCTCATGTTCTTCGGCACCGGGTAGTCGCGATGCGCCTCGATCATCGCGGCGCGGGCGATCTCGGGAATGTCGTCGCCCTTCAGCGCCGCCAGCCGCTCGGGAATGCCGACGCCTCGATTGAGCTCGCGCACCCGCTCGACGAAGCGCGCCGCAAGGGCGGCCCGTGACTCGCCGTCCGCGCCGGCGCCGATCGCCACGGCGAGCTGCGCGAGGCGTTCCTGCGCGAGCGGCGCGTCCTGGATGTAGTCGAGCACGTACGGAAGGATGATCGCGTTGGCGAGCCCGTGCGGCACGCCGTACATCCCGCCGACCTTGTGCGAGAACGCGTGCACGTAGCCGACGTAGGCCTTGGTGAACGCGAGGCCGGCGTAGAACGACGCCAGCGCCATCGCCTCGCGCGCCGCCGCGTCACGGCCGTCCGCGCAGGCGCGCGGCAGATGGGCGAAGATCATGCGCACCGCCGACGTGCAGTGCAGCGGCGTCTCGGCATGCGGCCAGCGGTTCATGTGCGCCTCGACGGCGTGCGTCAGCGCGTCCATCCCCGTCGCCGCGGTGATCGACGGCGGCATGCCCAGCATGATCGCGGGGTCGAGCGCCGCCGCGAGCGGGACGAGCTTCGGGTCGATGACCGCGGCCTTGGCGTGCTTCACCGGATCGGTGACCACCGCGGCGACGGTCACCTCGGAACCGGTGCCGGCCGTGGTCGGGATCGCGAACAGCGGCAGCATCGGCTTCGACACCTTCAACATGCCGACCAGTTGCGCGGGCGACTTGCCCGTCACTGCCATGGCCCCGATCACCTTCGCCGCCGCGATCACCGACGCGCCGCCGACGGCGAGGATCGCGTCGCTGCCGTGCGCGCGCACCGCCTCGTAGCCGGCCTGCAGCACCGGATAGGTCGGATCCGGCGTGATGCCGTCGTGCACGGCTACGTCGATGCCCTGCTCCACCAGCACACGGCGGATCGGCTCGATGAGGCCGAGCTTCACGAGCACGGCGTCGGTCACCACCATCACGCGCCGGAAGCCGAAGTCGCCGATGGCGCGGCAGAGACGCTCGGAGGAGCCGGCGCCGACGAACGCGGTCGGCCGGGGGATCGCCACCGCCCGCGACACGGGCCACATGAACGGCTTGACCAGCCGGTAGGCCAGCAGACGAAGTGCGAACATGTCGGGTCACCCTGGTTTGATGCACCGCATCATGCGTCGGCCGCGCAGACCTGCCAAGTAGGAATCATCCCGACCCGGCGGCGCGGGCGCCGGCTAAGGCCCGGGCAGCGCCCCGGCGGACTCGAGCGCCCGCAAGTAGCCGACGGCGCGCGCCTCGGCGTAGTAGTCGATGGTGAAACCGAGGGCCGCGAGCACCAGCAGGCCCACCGCCAGGCCGTGCCAGGCCGGGCGCCCGACCGCGAACACGAACACCAGCGCCAGCAGCACCGCGATCGCATAGCCGAGGCGGTACACGCCGAAGCTCTTCACGACCTCGCGGATGCGCGGGCCCTCCTGCGCGGCGAACCGCCCGGGGTCCTTCTGGTGCAGTTCGACGAGGCTGCGCAGCTGGCTCTCGGTGCGGAAGTACACCGAGCCGCCGACGCTGAGGCCGAGCGCGGCGCACAGCAGCAGGGAGACGGCGAGTCCGCGCGCGAAGGGCTGGCGCACCACGAACGCGAGCCAGACGGCGGCGAGCAGGCACAGCCCGCCAGCGGCGAGGATCAGTGCCGCCTCGGACTTCTCGCCAGCGAAGTAGTCGCCGAGGATGGTCGTCACGTCCATGGACGTCTCCGGTTCAGGGGATGGCGTGCGGCGCGACCCGATCGCGCCAGGGTCGGGCCTGCTCGAGTTGCGCGGCCAGGCGGAACAGCACGGCCTCCGCGCCGATGCCGGCCGTGAACAGCATGCCCATCGGCAACGCGTCGTCCGTCCAGTGCAGCGGCAGCGACAGCGACGGCTGGCCGGTGACGTTGGCGATCATGGTGTAGGGCGCCGCCGCGAACACCGGCTCGAAGGCCTCGATCACCTTCGGCCGCTGGCTGAGCAGCGCGGAGGCCGGCAGCGACGTGAGCAGCTTCAGGCCCTGTCGCTGCAGGGTCGTGAGCCTGTACGCGCCGATCGGCAATGGCGGCAGGCCCACGGTCGGGGTCATCAGCACGTCGAAGCCGGCGCACCACTTGAGCCACTGGCGCGAGAACTGCTGCATGGTCCACAGCGAGGTCGCCACGTCGGCGGCCGACTGGGCCTCGCCCATCCTCGCCAGCACCCAGGTGGCCAGTTCGACTTCGTCGGAGCTGGCCTCGCGCCCGACCAGCGTCTTCGCCATGCGCAGCGTCGCGGCGACGTCGGCCGACACCAGCGACGCATAGCACTCGACGAAGGACTCGGGCGGCAGGGGCAGCTTCACCTCGACGAGTTCGTGCCCGAGCCCGGCCAGCGCCACCGCCGTGGCCTCGATCGCCTTGCGGTTCTCGGGGTGCAGCTCGGACGCCAGGCCCGGGTCGTACGTGAACGCGATGCGCAGGCGCCCCGGGGGACGCTGCGTCTCCTCGAGGAACGGTCGCTCGGGCGGTGGCAGCTTCATGAGCTGCTGGGGATAGTCGCCGCTGGTGGCGTCGAGCAGCGCGGCCGAGTCCCGCACCGTGCGCGTGACGGCGTGCTCGCCGATGAAGCCCCACCAGACGTCGGGCGCGTGCGGACCGGTCGGATTGCGGCCGCGACTGGGCTTGAGGCCGACCAGGCCGCAGTTGGACGCCGGCGTGCGGATCGAACCGCCGCCGTCATTGGCGTTGGCGGCCGGGCAGATCCGCGCCGCGACCGCAGCGGCCGACCCGCCGCTCGACCCGCTCGAGGTCCGCTCGAGGTTCCAGGGATTGCGGGTCGGGCCGAACAGTTCGGGCTCGGTCACGTTGGTGACGCCCAGTTCCGGCGTGTTGGTCTTGCCGAAGATGACGAGGCCGGCCTGCAGGTAGCGGCGCGTCAGCTCCTCGTGCTCGGCCGGCACGTAGTCGCGGAACAGGCGCGAGCCGAAGCGCATCGGCTCACCGGCAAACGCCGTCATCAGGTCCTTGATCAGGAACGGCACGCCGCGCAGCGGACCGTCCGGCAGGCCGGCGTCGATCGCCGCCCGGGCGCGCGCTTCCATCAGGTGCACGACCGCGTTGATCTTCGGGTTGACGGCCGCGGTGCGGGCGAGCGCCTCGTCCAGCAGTTCGTGCGGGCTCACCTCGCCCCGGCGCACCAGGTCGGCGAGCCCGAGGCAGTCGTAACGCCCGAAATCCGGCATGGCCATGGCGCGCTCCCCCTGCGGTCGGCGCCGATCATGAGCCGAAACCGACGCACTTGCCAATGCCCGGCCCTGCGCCGACACTCGCATCCACCCTCGAACAAATGTTCCAGACCATGCGCCACCCAGCCCTTCGCTCGCTCGCCCTCCTCGCCCTCGCCTGCGCGGGCACCGCGTTCGCCGCGGGCGGCCCCGCCACCGTCGACGGACGGCGCCTCGCCGCCGCGGACGGCGAACCGCAGAACTGGCTGACGCACGGCCGGACCTACGGCGAGCAGCGCTACAGCCCGCTCCGGCAGATCAACGCCGGCAACGTGGAACGACTCGGCCTCGCCTGGTCGGTGCCGATGGGCACCTACCGTGGGCTCGAGGCCACGCCGATCGTGGTGGACGGCGTGATGTACACGACCGCGACCTGGAGCGTCGTGTACGCGCTCGACGCGAAGACCGGCCGCACGCTGTGGACCTACGACCCGCAGGTGCCGAAGGCCTGGGGCCGCTACGGCTGCTGCGACGCGGTCAATCGCGGCGTCGCGCTGTGGAAGGGCAGCGTCTACGTCGGCACGTTCGACGGCCGACTGGTCGCGCTCGACGCGAAGACCGGCCGCAAGCGCTGGGAAGTGAACACCATCGACCGCAGCAAGCCGTACACCATCACCGGCGCGCCGCGGGTCGTGAAGGGCAAGGTGCTGATCGGCAACGGCGGCGGCGAATACGGGGTGCGCGGCTACCTGTCCGCGTACGACGCGAAGAGCGGCCGGCTCGCGTGGCGCTTCTACACCGTGCCCGGCAACCCGAAGGACGGCTTCGAGCACCCGGAACTCGCGGCGGCCGCGAAGACCTGGAACGGCGAGTGGTGGACGGGCGGCGGCGGCGGGACGGTGTGGGATTCGATGGCCTACGACCCCGACCTCGACACGCTCTACGTCGGCACGGGCAACGGCTCGCCGTGGAATCGCGCGATCCGCTCGCCGGGCGGCGGCGACAACCTCTACCTGTCCTCGATCCTGGCGCTGAACCCCGACACCGGCCGCCTGAAGTGGCACTACCAGGTGACGCCGGCGGACAACTGGGACTACACCGCCACCCAGCACATGATCCTCGCGGAGCTGCCGATCGACGGCAGGCCGCGCAAGGTGCTGATGCAGGCGCCGAAGAACGGTTTCTTCTACGTGCTGGACCGGGTCACGGGCGAGCTGCTGGCGGCGGACAAGTACGCGCCGGTGAACTGGGCGACGCACGTCGACCTGAAGACGGGCCGCCCCGTGGAGTCGCCGGACGCCGACTACGCCCGGGAGACGAAGCTGATCATCCCGGCGCCCTTCGGCGCGCACAACTGGCAGCCGATGGCCTACAACCCGGACACCGGCCTGGTCTACATCCCGGCGCACCAGCCGGTGGGCATCTATCCGCCGCCGCAGGAGTTCCTGCGCACCGGCCGGTACACGCGCCGCGACATGTTCTGGAATCCGGGCATCGACTGGAATTCCTACGTCGATACGATCGAGGTGCTTCTGCAGAAGTTCGGGGGCGCGCTGCCGCCCGACCGCGGCTGCCTGAAGGCCTGGGATCCCGTGCAGAAGAAGACGCGCTGGGAGATCGAGATGCCGGCGTGGTGGAACGGCGGCGTGCTGACGACGGCCGGCAACCTGCTGCTGCAGGGCACGGGCGACGGGCGGCTCGTCGCCTACGCGGCCGACACGGGCCGGACCGTGTGGGCGCTGCCGACCATGATCGGCATCATCGCGCCGCCCATCACGTACGAGGTCGACGGCGAGCAGTACATCGCGGTGATGGCCGGCTACGGCGGCGCAGGCGGCGTCACGGGCGGCGATCCGCGCACCATGGCCTCGGCGAAGTACGTCAACAGCGGCTACGTGCTGGCCTTCAAGCTCGACGGCCGCGCGCCGATGCCGCGCGTGGCCGAGAGGAATGCCGCGATTCCGGAGCCGCCGGCGATCGACGCCACGCCGGCGCAGATCGAGAACGGCAAGTACCAGTTCATGGCCAACTGCATGGTCTGCCACGGCGCGCTCGCGATCTCGGGCGGCGTGACGCCGGACCTGCGCATGCTGACGGCGGAGAAGCACCAGATCTTCCGCAACATCGTCTACGACGGCGCCATCCACGCCGCCGGCATGCCGCGCATGGGCGACCTGGTGAGCGAGCAGGACGTGCACGACATCCAGGCCTACATCGTCGCGCGGGCCAGACAGGACCGCGCGGCGGCCGGCAACAAATAGGGGACACTCACGATTTTCGGAGAGGGGACAGTCCCTGGTTGGGGACAGTCCCCGCCGAAAAATCGTGAGTGTCCCCAGTCCCTCAGAAGTGGTACGAGAGGTCGACGCCCCAGGTGCGTGGCGGAGTGATCGACGCGAACGGCGTCCCGAACGTGTTGGCGGTGATGTTGTTCACCCCGGTCACGTAGCGCTGGTCGAACACGTTGTTGACGAACGCCGCGACGCCGAAGCCGCCGTCCGCCGTCGTCCACGCCAGGCGCAGGTCGGCCCGCTCGGTGGCCTCGCCCACGCGGAAATTCGGGCTGGTCTGGCAGGTGCCCTGCAGCTGTGACCCCGCGTTGCAGCGGTTCTCGCCGCGATACGCGTACATGCCGGAGAGGTCGAGCTTGTCGCCGTTGCCGAGCGTCCAGACGTAGCTGGCGCCGGCCGCGAAGGACCACTCCGGCTCGCCGGTCGGCTCGCCCGAGAGATCGTCGCCGTCCTGGTTCACGTAGTCCTTGTAGGTCGCGTCGATGTACTCGGCGTTGAAGCTCAGGGTCAGGGCGTCGACCGGCTGCCAGCGCGCGTCGAGGTCGACGCCGTAGGCCTTCTGGTCGCTCGTATCGACGAGGTAGCGGCAGACCTCGTCGTCCGGGCAGACCAGGGTGATGGCCTGCTTGTCGAGGTACTCGTAGTAGAACACCGAGGCGTTGAGGATCAGGCCGAGGTCGGCGAACAGGCTCTTCACGCCCGCCTCGGCGTTCCAGACGTCCTCGTTGTCGAACCCCGCCAGCGGCTGCACGCTGTTGAAGCCGCCGGCCTTGTAGCCCTTGGCCAGCGAGCCGAACACCATCACGTCGGGCGTCACCGCGTAGTCCACGACGAGGCGCGGGCTCACGTCGTCCCAGGAGTCCTTCATCTTCACCTTCTGGCCCTCGATCACCTGCGAGCCGACCGGCGGGAAGGCGAACACCACGTCGAAGTTGTAGATCGACGGGTCGAGGCCGGCGGCCGCGAAGAAGCCGACCGAGTCGAGGAAGGCCACCGTCGCGTCGAGTTCGGGCGCCTCGCGCGGCCCGTTCAGCCAGCTGAACTCCTTCTCGTCGTGCGTGTAGCGCAGGCCGAAGGTCACGTTGAGGCGGTCGGTGGCATGCCAGATGACGTCGCCGAACAGGGCGACCGCCTCGAACTTGCCCTCGTTGTACATCACCTCGCGCCACGGCAGGCCGCGCATGGTGGCGGGGATGCCGAAGAAGTCGAGTGCGTCGCTGGTACCGCCGAACAGGCCCTCGGGCGGGGCGAGGCCGAGGTTGATCAGCACCGTGTCGATGCTGTCGGTGTACGCGTGCGTGTCGCTCGCCTGGCGGGCGTCCTCCGAGTACCAGCTGGCCCCGCCGACCCAGTCGAAGCGGCCGGTCTGGCCCGAGAACTTGAACTCCTGGTACCAGCTCTCGTTGTCCTCGACGTTGGCCGTGTCGAAATACAGCACGACGTGATTCGTGCCGTCCTCGTCCTCGAGGTTCTTCGTCTCGAAGGTGCGGTAGGCCGTGGTCGAGCGGAACTCGCTCCAGCCGAAGTCGTGGTCGATGAACAGCGTGCCGCCGTCGAACTCGCGCGACTCCTCGTTGCCGACCACGTCGTTGTAGGCCTTGTCGTGCAGCTTGAGCGGGTTCAGGTAGGTGTCCGGGTCCGGCGGATACGGCGCGCGCTGCTGCGGGTCGTTCGACAGCGCGACGAGGCCGAAGGCCGGGCGGGCCTTCTGGTCGATGTCGTCGTGGTCCCAGGCGAGCGTCACCGCGGTGGCGTCGGTCACGTCCCAGCGCAGCGCGGCGCGCGCGGCCCAGTTGTTCTCGGGCGCGAGGTTCTCGCCGGTCGCCTTGTCCTGCACCCAGCCGTCGCTCTGGTTCCACAAGCCGTTGATGCGCAGCGCGACGCGATCGCCGAGCGGCAGGTTGACCATGCCCTCGAGGCGCTGCTTCTCGTCGTCGCCGAAACGCATCTTCAGCGAGGCGTCGAACTCGTCGGCCGGCTTGCGCGTCACGATCGAGATCGCGCCCGCGGCGCTGTTGCGCCCGAACAGCGTGCCCTGCGGCCCCTTCAGCACCTCGATGCGCTCGATGTCGTTGAACGCCAGCAGCGCCGCGCCCGAGCGCGCCGAGTACACGCCGTCCACGTAGACGCCGACCGCCGAGTCGGTGCCGACGCCGAAGTCGCTGGTCTGGATGCCGCGGATCTGGTACTTCGGCTGCGTCGGGCTGTCGCCCGAGACGACGAGGCCGGGCACGAAGCCGTTCAGGTCGTTCATGTCCTCGGCCGCGACGTCGTTGATCAGGTCGTTGTTCACGACCTGCACCGCGAGCGGCACGTCCTGCAGGGCCTGCGTGCGGCGCTGCGCCGTGACGACCACTTCGTCGAGGATGGAGGCGGCCTTCGCCGGGTCGTCGTCCGCGTGCGCGGCGACGGGCGCGAGCGCGGGCAGGGCGCCGCCCGCGAGGATGGCGGCCACGGCACGGGCGAGCAGTCTCTGGCTGGTGTTCATCGTCTTCCCCCGGGATGTCTTTTCGTTCATTGGGTGACCTGCAGCATGTACTTGGCGACGGCGAGTCGCGTCTGTGGATCGAGGTAGTCCTGCGGCGGCATCTCCGGGAAGTCCGGCCGCTTCTTCACGGGCTTCGCGATGTAGTCGGCGATGCCCTGCGGGTTGTCGAGGTAGAGCGCCTGGATCACCTGCACCGGCGGCCCGATCAGGCGGCCGTTGTAGATGTGGCAGCCGCTGCAGATGCCGAGGTAGGCGACCTTGCCGCGGTCGGCCGGGTCGATCAGGCGCGGCGGCACCGGCGGCAGCAGGTAGTTGACGGTGGCCGCGGTGTTGGTGAAGTCGCACTCGGCGAAGTCGCCCACCCCCGCGGTGACGTACTGGTGGCGGTTGATGATGCAGCTGCCGGGGCTCGGGCCCACCCGCACGATGTCGAGCAGCTTGCCGGTCTTCGCCTCCGCGAGCATCAGCGCCTTGACCTCGGGGATCGTGTCGTAGCCGTTCCTCAGCATCACGTTGTCGAGGATCTTCACCCGGTCGGAGTTCGGCTCGGACTCCGGGTCGATGGTGATGTTGGCCGCGTGCGCGTGGTCGGTGACGATCACGCCGGCCACCTTGTTGTCCGAGACGATGTTGCCCTCGATCACCACGTCGTCGGCGGCCATCACGAGGATGCCGGTGCCGGACGGGATGCCGGCCACGGTCGAGCCCGGCGCGCCGAAGTTGACGTGGTTGTTCCCGAGCACGAAGTTGTGCCGGAAGATCACGTCCTGCGTGGTCTTGATCGGCAGGCCGGGCGTGACGAACGCCAGCAGGCCGCCGGCGTTGTCCGTCACGACGTTGTGCTCGACGATCACGTGCCGGCAGTTCTCCACCTCGATGCCGGCCACGGACCCGAACACGTGGTTGCTCGCCACGTGCACGTTGTCGCTCATGCCGATGTAGATGGCCGCGTCGGCGATGCCGGAGACGACGTTGTGCTCGACGATGCCGTTCTGGCCGAGCTGCGGGAAGATCCCGTACACGCCGCTGTCGACGATGACGTTGTTGCGGATCTCGAAGTTGTTGCCCGCCTGGCCCATCACGCCGTTGCCCTTGTAGTGGCGGATCTCGAGGTTCTCGACCACGAAGTTGTTGCCGGAGTAGAGGATGGCGTCGTTGAGCCGCTTCTCGCCGTCGAGCACCGGGCGCTTGCCGTCCTCGATCACGCCGATGATGCGGATGTCGTCCTTGTCGATGTAGACGGTCTCGTGGTACGTGCCGGGCATCAGCCGGATGATCGTGCCCGCGGGCGCGGCCTTGACCGCGGCCTGGATCGACTCGCCCGGCCGGACGACCACGGTGTTGGTCGGGGGCGGCCCGGCGACCGAGGTGATCGCGCCGCCCGCGCCGGCCCTGGCCTGCTCCGCCGTGGCCTTGAAGCCCCCGCCGTAACTGGCGCCGCCGGACCCGGAGGTGATCACCATCGCCGACTTCGACGCGCGGCCGAGATACGCGCCGGCGCCGAACGCCGCCAGCGCCGCCACGAGTGCCACGATCCAGCCCTTGTTCATCGCTCTCCTCCCACGTTGTCTATCGTCGCCGCGCGTCGGTCCCGCGGGCGGCCGCGCTGTGCCGTGCCCGGCCATCGATCGGCACGAGCCCCGAAGGCACGCGCGCCGGGACCTGCGGCAGGAACGACTCGTCGGTCAGCGCCTGCAGGAAGTCGACCACGCGGTCGATCTCGCGCTCGGTCAGGTGCGGATCGGTGATGTGCCAGTGCAGGTACAGGCGCAGGTCCTTCGGAACCGCGTGGCCGCGGCCCAGGTTGTAGAAGTTCACCGCCTCGCGCAGGGTCGCGAAGCTGCCGGAGTGCATGTACGGCGCCGTGCGCGCGATGTTGCGCAGCGTCGGCACCTTGAAGCCGCCCTTGAGCTTCTCCGCGTGGAAGGTCGCCTCGGCGCCGACGTCGAAGGCGCGGCCCTTCGGTTCCGGCACGCCGATGACGGCGATCTGCCCGTTGGTGAACAACGGCGGCGTGTGGCACTCGGAGCAGCGGGCCACGAACGAGCGGAACACGTTCAGCCCTTCGATCTCGCGCGGCGTGAGCGCTTCGGCGTAACCGTGCACGTAGCGGTCGTAGCGGCTGTTGAGCGAGACCAGCGAGGTCTGGAACGCCGCCAGCGCCGCATAGACCTGCGCGGCCGTGATCGGCGCCGCCGGGGGCCCGAACGCCTGCGCGAACAGTCGCCGGTAAGCCGCGTTGGCGTTGAGCGTCGCGAGCAGGCGCGCGGGATCGTTGCCCATCTCGCGCGGCGAGAACAGCGGCCCGGCCGCCTGCGCCTCCAGCGAGTCCGCCCGGGCGTCCCAGAAGAATCGCGTCAGGAAGGCGACGTTCCAAAGGGTCGGCGCGGCGCGGCCCGCATCCTGGCCGTGGATGCCGATCGAGCGCGGCCGGCCGTCGGCGAGCCCCTTGTCCGGCCGGTGGCAGCTCGCGCAGGAGAGGGTCCCGTCGCCGGAGAGCACCGGGTCGAAGAACAGGTAGCGACCGAGATCGATCAGCTGCGGCGTGTAGCCGTCGCGATGCGGCGGCAGCGCCGTGCGCGTGCCGCCCACGCCGCGGCCCTCGAGCGAATCGTAGAACTGGTAGAGCGTGCGCAGCTCGCACACGCGCCGCGGCGTGAGCTCGAAGCCCGGCGGGCAGCGGTCGCTCAGAGAGATGTCGGGGGCCGCGGTTGCGGCGCGGAGCGAGGCGGCCAGCGCGACGCAGGCCATTGCGCCGAGCCGCAGCACCGTTGCCGCCGGTCGCCTCAAGGCGCGCCGCCCTGCGAGTGGATGTAGGCGATCACGTCCTCGAGGTCCTTCGGCGTCGCGATCGTCTTGGCCATCATGGCCATCTGGCGCCCGTAGGTGTCCTTCGGGTCCGTGCCGCGCCCACCCTGCGCGAAGTGCTGGAACTGGCGCCGCAGGTAGGCGGCATCCAGGCCCGCGAGCCGCGGCGAGGACAGCGCGACGTTGCCCTCGGCACGCGTGCCGTGGCAGGCGGCACACTTGCCCTGGAAGAGGTTGTTGCCGTTCTTGAGGTTGCCGGCGGCAGGCTTCTGCTGCGTCCTCGGGAGCCCGGCGACGTGGGTCGTCACTGCGACGATCGCCGCGTCGTTCGGCAGGGTCGCCGCGATGGCGCGCATCTGCGCGCCCTGGGTGTCGCCCGGTCGCGCGCCGCGCAGGCCCGCGCGGAAATTGCGCAACTGGCGCTGCAGGTAGGCGACGTGCTGGCCCGCGATCGCCGGGGCGCCGAGCGCCGGGTTGCCCTCGCCTTTCGCACCGTGGCAGGCGACGCACTGCGCGAAGAGCTGCTGCCCGGTCGCGGCAGGTGCAGCCGCCGCCCAGAACGCGGCCACGACGACGAAAGCGAGCCGGGCCCGCGGGCTGGGCTTCATTTCTCGAACCCCCGAATGGCGCCGCCGCAGCGGGCAGCGCATCGTTATGACTTCCGTGCAACGGGCCCGCGGCGAGCGGACCCGGTCCAAATTATAGCGGCTCGACGCGGCGGCTACGCCAGCTGTTGCGTCGAACCCACGACCGGGCGAATGCTCCGGAAGGTCAGGTTGATCCGTTCGCCGACGACGGTCGCCGTCTTCGGCACCGCGTGCAGCCAGTGATGCTGCAGCGTGCCGCTCATCAGCAGCAGGCTGCCGTCCGTCAGCGGCAGCGTGACCGGCCCGGCCCTGTTGCGGCGGTGGCGCAGCCGGAAGCGGCGCGTCGCGCCCAGCGAGACCGAAGCGATGACCGGATCGCGCCCGAGTTCCGGCTCGTCGTCGGCGTGCCAGCCCATGCCGTCGCGCCCGTCGCGGTACAGGTTGAGCAGCACGCTGTTGAACGAGTGGCCCGTCAGCTGCGCCACCCGCCGCCGGATGGCGAGGAGCCCGTGCGTCCAGGGCCGGGGCTCGTGGTGCGTCCCCGAATACGTGTAGCCGGCGCCGGGATCGCCGTGCCAGGCGACGAGGCGCGGCACGCGCCTGCGCTCGCCGAACAGGACGATCTCCTCCTGCGTCCAGTCGATGCCCGACCGCAGCGTCGCGAACAGCGCCTGCGCCTCGCCCGGCGCGAAGGCCCGCGGCCAATGGCGCAGCTCGCCGTCCGGGAGCGGGACGGCGACGACTTCTTCAATCAGCGACGGACTCGCCGGCGGCATCGGCCGGCAGGGTAGCGCGCGCCTTCGCGAGATGCACCCTGAGGTCGCCCCTCGGCTGCGACTGGCAGGCGAGGATGGTGCGCGCGGCGAGTTGCTCCTTCGAAAGCACGTAGCCTGTGTCGGTCAGCTCCCTCACCTCGCCGTCGACCAGCCGGCAACGACAGGTCGTGCAGCTGCCGACGCGGCAGCGCGACGGCCACGGCAGGCCGCGGGCGAGCGCCGCCTGCAGGATGGTCTGCCCCGGCGCGACCTCGAAGCTCCAGCCGAACGGCTCGACCACGACCGTCGCCGGGCCGGCCGGCCGGCGTCTCAGGAAATCGAACATGGGCTCACGCGGCGCCGGCCGCGAGCGTCAGCTCGCGCACGCCGCTGTCGCGATTGGCCTGCGCGGCGAGCCTGCGCTCCGCCGGCGAGGCGTATCGGCGGTCCCAGTCGAGCACCAGCGGCGTCATGCGGTTGCGATACCAGGTGGGCGCGACGTAGACGAACAGCATGCACGTCAGGTAGCCGTAGGGCAGCGTCGGCGCGTCGCGATAGGCGCGCAGCTGCCAGAACTGCGCGTCGCCCTCGGCGTGATGGTGCGAGTGGCGCGCGAGGTTGAAGAGCACCGCGTTGGTGAGCCGGCGGTTGGTGTTCCAGGAGTGGCGCGGCTCGACCGGCTGGTCCTCCTCGCGGACCAGGCCATAGTGCTCGAAGTAGTTCACGGCCTCGAGGATCGTGCGCCCGTACGCGGCGGTGGCGACGAACACGGCGAGTCCGGCCCAGCCGGCCGCGGCGAAGAACAGCGCCGCGATCGCGAGCGACATGGCCCAGCCGCGCAGCATGCGGTTGCGCCAGGAGAGCACCGGCAGGTCGAGCCGGGCGAGACGCTCGGCCTCGAGGGCCCACGCGCTGCGCGTCTGGCCGGCGATTGAGCGCAGCAGGAACGCGTAGAACTGCTCGCCGCGGCGGGCCGACGCGGGATCCTGCGCCGTGGCGAGGCGGCGATGGTGGCCGTAGACGTGCTCGATCGAGAATTCGGCATCGAAGGTGAGCGCGAGGAACCAGCGGCCGACGAGCATCGCGCTGCGATCGCTGGTCCGGTGCGTGAGTTCGTGGCCGAGGTTCGTGCCGACGGCCGCGAACGACCAGCCGGCCGACAGCACGCCGCCGACCCACGACAGCAGGCCGGTGTCCGCGCGGCCGGCGAACAGGTCGACGCCGACGGTCGAGCGCACCCACGCGCCGAAGCCGAGCAGGTCGCCGCTGCCGGCCATCCAGGCCATCGCGAAGCACATGAACGCGAGCACCGGCAGGCCGAGGTAGAGCAGCGAGTTGAGCAGCGCGCGGTGGCGGTACGCGGGCTCGCTGTAGTCGTCGCCGAGCAGTTCGTCGCCGAAGGTCATCACGACGTACACGAAGCCGACGCCGAGCCACATCCAGGCGCCGCCGAGCAGCAGCCCGAGCGTGGTGACCGCGGCGAACAGGTAGATGCCGAGGAAACGCAGGTACTTGAGCACGGTGCCTCCGGCGGCCGCCCCGCGGCCGGTTAGAACATTTGTTCTAAACAGGTTGCCCGCGCCGGGCGGGCTTGTCAAGACTCATTCGCGGACGCTGCGCCGGTGTACACTTTGCAGCGCAACAAGAAGCACGCAGGTCGGACCACTCGCCCGGACATGGCCAAGCGCAGGCAAGCACCGCCCCAGGACACGCGCACGCGCATCACCGACGCGGCGCTCGCGCTCTTCAACGGCGACGGCACCCACGCGGTGTCGACGCGTCACGTCGCCGCGAAGCTCGGCATCAGCCCGGGCAACCTCTACTACCACTTCGCCAACAAGGAAGAGATCGTCCTCGCGCTGTACGAGCGCATCGAGGCCGACCTGCTCGGCATCCTCGCGCCGCCGCCGGCACCGGTGCCTTCGTTCGACGCCGTGCTCGCCTACCTCGACCGCCTGCTCGCGCACCTGTGGTCGTACCGCTTCTTCTATCGCGACCTGACCGGCCTGCTGCAGGACGTGCCCGGCCTGAAGGACCGCTATCGCGGCCTCGCTGAACGCGCGCAGGAGAACGCCCGGCAGATCTTCCGCCGGATGATCGAGCAGGGCTGGATGGAGGCCGACGACGAGCAGGTCGAGTTGCTCGCCGCGAATGCCTGGATCGTCCTGTCGCAGTGGTTCACCCACTGGCAGGTGATGTCCCGCCGCAAGTCCCTGCAGTCGTCGGACATCCAGGAGGGCATCCGCCACCTCGTCGCGCTGTTCAGCCCGCTGCTGCGGCCGCCGCAGCGCCGGCAGGTGCAGCGACTCCTCGCGCGCGCGTCCTGAACAGCGTGGCGAGCGCCACTGGCCGGCACGCGCGGATTGGCAGAGAATGCTGCATGGCAGCACACGGAGGCGAGCCATGCCGAGCATCCGCGCCCGTCTGACCAGTGCCTTCCTGCGCCTGACGCTGAAGCCGCTGTGGAAGCCCGGTCTCGACCTTGCGCACGTGCGCGCCCACGCGGCGAAGTCGGACCGGCGCATGGGCCGGCCGACGCGACCGCTGGTGACGCAGGCGGCCGACGTCGCCGGCGTCCGCGCGACCTGGGTGGGCGACGCCTCGCTCGAGGCGCGCGGCACGATCCTGTACCTGCACGGCGGCGCATGGGTCATGCACCTGCCGCGCGTGTACCTGCGCTTCGCGGGCGAGCTCTCGGCGCTGACGGGCATGCGCGTGCTGCTCGTCGACTACCGGCTCGCGCCCGAGCACCCCTACCCCGCCGCGATCGACGACTGCCTCGCGGCGTACCGGTGGCTGCTCGAGCACGGCTACCGCGGTCGCCCGCTCGCGATCGCCGGCGACTCCGCCGGCGGCAACCTGACCGCGATCACCCTGATGCGCGCGCGTGACGCCGGCCTGCCGCTGCCGGACTGCGCGGTGATGCTCTCGCCCGCGCTCGACATCACCTTCTCGGGTCCGTCGGTGCAGTACAACGCCGAGGCGGACGCGATGTTCACGCTCGGCGCCGGCGACCTGCTGCCGCAGTTCTACTGCCCGGGCGAGCTGCGCACGAATCCGCACGTTTCGCCGCTGTTCGGCGACTGGGCGGGCCTGCCGCCGCTGCTGTTCCACGCCGGCTCCACGGAAATGCTGCTCGACGACTCGGTGCGCGGGCACGACCGGGCGCGGCAGGCCGGCACGGCGGCGGAGATCCGCGTGTTCGTGGACCTGCCGCACGTGTTCCAGGTCATGCGCTGGATTCCGGAGTCGGGACCGGCGCTGCAGGACATCGCCGGGTTCATCGGCCGGCACGCGGTGGCAGGGCTGCACTCGCCTGCGGCCAGCCCGGCGTCGGCCATGGCCGATACGGATCTGGCGCCGCTCGAGCGCGGCGTGCTCTGACGGCTCAGCCGCCGTCGCGCAGGAATTGCGCCACGCGCGCGAGCGCCCGGTCGGCGTCCGCGAGCAGGCCGGCATTGGCCTGGAACACGTGCCAGCGACGCGGATACTCCTCGAGCCGCGAGTCGACGCCCGCCCCGATGAGCCGCGCATGCATGCGCCGGGAGTCGTCCAGCAGCACCTCGTCCGTGCCCACCTGGATCAGCGTGCGCGGCAGTCCATGCAGGTCCGCGTGGACCGGCGAGGCGAGCGGATCGTCGACGGAGGCGCCCGCGAGGTAGAGGCGCGCGCACTCGGCCACCCAGGCAGGCGCAATCATGACGTCGCCGGCCGCCGGGGCCGGGCGCGGCCGGTCGTCGAGGTCGACCCACGGCGAGAACGCGACCAGCGCACCCGGCAGGGCCATGCCCAGTTCGCGCAGCCGCAGCACGGTCGCGAACGCGAGCCCGCCGCCCGCCGAATCGCCGGCGATCGCGATGCCGGCCGGCGCCCGGCCGAGCGCGAGCAGGCCGCGATAGGCCGCCACTGCGTCGTCGACCGCGGCCGGGAAAGGGTGCTCGGGGGCGAGCCGGTAGTCGGCGCAGAACACGCTCGCCTCCGCGCGCAGGGCGAGTTGCCCGGTGATCACCCGGTGCGTGCGCGGCGACCCGACGCAGTACGCGCCGCCGTGCAGGTACAGGATGGAGCGCGGCGCGGCGGCGCCATGCCCGGCGACCCACTCGCCCGGGACTCCGCCGCAGGTGCCCTGCTCGAACCGCGCCGCCCTCGGCGGCAAGGTCAGGCGGGCCACGGCGAGCAGCCGCTCGCGCTGGCGCGCGACCGGCACGCCGGCCTGGAACGCCGGCCGCAAGGCGGTCTTCAGGGCCGTCCGCAGGAGAGCGGCCAGCAGACGCTGGCCCGGCGATGCGTCGACCGGCAACTGCTCCGTCGTGCTCGACGTCATCGGCTCCCCGGCAACCCGCAACAGGCAGGCAGCGCATTGTCCCGGCCCGGCGGCCGCCGTTCCACCCGCGCCCAGGCACGCTCGTGGAAATAGAACGCGACCGTGTTGACCAGCGGCTCGATCAGCGCGACGCCCGACGCCACGCCGATCGACCCGGTCAGGGCATAGGCGACGCCGAAGGCCACGCCGAAGTGCAGGGCGGCGAACGACAGGGTCTTCGCGAGATCCCGGGGCAGCGGCAGGCCCACCAGGCGGGTGGGGGCATCGGCGGAGCCGGGCGTGGCGGTGTGGTGCATGGTCAGTCTCCGGTCCCGCGCAGCCGGGCGGGCATGGGCGCAAGCTTCGCCCAGCCGGCACGATCGATCCAATCGATTGACCGGATCGTTTCGATAGGCGTCAGGAATGGATGCCGCCGCGGACGGCGGCTCAGTCGGTCTCGGGCACCGCGAGGTCCTGCAGGACCTCGATCCGGGCGCGGGCGACGCCGCGCCGCATCATGCCGATCTCGCTGGCGGCGGCCTGGGACAGGTCGGCGATGCGCTGGCCGACGAACGGGCCCCGGTCGTTCACGCGTACGACGACGCTGCGGCCGTTGCGCAGGTTGGTCACCCGCACCATGGTGCCGAACGGCAGGTTTGGGTGCGCCATGGTCATCGCGTTGGCGTCGAACTTCTCGCCGCTCGCGGTGGGGCGATCGTGGAAGGCGGCGCCGTACCAGGAGACGACCCCCTCCTGGGCGAGGTGGGCGATCTGCCGGCCGAGGCTGGCCGCCACCCGGTCCGGGGTCGCGGCCGGGGTGTCGCCCCAGCCGAGCGGCGAAAAGAGCAGGGCAAGGGCCGCCAGCAGTCCGGTGGCCCGGCGGCTGCGGGGAGCGCGCTGCGCACGGTCGAGATGTTGCTGGCTGTGCATGGCTGGGTCGTCGGCCTTATCGGTCGGCTGGGGTGGAGACTGGTGATCCCGAACACCGGGGTCAACCGCGAGTACTCCATCGGTGACGTGCCTCACGCCGGCCAAGCAGGGCTGGCGGGGCACGGGGTCGCGGCCCTTCGGACCCTCTGGGTCGGCCGCGAGTTCCGGCGCAGTCTAGCAGAGTCGGCCCCGGAATGCCCCGGGGCGACTATTTTTTACTTATTAATCAGCTATTTAACCGTATCAAGCCGTCGGACCGGAAGACTTGTTGCGGCGCGTGAAAAACCAGATCAGGCCGGCCGCGCAGGCAATCGAGAGCAGGAACCCGAAGCCCTGCGGGATGCTGAGCGCCCGCCCGACGAAGCCCCCCAGGAACGAGCCGCCGATCCCGCACAGCAGCGTCTTGCCCCAGCTCATCGGGTCCGGGCCGGGCAGCACGAAGCGGGCGATCGCGCCGATCGCCAGTCCGATCAGCAGCCAGATGATCACGGCCGTGATGAGCACCCCCGCGCCGAACCCCATCAGGCCGGCGCCGGTACCTGTCGTCGCATCCATAGGAATCCCCTCCCTTGCTTGGTGTCTGGCGGCTTCGACCCTAGCAGGATCGCGCCGGCCGCCGCTACCGTCGGCCCCGGCTCATGCCGGGCGGTGCCGGACTCAGACCAGTTTGTTGCAGTGCATTGACGGAGCAATCGCCCCCGTGTCATATGAGTGCCGTATCCACGACCGTCGCATGGATCAGGGGGTCCCGGCTCCGCCCCGAGCCGCGACCCGTCCCTGCGCCTGAGCCACGGCAACCCGCAGGAAGGGCCGACCGATGACCGAACCGCTGCTCGCCGCCTCCCCGACCGCCGCCGGCCGTCCCGAGGAACTGCCTGCCGGGCAGGCACGGCCGGGCAAACAGGGCCTCTACGACCCGCGGTTCGAGCACGACGCCTGCGGCGTCGGCTTCGTGGCGCACATCAAGGGGGTCAAGTCGCACCGCATCGTCGAGCAGGCGATCCAGGTCCTGAAGAACCTCGACCACCGCGGCGCCTGCGGCGCCGAGGTCAATCCGGGCGACGGCGCGGGCATCCTCATGCAGATGCCGCACGCCTTCAACGAGGAGGTGTGCCGCAAGGCGCGCATCACCCTGCCCCCGGCCGGCCACTACGGCAGCGGCATCATCTTCCTGCCGCGCAACCCGACCATCCGCCGCCAGGTCGAGCAGAAGTTCGAGCAGGTCGTGCAGTCGGAGGGCCAGCACGTGCTCGGCTGGCGCACGGTGCCGACCCACAACGGCATGCTCGGCGAGACGGCCCGTTCGTGCGAGCCGTTCATGCGCCAGGTGTTCATCCAGCGCAGTGCCGACATCACGGACGAGCTCGACTTCGAGCGCAAGCTGTACGTGATCCGCAAGCGGGCCTACAGCGACATCCGCACCTCGACGCTCGCCGGCGCCGAGTCCTGGTACGTGGTCAGCCTCTCCTGCCGCACCATCGTGTTCAAGGGCATGCTGCTCACCACGCAGCTCGACCAGTACTTCCCGGACCTGCACAACCCGGCGATGGAGTCGGCGCTCGCGCTGGTGCACTCGCGCTTCAGCACCAACACCTTCCCGAGCTGGGACCGCGCCCACCCCTACCGCTACATTGCCCACAACGGCGAGATCAACACCGTGCGCGGCAACGCCAACTGGATGCACGCCCGCGAGGCGCGCTTCGAGGCGGAGCTGTTCGGAGAGGACATCAAGAAGATCCGCCCGATCATCAACCCCAACGGCAGCGACTCGGGCATGTTCGACAACACGCTCGAGCTGCTCTACCTGTCGGGCCGCTCGCTGCCGCACGCGGTCATGATGATGATCCCCGAGCCGTGGTCGAACCACGAGACCATGGACGACCAGAAGCGGGCCTTCTACCAGTACCACTCGAGCCTGATGGAGCCCTGGGACGGGCCCGCCTCGATCTCCTTCACCGACGGCACCCAGATCGGCGCCGTGCTCGACCGGAACGGGCTGCGCCCGGGACGCTATTACGTCACGAAGGACGACCTCGTCATCCTCGCGTCCGAGGCCGGCGTGCTCGACGTGCCGCCCGCGGACGTCGTGCGCAAGGGCCGGCTGCAGCCCGGCCGCATGTTCCTGGTCGACACCGCCCAGGGCCGCATCATCGAGGACGAGGAGATCAAGCGCACCATCGCCGCGCAGCGGCCCTACCGCGAGTGGCTGGACGAATACCTGATCCACGTCGACGACCTGCCGCAGTCGCCCGAGATGCCGCAGCCCGACCCGGAGAGCCTGCTGCAGCGCCAGGTGGCGTTCGGCTACACCTTCGAGGACCAGCGCGTGATCCTCACGCCGATGGCCCGCGACGGCGTCGAGGCCGTGGGCTCGATGGGCAACGACACGCCGCTCGCCGTGCTGTCGAACAAGCCGCGCCTGCTCTACGACTACTTCAAGCAGCTGTTCGCGCAGGTCACCAACCCGCCGATCGACTGCATCCGCGAGGAGATCATCACCTCGGCGGAGACGCGCCTCGGCTCGGAGGGCAACCTGCTCAACCCGCAGCCCTCCGACTGCCGGCGCCTCGAGCTCAAGTGGCCGATCATCACCAACGAGGAGTTCGCGCGGGTCCGCCGCATGGACCTGCCGGGCCTGCGGGTCGGCGTGCTGCCGATCCTGTTCCGCGTCAGCCGCGGCGAGAAGGGCCTCGTCAAGTCGATGGAAGAGCTGCGCCTGATGGCGCGCCGCCTCATCGAGGAGGAGGAGGTCAACGTCATCGTCCTCTCCGACCGCGGCGTGAACAAGGACTTCGCGCCGATCCCCTCGCTCATGGCGGTGGCGGGCCTGCACCACTACCTGATCCGCGAGGGCCTGCGCACGCGCGCCTCGCTCGTGATCGAGACCGGCGAGGCGCGCGAGGTGCACCACTTCTCGCTGCTGATCGGCTACGGCGTCAGCGCCATCAACCCGTACCTGGCCTTCGAGACGATCGACCACATGATCGACCAGGGCCTGCTGACCACGGTCGACTACCGGACCGCGTGCAGGAACTTCGTGAAGGCCGCGTCCAAGGGCGTGATCAAGGTCGCCTCGAAGATGGGCATCTCCTCGCTGCAGAGCTACCGCGGGGCGCAGGTGTTCGAGGCCATCGGCCTCCGGCAGGACGTGATCGACGAGTATTTCAGCTGGACGGCCTCGCGCGTCGGCGGCATCGGCACGGACGTGATCGCGCAGGAGGTGCTGATGCGCCACCAGGCCGCGTTCTCCGAGGCTCTGCCCGCGAGGCACACGCTGCCGGTGGGCGGCGAGTACCAGTGGCGCGCCGAGGGCGAATATCACCTCTTCAACCCGGAGAGCATTCACCGGCTGCAGAAGGCGGTGCGCACCGGCAGCTACCCGGCCTACCGGGAGTACGCGGCGCTGATCAACGTCCAGTCGACGCACCTGTGCACCCTGCGCGGCCTGCTCGAGTTCAAGGGCGGCGAGCCCGTGCCGCTCGAGGAGGTCGAGCCCGTCGAGAGCATCGTGCGGCGCTTCAAGACCGGCGCGATGTCGTACGGCTCGATCAGCAAGGAGGCGCACGAGACGCTGGCGATCGCCATGAACCGCCTCGGCGGCAAGAGCAACACCGGCGAGGGCGGCGAGGATCCCGAGCGATTCAAGCCGCTGCCGAACGGCGACTCGAAGAACTCGGCGATCAAGCAGGTCGCCTCGGGCCGCTTCGGCGTGACCAGCGAGTACCTGGTGAGCGCGCAGGAGATCCAGATCAAGATGGCGCAGGGCGCCAAGCCCGGCGAGGGCGGCCAGTTGCCCGGCACCAAGGTGTACCCGTGGGTCGCGAAGACCCGCCACACCACGGCGGGCGTCGGCCTGATCTCGCCGCCGCCGCACCACGACATCTACTCGATCGAGGATCTCGCCGAGCTGATCCACGACCTCAAGAACGCCAACCGGCACGCGCGCATCAGCGTGAAGCTGGTGGCGGAGGTGGGCGTCGGCACGATCGCGGCCGGCGTGGCCAAGGCGCACGCCGACGTCGTGCTGGTGAGCGGCCACGACGGCGGCACCGGCGCCTCGCCGCAGACCTCGATCCACCACGCCGGCCTGCCCTGGGAGCTCGGCCTCGCCGAGACCCACCAGACGCTGCTGCTGAACAACCTGCGCGGGCGCGTGGCGGTGGAGACGGACGGCCAGCTGAAGACCGGCCGGGACGTCGCGATCGCGGCGCTGCTCGGCGCCGAGGAGTTCGGCTTCGCCACCGCGCCGCTGGTGGCCTCCGGCTGCATCATGATGCGGGTGTGCCACCTCAACACCTGCCCGGCCGGCGTGGCCACGCAGGACCCGCGGCTGCGCGAGAAGTTCAAGGGCAGGCCCGAGCACGTGGTGAACTTCATGCGCTTCGTGGCGGAGGACCTGCGCGAGATCATGGCCCAGCTCGGCTTCCGCACCGTCGAGGAGATGGTGGGACGCGTGGACCGGCTCGAGCCGCGCCGCGCGGTCGAGCACTGGAAGGCGAAGGGCCTCGACTTCTCGAGCCTGCTGTACTCGCCGGAAGTCGACCCGGACTGGGGCCGCTACTGCCAGGAGGCCCAGGACCACGGCATCGAGCGCTCGCTCGACGTGACGCAGCTGCTGGAGACCTGCCGGCCGGCGATCGAGCGCGGCGAGGAAGTCGTCGCCGAGCTGCCGGTGCGCAACGTGAACCGCGTCGTCGGCACCATCACCGGCAGCGAGATCACGCGCCGGCACGGCTCGAAGGGGCTGCCCGAGGACACGATCCGCCTGCACTTCCGGGGTTCCGCCGGCCAGAGCTTCGGCGCGTTCGTGCCCCGCGGCATGAGCCTCTCGCTCGAGGGCGACGCCAACGACTACGTCGGCAAGGGACTCTCGGGCGGCAAGCTCGCGGTGTTCCCGCCGCGCGAGTCCACCTTCCGCGCCGAGCAGAACATCATCGTCGGCAACGTCGCCCTGTACGGCGCCACCAGCGGCGAGGCGTTCATCCGCGGCATGGCCGGCGAGCGCTTCTGCGTGCGCAACAGCGGCGTCGACGCGGTCGTCGAGGCCGTGGGCGACCACGGCTGCGAGTACATGACCGGCGGGCGCGTGGTGGTGCTCGGCCCGACCGGGCGCAATTTCGGCGCCGGCATGTCGGGCGGCATCGCCTACGTGCTCGACGAGACCGGCACGTTCCCGGCCAGCGTCAACAAGCAGATGGTCGACCTCGAGCGCCTCGAGCTCGAACCGGAGATCGGCGAGGTGCGCCGGCTCGTCGAGCGGCACCTCGCGCACACCTCGAGCGACCGGGCGCGGCAGGTGCTGGACGACTGGGCGGCGATGGTGCCGCGCTTCGTCAAGGTGATCCCGCGCGACTACAAGCGGATGCTCGCCTGCATCGCGCGGGCCGAGGAGCAGGGCCTGGTCGGCGACGAGGCGATCATGGTGGCCTTCGAGGAGAACGCGCGCGACCTCTCGCGCGTCGGCGGCAACTGAACGGGACCGGAAAGATGGGCAAGCCAACGGGATTCATCGAGTACCTGCGGGAGCTGCCGGTCGACCGCGCCCCGCTCGAGCGCGTCGGCGACTGGAAGGAATTCCATCCGCACCTCGAGGAGAAGCGGCTGCGCAACCAGGGCGCGCGCTGCATGGATTGCGGCGTGCCGTTCTGCCACACCGGCAAGCTGATCAGCGGCATGGCCTCCGGCTGCCCGCTGAACAACGTGATCCCGGAGTGGAACGACCTGGTCTACCGGGGATTGTGGCGCGAGGCGCTCGAGCGCCTGCACATGACCAACAACTTCCCGGAGTTCACCGGTCGCGTCTGCCCGGCGCCGTGCGAGGGCTCCTGCGTGCTCGGCATCAACGAGCCGCCGGTCACCATCAAGAACATCGAGAACGAGATCATCGACCGCGGCTGGGACGAGGGCTGGGTGCTGCCCGAGCCGCCGGCCGTGCGCACGGGGCGCAAGGTCGCCGTGATCGGCTCCGGCCCGGCCGGGCTCGCGGCCGCGCAGCAGCTGAACCGCGCGGGCCACTCGGTCACCGTGCTCGAGCGCGAGGACCGGCCCGGCGGCCTGCTGATGTACGGCATCCCGAACATGAAGCTCGACAAGCGCGAGGTGGTGGAGCGACGCATCCAGCAACTCGAGCAGGAAGGCGTCAAGTTCCTCTGCAACGCGAACGTGGGCGACAACGTGGAGGCGCAACTGCTGCTGCGCGACTTCGACGCCACGGTGATCTGCACCGGCGCGACGCAGCCGCGCGACCTGCCCGTCGAGGGCCGCAGCCTCGGCGGCGTGCATTTCGCGATGGAGTACCTGACCGCGGCGACCCGCGCGCTGCTCGGGGCGGGACCCGATGCGAGCCCGCTCCACGCACGCGGCAAGGACGTGGTGGTGATCGGCGGCGGCGACACCGGCACCGACTGCGTCGGCACCGCCCTGCGCCAGGGCTGCCGCAGCCTCGTGCAGATCGAGATCATGCCGCGGCTGCCGGCCGAGCGGGCCGCGGACAACCCCTGGCCCGAGTGGCCCAAGGTCCACAAGGTGGACTACGGCCAGGAGGAAGCGGCCGCCCGGTTCGGCGCGGACCCGCGCACCTACCAGACCACCGTGAAGAGGTTCGTGGGCGACGCCGACGGCCGGCTCAGGGAACTGGTCACGGTGCAGGTCGCCTGGGAACGCAACGAGCGGGGCCAGCCGGTTCCGGTCGAGGTGCCCGGCACCGAACAGGTCCGCCCCGCCCAGCTGGCGCTGCTGGCCATGGGCTTCCTCGGCCCGGAGGCCCCGCTGCTGCGCGACCTCGGCCTGGAATGCGACCCCCGGGGCAACGTCCGGGCGGAACCTGCCCAGTTTGCGACCACCGTCAAGGGCGTGTTCGCCGCCGGAGATTGCCGTCGGGGCCAGAGCCTCGTAGTCTGGGCCATCCACGAGGGTCGCGGGGCGGCATCCGCCTGTGACCGGTACCTTCGGGGCCTGCGGAGCTGACGCCTCCCGTCCGTCGACGACCCCGGGTCCGACGGCCGGCCCGGCGTCGCCGCCAGCCCCAGCGACAGGGACGAGGCGCGTGACCGCAACGGCCAGGACGAATACCGCGAAGGCGAAGCGCCTGCCCCGGGGCTTCGGGCTGCCGATCAGCGCGTGGCTGGTCGTCGGCTTCGCCGTGGTGATCGGCGCCTTCGCCACGACCAGCATCGTCGCCGTCCGCGGCACCCGCCAGGCCACCGCCGACCTCGCCACCATGCAGCGGCAGTTCGAGCCGCTCGCCCACACGGTGCGCGAACTCGGCGACGCCATGGCGGCGTTCGACCGGGCCGTGCTCGCCTTCCTGCGTGCCGATTCGGACGCCAACCGCAGCGGCGTCGCCGACGTCGCCGCCCGCCTCTCGCGCGCCATCGACCAGGCGTCGCGCACCGACGCCCCGGCCGACGCGCCCGGGCTGCGCGACCTGCTCGCCCGGGTCGCCGACCGCCAGGCCGACGGCTTCCGCCTGCTCGACATGCAGGACGAGCGGCGCCGCGTCGCCGCCGAACTCGACGCGACCTACGCCGACCTGCATCGGCGCGCGCTGCGCGGAGGCGGCGCGGGCGTGCGCGTCGGCGACAACGTGCTGGCGCGCCCCTCGCTCGCCGAGCTGACGCGGGCCGTCGAGGCAGCCCGCGCGGACTCCGCCAGCGCCGTGGCGCGGCACGAGACTGCGCCGCCCGATTTCACGGAGGGCGAACGCGTGCTGCGTCGCACCCTCGCCGCGAACCGCGAGGAGTTCCTGCGCGCCCCGGGCCG
>JBPOHK010000007.1:0-14923 GCA_052035645.1 Pseudomonadota bacterium
GAGCTCCTACCCCGCCAAGGCCGGCAGGCCGCTGGCCCTCACGCTGATCACGAGCCTGCTCATGACTACCGTCGCCGTCCCAACCGCGTCGGCTGGCGCCGTCACCGCCACGGTCGACGGTGCCGTCGCCGCCAAGGCCACCGCCGCCACGTCGAACCCCCTGCTGCCGGCCTGGGCCGGCGCCTGGGGCGGCCTGCCGCCGTTCGACAAGGTGCGTCCCGAGCACCTCGGCCCGGCACTCGAGGCCGGCATCGCGCAGTCGCTCGCCGATCTGCAGAAGATCGCCGACGACCCGGCGCCGCCCACCTTCGAGAACCCCATCGCCGCGATGGAACGCTCCGGCCGGCTGCTCGATCGCGCCGCCACGGTCTACGGCGTGTTCAGCTCGACGCTGAACGACGACGCGGTGCAGAAGGTCGAGCGCAAGATCGAGCCCAAGCTCGCCGCCTACCGCGACCAGGTGACGCAGAACGACAAGCTGTTCCGCCGCATCGACGCCGTCTACGCGGCACGCGCGACGTCGGGCCTCACGCCCGAGCAGCAGCGCCTCGCCTGGCAGATCCACACCAACTTCGTGCGCGCCGGCGCCCGGCTCGACCCGGCCGCGAAGCAGCGCCTTGCCGCGATCAACCAGCGCCTCGCGAGCCTCTTCACGCAGTTCGGCCAGCACCTGCTGACCGACGAGTCGAGCCAGTACCTGCTGGTCGAGTCGCGCGCCGACCTCGCCGGCCTGCCGGACTCGGTGGTCGCCGGCTTCGCCGCCGACGCCGAGTCGCGCGGCTTCAAGGGCAAGTGGCTGGTCGCGAACACGCGCTCCTCGGTCGAGCCGTTCCTGTCCTATTCCACGCGCCGCGACCTGCGCGAGAAGGTGTGGCGCACCTTCGTGAACCGCGGTGACACGGGCGGCGCCACCGACAACAACGCGATCATCGGCGAGATCCTGAAGCTGCGCGCCGAGCGCGCTAGGCTGCTCGGCTACGCGACGCACGCGCACTGGCGCCTCGAGGACTCGATGGCGCGCACGCCCGAGCGCGCGATGGCGCTGAAGGAGGCGGTGTGGAAGCCCGCGGTGGCGCGGGTGCGCGAGGAAGTGGCCGACATGCAGGCGCTCGCCACGCGCGAGACCGGCGCGCCGTTCACGATCGAGCCCTGGGACTATCGCTTCTACCAGGAGAAGGTGCGCAAGGCGCGCTACGACCTCGACGCCAACGAGCTCAAGCCGTACCTGCAGCTCGACCGCCTGCGCGAGGGCATGTTCTGGGTCGCCGGCCAGCTCTTCGGCATGCAGTTCACCGCGCTGCCCGCCGGCAAGGTGCCGGTGTACCACCCTGACGTCAGCGTCTGGGAGGTCACGCGCGGCGGCAAGCACCTCGGTCTCTGGTACTTCGACCCCTATGCACGGCCGGGCAAGCGCTCGGGCGCCTGGATGAACGCCTACCGCAACCAGGAGCGCTTCGCGGGCGAGGTCACGACCATCGTCTCCAACAACGCCAACTTCACCAAGGGCAAGCCGGGCGAGCCGCTCCTCATCAGCTGGGACGATGCGGTCACGCTGTTCCACGAGTTCGGCCATGCGCTGCACGGGCTATCGTCGGACGTCAGCTACCCGACGCTCTCCGGCACCAACGTGGCGCGCGACTACGTCGAGTTCCCGTCGCAGCTGCTGGAGCACTGGCTGGCCGTGCCCGAGGTGCTGAACCGCTTCGCGGTGCACTACCAGAACGGCAAGCCGATCCCGGCGGAGCTCGTCGCCAAGGTGGAGCGCGCCAAGACCTTCAACCAGGGCTTCGCGACCGTCGAGTACCTCTCGGCCGCGCTGATCGACATGAAGCTGCACCTCGCGGCCACGCCGGACGAGCTGATCGACCCCGACGCCTTCGAGCGCGACACGCTGGCGCAGCTCGGCATGCCGCGCGAGATCGTGATGCGCCACCGCACGCCGCAGTTCAACCACGTGTTCTCGGGCGACGGGTACTCGGCGGGCTACTACAGCTACCTGTGGTCGGACACGATCACGGCGGACGCCTGGGAGGCCTTCACCGAGGCCGGCGGCCCCTGGGACAAGTCCGTGGGTGCGCGGCTCAAGACGCTGCTGTCGCTCGGCAACACCGTCGACCCGGCCGACGCGTACCGCAGTTTCCGCGGCCGCGAGCCCGGCATCGCGGCGCTGATGCGCAAGCGCGGTTTCCCGGTGCCCGCGGACGCCAAGTAGGACACCGGGGGCGGGGCGCTCCGGCCCTGACCGCTTCGGCCCGACGCGAAAGCGAAGAGCCCCTCTCGCTGCGGCGAGAGGGGCTTTTCATTGGCGAGCCCGCAGCGCGGGCGGGGGGCGTGCGGCGCCGGACGGCGCCGCAGCGAGGCTCAGGCCGGCGTGCGGGCCGGGCGCTTGGCGTTGCCGTCCGCGGGCGGCTCGACGGCCTCCAGCAGCTTGGTGTCCAGTTCGGGAACGGCCGGCAGGCTCGTCGCGTCCGCGACCAGCGGCTGGAGCTGCGCGTGCAGGGTCACCGACAGCGCATGCAGGTCGCGGTACCGGCCCGCGAGCGTCGCGCCGTTGCGCTGCAGGTCCGCCGACTTCTGGTCCTGCTGGCGCTTCTCGGCGCGCAGTGCATTGAGCGCCGTCTCGATCTGGCGGCGGTCGTCCGCTTCCTGCTGCTTCTGCTTGCGCAGCACGTTCATCTTCTTCAGCACGTTCTCCGGCGTGTCCGCCAGCGCCGTGTTGATCGCCTTGAGCGCTTTCTCGCGCTCGGCCAGCCGGTCCTTGAGCTTCTGGAGCTCGGAGGCGGCAGCCGCGCGCTGGTTGGCGTTCTGCTGCACCGCGGCTTCGCGCGCAGCCTTGGCTTCCTCCGCCGCCTTCTGCGCGACGGCCAGGGCGTGTTCGCTCGCGGCCAGCTTCTTCTCGAGCGCCGCGATGGCGACCCTCGCCTCCTCCTTGGCGGCGGCCAGGTCGGCGTCCGCCTTGGTGACCTTCTTCAGGGCGCCTTCCAGCGCTTCCTTCAGTTCGTCCTGGGAGCACTCCGGGTCGAGCTTGAGCACGTCGGTCGCCGTCCGCATCAGGATCTGCTTGCTGATGGCGAGTTCTTTCCAAACCTTGAGTTGAATGTCGAGTTGCGCTTGAGTCACTTCGGTCCCTGGGGTCATGGAATGGTCAAATCCGGGGCGCGCATTGTAATCCAGAGCCGGCCGGGCGGCGTCGGGTCGCATCCGGATCCGTTCGGAGTCGGGGGCGCCGGGGTCCGTCCGCCCGGAAAACCGGCCTCCGGGGCCGGTTTTCGGCCAGTTTGTCCGCGAAGGCGGGCGCCGTGGGGGCGGCCGCAGCCCGCCCGGAGGCGGTCCGCTCCGCCGGTGACCCCCGGTCGCTAGCGGTCGGCCAGTCCGGCCTGCCAGAGCAGGAACGAATACTCCTCGGCCAGCTCCCGGTAGCGCTGGAATCGCCCCGACTTGCCGCCGTGGCCGGCCTCCAGGTTGATGCGCATCAGGATCGGCCGGTCGTCGGTCTTCAGGCGCCGCAGGCGCGCGACCCACTTCACCGGCTCGAAGTACTGCACCTGGCTGTCCCAGAGCCCGGTGGTCACCAGCATCGCCGGGTAGTCCTGGCGCGCGACGTTGTCGTAGGGCGAGTAGCCGAGCATGCACTCGTAGGCCTCGCGCTCGCGCGGGTCGCCCCACTCGTCGTACTCGTTGGTCGTGAGCGGCAGGCTCTCGTCCAGCATGCTGGTGACGATGTCGACGAACGGCACGTGCGCGACGACGGCGCGATACAGCCCGGGCGCCTGGTTGGCCACGGCCGCGACCAGCAGCCCGCCGGCGCTGCCGCCGCGGGCGAACACGCGCCGCCGGTCGCCGTAGCCCTCGCGGACGAGAAAGCGCGTGGCATCGACGAAATCGGCGAACGAGTGCGGCTTGCCCTGCAGGCGTCCGGCGTCGTACCAGCGCCGGCCCAGTTCCTCGCCGCCGCGCACCTGCGCGATCGCATAGACGAAGCCGCGCTCGAGCAGCGACAGCAGCGGCGAGGAGAACACCGGATCCGAGCAGATGCCGTAGGCGCCGTAGCCGTAGACCAGCAGCGGCGCCGTGCCGTCGACGCGCGTGTCGCGATGGCGAACGACGGCGACCGGCACCTGCTCCCCGTCGCGGGCCGGGGCCCGCAGGTACTCCGTCACGTACTGCGCCGGGTCGAAGGGCCCGAGCACCGGCTCGCGCTTCAGCAGTTCCCGCCGTCCGCTCGCGACGTCGTAGTCGAAGGTCGAGGGCGGCGTCGTCAGCGACGTGTACGTGTAGCGGACGACGGGGCTGTCGTACTCCTCGTTGGCGCCGAGCGCGGTGCGACAGGCGGGTTCGCCGTCCGCGATCTCGACGGGTTCCCCCGAGTCGCGCAGCACCCGCACGCGACGCAGGCCGGCGGATCGCTCCTCGACCGCCACGAAGTCGCGGAACACGTCGAAGTCGGTGAGCAGCGCCTCCTCGCGGTGCGGCAGGATCTCGCGCCAGCACGCCGGGTCGCCGGACCCGCCGACCGGCGTCGACAGCAACCGGAAATTCAGGGCCTGCCAGTTGCTGAGGACGATCCAGAGGCCGTCGCGGTGTTCCACCGAGTACTCGTGGCCGCGCCTGCGCGCGGCGATCACCGCGAAACGGAGCTGCGGGTCGTCGGCCCGCGCGTAGCGCGTCTCCGTGGTGACCGTGCTGCTCGATTCGATAAGCAGGTAGCGGCCGTCCTTGGTGACGGCGACGGACGTGTAGAACGCCTCGTCCGCTTCCTCGTGCACGAGCACGTCGTCGGCGACCGGGGTGCCGAGCACGTGCCGGCGGACGCGCAGGCCGAGCAGCGTCTGCGGGTCCTTCTCGACGTACAGCACGCTGCGCCCGTCCGCCGTCCACGCGAAGCCGTCCTCGACGTTCTGGACGACGTCGGGCAGCGGCTCGCCGCTGCGCAGGTCGCGGAAGCGCAGCGTGAACTGCCGGCGGCCGACGTCGTCCTCCGTCCAGGCGAGCACGCGGTCGTCCGGACTGACGTCGTAGTCGCCCAGCTCGTAGAAGTCCCGCCCCTGCGCGAGCCGGGCCACGTCGAGCAGCACTTCCTCCGGCGAATCGAGCGAGCCGGCCCGGCGGGCATGCACCGGGTACTCCTCGCCCGTCGCGTAGCGCGCGTAGTACCAGTGCCCGCGATAGCGGTACGGCACGCTGGTGTCGTCCTGGCGGATGCGCCCGACGATCTCCTCGTAGAGACGGTCCTCGAGCGGCTTCAGCGGCGCGAGGATCGCCTCCCGGTAGGCATTCTCGGCGGCGAGGTGCGCGAGTACCCGCGGGTCGCGACGGGCGTCGTCGCGCAGCCAGTGGTATTCGTCCGGGCGCCCGCCGTGCGGCGACTCGACGACGAAGGGCCGCTGCTCCGCGACCGGCGGGACGACCACGGTCGTCTCAGACCGCGGCGGCCCCGATGCGCACCGGGTAGGTCGGCCGCGCGCCCGGCTGCTGGTAGAACTTCATCATCTTCGGCGCGAGTTCGCCGAGGCGCTGCTGGCGCTGCTGGTCGCTCGGGTGCGTGCTGAGCCAGGCGGGCGGGCCCTTGCCGCCGCCGACCTTGCCCATCTTCTGCCACAGCGTGATCGCCGCGCGCGGGTCGTAGCCGGCCTTCGCCGCCAGCTTGATGCCGATCTGGTCGGCCTCGGTTTCCGCGGCGCGGCTGTTCGGCAACTGCACGGCCAGCGTCGCGGCCGCCGCGGCCGCCGCCATCGACGTGGCCGGGCGGTCCGACATGACGCCCGCCGCGAGGATGCCCGCCTGGCTGGCCATGGCCACCGACATGCGCTCCGCCGTGTGGTTGGCGAGCGCGTGGCCGATCTCGTGGCCCATGACCTGCGCGAGCTCGTCGTCCGTCGGGTCGACCTGCATCAGCAGGCCCGTGTAGACCGCCATGCGACCGCCCGCCATGCACCACGCATTGACGTTCTTCGGATCGTCGATTACCTCGACGCTCCATTCCCATTTCGCGGATTCGGGGCGCATCGCGACCGCCTGCGCCACCAGTCGCTCGGTGATCACCTTGACCCGGTTGAGGACGCGCGGGTCGCTGACCAGCTTGCCCTCCTTCTTGTACTTGCCCATCTCCTGCAGGTAGGCCTGCCGGGAGGAGCTGATCGCCTGCTGCTCCGACACCAGCATCAGTTGCCGCCGGCCGGTGGGGCTGGTGGCACAGGCGACCGTGAGCACGGCGACGGCGAGCAACGTGGCGAGCTGGCGAATCATGGCGGTCTTCCGGCGGGTGACGCGGCGGGAGACGGATAATGCCGCGCCCCGCCGGGGCTGGAAAGGGGCGGCCGGGCCGCCACGGCCCGCGGCACCGGGAACGCGGTATTCTGGCGGACCGGCCGCACCAGGACCCAGGACCGCGCCTTGGAAATCGTCGACCAGCGCCTGCCTGCCGCGGGCCTCGAACTGCGCGTGCGCACCGCCGGCAGCGGGCCGCCCATCCTGCTGCTGCACGGCTTTCCGGATGCGGGCAGCCTGTGGGACCGCATGCTGCCCGGGCTGGTGGCCGCGGGCCATCGCGTCATCGTCCCCGACCAGCGCGGTTTCGGCGAGTCCGCGGCGCCGACGCAGGTGGCGGAATACCGGATCGACCGCATCGTCGCCGACCACCTCGCCGTGCTCGACCGGCTGTGTCCGGGCGAGTCCGTGCGCATCGTCGGCCACGACTGGGGAGCGGTGGTCGCCTGGTGCCTCGCACTGGCGCAGCCCCGGCGCGTTCGCGCGCTCGCCGCGCTGTCGGTGGGCCATCCGCGCGCCTACGCGACGGCGGGCCTGGAGCAGAAGCGCAAGGGTCTCTACACGCTGGCCTTCCAGTTCCGCGGCCTCGCGGAGCGCTGGCTGTCGCACGACGACTTCGCGGGCCTGCGCGGCTGGGCCGGCCCGCATCCTGCGATGGCCGAGTCCGTCGCCTTGCTGTCGCGCCCGGGCCGCCTGACGGCCGGGCTCAACTGGTACCGGGCGAACCTCGTGCGCGTGCTGCTCCGCGCCTGGCCGCCGTGCGCCGTCCCGGCGCTCGGCGTCTGGAGCAGCGGCGACAGGTTCCTGTCCGAGGACCAGATGACCGGCTCGGCGCGTCACGTGCAGGCGCCGTGGCGCTACGAGCGCATCGAGGACGCCGGGCACTGGCTGCCGCTCGAGCAGCCCGCGCGCATGAACGCGCTGTCGCTCGCATGGTTTCGCGAGCACGCCGCGTGAAGGCGCTGCGCAAATCCCTGATGCGTGCCGCCGCCGGCCGGGGGACGCTGGCAGCCGGATGGGCGGCCCGGCCCGGGACCGGCCGCGACGAACCGGGGGACGCATGATCGAGTTCTTCTTCGACTGCTCGAGCCCGTGGACGTGGCTCGCATTCCACAACCTGCAGCCCATGCTGCGCGAGCTCGACGAGCCGGTCGCGTGGCGGCCGATCCTCGTCGGCGGCGTGTTCAACGCGGTGAACCCGAGCGTGTACGAGTTCCGCGAGCGCGGCGTGCCGGCGAAGCAGGCCTACCTGAAGAAGGACCTCGCCGACTGGGCACGGCTCGCGGGGCTCACGATCCGGTTTCCGCCCGCCGTCTTCCCGGTCAACAGCGTCAAGGCCATGCGCGGCTGCATCCACCTCGAGCCCGCGGGCCTCCTGATTCCGTTCGCATCGGCGGTGTTCGAGGCGTACTGGTCGCGCGAGGAGGACATCTCGCAGGACGAGGTGCTGGCGCGGATCTGCACGCGCCTCGGCATCGACCCGGCCGGCTTCCTCGCGGGCATCGGCCAGGCCGAGGTCAAGGCGCGGCTGAAGGCCAACACCGACGAACTGATCGCGCGCGGGGGCTTCGGCTCGCCGACGATCTTCGTCGACCACGACGACATGTATTTCGGCAACGACCGCCTGGCGCTGGTGCGCGAGGCGGTGCTGCGCCGGCGAGGCTGACTTTCATGCTTATCGCCCACACGCTGATGCCCGCCGTGCGACGCCGGCTGCTCGCTGCGGCCGCGGTCCCGGCCGACCTCGGATCGGTGACGACCATCGCGGCTCGCGAGGAAACCGCGCCCGAGGCGGTCGGCCTGTCCCGGGCCGGCGTGGACGCCGTCTGGTCGGCGGTCGAGCGGCTCTACGCCACCGGCATGCACCCGGGCATCTCGTTCGTCCTGCGCCGGCGCGGCCGCATCGTGCTCAAGCGGGCCATCGGCCACGCCCGCGGCAACGGGCCCGGCGAGGACGGGGAGTCGGCCGTGCCCATGGACGTGGACACGCCCGTTTGCCTGTTCTCCGCCAGCAAGGCCATGGCCGCCATGACGGTGCACCTGCTGTCCGAGCGCAAGGCGCTCAGCCTGCTCGACCCGGTGAGCCACTACGTGCCGGCGTTCGGGCGCAACGGCAAGCGCGACATCACGATCTACCAGCTGCTGTGCCACAAGGCCGGCATACCGACCGTGCCGACCGAGGGACTCGACGTCGCCGAGCTGCTGCTCGATCGGCGGCGCATCCTGCAGCTGATCTACGACACCGCGCCCGACCGGCCCGGTCATCACCACGCGTACCACGCTCTGACCGCGGGCTTCGTCGTGGCCGACCTCGTCGAGAAGGTGACGGACCAGCCGTTCCGGCGTTTCTTCCGCGACGAGATCGGCGGCCCGCTCGGCCTCGACTCGCTCGACTTCGGCGTACGCGGGCCCGCGCAGCGCAAGGTCGCCCGCAACTACGTCACCGGCTTCCGGCACGACGGCGTGGTCGATCGCTACCTGCGCCGCGCCATCGGCACGACGCTGAGCCACGCGACGGAGCTGTCGAACGACCCGCGGTTCTACCGCGCGGTCATTCCGGCCGGCAACGGGTTCGCGACCGCGGACGACGCGGGCGCGTTCTTCCAGTGCCTGCTCGACGGCGGAAGACTCGGGCGCAGGCGGGTGTTCCAGCCGCTGACCGTGCGGCGCGCCATCACGGAGGTGGGCAAGCCCGAGATCGACCGCTCGCTGCTGCTGCCGCTGCGCTACTCGGCGGGCATGATGCTCGGCACGAGTCCCTTCGGGCTGTACGGGCCGTCGGCGGCGCAGGCTTTCGGGCACCTGGGCTTCGCCACCAACCTGCTGTGGGCCGATCCGGAGCGCGACATCTCGGTGGCGCTGCTCACGACCGGCAAGGTGGTGCTCGGCACGCACGTGCCGGCCCTGCTGGCCTTCCTGGCGGCGGTCTCGCGGCACTGCGCACCGCTCAGCGAGGCCCAGCAGTCCGCGCGACTCGACGCCATCGGCATGCGCTGAGTCAGGGGCCGCCGCGCCCGGTCTCGACCATGCGGCGGGCCGCGGCGATGAACTGCTCCGTGCCCTTGCCCGATTCGAGCCGCTCCGCGCGCGGCGGCACCTCGATCCCGCGCTGGCAGGCCGGCCGCGCCGCGAGCCGTGCCGTCCAGCGGGCGAGGTGCGGGAACGGCTCGATCTCGACGCCGGACCACTTGTGCGTGCGCACCCAGGCCCAGTTCGCGATGTCCGCGATCGAGTAGTCGCCGGCGAGGTACTCGTGGTCCGCGAGCCGGCCGTCGAGCACGCCGTACAGCCGGCGCACCTCGCCCTGGTAGCGGTCGATGGCCGGCTGGATCTTCTCGGGGAAGTAGCGGAAGAAGACGTTGGCCTGCCCCATCATCGGGCCGATGCCGCCCATCTGGAACATCAGCCACTGCATCACCCGCGAACGTCCCTTCGCGTCGGACGGCATCAGGCGGCCGGTCTTCTCGGCCAGATAGACGAGGACGGCGCCCGACTCGAAGACCGCGAAGTCGCCTTCGTCGCGATCGACGATGGCCGGGATGCGGCCGTTCGGGTTGATGCGCAGGAACTCCGGCCGCTTCTGCTCGAGCGCCGCGAGGTCGATCACGTGCACCGCGTAGGGCAGCGCCAGTTCCTCGAGCGCGATCGAGACCTTGTGGCCGTTCGGCGTGGCTGCGGTGTACAGGTCGATCATGCGGCGGGCCTCTCTCGTCGACGGGCGCGGTGCATCCGCCAGGCCTTGGCGAGCTCGTCGCCGACGTATTCGCGCAATGCCGCGAACACGCCGAGCCCGAGGTCGGCCGGCCGGCCGTCCGCGAGGCGGAACAGCTGGCAGTAGTACCACGACTGCGCGCCGAAGGCATTGAGCGCCTTGGCCGCGGTCCACGGGCTGGCCGGCGAGAGGCGGCCCGACCGCGCGATGTACAGGCGCGCATCGAGGTTCTCGATCGACTCGACCTCGCGGGCGAGCAGGCGGCGCGGAAAGTCCGGCTGCCAGCACAGCGGACGGCCGAGTCCGATCAGGTCGCAGTCGCCGCCGAGCGCGGCTTCCATGCCCGCGCGGCTGCGGAAGCCGCCGGTGACCATCAGCGGCATCCTCGCCACCCGGCGGATGGAGGCCGCGTACTCGAGGAAGTACGCCTCGCGCGCCCGGGTGCTCGCGCGCATGGGCACGGCATCGGCCGCGCGGCCCTCGAAGCCGATCAGGCGCGGCTGCTCGTAGGTGCCGCCGGAGACCTCGAGCAGGTCCAGCGACTCGTCGTTCAGCCAGCGCACGACCTGCAGGCACTCGTCGTGGCCAAACCCGCCCTTGCGGAAGTCGTCCGAGTTCAGCTTGAGCGACACCGGAAAGTCCGGCCCCACCGCGCGACGCACGGCGCGCACGATCTCGAGCAGGAAACGCGCGCGGTTCGCGAGCGGGCCGCCCCAGGCGTCGTCGCGCCGGTTGGTGACCGGCGAGAGGAAGGAACTCACGAGGTACCCGTGCGCGCCGTGCACCTGCACGCCCGTGAAGCCGGTCTCGCGCGCCACCGTCGCGGCGTGCGCGAAGCGGCCGACGAGGTCGAGGATCTGCGCCTCCGTGAGCGCGACGGGCCGCGCGTAGTTGCCGAGCAGGTCGAGCTGCACCGCGGACGGCGCGAGCGGACGGCTCGTGACGTAGCGCGGCGTCTGCCGGCCGGCGTGGGAGATCTGCATCCAGAGGTGGTTGCCGCAGGCCGTGCCGGCGCGGGCCCAGGCCTGCAGGGCGGCGCGCGCCGCGGCGTCGTACGTACGCGGGTCCGAGCGGTCGATGGAGACGTTGCCCGGACGCTCGAGGTCGGTGCGGTCGACCTGCACGTTGCCCGTGAGGTGCATGCCCGCGCCGCCCTCGCTCCAGAGGCGGTAGAGCCGCTGGTGCGCGGCCGTCGCCCGCAGCAGCGGATCGGCCACCCCCTCGGTCATCGCTGCCTTTGCGAGCCGGTTCGGCAGCGTCGCCCCGCACGGCAGCCGCAGGGGGGCGGCCAGGACGTCGTTCATGCGGCGTCCGGCCGCGTCAGGCCGACTTCGCCGCGGGCTGGCCCTTCGCCTTGCGGTCGCCGACCAGGTAGGCCGCGAGCGCCGGCAGCAGCAGGATCGCGCCGAAGGCGTTCACGAGGAACATGAAGCTCAGCAGGATGCCCATGTCCGCCTGGAACTTGAGCGCCGAGAACGTCCAGGTCGCGACCGAGATCGTCATCGTCACCGCCGTGAAGATCGAGGCCGTGCCGCGCTGCTTGAGGGCCTCGACGAACGCGTCCTTCAGCGACAGCGCGTTGTCCTCCATCTCGTGCTTCATGCGCTCGAACAGGTAGATGCCGTAGTCGACGCCCACGCCGACGCCCAGGGCCACGACCGGCAGCGTGTTGACCTTCACGCCGATGCCGAGGATCGCCATCAGCGCGTTGCAGAGCACCGTCACGAGCGCCAGCGGCAGGATGATGCACAGCGTGATCGGGAAGGAGCGGAAGGTGATCAGGCACAGCACCAGCACCGAGGCGAACAGCGCGAGGTTGACCCACTTGTCGGCGGCGTGCACCGCCTCGTTGGTCGCCGCCATCACGCCGACGTTGCCGCTCGCGAGGCGGAACGTGACGCGCTCCGTGTCGCCGCCCGCCGCCTTGAACTCCTTGATCTTCTGCACGATCTGCGAAATCGTCGTCGCCTGGTGGTCGGTCGTGAAGATGCTCACCGGCATCGCCGTGCACTTCGAGTTCATGAACTCGTTGCCGAGCCGCGTGGCGTAACCGACGCCCTGCGCGATCTGGGCGCGCGACTCGGGCAGCATGCGCCACTTCGAGTAGGTCTCGGCGAAGGACTGCGTCATGATCTTCACGAAGCCGGCGAGGCTGCGCACGGTCGCGACGCCGTCCAGCTGCCGCATCTGGAAATCGAAGTCCTCGATCTTGTCCATCACCTCGCGGTCGACACAGGGCGAGTCGTCCTCGCTGGCCGGCTTCGCCTCGGCGATCACCTGCAACAGGTCGACGCCGATCGCGAAGTGACTCGTGATCATGTCGACGTCCTGGTTGTAGCGCGAGTCCGGCCGCAGCTCCGGCACGCCCTTGCCCAGGTCGCCCACGTGCAGGTGGCGGGCCTGCATCAGCCCGAAGGCCAGCAGGCCGACGCCGATCAGGATCGGCACCCAGGCCACCTTCTTCGTCGCGAGGCCGCCGATGCGCTCCCAGAGCCAGTCGCCCGCGGTTTCCTTGCCGGCCAGCTTCGACGCCTGCTCCGGCGTGAACCTGTAGTACGAGAGCAGGATCGGCAGCAGCATCTTGTTGGTGATGATCATCACCGTGACGCCGATCGTGGCCGTGTACGCCAGCTCGCGCACGATCTCGATCTCGACGAACGCGATCACCATGAAGCCGAGCGCGTTCGCGAGCAGCGCCATCGCGCCCGGGATGAACAGCTTCTGGAACGAGTGGGTCGACGCGGTCACGCCGTCGGCGCCGTGCAGCGTCTCGAGTTTCCACGCGTTGGTCATCTGCACGGCGTGCGAGACGGCGATCGAGAAGATCAGGAACGGCACCAGGATGGACATCGGGTCGAGCCCGAGCCCGAAGATCGGCAGCAGCCCGAGCAGCCAGATGACGGGCACGATGGCGCAGATGAGGGCCAGCGAGGTGATCATCAGCGAACCCGAGTACCAGAACAGCAGCACGGCGGTAATGACGAACGCGACGCCGAAGAAGACGAGCACGCCGGCCGCGCCCTTGGCGATGTCCCCGACCGCCTTGGCGAAGCCGATGATGTGCACGCTGGTGTCGGCGTTCTCGTACTTCGCCCGGATCGCCTCGAGCTGCCCGGCGACGTCCTGCAGGTCGAGCCGCTCGCCGGTATCCGGGTCCTTGTCCATCAACGTCGCGACGACCATTGCGGCCGTCTCGTCGTTCGAGACGATGCGGCCCACCCAGTCGGACTTGCGCAGGTTCTCGCGCACCTTGTCGATCTGCTCGGGCGTGCCGGTGAAGTCGGCCGAGACGATGTTGCCGCCGCGGAAGCCGTCCTCGACGACCTCGTTGTAGCGCACGTTCGAGGTGAACAGCGAGGTGACCGAGCTGCGTTCGACGCCCTTCACGTAGAACACTTCCTCGGTGGCGCCGCGCAGCGTGTCGAGGAACTGCTTGTCGTAGATGTCGCCCTTGCGGTTCTTGACCGCGACCAGCACCTTGTTCGCGCCGCCGAAGTCCGCCTGGTACTGCAGGAAGGTCGCCATGTACGGGTGCTTGAGCGGGATCATCTTGGTGAACGCCGCCTGCACCCGCAGCTGGCTCGCCATGGCGCCGAGCACGATCGTGATCAGGATGAACAGGATCAGCAGCGGCTTGCGGTTGTGGAAGATCCAGTAGGAGATCCGGCCGACCCAGTCCGCCGAGAACTGCGTCTGCTGGATCTCCTCGCCGCCTGCGCCCGCGGGAATCTGCGTCTGTTGCGTCATGATGCTGCCTCTAGCGTGTCGCGGGGGCGCCGTTCAGCCAGGCCGGATCGAGGCTGGTCACGCCCGACTCGCCCACCAGCACCACCGCGCCGCCCACCTCGGCGAACGCGGAAAAGCCCTTGCGCTCCGGGGCCCAGTGCATCGCCAGCGTCTGGCCGTCGTCGCGGCTCTCGACCAGCAGGCCGGAGTTGCCGACCAGCAGCAGCCGGCCGTCGGCCAGCGGGTGGCCCGACATCAGCGAGACCGTCGTGTCGAGCGGCACCTTGGTCCAGGTGGCGCCGAGGTCGGTCGTGCGGTAGACGTTGCCACGCATGCCGAACACCACGATCGCGCCGCTCCTGAGCAGCGTGGCGCCGAAGAACGAACCTGCGTAGGGCGAGGTCAGCGCGATCCAGGTCGTGCCGCCGTCGTCCGACCGCAGCAGGGTGCCCGACTCGGCCGCCAGCAACAGCGAGCCGCCGACCTGGACGACCTGCGAGATGTGGCGGTCGAACTCGTCGTTCAGGACGACGCGGCGCTGCCAGGTGCGGCCCGCGTCCACGGAATCGAAGTACAGGCCGAAGGCCCCGTAGGCGATGAAGTGGTCGCCGCCGAGCCAGGTCGCGCCGAGCAGCGAGTCGCTGCCGGCCTCCTCCATCGGCACCTGGGCCCAGTGTTCGCCGCCGTCGTCGGTACGGATGAGCGTGCCGCCGTGACCCACCGCGATGCCGGTCTTGTCGTCCCTGAAGGCCACGCCGGTCAGCGTGCGGTCGACCGGCGTCCCGCGGGCCCGCCACTGCTTGCCCGCGTCGTCGGAGACGAGCGTGAAGCCGCGTTCGCCGACCGCGATCAGGCGGCTGCCGGCGACGGCGACGTCCATCAGGACGATCCGGTTCGGCTTGATGTCGACGACGACGCGCGAGCTCGCCGGCTTGGCGGCCGCGGTACCCTCCTCGGCGCGTGCGGACGGCACGCTCGCGATGGCCGCGCCGACTGCGACGCATGCCGCCCAGGCCCAGTGCTTCATCGATGCTCCCCGCGCGGCGCGATGCGCCGCTGGCTGACCGCGTTTCCCCGGGGACCCCTGTGCCCCCGGGGACGCTTCCTTTGTCGTCGGGCGGCGCCCCCCGGCGCCCCCCCCGCCGGCGCGTACTTCGGTCCCACCCGCCCCCGCCCGGCCGGCGGGAAGGCGCCCCCCCTTCCCCTGAACCCGAACAT
>JBPOHK010000109.1:0-91305 GCA_052035645.1 Pseudomonadota bacterium
CGATGCTCGCGCAACGCGATCTCGGCGTAGGCCCAGATGCGGTCCGACAGCCCCTCGAGGTCGCGCGCGTGCCGCTCGACGGCCGCGACCGCGGCCAGTTTCGCAGCGCTGGGTTCGGCCGGGCCAACGACGGCCGCGGCGTCCTGCGCCCGGGCACCGCCTGCCGCCAGCACGGCCAGCAGCGCAGCGACACGAGCCGCCGCGCGCGGCCAGGACACGTTCATGGTCGACATCGTTCTCTCCCGACGCTGTGTTTCAACCACGGCCACGATAGGTCGCGACGCCCTGCTCCGGGATCCACAGCCCGGCGGGCGGGCGGCCCGTCTGCCAGAACACGTCGATCGGCATGCCGCCGCGCGGGTACCAGTAGCCGCCGATGCGCAGCCAGCGCGGCGCGAGCAGCCCGACCAGGCGGTCCGCGATCGCGAGCGTGCAGTCCTCGTGGAACGCACCGTGGTTGCGGAAGCTGGTGAGGTACAGCTTCAGCGACTTGCTCTCCACCAGCCACCGGCCCGGCACGCAGTCGATCACCAGGTGCGCGAAATCCGGCTGGCCGGTGATCGGGCACAGCGAGGTGAACTCCGGCGCGGTGAAGCGCGCGAGATAGAGCTTGCGCGGATGCGGGTTCGGCACGCGCTCGAGCACCGCCGCGTCCGGCGAGGCCGGGATCGCGGTGGTGGCGCCGAGCTGCGTGAGGCCGGCGTACGCGCGCGGCCGCCTGCGCGTGCTCACCGGCCGAGGTCCTTCGCGTAGAGCCGCTCCATCTCGTCCATGATCGCGTTCATCTCGCGGATCGCCGCATTGAAGGGCGCCGAGGTGGTCATGTCGACCCCGGCGTCGCGCAGCAGCTCGACCGGATACTTCGAGGAGCCCGAGGACAGCATGCGCAGGTAGGCGTCGCGGTTGCGGGCCGCCTTGCCGGACTTCACCGCCGCCTTGCCGATGATGCCGTCGGCCAGCGACATGCCGCCGATCATGCTGGTCGCGTACTGGTAGACGTAGAAGTTGCGGTAGAAGTGCGGGATGTAGGCCCACTCGGCGCCGTAGGTGTCGGCGACCTTCACCACGCCCTGGTCGTGACCGTAGTACTCGCGCAGCAGCGCGAGGTACTGCTGGTTGAGCCAGTCCGCCGTGAGCGGCTCGCCGCGCTCCACGGCCTCGTGCATCTTCAGCTCGAACTCGGCGAACAGCACCTGGCGGAACAGCGTGGTGCGCATGTTGTCGAGGTAGCTCGCCAGCAGGAACAGGCGCGTGCGGCCGTCCCGGGTCTGGTCGAGCATGTGGTGCAGCAGGAGGTTCTCGTTCAGCGTCGAGGCGACCTCGGCCACGAAGGTCGAGTAGCCGGCCGTCGCGTACGGCTGCGCGGCCGACGCCAGGTACGAGTGCATCGAGTGCCCGGACTCGTGCGCCAGCGTCGACACGTCGTCCCACGCGCCGTTGAAGTTCAACAGCTGGTAGGGGTGCACGCCGTAGACGGTGTTGCTGTAGGCGCCGGGGCTCTTGCCGGTGTTCGGCAGGAAATCGACCCAGCGCTCGCCGTAGCCGCGGCGCAGCGTCTCGACGTAGGCGCTGCCGAGCGGCGCGAACGAGTCGAGCGTCAGGGCCATCGCCTGCTCCGGCGTGTACTGCAGATCGACGCTGGCGACGATCGGCGCATACAGGTCCTCGTAGCCGAGCTGCGGCAGGCCCATGATCTTCTGGCGCAGCTTCAGGTAGCGGTGCAGCGTGGGCAGGTTCGCGTGCACGTCGGCGAGCAGCTGGGTGTACACGCTGCGCGGGATGTTGAAGTCGAACAGCGCGGCATCCAGCGAGGAATCGAAGCGGCGCACGTTCTTCGCCACGACGTGCGACTGCACGTGCGCGTTGAGCGTGGTGGCGAGCGTGCGGGTGTACTGGCCGTAGGCGCCGAAGAACGCCTGGAACACGAGGTCGCGGTCCGCCTTGACGGTCGAGGCCCGGTACCGGGTGAAGGCCGCCGCGTCGAGGCGCAGCTTCTCGCCGGTCGACAAGGTGACCTCGGGCCAGGGCAGTTCGGCGCTCGTGAAAACGGAGCGCACGTCGCCGCCGGCCTGCGCCATGACGCCGGCCTGGGCGAAGACCTTCTCCTCTGGACCGGACAGCGTGTGCGGGGCGGCGCGCAGGATGTCGTCGAGGTACATCCGGTACTGCCCGAGCTTCGGCTCCTCGGCGAGGTAGCGGTCGATCGTCGGCTTGCCGATCGCCAGGATCTCGGGCCGCATGAACGCCGTGGCGGCGAGGAAGTCCGAGTAGACCTGCCCCGCCTCGGTCTGCATCTGCTGGTGCCGGGACACCCGCGTGTCCTGGTCGTAGAGTTGCGCGGCGTAGGCGTACAGCCGGTCCACCCGCTGCGACACCTGCTCCCAGGCGCTCATCCCCCCGAGCAGGGCGCCGGCCGACCCGCCGAGCTTGCCCTGCCACTGGCCGAGGCCGGGCAGGTCCTTGACGATGGCCTGCTTGGCGGCGACCCAGGCGGCCTCGTCCGGATACAGGCTGCGCATATCCCACTGATATTTCTCGGGTATTTCACTGCGCTCGGCCGCCGACAGCGGGCCGGAGAGCAACGCGGCGAGCAGCGCCAGGGCCAGCGCGCGCAACAGGGGCAGGGTCATGGGGTCTCCTGGATTCGGCCAAGCAGGCCGCAGATTCGAAGCCGCAAGCTTGCCTAGGAGCGGCCACTCCCTGCAACGTGGCGTCCTGTTAGTATTGCTGCGCCGCAACCAGAGCAACCGGTCACCGTCGCCAGGATGCCCAAGCCACCCCGGTCCGCGAGGCGCAAGCCGCCACGCACCCTTTACACCCTGCTCGAAGGCCGGGCCCTGCTGGAGATGAGCCTGCTGCCCGCCGCGCTGCCGTGGCTGCAGCAGACGCCGCGCGGCGACGGACACCCGGTGCTGCTGGTGCCGGGCTTCACCGCCAGCGACGCGACCCTCGTCGGCCTCAGCCTGTTCCTGCGCTCGCGCGGCTATCACGTCGAGACCTGGGGCCTCGGCCAGAACACCGGGTTCAAGCTCAAGTTCTCGCAGGCGCTCGAGCAGAAGGTACGCTTCCTGCACCACAAGCACGCGCGCAAGGTAAGCGTGGTGGGCTGGAGCCTCGGCGGCGTCTACGGCTTCTACACCGCGCACAACGCCCCCGAGTGCATCCGTTCCGTGGTCTCGCTCGGCAGCCCGATGAAGTTCGCGGTCGACAACTTCCGCGTTCCGCTGCTGGTGAAGACGATCTACCGGCTGCTGGCACACCCGATGGGCCCGGTGGCGCACCTCTCCAACGTGCGTGCGAAGGTCCTCAGGGCCCCGCCGCCCGTGCCTTCGACCTGCGTGTTCTCGATGACCGACGGCGTCGTGCCGCCCGAGGCGTCGCGCATCGAGGACACCGACGACGACCAGCACGAGAACATCTGGGTGCCCGGCAGCCACATCGGTCTCGGCTTCAATGCCGCCGTGATGTGGATCCTCGCCGACCGGCTCGCGCAGCCGGAGGGCCACTGGAAGCCCTGGGAGCCGCGCGGCTTCAGCGGCTCGATCTATCGCCAGTGCGCCGCGCGACTCGGCCCGCCCGAGCGCCTGGGCGCCGCCGCCGCGGTCGCGGGCTGACCTCCGCCGTCAGGCGACCTTGCGCTTCGCCGAACCCTTGCGCTTGCCCGCCGCAGGCTGACCGCCCCTCGCCTTGCGCGCGCCCTTGCGGGCGCGCCCCCGCGCCGGCCGCTTGCGCGCCAGCGCGAGGTATTCCTGGAAGCTGTCGCGGATGCACTGGGCGAAGTGTTCCGGATCGGGAATCTGCTCCCGGCAGGACGTCGGCGAGATCAGGATCTTGCCGTCGTAGCTGGTGACGGCGAACACGAGGCCCATGCCGTCCGAGATCGGCATGATGGCCGAGAAGTACGTCATGCGCGCGCCGTTCAGGTAGAGCGGGATCGCCGGCCCCGGCACGTTCGTGATGGTGCAGCTCGCGAGCGGCGCGCGCCGGCCCATGCCCAGCGACGAGCCGGCCAGCAGGCGCGCCGACATCGCCAGCGTCGCCGCCGGCGCGTGCTTCGAGATGTCCGTGAGTTCCTTGGCGCCGACGGCCTGCTCGATGTCCTCGTCCGCCGCCGTGTGCCGCTGGATCGACCGCAGGCGACGCACCGGGTCCTCGAACTCGGTGCCGAGCGGCACGCGCATGAGGCTGAGGCTGTGCCCGCCCGAGCCGCCGCCCTCGTTGTTGCGCACCGAGACCGGCGCGACCGACACGAGGCTCGGCCCCGGCAGCTCGTCGTGGGTGAGCAGGTAGCGGCGCAGCCCGCCGCCGCAGACCGCCAGCACGGCGTCGTTGATGGTCGCGCCCGGCACGAGCTCGCGGATCTCCTTGAACTCGCTGATGAGGAAGCGCCGCGACTCGAACACGCGGTGCGGGGAGACTTCCGAGTTGAAGCGCGTGATCGGCAGGCGCTCCGGGTGCAGCCAGAGGTCGCCGAGCGAGCCGAGCACCGCGGGCGTGATGTTCTTGAGCGCGCGCGTGAGCGGGGCGGCGAACAGCAGCGGCTGCACGAAGTTGTGCAGGGCGGCGCGGGCGAGCAGCGACAGCGCGCCCGGCGGCGACTCGGGGAACCAGGGCTCGGGCGGCTCCGGGGCCGGCGGCACCGCCGTGGTGTCGTGCAGCAGCGTGGTGATCTCGGCGCCCGCGCGCACGTCGATCGCGGCGTGATGCACCTTGGCGAGGATGCCGAAGCTGTCCTTGGGCAGGTCGAGGAAGGAGTCGAGCCCCTCGACGAGGTAGAGCTCCCACAGCGGCTTCGACATGTCGAGCGGCCGCGCGTGGATGCGCGAGGCCTGGATGCAGAACTGGCGCCAGTCGCCGGGCTTCGGCAGCGCGATGTGGCGCACGTGGTACTCGAGGTCGAAGCTCTCGTCCTCGATCCAGTACGGGTAGTCGAGCTCGAGCGGGACGCGCAGCAGCTTCTGGCGGAAGATCGGCGAGAGGTGCAGCCGGCTCGCGATGTGCTTCAGCAGGCCCTTGAAGCGCACGCGGCCGTCCGGCGCCGTCGACGGGTCGTAGATCGACAGCAGCGTGATGTTGGAATTGGAGTGCCCCGAGTCCGCGTATACGAACCGGGCATCTTCACCGTGCAGCTGACGCATGTCCTGGCGCCCCCAGCCGTCCCTCGACGGCGTCCCGACCGAGTCTAGCACCGGGGCCGCGTCCGGCGGCTCAGCGGGAACTGCGTACCCCGCGCGGGTCAGGACTTGACCTTGAGGAACCCGCCGGCACGCCAGCCGTCCTTGACCTTGCGCATCCCCGCCAGCCAGCGCTCGTAGTCGGCGGCCTTCTTCTGGAAATAGCCGAGTACCTCGGGGTGGGTGAGGATCAGGAACCGTCGCGCGGCGATGCCCGCGACGATGGCCTGCGCCGCCTGCTCGACGGTGAGCACGCCGGGCACCGCGCCGGCCGCGGTCGATTCCTCGAGCCCGGTGATGGCGGTGGCGACATATTGCGGGCAGACGACGCCCGCGTGGATGCCGCGCTCGGCATAGGTGATGGCGAGCGACTCGGCGAGCGCCACAGCCGCATGCTTGGTGGCGCTGTACGGCGTGTCGCCGACCTGGTTGAGCAGGCCGGCCGCCGAGGCGACGTTCACCAGCGAGCCGGCGCCGCGCGCCAGCATGCCCGGCAGCACGGCCCGGCACGCGTACACGTGCGCCATGACGTGCACGTCCCACATGCGCCGCCAGGCCTCGTTCGGCGCCGACAGCGCATCGTCGAGATCGAGCGCCGCCGAGCCGAATCCCGCGTTCGAGACGAGCACGTCGATGCGGCCGAAGCGCTGCTCCGCCGCCGCCACGGCCGACCGCACCGCTGCCTCGTCCGCCACGTCGCACTCGAGGCCGAGTCCGTCGAGTTCGGCGGCCGTCGCGCGCGCCTGCGCCCCGTCGAGGTCGACGACCACGACCCGCGCGCCCCGCCGCTGGAACTCGCGGCACACGGCGCGGCCGATGCCGCGCCCGGCGCCGGTGACGAACGCGACCTGTCCGGCGAAGTCCATGGCTCAGGGCTTCTTCTGGGTGTAGCGGGACAGCTCGAGCTTCGCGACGTGGTTGCGGTGCACCTCGTCCGGGCCGTCCGCGATCCTGAGCGTGCGCGACATCGCGTAGGCCCAGCCGAGCCCGAAGTCGTCGGTCACGCCCGCGCCGCCGAACAGCTGGATCGCCTGGTCGATGACCTGGCACGCGACGTTCGGCGCGACCACCTTGATCATTGCGATCTCCTTCTGCGCGGCCTTGTTGCCGGCCGTGTCCATCTTCCAGGCCGCGTGCAGCACGAGGAAACGCGCCTGGTCGATCTTCATGCGCGCCTCCGCGATGCGCTCGCGCCAGACGCCCTGCTCGGCCAGCGTGCGGTGGAACGCGACGCGCGTGGTGGCGCGCCGGCACATCTCCTCGAGGGCCCGCTCGGCGAGGCCGATCTGGCGCATGCAGTGGTGGATGCGGCCGGGACCGAGCCGGCCCTGGGCGATCTCGAAGCCGCGCCCTTCGCCGAGCAGCAGGTTCGACACCGGCACCCGCACGTCCTTGAAGTCGACCTCGGGGTGGCCGTGCGGCTCGTCGAGGTAGCCGAACACCGGTACGTGGCGCACCAGGCTCACTCCCGGCGTGTCCATCGGCACCAGGATCATGGACTGCTGGCGGTGGATGTCCGGGTTCTTCGGGTCGGTCTTGCCCATGAAGATGAGGATCCTGCAGCGCGGGTCGGAGGCGCCGGAGGTCCACCACTTGCGGGCGTTGATGACGTAGTGGTCGCCGTCGCGCTCCACGCGCGCGGCGATGTTGGTCGCGTCCGAGGACGCCACCGCGGGTTCCGTCATGGCGAATCCCGAGCGGATCGTCCCGGCGAGCAGCGGCTCGAGCCACTGCTGCTTCTGTGCCTCGTTGCCGTAGCGTTCGAGCACTTCCATGTTGCCGGTGTCGGGCGCCGAGCAGTTGAAGACCTCCGGCGCGATGTGCGAGCGGCCCATGATCTCGCACAGTGGCGCGTACTCGAGGTTCGTGAGACCCGCGCCGCGCCCGGACTCGGGCAGGAACAGGTTCCAAAGCCCCTGCGCCTTCGCGCGGGCCTTGAGTTCCTCCATGACGCGGGTGGGCACCCAGCCGTTGCCCTTCGCCTTGTTGTCGGCGATCTCGGCGAAGAACCGCTCCTCGTTCGGGTAGATGTGCTCGTCCATGAACGCGCCGAGGCGCTTCTGCAGGTCCTTGACTCGCGGGGAATGCTCGAAGTCCATGCTCGTCTCCTCAGGAAAGCTTCAGCCGCTCGACCTGGCGCCAGGCCAGCTCGGCGAGCGGGCGCGCGGCCCGTCCGGTCTGCATCGCCTCGGCGCTGGAGGCGTTGCCCTGCAGCGCCCGCGCCATCACGCCCTGCGCGATGGCCGCGATGCGGAACAGGTTGTAGGCCATGTAGTACTCCCAGTCGCGCCCGGCGACGTCCGCGCGCCCGGTGCGCCGGCAATAGCGCTCGAGGTAGTCGCGCTCGGCGGGAATGCCGAGCCCGGCGAAGTCGGCGTCCGCGAGGCCGCGGAACACGCCCGGCGGAATGCGCCAGACCATGCAGTGGTACGCGAAGTCCGCGAGCGGGTGCCCGAGCGTCGACAGTTCCCAGTCGAGCACCGCCAGGATCCGCGGCTCGCTCGGGTGGAAGATGACGTTGTCGATGCGGTAGTCGCCGTGGACGATGCGGGTCTCGTCGCTGGCCGGGATGTTGGCGGGCAGCCACGCGATCAGGTTGTCCATGGCCTCGATCTTCTCGGTCTCGGAGGCCTGGTACTGCTTGCTCCAGCGCGCGACCTGCCGCGCGATGTACTCGCCCGTCTTGCCGAAGTCGCCGAGGCCGATGGCCGCCGGGTCGATGCTGTGCAGCGCAGCGACCACGCGGTTGACCTCGTCGTGGATGGCGCCGCGCTCGGCGGGACTCGACTCCGGCAGCCGCGGGTCCCAGAACACGCGGCCCGGCACGTAGTCCATGAGGTAGAACGCCGTGCCGATCACCTCGCCGTCCTCGCACAACGCGTGGGTGCGCGGCACGGGCACGTCGCTGCCCGCCAGCGCGCTGATCACCCGGTACTCGCGGTCCACCGCGTGCGCCGACGGCAGCAGCTTGCCGGGCGGCTTGCGGCGCAGCACGTAGCGGTGCGGGCCGGCCGTCACGAGGTACGTCGGGTTGGACTGGCCGCCCTTGAACTGGGCGACCTCCACCTCCGTTGCGCCCGGCTGGACGTTCGCGCGCAGCCACGCCGCGAATCGTCCGACGTCGAAGGCGTGCTGCGGGGCGACCGGGCGGGTGGACGGGGACGAATCGGTCATCGCGACGGGCTCCTCGAATCGGCGGACCGGGGACGGGATTTCAGCGCGGCGGCCGCGCGCGCGGCACGAACAGCGAGGCCGGCAGCACCTTGAGCAGCGGGCCGATGAGGCTCCAGGGCCAGACGGGCACCGTGCGATAGCCCACGCGGCGCTCGATCATGGCCGCCATCAGCGCCGCGCCCTTGCGAACGTCGATGAGGAACGGACGCTGGCCGAGCGTGCGGTTCATGTCGGTGTCGATGAAGCCGGGCGACAGTTCGGTGACCGCAATCCCGTCGTTCGCCACCTCGGTGCGCAGCGACTGCAGGTAGCGGTGCAGGCCGCCCTTCGACGCGCTGTAGGCGCCGAAGCCGGCGAGCCCGCGCCAGCCCGCCATCGAGGTGATGCCGACCAGCTGGCCGCTCTTCTGTCGGCGCATGATCGGCACCGCGGCCTCGATGGTCGCGATGGCGCCGAGCAGGTTCACCTCGATCGTCTGGCGCTCCGTCTCGAAGCGGCCCTTGCCCACCGGGGTCAGCACGCCGACACCCGCGTTCGCGACCACGACCTCGAGCCGGCCGAATTCACGCGCCACCTGCTCGACGGCCGAACCGACGGCGGCGTAGTCCGCCACGTCCAGCGCCATCGGCAGCACGCGCGCGGCCCCGGCGGCCGTCAGCCGGCCCGCGAGTTCCTGCAGCCGGTCGAGACGCCGCGCGGCGATGGCGACCTCGTAGCCGCGCCGCGCGAACTCCAGGGCCAGGGCCTCGCCGATGCCGGCCGACGCCCCCGTGATGAAGATCGATCGCGCCACGCGCACCTCGCCCTCAGAACCACTCGTCCTGCATCGACAGCGTGGTCGCGTCGAGGCTGGCGAGCAAGTCGAGCTGCGGTCCGATGCGCGGCAGCTCGTAAAGGAAGAAATACCGGGCGGCCTGCCGCTTGCCGTCGTAGAACGCGCCGCCGTGCCCGTGCGCGGCGCAGGCCTGCTCGAGCCAGACCCACGCCAGCACCGCATGGCCGAAGGCCTCGAGGTAGATCGAGGCGTTGGCGAGGGTGCGCGCCGGATCGCCGCTGGCGTGCAGGCGGCGGGTGACGTCGGCGACGCGGGCCACGGCCGCCTCGAGCGACGCGGCGTGCGCGGCGAGGTCCGCGTCGCCGGCCGAACGTGCCCGCGCGACCGTCGCGCCGATCACCCGGCCGAGGGCGGCGAAGGCCGCGCCGCCCTGCAGCGTGACCTTGCGGCCGAGCAGGTCGAGTCCCTGGATGCCGTGCGTGCCCTCGTGGATGGGATTGAGACGATTGTCGCGGTAGAACTCCTCGACCGGGTAGTCACGGGAATAGCCGTAGCCGCCGTGGACCTGGATGGCGAGGTCGTTGGCGGCGAGGCACCACTGCGACGGCCAGGACTTGGCGATGGGCGTGAGGATCTCGAGCAGCAGGTGCGCTCCGGCCCGCGCCTCGGCCGTGGGCGCCGTCTTCTCCTCGTCGACGAGTCGCGCGCAGTACAGCGACAGGGCCAGGCCGCCCTCCACGTAGGATTTCTGCGCGAGCAGCATCCGGCGCACGTCCGGGTGCTGCACGATCGGCACCTGCGGCGAGGCGGGGTCGCGCGCCGACAGCGGCCGCCCCTGCGGACGGTTGCGCGCGTACTCGAGCGACTCGAGGTAACCGGCGTAACCGAGTGCCACGGCCCCGAGGCCGACGCCGATGCGCGCCTCGTTCATCATGTGGAACATGTACGCGAGGCCCTGGTGCGGCTCGCCGACCAGGTAGCCGATGGCGCCCGCCCGGCCCTCGGGCCGGCGGCGGCCCTCGCCGAAGTTGAGCAGCGTGTTGACCGTGCCGCGGTAGCCCATCTTGTGGTTGAGGCCCGCGAGCGCGACGTCGTTGCGCTCGCCGACCTCGCCGGCCGTAGAAACGAGGCTGCGCGGCACGATGAACAGCGAGATGCCCTTCACGCCCGGCGGCCCGCCCGGGATGCGCGCCAGCACGAGGTGCACGATGTTCTCGGCGATCTCGTGCTCCCCGCCCGAGATCCACATCTTGTTGCCGGTGAGGCGGAAGCGCGCGCCGAGCGGCGAGTCGCCGTCGGGTTCGGCCCGGGTCGCGACGTCGGCGAGCGAGGAGCCCGCCTGCGGCTCCGACAGGCACATGGTGCCGGTGAAGCGGCCCGCGAGCATCGGCCGCACGAAGGCGTCGACCTGCGCGGCCGAGCCGTGCGCGAGCAGCAGGTTGGCGTTGCCGACGGTCAGCATCGAGTACGCCGAGGTGGCGACGTTGGCCGCGGCGAAGTACGCGAAGCACGCCTTGTCGACGGCCTGGGGCAGCTGCATGCCGCCGTACTCGAGGTCGTGGGTCGCCGCGAGCAGGCCGGCCTCCGCGAAGGCGCGCACCGCCTCGGGCACCTCCGGCGGCACGGTCACCCGCTCGCCGTCGAACTGCGGCTCGTGGGTGTCCGACTTGCGACGGTGCGGCAGGTACCGCTCGGTCGCGAGCCGCTCCGCGGTGTCGAGGACGGCGTCGAAGGTCTCGCGGCCATGCTCGGCGAAGCGCTCGCGCGTGCACAGGGCCGGCACGTCGAGCCATTCGTAGAGCAGGAACTCCAGGTCGCGGCGCGAAATCAGTCGGGCGGTCATCGGGGCATGATACCGGCATGCGCGGCCGCGGCGCAGGCCCGGACCCCGGCGGGCGACCTGTGCAGGCGTCGTGCCGTCTGCTAGCTTCGCTGCATGGCGAAGACCCCCAGCCTGATCGACATCCTGTCCCTGGTCCCCGCCCGCGACCTCGCCCGTGCCGCGCGGGTGCTCGGCCTCGACACCGAGACCCTGAAGAAGCGGATGGACTCATTCGAGACGGCCCTGGGGTTCAAGCTGGTGGACAAGGCCGCGCGGGCCCTGCGGCCCGGGGAAGCCGGGCGGCTGGTGATCGACCACGCGAGCCGGATCTTCTCGCAGGCACGCGACCTGACCCGCGACCTCGAGGAACTGGCCGGCCTGCAGTCGCCCGAGCTGCTGTTCGGCACGGACATGTTCGCCGCGGAACTGCCGCTCGGTGCGGCGCTCGGGCGCATGGCCACGGCCAACTCGCGACTGCGGGTGAATGCCCAGCTCGGCAACTTCGAGCACCTCGCCCGCGAGGTCCTCGCCAACCGGCTCGAGTTCGCGATCGCGGACACGACCGCCGCGGAGCGCCACCCGACCCGGCTGGCCATCGAACCGGTCGCCGAGCACCGGGTGTTCTTCTTCGTGCGCGAGGGCCACCCGCTCGCCGCCGCCCGCGAGGCCGCGCTCGAGGCCATCCTGGTGTTCCCGCTGGTGGCGCCGCGCCTGCCCCAGCGCATCGCCGCGCACGTCGCGAAATCGTCGGCCAACGCGAGGGTCGACCGCGAGAGCGGCGACCTCGCGCCCGGACTGATGCTCGACGCCTTCAGTGTCGCCCGCAACGTCGTGCTGAACGGCGACGCCGTCGGGCTGGCGCCGTTCGCGGCCGTCGAGGCGGACCTGCGTGCCGGGCGGGTCGCGCTGCTGCCGTTCGGCGCGCCCTGGATGCACCTGAGCTACGGCCTGTTCTACCCGCGCAAGCGCTCGCTCTCGCGCGTCGCACAGCTCTTCGTCACGCAGTTGCGCCAGGTCGAGGCCTCGCTGCAGGCGCGCGAGCAGCGCGCACTCGTGCGCCTGGAGGAGCGGCGCCGGCCGCGGCGCGCGCCGCCCGCGAAGAAACGGCCCGCCACGGCCCGCCGCCGTGCACCCGCGAGGAAGACCTGACGTGCACCTGCCGATCCGACTGCTGTGCATCCTGGCCGCGCTGGCCGCCCCCGGGCTGGCCGAGCCGGCCGCGCCCGCGACCCTGCGCCTCGACTATTTCCACACCGGCGGCCGCGGTGCCGAGGTGTTCGCACTGGACGCGGTGCGGGTCGAGCCGCTGCCGTGGCCGGGCAACCTGCAGCGCACGGTCGACGAGCTGGGACTCGGCAATTACCGCTACGAGGTCCGCGACCTGCAGGGCGCCCTGCTCTACTCGCGCGGCTACTCCTCGATCTATGCCGAGTGGGTCACGACGGAGGAAGCCGCGACGGCCTCGCGCACCTTCCACGAGTCGCTGCGGTTTCCGCTGCCGGCCGGGCCCGTGGACGTGACGGTTCTGAAGCGGGACGCGCGCCAGGCATTCCAGCCCGTGTGGACGACGCGGGTGGACCCGGCCGGCATGTTCGTGGACCGCGCCGCGCCTGCGCAGCAGACGCTGGTCGAGATCGAGAAGCACGGCGACCCGGCCGACAAGGTCGACGTGCTGCTGCTCGGGGACGGCTACACGGCGACGGAATGCGCGACGAAGTTCGGCCGTGACGCGCGGCGACTCGTCGACGAGCTGTTCGCGCACGAGCCGTTTGCAGCCCGCCGTCGCGACTTCAACGTCTGGGGACTGTGCCCGCCGGCCGCCGAGTCGGGCATCTCGCGCCCTTCGACCGGGGTGCACCGGCGCACGCCCGTGGGCGCCACCTACGACGCCTTCGGCTCCGAGCGCTACATCCTCACGTTCGACAACCGCGCGCTGCGGGACGTCGCGGCCTGGGCGCCGTACGAGATGATCGAGATCCTCGCGAACGGCCGGACCTACGGCGGCGGCGGCATCTACGGCGCCTTCGCGACCGTCGCCGTCGACAGCGCCTGGGCCGACTACGTGTTCGTGCACGAGTTCGGGCACCACTTCGCGGCACTGGCCGACGAGTACTACACCTCGCCGGTCGCCTATGCGCCCGCGGCGTCGGTCGTCGAGCCCTGGGAGCCGAACGTCACCGCGCTGCTCGACCGCGAGCGGCTGAAGTGGCGGCACCTGCGCGAGTCCAGCACGCCCGTGCCGACGGCGTGGCCCAAGGCCGAGTTCGAGGAGCGGCAGCGCGAGTTCCAGGCCCGCCGGCGCGAGATCCGCGCCGATCAGCGCCCCGAGGCCGAGATGGACGCGCTGTTCCGCGAGGAGCAGGCGTACACGACCGGGCTGTTCCGCTCGGCCGAGCACGCGCACGCCGTGGGCGCGTTCCAGGGCGCCAACTACGACGCGCAGGCGTTCTATCGCCCGCAGCTCGACTGCGTCATGTTCACCCGCGACGAGGTGCCGTTCTGCCGGGTCTGCCAGGAGGCGATCGGGCGCATCATCGATCTCTACGCCGGCCCGCCGGCCGCGCGCTGAACCAGGGCACGCGCATGCAGCAAGCCGCCGGCCTCGCCATCGTCTCGCCGCTGCGCCGGCCGGAGGTCGCGCGCCGCACCACCATCGCCCTCGGCGTGCTTCTGCTGCTCGCGGCCGTGATCATCCTGCTGGTGGTCAACGGCTCCGGGCCCGAGGCGGCCGACGTGTTCGTCTCGGCACTCGCGCTCTCGAGCCTGCTCGCGCTGCTGCCGGTGCTCATCCTCTGGTACCTCGATCGCCGCGAACGCGAGTCGCCCTGGCTGTTCGCCGCCGCCTTCCTCTGGGGCGGCCTGATCGCGACGACGCTGGCACTGCCGGTGAACACGCTGGTGATCGCCGCCGTCGGGAGCTGGCTCGAGCAGAACGCATCGCTGAAGGCGATGCTCGGCCCGGACGCCGCGCTGATGGTGGGCGCGCCGCTCGCCGCGCCGCTGGTCGAGGAAACCACCAAGGGCCTCGGCATCGTGCTGCTGTTCTGGCTGATGCGCGCCGAGTTCGACAACGTGCGCGACGGATTCATCTACGGGGCGCTGGTCGGCGCCGGCTTCAACTGGTTCGAGTCGGCCCTGTACGTGCAGCAGAACTTCGTGCAATACGGCGAGGCCTCGTACGGTTTCCAGCTCGGCACGCGCTACGCGTGGCTCGGCCTCGCGGGACACGCGATGTTCTCCGGCCTGTTCGGCGCCTCGCTCGGGCTCGCGCGCGCGACGCACCGCCGCCTCGTGCGCTACCTTGCGCCGGTCGCGGGCCTGCTGCTCGCGATGCTGGCGCACGCCTGGAACAACTCGCTGCCCCTGCTGTTCGCACTCGCGGCGGCGAACTCGGGCGAAGCCCCGCCCACCGAGAGCACGCCGCCGCCGATGCTCGGCCTGACCGATGCGCTCGTCTCGGCCAGCATCTCGAACCTGGTGATCTTCCTGCCGTTCGCGCTGCTGATGGCGTGGATCATCCGCCGCAGCGGCCAGGCCGAGCGCCGCGTGATCCGCGAGGAACTGGCGGACGAGGTCGGACGCAGCGTCACGCCGGCCGAGTACGCCGCGATGCAGGCCGACCGCACCTATCGAACGCGGCGCATCCCGGGCGGACGGCGCGAGGTCGCGACCTCGCTGGTGCTGGCGCAGAACGAGCTGGCGTTCCGCAAGCGACGCCTGCGCGACCGCGGCTTCGACCCGGAGCAGGATGCGCACGCCGCCGCCCTGCGCGACGCCATCGCCGGGCTGCGCGGGCGACTCGACGCCTGACGCGGCGGCAACCTAGCGTCCTTCACCATCTACGTATTCAGATTTGCCGCACGAGCGCGTGAACTAGACTCAGTTCCGGCTGCGGCGGGCGTCGCGCCGGACGGCAGGTTCCCGAACCCAGGAGTCACCATGTCCACCGCACGACGCGCGCTGATCCCCCTCGCCGCGGCCGCCCTCGCCTGCGCCGCGTTCACCGTGCAGGCCGGCGAGACGTTCACCGCCAAGCTGTCCGGCGCGGAGCAGTTGCCGGATGCGACCGACAGCAAGGCGACCGGCACGCTCGTGCTGACCGTCAGCGACGACGGCAAGTCGGTCGCCTACCGGCTGACGGTCGAGAACCTGTCGAATCCGTCGGGAGCCGACGTGCATCTCGGTCCGCCGACGATGAACGGTCCGCTGGTCGTCAAGCTGTTTCCGAAGCGCGGCGAGAGCGCGAAGAAAGGCCCGTTCAGCGGCGTGCTGGCCGAGGGCAGCTTCGACGGCGGCGACTTCCTGGGCCCGATGACGGGCAGCCCGCTGGCCGACTTCATCGAGGAGCTCAAGGCCGGCAACACGTACACCAACGTGCACACGAACGACGGCCAGGATCCGCCCGAGTCCGGCCCCGGCGACTATCGCAACGGCGAGATCCGCGGCCAGCTTAAGTAACCTCGGCCCCGTCCGGGCCCGGCCTCCCGCGCGAGGCCGGGCCCGGACGCGCGCGATCGTTTCCGTAGCGGTCCCAACCGGCACCCGGCGCGCCGACGCCGGCCTACGATGGTCGCCGACGACTTCCTCGTCGAGGCCGAACGCCATGCACGACCGCACCCTCCTGCTGGAGCCGAGCGCAACGTCGTCGAATCTCGCGGCGACGCTCTCGGGCCAGTTCGACGACCTGCACCGGCAGGTTCGCCGCGGGCACCCCGCCGTCACCCGCATGGCCTGCGCGCTGTTCGACTCCGGCGACGACACCGTCAGGACGTTCGTGAACTCGACGGTCGACGTCGAACCGCTCGTGCGCTACCAGTGCGCCCTCGCGAGCGTCCCTTCGCTGCTGGAACTGGCGGCCGAGCGCCGGACCCGCACGATCCACGACCTGCGGGACGCCTTGCGGCCGTCGTCGGAGCACTCGCGCTGGCTGCTCGACCGGGGCTACCGCTCCTCGTACACCGTGCCGCTGTTCCGCAACCGCGACCTGCTGGCGTTCGTCTTCTTCGACTCGCACGAGCCCGGCACCTTCGGACCGGCGCTGCGCCGCGAGCTGTCGCTGTACGCATCGGTCGTCGGGCTGTTGCTGAACAACGAGCTGACCGCGCTCGACACGCTGCTCGGCGCCACGCAGCTGGCGCGGGACCTGACGCGCATGCGCGACGTCGAGTCCGGCGACCATCTCGAGCGCATGGCACGCTACTCGCGGCTGATCGCCCGCGAGCTGGCGCCGTCGCTCGGCCGCGACGACGAGTGGGTGGAGCACCTGTTCCTGTTCGCGCCGTTGCACGACATCGGCAAGATCGGCGTGCCCGACACCATCCTGCTCAAGCCCGGCCGGCTCGACCCGCAGGAGTGGCAGGCGATGACCCGTCACGTGCTGCTCGGCAGCGAGCTCGTCGAGCGGGTGATCGCCGACCTCGGGATGAACGGCTTCCCGAACCTCGCCATGCTGGCCGACATCGTCGAGTTCCACCACGAGCGCATGGACGGCAGCGGCTACGGTCGCGGCCTGCGCGGGGAGCAGATCCCGATCGAGGCACGCATCGTGGCGACGGCCGACGTCTTCGACGCGCTCACGACGCGCCGTCCCTACCGGCCGGCCTGGCCACTCGAGGAAGCCTGCGCGGAGCTCGACCGCATGGCGCGCAACGGCGCACTCGATCCGCGCTGCGTGCGCGTGCTGCTGGAGCGCCGGGGCGAGGTGGAAGCGATCCGCCGTCGCTTCGCACCGCCCGCCGCGGGCTGAACTCAGCCGAGCCGGAACACGCGACGCGCGTTGCCGGCGAGGAACGCCGCGCGCGTCGGCTCGTCGAGTCCGAGCGCGGCCAGCCCTTCGAGCGCCCTGGCGGGCGCGATCATCGGCCAGTTGGTGCCGAACAGCACCTTGCCGTGGCCGTGTCCCTGCAGGTAGGCGACCAGGTTCGCCGGGTAGCGCGACACGGTGTACGCCGACGTGTCGATGTACACGTTCGGGTGCTTGGTGGCGACGGCGATCATCTCCTCGGTCCAGGGGTAGCCGATGTGGCCGCCGACGATCACGAGTTCGGGAAAGTCGAGCGCCACCTGGTCGATGTACGGAATCGGGCGTCCGACCTCGGACGGCATCAGCGGACCGGTGTGGCCGACCTGCGTGCAGAACGGCACGCCGAGCTCGCAGCACTCGCTGTAGATCGGGTAGAACCGCGCGTGCGTGGGCGGCAGCTCCCAGAGCCAGGGCAGCACGCGGATCGCCCTGAAGCCGAGCTCGCGCACGCAGCGGCGTATCTCGCGGACGGCTTCGCGCGGGCGCGACAGGTTCACCGAACCGACGCCGACGAGGCGCCCCCCTCCCGCGGCGACGAACGCCGCGACCTCGTCGTTCGAGATCAGCTCACCCTGCGGCCCGTGCCACGCACTGATGAGGGCGCGGTCGACGCCGCCCTCGTCCATCGCGCCGAGCGTCACCTCGAGGGGCCAGTCGCCGTCCGGCGCGGACAGCGTGCGGGGCTGCCCGCGCGTCCAGCGGCGCAGGGACGCGAACATCGGGTGGTTCAGGTGGCGCGCGGTCGGATGCTGCGCCCAGGCATCGATGATCATCGGCATCTCGCGGCTCGCGCCGAACCCGGTCGGCGATCCTCGGGATTATGCGCCGGCCTCACGCGAGCGGCAGCGTGAACCAGAAGCGGCTGCCCCGTCCGGGCTCGCTCTCCACGCCGATCTCGCCCGCCATGCCCTCGACGAGGCGGCGGCAGATCGCGAGCCCGAGCCCGGTGCCCGCGGGCATCCTGCGCTGGGGCGACTCGATGCGCTGGAAACGCTGGAACAGGCGCGCCTGGTCCGCCGGCGCGATGCCGATTCCGGTGTCGATCACCTCGATGCGGGCCGTGGCAGCCAGCCGCTGCGCGCGCACCGTGACCGAACCCTGGTCGGTGAACTTGATGGCATTGGCCACGAGGTTGCGCACGACCTGTTCGAGGCGCCGGCGATCCGCGCGCACGACGAGGTTGTCGTCGCATTCCCCGAGCCGCAGCTCGAGCCCTGCTTCGCCGGCCGCCGGCTGCAGCGCCTCACACTGCGCCTCGAGCAGAGCACGCAGGGGCACGGGCCGGGTTTCGATCGCCAGGTGTCCTGCCTCGATGCTCGAGATGTCGAGGATCTCCTCGATGATCTCCAGCAGTTGCCCCCCGCTGTGGCGGATGATGCCGAGGTGGCGGCGGTGCTCAGGCGTCAGGACTGCGTCGGGATCCTCCAGCATCAGCGACGAGAATCCGAGGATCGGGTTGAGCGGCGTGCGCAGCTCGTGGCTGACCGTGGCGAGGAAGGCCGACTTGGCGCGGTTGGCGCTCTCGGCCTCGTCGCGGGCGATCACGAGCTCGCGGGTGCGCTCGCGGACCTGTGCCTCGAGGCGGCGGCTGTGCCGGCCGAGCAGGTACAGCACCGCGAACAGCAGCCCGCTCACCACGCTGCCGCCCACCAGGATCAGCAGCGGCTGGTCGCTCTCCATCAACGACTCGAAGCGCTCGCTGCTGCGGAAGCGGCCGATCCAGGTGTGTCCGCCGATCGACATCGGCAGGTCGATCGTGTGGCGCGCAATCCGCTCGCCGTCCTCCGAACGGTACAGCAGCCGCTCCGGGGCGATGGACACGTCGTAGACCTCGACCTCGACGTCCCGCAGCGGGTCCGCGAGGACCTCGTGCATCAGGTCGCCCGCCCGGAACGGGCTGTACACCCAGCCCAGCAGCGCCTCGCGTCGCCCCGCCACGGTGCCGAGCGCTGCGCCATTGCGGTAAACCGGCAGGTACATCAGGAACCCGGGTTGCACGTCGACCTCGGTTTCCTGCACCAGGCGCACCCGCCCCGAGAGTGCGGCCTCGCCCGTGTCCCGGGCGCGCTCCATCGCCTTGCGTCGCACGGATTCGCTCAGCATGTCGTAGCCGAAAGCGCGCAGGTTGCGGCCCGCGAACGGTTCGAGGTAGATGATGCTCGTGTACAGCGGGCGCGCGTAGCCCGGCCGGATCGCGTACTGCGGGTAACCCTCTGCCCGGATGGCTGCCTCGTGTTCCGCCCGCTGGGTCGCAGGCACCACGAACGCGAACCCGGTCCCCAGGATGCCGGGCAGCGACTCGTCGAGGTCGAGGCTCTGCACGTAATCCCGCCATTCGTGCCGGTCGACCCAGTCGCTGGCCCGGAACAGTCCCTGTGCGCCGCGCAGGACCTGCTGGTAGTCGTTCATCCGGTCGACCAGCGCCGCGCGTTGCTGGTCTGCGCGGTAGACGAAGCTGCCCTCTGCCCGCTGCTGGAACTCCGCAGTGAACATGCGCCACAGCACCAGGGTGAGGAGCAGGCTCAGGCCGAGGACGACCCAGGCAGTCGCTCGACGCTCCAGCAGACCGAGATGTCGGCTCGTAGCCGGCATGCGGCATTCCTTCTTGCGGCGGAACGTTACGAAACGGGACGGCCAACCCGATTATCCGGCGGCCGCGCCTGCGGTGCAGGCTCGGTGGATGCCTATGGATCCGTTCCGGAGCGAACCCTGCCACCGCGGCTCACCGGATGAGCCCGGGCGGCGGGTAGCGTGTCGGTATGATCGACCTCGGCACCGTGGCCGGCCTGCACGCGAGGCGCCACGAACTGCACGCCTACTGCCCGCACTGCGACCGCTGGCACGCCCTGGACCTGGGCCGCCTGGTCGATGCCGGCTGGGGGCCGCGACGGCTGCCGCTCGGCGTGCGTTGCCGCGACTGCGGCCGCCCCGGCCGCGTGCAGGTTCGCCCCCCTTGCCCGCTGCGCTCGCGCGCCGCCGGCTGGGCCAGTTCGGCCTGGCGCCCGGGCCCTGCCGAAGCGGGCGGACTCCGCTAACATCCGGGGCCCATGCCCCACGTACACTGCACCCTCGACGACGGCATCGCGGTCGTCACGATGGACAGCCCGCCGGCGAACGCCTTTACCGACGAACTCCACGACGAGTTCCTGGCGGCGCTCGACCGCCTCGCGGGCTGCACCGTGCGGGCTGCGATCGTCACGGGCACCGGCCGCTTCTTCCAGGCCGGCGGCGACATGAACCGCTTCCTGACGCTGCACACGCTCGCGGACGCGGAGGCCTTCGTCCGCCGGGCCCAGGCGTTCATGGACCGCATCGCCGCCGCGCCGTGGCCGACCATCGCGGCCATCAACGGCTATGCCCTCGGCGGCGGGCTGGAAATCGCACTCGCCTGCGACCTGCGCGTGGCCGCCACCGATGCCCGCCTGGGGCTGCCCGAGGTCTCGTACGGCATCCTGGCCGGCGCCGGCGGCACCCAGCGCCTGGCGCGGCTCATCGGCCCGGGGCGGGCGAAATGGCTGATGTACACGGGCCGGCAATTGACGGCCGCGCAGGCCCTCGAGTGGGGACTCGTGGAGCAGGTCGTCGCACCGGCAGACCTGCTGGAAGAGTGCCGCGCGCTGGCCGGCGAGATCGCCGGCCACTCGCCCACCGCCGTGCGCCACGTGAAGAAGTGCGTGGACGAAGGCCTGCAACTTCCGCTCGAGGCAGCGCTGGCGCTCGAACGCGACTACTGGGCGCGGCTCATCCCCTGCGGCGACTACCGCGAGGGTGTGCGGGCGTGGCTCGAGAAGCGCAGGCCGAACTACCCGGACGCGCCGCCGGACGGCCGCCCGTGAGCCCGCCACGCTGACCCGCACCCAGGACGCCCTGCGCATGCCCCCCGCCGCCGATCCCGTGCTCACCTCCGTCCCCTGCCGCTACCTGCTCGCGCGACACGCCTTCGAGCGCCCCGGGCAGACGGCGATCGTCGACGGCGCCAGCGGCGAGACGGTCACCTACCGCGAACTGCGCGAGCGCGTCGCGCGCATCGCGGGCGCCCTCGCCGGCCGCGGCATCGGCCGAGGCGACCGCGTCGCCTGCCTCGCGCTGAACGGCAAGGCGACCATGGAGCTCTTCCTGGCCCTGACCTGGCTCGGCGCGGTGAGCGTGCCGCTGAACATCCGGCACAGCGCCGCGGAGCTGGCCTTCATCCTCGAGGACTGCGGCGCAAAGGCGCTGTTCGCCTGCGAGCAGCTGCGGCCGCTGGCGGAGGCTGCCCTGGCGGAGAACTCGACCGTGTGTCTGCGCATCCTGCAGGGTGCGGCCCGTGACGGCTGGTTCGACTTCGAGGCACTCGCGTCGCCCGCGCAGCCGCCCATCGAGATGGACGACACGGTCAGCGGCGACTCGCTGTGCATGCTGCTCTACACGAGCGGCACGACCGGCCGGCCCAAGGGCTGCATGATCCCGCAGCGCACTTGGACGGGTTACGCGGCCCACATGGCGACGTGCTTCCGGATGGGCGAGACCGACGTGTACCTCGCGTTCCTGCCGTTCTTCCACGTCGCGGGCTTCGGCACGGCCCTCGCACAACTGGTCCTCGGCGGCACGATCGTCACGGCGCCCGTCGCCGATCCGAAGCTCTTCTATCGGCTCATCGCCCGGCACCGCGTCAGCATCGTGTTCCTGGTGCCCGGCATCTCGGCGGCCTTCGTGAACGACGAGGACGCTGCGACCACCGACCTGGGCTCGCTGCGCGTGTTCATCAGCGGCGCCGGCGTCGAGAAGCCCGCGCTCGTCGCGGCGGTCGAGAGTCGTCTTGGCGCGCGCTACTTCGGCATCTACGGCCAGACCGAGTCCGGCGGCAAGGTCACCTGGGTGGACTCGTCGATGCTGGGCGAAGACCCGACGAGCTACGGCCGGGTCATGCCGTTCTTCGACTACATCGTCGCGGACGAGAACGACCGCGACGTCGGCCCGGGCGAAGTCGGCGAACTGTGCGTGCGCGGCAGCACCGTCATGCTCGGCTACTGGAACCATCCGCAGGCCACCGCCGAGACGCTGAGGAACGGCTGGCACCACACCGGCGACCTGTTCCAGCGCCTGCCGGGCGGCCAGCTGAGGATGGTCGACCGCAAGAAATACCTGATCAAGACCGGCGGCGAGAACGTCTATCCGCAGGAGGTCGAGCAGGTGCTGCTGCGGCACGAGTCCATCGCGGACGCCGCCGTCCTCGGCGTGCCCGACCCGCACTGGGGCGAGACCGTCACGGCCTTCGTCGTCACCCGGCCGGGCTGCACGCTCGAGCCGCAGGCCGTCGCCGACTGGGTCGGCGCGCACATCGCGGGCTACAAGAAGCCGCGCCGGGTCCACTTCGTCGCGTCGCTGCCGCGCAATGCCTCCGGCAAGGTGCTGAAGGCGGAGCTGCTGGCGCTCGTCGCGACCTGAGCGCGGTCCGCCTCGCGGCGACGCGTCGACTCAGGGCACCACGGGCAGCACGACGGCGCTCGCGGCGTCGCCGCCGAACCCGATGGTCTGGGTGGCCTTGCGGTAATCGCCCGGCTTCGCATACATGATGTTGTCGACGTACGTCTGCGGGTTGCGGTCGTAGAGGGGGAACAGCGTCGACTGCACCTGTACCATGATGCGGTGCCCGGGCAGGAACACGTGGTTCACGTCGGGCAGCGCCCAGCGGTAGCGCTCGATCTTGCCCGGCTTCAGCGGCGCGGGCTCGGCGAAGCTTCGCAGGTAGCGCCCGCGGAAGATCTCGATGCCGATGGGCAGTTCGTAGCCCGCCATCGACGGTTTCGCGCCCTGCGCGGCCTCCTCCGGCACGTCGTTCGGATAGACGTCGATCAGCTTCACCACCCAGTCGCTGTCGGTGCCGGAGGTCGCCGCATACAGGTCGACCTGCGGCGCCCCCATGACGTGCACCGCCGACTCGAGCGGCGCACTCGTCCACTCGACGACGTCCGGGCGCCCCGTCACGAAACGCTGGTCGCGGACCAGCCAGGCCTTCCACTGCATCGGGTCGTTGGAGTCGATCGGGCGCGGCAGGTACGGCACGGGCTTCGCCGGGTCGCTGACGTACTGCACCGATCCGCGCGCCGTCGGGCGCTCGAACGTCGCCTTGCCGTCCGCCGCGAGGTAGATCGGCTTCGCCACGCCCACCGGCCACTTCGGCGAGACCTGCCACTCGTCGATGCCGGTCGCATAGGTGAGCACCGGCGGCGTGCGCGGATCGGGCGCACCCTTGAGGTGGTGGTCGAAGAACGGCTTCACGTACTTCACGCGCCACTCGCGCGCGGTGTCGCCCTTGAACGTCAGCGGCCCGAGGTCGTAGCCGTAGTGATTCGCGCCCGAGTGCCGCCAAGGGCCGATGACCAGCGACACGCGGTCGTTGTTCGTGTCCTTGGGCTCGAGCGCGCGGTAGACGGCCGGACCGCCGTAGCTGTCCTCCTGGTCCCACTGGCCGAGCTCGATCATCGTCGGGACCACGAGGGGCTGGGCCGCGAGCCACTTGTCCACCGCCTGCAGCGACCAGAACGGCGTGTAGGCCGGGTTGTCGAGGAACTTGCGCACGCCCGGGAGGTGCTGGATCCCCAGCCGTGCCGCGAAATCCGCGACCGAGCCGGCCTCGAGGTACCTGGTGTAGTCGTCGCCGGCCCCGAGCGCGAACTCGCCGCCGCCCTCCGCCTTGTTCGTGCCCTGCCCGACCACGAAGTCGAGCGAGCTGACGCGGAACGCCCCGTTGTGGAACCAGTCGTCGCCCATCCAGCCGTCGACCATCGGGCTCTCGGCGACCGCGGCCTTGAGCGCGGGGTGCGGGCGGATCGTGGCCATCAGCGTGGTGAAGCCGAGGTACGACGAGCCGATGACGCCGACCTGGCCGTTCGATTCCGGCACGTTCTTCACCAGCCAGTCGATGGCGTCCCAGGCGTCGGTCGCCTCGTCGATGCCGGTGTCGTTCAGCGGGCCGGACAGCGGCCGGTTGAGCACCCACTCGCCCTCGGACCGGTGCAGGCCGCGGATGTCCTGGTAGACGCGGATGTAGCCGTCCTCGGCAAACTCCGCGTCCATCACCTGCAGCACGTCGACGATGCGCTGGCTGTGGACGCGATGGGTCGCTCCGTGCGCGTCGTACGGCGTGCGCGAGAGCAGGATGGGCGCGTTCGTCGTGCCCTTCTTCATCACGATCACGGTGTAGAGCTTCACGCCGTCGCGCATCGGCACCATCGCCTCGCGGCGCACGAAATCCGCCGACGGCAGCGTCTGCTCGTACGAGGGGAGCGCATCGGAGGTCATCGGCGTGACGGGCGGCAGGGGCTCGCCGCCCGCGCCCACGGACAGGGCCAGGCTGGTGACGAGGATGGCTAGCGTGCGGGTGCGGATTGAATTCATGGCGGCGCAGAGTAAGGGGCCGGAGGGCGCGCTTCAACCCGTGGGTTTCTCGTCCCACCCTCGGCCAGAAACGAAAACGCCCGCTGTCGCGGGCGTCGTCGTTTCTGGCGGAGAGGGTGGGATTCACTCGTCGCGCATTGCGCGACTCGCCCCTCCGGGGCGACCTCGCCCGCCTTCGCGGCGAGGTCGTGCACATCGGCACCGCCGATGTGTCGAACCCACGGGTCCCGTGGGCTTCTCGTCCCACCCACGGCCAGAAACGAAAACGCCCGCTGTCGCGGGCGTCGTCGTTTCTGGCGGAGAGGGTGGGATTCGAACCCACGGTCGCCGTTAAGCGACGCCGGTTTTCAAGACCGGTGCAATCAACCGCTCTGCCACCTCTCCGTCGAACTCAACCGCGGATCAGCTCGGCGCCGCCCATGTACCGGCGCAGCGCCTCGGGCACGACGACGCTGCCGTCGCCCTGCTGGTAGTTCTCCAGTACCGCGACCAGCGCGCGACCGACCGCGACGCCCGATCCGTTCAGCGTGTGCACGGGCTCGGGCTTGTTCGTCGCCGGGTTGCGCCAGCGCGCCTGCATGCGCCGCGCCTGGAAACCCTCGCAGTTGCTGCACGAGGAAATCTCGCGGTATTTCTGCTGGCCCGGCAGCCAGACCTCGAGGTCGTAGGTCTTGGCGCTGCCGAAGCCCACGTCGCCCGCGCACAGCGCCAGCACGCGGTACGGCAGGCCGAGGCCCTGCAGGACCTTCTCGGCGTGCCCGGTGAGTTCCTCGAGCGCCGCGTACGAGTCCTCCGGCTTCACGATCTGCACCAATTCGACCTTCTCGAACTGGTGCTGGCGGATCATGCCGCGGGTGTCCTTGCCGTACGAGCCCGCCTCCGAGCGGAAGCACGGCGTGTGCGCCACGAAGCGGCGCGGCAGCGTGTTCGCCTCGAGGATCTGCTCGCGGGCGAGGTTGGTGACCGGCACCTCCGCGGTCGGGATCAGGAAGAACTCGGACTCGCCGCCCACCACGCGGAACAGGTCCGCCTCGAATTTCGGCAGCTGTCCGGTGCCCACCAGCGACGAGCGCGCGACCAGGTACGGCGCGTAGATCTCGGTGTAGCCGTGCTCCGAGGTGTGCAGGTCCAGCATGTACTGGATCAGCGCCCGGTGCAGCCGGGCGATGCCGCCCTTCAGCACGACGAAGCGCGCACCCGAGATCCGGCCGGCGGCCTCGAAATCCATCTGCGCGAGTTGCTCGCCGACGGCGACGTGATCGAGCGGCGTGAAGTCGAACTGCCGCGGCGTGCCCCAGCGACGCACCTCGAGGTTCGCGCTCTCGTCGCGGCCGTCCGGCACGCTGGCGTGCAGCGTGTTGGGCAGGCCGAGGCACAGCTCGTCGAACTCCGCCTGCACGGCGACAAGTTCCTTCTCCAGCCCCTCGAGGCGCCGGGCCATGGCTTCGCCCTCCGCGACCAGCGCCGCGATGTCCTGGCCCTGCGCCTTGGCCTTGCCGACATTCTTGGCATGGGCGTTGCGCGCGGCACGGACCTCGTCGGCCGCGACCTGCGCCGCCTTGCGCCGCTCCTCGAGCGAGCGGAAGCGCTCGACGTCGAGCACGAAGCCGCGCCGGGCGAGGTTGGCGGCCACCGCGGCGGGATCGGTCCGGAGCAGTCTGGTGTCGAGCATGGTCGCGGCGGTCCTTGGGCTGTCGGCAGGGAATCCAGCGCGGAATTGTACGAGAAACGGGCCCGAGGTCGCTCGTGAGGAACCCTCACCCCGGCCGCGCCGTCACTTGCCGCGGATGCGGGCCAGCGCCTCGGCGATCTTAATCTCGAGCCCGCGCGGCACCGGCTCGTAGTACCGGGCCGGCTCCATGCCGTCGGGGAAGTAGCGCTCGCCGCGCGCGACGCCTTCCGGCTCGTCGTGTGCGTAGCGATAGCCCTTGCCGTAGCCGAGACCCTTCATCAGGCCGGTGGGCGCATTGCGCAGGTGCATCGGCACCTCGAGCGTGCCCAGCCGCTCGGCATCCGCCCGGGCGGCACCGAATGCGGTGTAGACCGCGTTGCTCTTGGCCGCGCAGGCCATGAACACCACCGCCTGCGCGATGGCGAGTTCGCCCTCCGGGCTGCCGAGCCGCTCGTAGACCTCGCAGGCCTCGAGCGCGAGCGTCAGCGCGCGCGGGTCGGCGTTGCCGATGTCCTCCGAGGCCATGCGCAGCACGCGGCGCGCGACGTAGCGCGGGTCGCAGCCACCGTCGAGCATCCGGCACAGCCAGTACAGGGCGGCGTCCGGGTCGGAGCCGCGCACGGACTTGTGCAGCGCCGAAATCTGGTCGTAGAACTGCTCGCCCTTCTTGTCGAAGCGCCGGAAGCCGCCGGCCGAGACCTCGGCCGCGACCGCCTCGTCGATCCGACCGCCGGCCGCAGAGGCGAGGTCCGCGGCGACTTCGAGCAGGTTGAGCGCGCGCCGCGCGTCCCCGTCCGCCGCCCGCGCGATCGTGAGCAGCGCCTCCTCGTCGGCGGCCACGCCCGCCGCTGCGAACTCGCGCTCGAGCGCACGCGCCAGCACCTGCCGCACGTCCTCGGCCGTGAGCGAGCGCAGCACGTACACGCGCGCGCGCGACAGCAGCGCGCCGTTGATCTCGAACGACGGGTTCTCGGTCGTCGCCCCGATGAAGCAGACCGTGCCGTCCTCGACGTAGGGCAGGAACGCATCCTGCTGGGACTTGTTGAAGCGGTGCACCTCGTCGAGGAACAGCACCGTGCGCCGCCCCGCCGAGCGGCGCAGTTCCTGCGCGTGCTCGACGGCCGCCCGCACGTCCTTGACGCCGGCCATCACCGCCGAGAGCGCCATGAACTCGGCATCGCAGGTCTTCGCGACCAGGCGTGCGAGCGTCGTCTTGCCGGTCCCGGGCGGACCCCACAGCAGCATGGAGTGCAGCGTGCGGCCCTCGAGCAGGCGCCTGAGCGGCTTACCCGGCGCGAGCAGGTGCGACTGGCCGATGAAGTCGTCGAGGCTCGCCGGGCGCATGCGGTCCGCGAGCGGACGCCAGCCGCCCTCGCCGGCGCCGAAATTCAGTTCCGGCCCAGCCACGCTTCGACCCTCGGCGTCCAGCCGCCCGCCGATCGCCGCGCGGCGGCGAGGCCCAGGCCCACGCCGAGCGCGTTCGCGGCCATGTCGTACACGTCGCCCTGCCGGCCCGCGGCCATCAGGAACTGCCCGACCTCGAGGGCCAGTCCGAGCCCGAGCAGGCCGACGGCGATCGTGCCGTAGCGCGTGCGCGGATGCATGCCGGCGAACCAGACCATGAGGAATGCATACGCCCCGCAGTGCTGCAGCTTGTCGAGCCGGCCGACGACCGGCACGTCCATGCCCGGCCCCAGGCTGCCCCACACGACGAGTCCGACGAGCACGACGCTCGCGGCCTGCCACAGCGACGCATGGCGCAGGGGCAACATGCCGGGGCTCAGGGGTCGACGCTGCCGATGACGTCGGCGCCCTTCGGCGGCGTGAAGCGGAACGCCGAGGCATCGACGCGGCCGTTGCGCACGCCGTCGAGGAACGCGAGGGAGGTGACCTGGCCCAGCTTGTCGACCAGTTCCATGGCGACGAGTCCTCCGCGTCCGTCGAAGGCGAGCGCGACGCGCTCGAAGTCCGAACCCGTCTGCTTCGGCTTGAGCGAGCACCACGTGATGGCACCGCGCTGCACGACCTCGCCCGAGGTGAACGCATCCGCCGCGCGGCCCGCCCCGGACAGCAGCATGGCCGGCGTGGAGCCGAGCCCCTGCTCCAGGGGCCGCACCGTGACCTGCTGCAGGTCCGAGTCGTACAGCCAGAGCTTGCGTCCGTCCGCGACGATGGTCTGCACGTACGGCTCGCGGTAGTCCCAGCGGAAGCGGTCCGGCCGCGAGAGCGTCAGGCGGCCCGACGCGCGCTGCGTGATCTGGCCCTTGTCGTCGCGCACGACCTGCTCGAAGCCCGCCGACAGCGTCTTCAGGGTCCCGAGGTAGGCGTCGACCCGCGCCACGGCGTCCTCGGCCGCGGCCGCGGCCGACGCGAGGCACAGCAGCGCCAGCGCGCCAGCGCGCAGGCCCGCCCCGGCGCGCACGCGGCCCCGCTCAGTCCGCATCGGGCGGCGGCGGCGCGAGCACTTCGCGACTGCCGTTCGACTGCAGCGGGCCGACCAGTCCCGCCGACTCCATCGCTTCGATCATGCGGGCGGCGCGGTTGTAGCCGATCTTGAGCCGGCGCTGGACGCCGGAGATGGAGGCCTTGCGGCTCTCGGTGACGATGCGCACGGCCTCGTCGTAGAGCGGGTCCTGCTCGGGGTCGCCGCCCTCGCCGCCCTCGCCGCCGGCACCTTCCTCGCCCGGCAGGCCCGGGATCGGCGCCGACGGCCCGTCGAGCACCTCGTCGAGGTAGACCGGCGAGCTGTGCTCGCGCAGCGAGGCCGCCACCTTGTGCACCTCCTGGTCGGAGACGAAGGCGCCGTGCACGCGCACCGGGTGCGAGGTGCCGGGCTGCAGGAACAGCATGTCGCCGTGGCCGAGCAGGCTCTCGGCGCCGCTCTGGTCGAGGATCGTGCGCGAGTCCACCTTGGCCGAGACCTGGAACGCGATGCGCGTGGGGATGTTGGCCTTGATCAGGCCGGTGATCACGTCGACCGACGGGCGCTGCGTGGCGAGGATGAGGTGGATGCCCGAGGCGCGGGCCTTCTGCGCCAGGCGGGCGATCAGCTCCTCGACCTTCTTGCCGACGATCATCATCATGTCGGCAAGCTCGTCGACCACCACGACGATGTACGGCAGCGGCTCGAGGTCCGGCACCGTCGAGGGATCGCCGCCCGGCGGCAGCCGCTTCATCTCGAGCGGGTCCTTGATCGGCTTGCCGGCCTCGTTCGCGTCCGCCACCTTGCGGTTGTAGCCCGCGAGGTTGCGCACGCCGGCGTGCGCCATCAGCTGGTAGCGGCGCTCCATCTCGGCCACGCACCAGCGCAGCGCGGTGGCCGCCTGCTTCATGTCCGTCACGACCGGCGCGAGCAGGTGCGGGATGCCCTCGTACACCGAGAGCTCGAGCATCTTCGGGTCGATCATGATCAGGCGGACCTGGTCCGGCGTGCTCTTGTAGAGCAGCGACAGCACCATGGCGTTGACCGCGGTGGACTTGCCCGACCCGGTCGTGCCGCCGACCAGCAGGTGCGGCATGCGCGCGAGGTCCGCGACCACCGGGCTGCCGCCGCTGTCCTTGCCCAGCACCAGCGCGAGCGGGGAGTTCAGGTCGTCGTAGGCGCGCGACTTGATGATCTCGCCGAGCGTGACCATCTCGCGGACCTCGTTCGGGATCTCGAGGCCCATGGTCGACTTGCCGGGGATGATCTCGACCACGCGCACGCTGATCGCGGACAGCGCGCGGGCGAGGTCCTTGGCGAGGTTCGAGATCTGCGCGACCTTCACGCCCGGCGCGGGGCGCAGCTCGAAGCGCGTGATCACCGGGCCCGGGTGCACCTCGACCACCTCGGCCTCCACGCCGAAGTCGCGCAGTTTCAGCTCGACGAGGCGCGACATCGCCTCGAGCGCCTCGGCCGAGTAGCCGCCGGCGCGCGGCGGCGGGTCGTCGAGCAGCGAGAGCGCGGGCAGCGCGGTGAGGCCCGCCTTCTCGAACATCGGCACCTGCTTTTCCTTCTCGACGCGCTCGCTCTTCTCGACCTTCGGCGCGGGCGCCTCGATCTTCGGCGGCTTGCGCTCGGCCACCTTCTTCTGTTCCTCGCGCACGACTTCCTGCCGGGCCTGCTTCACTTCGCGGCCGGCCTGCACGTCCCGCGCCGTGGAGACGCGCTCGCGCACCCAGCCGATGGCCCACAGCACGCCGCGGCCGATGCGGTCCATCACGTCGAGCCAGGACAGGCCGGTGCACAGCGAGACGGAGGCGAGCCACACGGCCAGCAGCAGCAGCGTGGCGCCGAGGAAGCTCATGAGCCGCGCGAGCTGGTCGCCCGCGAGCATGCCGAGCAGGCCGCCCGCCGAATTGGGCAGCGAACCGGGCGAGAAATGCAGCGTGGCGAGCCCGCAGCTGCTCGCGAGCGCGAGGAAGAAACCGAGCCCGCGCAGGACCGCCGTGCGCCGGTCCACCGGCTCAGGATTCCTGCGCTCCCGGAACAGCGTCCACCCGGCGAGGCCGAGCATCGCCGGGAACAGGAAGGCGGGACCGCCGAACAGCAGGAAGAACAGGTCCGAGAGGTGGGCGCCGAACGGCCCGATGAGGTTGGCTACCGGTCCGGGCTGACCGGTCGAGGAGAACGACGGGTCCGCGCGGTCGTAGCTCGCGAGCGCGACGAACAGGATCAGCGCGAGGGCGCCGAAGATCCACAGCGCGCTCTCGCGCAGCCCGCGCTGTACGCCAGCCTGCATGCCCCCTGCGCCGCGCTTCGCCTCCGCTCTAGCCACCCGATATCACCTGAATGCTCAAGTCCTTCCCGTAACCGCATGAGTCTACGAGGAATAGCGGCCCCGGGACAATGGCGCTCGTCGCCGGCAACAGGCCGGTCCGTCGCAAGGGCCTTGCGTCATGACCGAGGGTTCTTGGCCGCGGCGCCTGGACTTGCTTACCATGCCGCGCCCCGAGGATCGCGCCGCACCCTGCGCGCGCCGCGCAAACGAGCGAGGAAGTATACATGAGCACCCCCCGTCACTCCCGGCTGATCATCCTCGGCTCCGGCCCGGCGGGCTATTCCGCGGCGGTCTATGCTGCGCGCGCCAACCGCAATCCCCTGCTGATCACCGGCATGGAACAGGGCGGGCAGCTCATGACGACGACCGAGGTCGACAACTGGCCCGGCGACCCGCACGGGCTGACGGGCCCGGGCCTCATGGAGCGCATGCGGGAGCACGCCGAGCGCTTCCACACCGAGATCCTCATGGACCACATCAACGAGGTGGACTTCAGCCGCCGGCCGCTGCTGTTGAAGGGCGACCGCGGCGAGTACACCTGCGACGCGCTGATCATCGCGACCGGCGCCAGCGCCCGCTACCTGGGCCTCGAGTCGGAGCAGAACTTCCGCGGCCGCGGCGTCTCCGCCTGCGCCACCTGCGACGGCTTCTTCTTCCGCGGCCAGCGCGTCGCCGTGATCGGCGGCGGCAACACGGCGGTCGAGGAAGCCCTCTACCTCTCCAACATCGCCTCGCACGTGACGCTCGTGCACCGGCGCGACAAGCTGCGCTCGGAGAAGATCCTGCAGGACCACCTGTTCGAGCGGCAGAAGGCCGGCGCGGTCGACATCCTGTGGAACCACGAGGTCGAGGAAGTGCTCGGCGACGACTCCGGCGTCACCGGGCTGCGGGTCAAGGCGACCGACGGCACGGGCCGGCGCGACGTGGCGGTGGCGGGCGTCTTCATCGCGGTGGGCCACACGCCGAACACCCAGATTTTCGCCGGCCAGCTCGAGATGAACGGCGGCTACATCGCCGTGAAGTCCGGCACCAGTGGCGGCGCGACCGCGACCAGCGTGGCGGGCGTCTTCGCGGCCGGCGACGTGGCCGACCACGTCTACCGCCAGGCGGTGACGTCCGCCGGCACGGGCTGCATGGCGGCGCTCGACGCCGACAAGTACCTCGACGCGCTCGACGCCGGCGCCCGGCACGGCGACTGACCGGCGCGGCGGGCCGCCATGGCGCTCGAGGCGGAACTCGTCGGCGACATCCGCGCCCTGCCCGCCGCCGAGTGGGACGCGCTCGACGGCACGGGCCACCCGTTCCTGCGCCACGGCTTCCTCGCCGCACTGGAGGACACGGGCTGCGTCGGACCGGACAGCGGCTGGCTGCCCTGTCACCTCGCCGTGCGCGGCGACGACGGACGGCTGGTCGCCGCGGTGCCGCAGTACCTGAAGTCGCATTCGTGGGGCGAGTTCGTGTTCGACATGAGCTGGGCCCAGGCGTATGCACGCGCGGGCCTCGAGTACTACCCCAAGCTCCTCTCGGCCGTGCCGTTCACGCCGGTGACCGGCCCGCGCCTGCTGATGCGGCCGGCCGCCTCCGGCGACGAGCTGCGCGAATCGCTCGCGGAGCTGCTCGTCGACTCGGCGCGGTCGCAGGGGGCCTCGGGGGCGCACGTCAATTTCACCTGCGCCGAGGACCAGTCGGCGCTCGAGCGCCGCGGCTTCCTGCGCCGGCACGACTGCCGCTTCCTGTGGCGCAACGACGGCTACCGCGACTTCGACGACTTCCTCGACCGCTTCCGCGCCGACAAGCGCAAGAAGGCGCGGCGCGAGCGGCGCCGGGTCGCCGAATCCGGCGTCGAGTTCCGCACGCTGCGCGGCGAGGCCATGGACGAGGCGGCCTGGCGCACCGTGTTCGGCTTCTCGGAGCGAACGTTCCTGCGCCACGGCAACGGGCACTACCTGAGCGCCGGCTTCCTGCGCACCGTCGCGCACGACGCGCCGGGTTCCGTGATGGTCAAGCTCGCGGAGCGCGCGGGCCGGCCCATCGCGGCAGCCATCTTCTTCGAGGGCGGCGGCTGGCTGTACGGCCGCTACTGGGGCTGCGAGCGGCCGGAGGACTCGCTGCACTTCGAAGCCTGCTACTACCAGGGCATCGAGTACTGCATCGAGCGCGGGCTCGCGGCCTTCGACCCGGGCACGCAGGGCGAGCACAAGATCGCGCGCGGCTTCGCGCCGACGCGCACCTGCTCGGCGCACTGGCTCGCGCACGACGGCTATCGCGACGCGATCGCCCGCTACCTCGCCCGCGAGCGCGAGGCGGTCGACGGGTACATCGCGGCCGCCGCGGACCACCTGCCCTTTCATCGCGACGAGGCGCCGGAGTGATCCCCTGGCTGCGCCCGGACGACCCGCCCGATGCGTTTCCGCCGGTGACGGAGGCGCTGGACGACCCGGACGGACTGCTCTGCGTCGGCGGCGACCTGGCGCCGGAGCGGCTGCTCGCCGCCTACCGGCGCGGGATCTTTCCGTGGTATTCGGAGGGCCAGCCCATCCTGTGGTGGTCGCCCGATCCGCGCGCGGTGCTGCTCCCCGGCGAATTGCGCGTCTCGCGCAGCCTGGCCAAGACGGTCCGCAACCGCGGGTTCGCGGTCACGGTCGACGCGGACTTCGCGGGCGTGATGCGCGCCTGCGGCGACGCGGCCCTGCGGCCGGAGGGCACCTGGATCTCGCCGGACATGCTGCGCGCCTACGCCCGGCTGCACGAACTGGGCCATGCCCACTCCATCGAGACGCGGCTGGACGGCCGCCTGGTCGGCGGGCTGTACGGGGTGGCCCTGGGCGGCGTGTTCTTCGGCGAATCGATGTTCAGCCTGGAGCGGGACGCTTCCAAGGTCGCCCTGCACCACCTCGTGCAGTGCATGCGCGAGCAGGGCGGGGTCCTGATCGACTGCCAGGTCACCAGCGCCCACCTCGAGAGTCTCGGCGCCCGGCGCATCCCGCGCAGCGAGTTCGTGGCCCGGCTGGCCGCCGCCATCCCGGACCTGCGGCCGGTGCCCGGGTGGCGGACGCCGTCCGCGACCGCTGTCGTCAAATAGCGACAAGCCGCAGGCGGCGTTGCGTTGCATTGGCGGGGGCCTTTATGCAGAATTCGCGCGGCCCGTGGGGCCGCAGCGAGGGTGCATGGCGAAGGAAGAGGCAATCCAGATGGAAGGCAAGGTCGTCGAGACCCTGCCGAACACGACGTTCCGCGTGCAGTTGCAGAATGGCCACGTCGTGACTGCCCACATCTCGGGCAAGATGCGCAAGAACTACATCCGCATCCTCACGGGCGACTCCGTCACCGTCGAGATGACGCCCTACGACCTCACCAAGGGCCGCATCGTCTACCGCGGTCGCTGACCCAGAGCAGGGGACATTCCTCGTTTTCGCCGCTCGTGCGGCGAAAAAGAGGAATGTCCCCGATTACTCCCCGATTACTGATCACTCGAGCAGGGCGGGCTCCTCCGCGGAGCGCGTCTCGACCTTCAGCGCATCGTCCGGTCCCAGGCTGACGAAGGCGTGTCCGCCCTTCTCGAGCCGGCCGAACAGCAGTTCCTCCGCGAGCGGCCGCTTGATGAAGTCCTGGATCACCCGCGCCATCGGCCGCGCGCCCATCTTCGGATCGTAGCCGCGCTGCGCGATCCACTGGCGCGCCGCGTCGTCGACGTGCAGCGCCACACCCTTCTGCTCGAGCTGCGCCTCGATCTCCACCAGCAGCTTGTCGACCACGCGCTGGATCGTGCGTTCGTCGAGCCCGCCGAACTGCACCACGGCATCCAGGCGGTTGCGGAACTCCGGCGCGAACAGCCGCTTGATCGCCTCCATCCCGTCCGTGGTGTGGTCCTGCGTGACGAAGCCGATCGACGCCCGGCCCATTTCCGACGCGCCGGCATTGGTCGTCATCACGATGATGACGTGGCGGAAGTCCGCCTTGCGGCCGTTGTTGTCGGTGAGCGTGCCGTGGTCCATGACCTGCAGCAGCAGGTTGAACACGTCGGGGTGGGCCTTCTCGATCTCGTCGAGCAGCAGCACGCAGTGCGGGTGCTTGGTGATCGCCTCGGTGAGCAGGCCGCCCTGGTCGAAGCCGACGTATCCCGGCGGCGCGCCGATCAGGCGCGAGACCGTGTGGCGCTCCATGTACTCGGACATGTCGAAGCGGATCAGCTCGACGCCGAGCACGAGCGCGAGCTGCCGGGTCACCTCGGTCTTGCCCACGCCGGTCGGGCCGGCGAACAGGAACGAGCCGACCGGCTTGCGCTGGTCGCCGAGCCCGGAGCGCGACATCTTGATCGACGACGCCAGGGTCTCGATCGCCTTGTCCTGCCCGTAAATCACCAGCTTGAGGTTGCGCTCGAGGTTCTTCAGCACGTCGCGGTCGCTGCTCGAGACGGTCTTCGGCGGAATGCGCGCGATGCGGGCCACGACGTCCTCGATGTGCTCGACCGTGACGGTCTCCTCGCGCGTCTCGGGCGGGCGCAGCCGCAGCCGCGCGCCGGCCTCGTCGATCACGTCGATCGCCTTGTCCGGCAGGTGCCGGTCGTTGATGTGGCGCGCGGCGAGTTCGGCGGCGGCCTTCAGCGCCTCGTCCGCGTAGCGGATGCCGTGGTGCTCCTCGAAGCGCTGGCGCAGCCCGCGCAGGATCTCCACGGTCTCGGCGACCGTGGGCTCGACGACGTCGATCTTCTGGAAGCGCCGCGTGAGCGCGTGGTCCTTCTCGAAGATGCCGCGGTACTCCTGGTAGGTGGTCGAGCCGATGCAGCGCAGCTCGCCGTTGGCGAGCGCGGGCTTGATCAGGTTCGACGCGTCCATGACGCCGCCCGAGGCCGCGCCCGCGCCGATGACCGTGTGGATCTCGTCGATGAACAGGATGGCGCCCGGCTGCTTCCTGATCTCCGCGAGCACGCTCTTCAGCCGCTTCTCGAAGTCGCCGCGGTACTTGGTGCCCGCGATCAGCGAGCCCAGGTCGAGCGAGTACACCGTGCTGTCGGACAGCACGTCCGGCACCTTGCCCTCGACGATCAGGCGGGCGAGCCCCTCCACCAGCGCGGTCTTGCCCACGCCGGCCTCGCCGACGTACAGCGGGTTGTTCTTGCGGCGGCGGCACAGGATCTCGACCGTGCGCTCGATCTCGAGCTGGCGGCCGATGAGCGGATCGATGCGGCCCTGCTCGGCGAGGCGGTTGAGGTTGGTGGCGTACTTCTCGAGCGCCGAGCCGCCCTCGGCATCGCGCTCGCCCTCGGCCGGCTGCACCGGCTCCTCGCTCGGGCGCTCCCGTTCGTCGCCGGGCTTCGAGAGCCCGTGCGAGATGTAGTTGACCACGTCGAGGCGCGAGATCTCCTGCAGCCCGAGCAGGTAGGCCGCGTGGCTGTGCTTCTCGCTGAAGATCGCCACCAGCACGTTCGCGACCGACACTTCCTTCTTGCCGCTCGACTGCACGTGGAACACCGCGCGCTGCAGCACGCGCTGGAAGCCCAGCGTCGGCTGGACCTCGCGGTCGTCGTCCGGCTTCAGGCGCGGGGTGGTCTGGTCGACGAATTCCTTCAGTTCCTTGCGCAGGCGGGTGGCGTCGGCACCGCAGGCGCGCAGGATCTCGCGCACCTTCGGCGTGTCGATGATCGCGAGCAGCAGGTGCTCGACGGTCATGAATTCGTGGCGCGCGTCCCGGGCCCCCTGGAAGGCCTCGTTCAGGCAGATCTCGAGTTCGCTGCTCAACACGTGATTCAGGCCTCTTCCATCGTGCACAGCAGCGGGTGCTGCTGCTGGCGGGCGTAGGTGGTCACCTGGGCCACCTTGGTCTCGGCGATCTCGAAGGTATACACGCCGCAGACGCCCTTGCCGCGGGTGTGGACCTCGAGCATGACACGGGTGGCGGTCGTGCGGTCCATCCCGAAGATGTGCTCCAGGACGTCCACCACGAACTCCATGGGCGTGTAGTCGTCGTTCAGCAGCACGACCTGGTAGAGGGGGGGCCGCTTGGTCTGCGGCAGCGCCTCCTCGACGATCAGGCCCTGGTTGCCCTGTGGTTGTTCCTCGCCCATGCCCGCCTGCCCTGCCTCCGGTCCTATATAGGGCCCTGCCGGGGCCCTGACAAGCTTACCCATCCGCAATTTGCGCAACGACCTTGAGGGGGCGTCGTGCAAGTCCGTATGATGCCGCAACCCTGGCCCCGGCTGGGGCGAACCGCCTTGCCCGACGGACACTTACGCGAGCCTGGATGCCGTTTCCCAAGAACCTCAGCCGCATCGCCTCGATCGCCGGGGGCGCCACCACGGACGGGTGGGTCAGGAACCTGCCCTGGGTCGTGTCCGCCGCGCTCGTCGTCCTGCTCGCCTGGCAGCTGGTGCAGCTCGGCTGGACGCTGCTCGGGGCCCGCAAGGCGCCCGCCGTGGCGGCCACGGCGGCCCCGGTCCCGGTGGCCTCCGGACCGGCCGTCGACGTGCAGGCGATCGTCAACGCCCACCTCTTCGGGTCCGCCGCGGCGCCCGCCGATGCCGACCCGAATGCCGTGGCGGCCACCCAGATGAGCCTGGTGCTGGTCGGCACCATCGCCGAGTCGGACCCGGAGAAGGGTTACGCGATCATCGGCGAGAACGCCGCCATGGCGAAGGTCTACGCCGTGGGCAAGACGATCACGGGTGGGACCAAGCTGCACTCGGTGTACCCGGACCGCGTCATCCTCGACCGCGGCGGTCGCCTCGAGGCGCTGCTGCTGCCGAAGCAGTTCACCGGGGGCATGGCCCCGCCGCCGCGCGCCGCCGGGATGTCGCCCTCGATCGGCGAGCGCCTGGCGCGGCTCGCCGCCGAGAACCCGGCGGCGATCACCGAGATCATGCGGCCTCAACCGGTCTTCGCGGCGGGCCAGCAGCGCGGCTACCGCGTCTACCCGGGCCGCAACCGCCAGCAGTTCGCCCGCCTGGGCCTGATGCCGGGCGACCTGGTGACGGCCGTCAACGGCACGCCGCTCGACGACCCGTCGCGCGGCATGGAAATCCTGCAGACCATGAACAGTGCGACGGACGTCACCATCACCGTCGAACGCAACGGCCAGAGTACCCAGATCAGCATCAACAACGCCCAGGTGGCCGCCGAGGCGGCGGCCGCGGCGGTCAGCCCAGAGAGCATCCCGGTCACCGAGGTGCCCGCGGTGCCCGACCAGGATCCTTCGGAGTGACGATGAAGCCCAAGCTGCCCAACCGGTTCGCCCCCGTCGTCGCCGGCCTCGTGCTCGCCGCGTTCTTCGCGCTCGGCGCTGCGAACGACGCCGGCGCCCAGGCGCAGGGGATGATCACGCCGAACTACAAGGATGCCGACCTGAGCCAGATCATCGAGGCGGTCAGCGCGGTCACCGGCAAGAACTTCATCGTCGATCCGCGCGTCAAGGCGCAGGTCACGATGCTCTCCTCCACGCCGATGACGCCCAACGCGTTCTACGAGGCCTTCCTCTCGATCCTGCAGGTCCACGGGTTCGTCGCGGTGCCCTCGGGCAGCGTCATCAAGATCCTCCCGGACGCCAACGCCCGCCAGCTGCCCGCCAACGACCTGCCGTCGCGGGTGAGCTCGACCTCCGACGAGATCGTCACGCAGGTCATCGCCGTGCGCAACGTGAGCGCCGCGCAGCTGGTGCCGATCCTGCGCCCGCTGATCCCGCAGTACGGCCACCTCGCGGCCTACCCGGCCTCGAACATGCTGATCATCTCGGACCGTGCCTCGAACGTCTCGCGCATGGTGCGCATCATCCAGCGCATCGACTCGACCGGCGACGAGGCGATCGACGTCATCCCGATGCAGCACGCGAGCGCGGCCGAGGTCGTCCGCCTGGTGAACAGCCTGTACGCGGGCGGCGGCGGCGAGGGTGCCGGCGGGCCGACCTTCAAGGTCGTGGCCGACGAGCGCACCAACAGCGTGCTGGTGAGCGGCGAGGCCTCGCAGCGCCTGCGCCTCAAGACGCTGGTCACGCACCTCGACACGCCGCTGCAGTCGGGCGGCGACACGCAGGTGCGTTACCTGCGCTATGCCGACGCCGAGAAGATCGCGCAGAAGCTGCGCGAGCAGATCCAGGGCATCGCCGCGGCCGCGACCTCGACCGGCGGCACGGCGGGGGCCGCACCGGTCATCGCCAGCTCCGGCGGCGACAAGAGCGTCAACATCTGGGCCGAGCCGCAGACCAACGCGCTGGTGGTGACCGCGCCGCCGAAGGTGATGCGCTCGGTGATGTCGATCGTCGACCGCCTGGACATCCGCCGCGCGCAGGTGCTGGTGGAGGCGATCCTGGTGGAGATGACGGTCGACAAGGCCCGCGACCTGGGCGTCAACTGGGTGGTCGGCGACCGCGACTCGGACGGCAACCTGCTGCCGGCGGGCGGCTTCATCAACCCCGTCGACGGCACGGGCATCGGCCAGATCCTGCAGGGCGTGCTCAACCCCGAGAGCGTCACCTCGCTGCCGAGCGGCCTGACCCTCGGCATGGGCCAGATCAGCGAGACCGGCTTCAGCTGGGCGGCGCTGGTGCGGGCCATCAGCGGCACCGGCAACACCAACATCATCGCGACGCCGTCGATCGTCACCCTCGACAACGAGGAGGCGGAGATCAAGATCGCGAAGGAAGTGCCGTTCATCACCGGCCAGTACACCAACACCGGCACCGGCGGCGGCACCGGCTCGGTCAACCCGTTCACGACCGTGCAGCGCGAGGAAGTGGGCAACATCCTCAAGATCACGCCGCAGATCAACGAGGGCGACTCGGTGATGCTCAAGATCGCGCAGGAGGCCTCGAGCATCGCGGCCAGCGCCGACCAGGTGAGCTCCACCGACCTGATCACCAACAAGCGCACGATCTCGACCAAGGTGATGGTCGAGAACGGCGGCATCATCGTGCTGGGCGGACTGATCTCCGACGAAGTGCGCGAGAACAAGTCGCAGGTGCCGCTGCTCGGCTCCATCCCGCTGCTCGGCGAGCTGTTCAAGACGCGCAGCGTCAACAAGGTGAAGACCAACCTCATGGTGTTCATCCGCCCGCGCATCCTGCGCGACGGCGTCGACGCGGCGATCGAGTCGAACGCGAAGTACAACTACGCCCGCAAGCAGCAGATGGAGATGCACGACGGCCGAGTGCCGCTGATGTGGGGCGAGCACCAGCCGACGCTGCCGCCGCTCGAGCAACTGGTGCCGGCCGAACTGCTGAACCCGGCCCGCGAGGCGGCGCCTCCGGGCACGACGCCCGCCGAGCGCGTGCAGGGCGCGCCCGCCGCGACCACGACCCCGGCGCCGGACGCGCCGCCGCCCCCCGCGAACGCCCCGGGCACGACGCCGTGAGCACGGCGGCCACCGACGAAGCCATCCTGGCGGCGGCGGGACGCGTCGCCGACCCGCTGCGCCCCCTGCCCTTCGCGTTCGCGAAGCGGCACGGCGTGCTGGTGCGCGAGGTGAAGGACGAACTGGCCACCGTGGTGGTGCGCGACGGCGCATCGCCGCTCGCGGTCGCCGAGGTCCGGCGCCACCTGCGCCGGCCGCTCGCGGTCGAGCGCGCGGACGCCGACCGCTTCGAGGCGCTGCTGCGCGAGGTCTACGAGGCCGGCTCGGGCACGACCATGGACGCCATGGGCGGCCTCGAGGAAGAGACGGACCTCAACAACCTCGCCCAGGACATCCCCGAACCCTCCGACCTGCTCGAGAGCGAGGACGAGGCGCCGGTCATCCGCCTGATCAACGCGCTGCTGACCCAGGCGGTCAAGGAGAACGCCTCGGACATCCACGTCGAGCCGTTCGAGAACCGGCTGGTGATCCGCTTCCGCGTCGACGGCGTGCTGCGCGAGGTCCTGCAGACCAAGCGCGCGGTCGCGCCGCTGATCGTCTCGCGCATCAAGGTCATGTCGCGCCTCGACATCGCCGAGAAGCGCCTGCCGCAGGACGGCCGCATCTCGCTGCGCATCGCGGGCCGCGCGGTCGACGTGCGCGTCTCGACCATCCCGGCGGGCCACGGCGAGCGCGTGGTGCTGCGACTGCTCGACAAGCAGGCGGGCCGCCTCGACCTCCATTCGCTCGGCATGGACCCGACCACGCAGGGCCTGGTCGACGAACTGATCCACAAGCCGAACGGCATCCTGCTGGTCACGGGCCCGACCGGGTCCGGCAAGACCACGACGCTGTATGCCGCGCTCGACCGCGTCAACGACCGCACGCGCAACATCATGACGGTCGAGGATCCGATCGAGTACTACATCGACGGCATCGGCCAGACGCAGGTCAACACCCGCGTCGAGATGACCTTCGCCCGCGGCCTGCGCGCCATCCTGCGCCAGGACCCGGACGTGGTGATGGTCGGCGAAATCCGCGACCTCGAGACCGCGCAGATCGCGGTGCAGGCCTCGCTGACCGGCCACCTCGTGCTCTCGACCCTGCACACGAACACCGCGGTCGGCGCGGTGACGCGACTGCGGGACATGGGCATCGAACCCTTCCTGCTCTCCTCCAGCCTGATCGGCGTGATCGCCCAGCGCCTGGTGCGCGTGCTGAACCCGGCCACGCGCGAGGCGTACACGGCCGGCGAGTACGAGCGCCGCCTGCTGAACCTGCCGGACGACGCGCCCTCGCCCACGCTCTACCGCCCCAACCCGCGCGACCCCACCGGCGGCTACCGGGGACGCACCGGCATCTACGAGCTCGTGCTGATCGACGAGCACGTGCGCACGATGATCCACGACGGCGCCTCCGAACTCGAGCTCGAGCGCTACGTGCGCACGCGCACGCCCGGCATCCGCGACGACGGCCGCGCCAAGGTGCTCTCCGGCGTGACGACGATCGAGGAAGTGCTCAAGGTCACCCGCGAGGACTGACGCAGCACCATGGGCGCCTTCGAGTACGTCGCGGTCGACTCCGCGGGACGCGAGCGCAAGGGCGTCCTGGAGGGCGACACGCCCCGCCAGGTCCGCCAGCAGTTGCGCGACCAGAACCTGTTGCCGGTCTCGGTCCAGGAAGTCGTCGAGCAGGAGGCGGAGCGGGCGAAGGCGCGCACGGCGTTCCGCTTCCAGCGGGGCCTCGGCGCACTCGACCTCTCGATCATCACCCGCCAGCTGGCGACGCTGGTGAAGTCCTCCCTGCCGCTCGAGGAGGCGCTGCTGGCCGTCTCCCAGCAGACCGAAAAGCCGCGCGTGCGCAACATCATGCTCGGCGTGCGCTCCAAGGTGATGGAGGGCCACACGCTCGCCGACAGCCTCGCGGAATTCCCGACCTCGTTCCCGGAGATCTACCGGGCCACGGTCGCCGCGGCCGAGCAGACCGGCCACCAGGACGCGGTGCTCGAGCGCCTCGCCGACTACACCGAGAACCGCCAGCAGCTGCGCAGCAAGACGCTGGGCGCCATGCTGTACCCGGTACTGCTGTTCCTCGTGTGCATCACCATCGTGTTCTTCCTGATGGTCTCGGTCGTGCCGAAGGTCGTCGAAGTGTACCGCTCGAGCGAGGCGCAGCTGCCGCTCTTGACCTCGATCCTGATCGCCGGCAGCGACTTCCTGCGCAAGTGGGGCGTCGTGCTGCTGCTGGGAGTGATCGCGGCACTCTGGCTGTTCCGCCGCTGGCTGCGCATCGAGTCGAACCGGCGCCGCTGGCACCAGTTCCTGCTCACGGTGCCGCTGATCGGCAAGGTCGTGCGCGGCAGCAACACGGCCCGCTTCGCGCGCACGCTCAGCACGCTCACGGCCAGCACCGTGCCGGTGCTCGAGGCGCTGCGCATCTCGGGCGAGGTCGTCACCAACCTGCCGATGCGCGGCGCGGTGGGCGAAGCCGCCGTGCGGGTGCGCGAGGGCGCGCCGATCGGCCGCTCCCTGGGGGCCAGCCGGCTGTTCCCGCCGATGATGATCCACCTGATCTCGAGCGGCGAGACCAGCGGCGAGCTCGACACCATGCTCGAGCGCGCCGCGCAGCACCAGGAGCGCGAACTCGACTCCACGCTGCAGGCCGTGGTCGGCCTGCTCGGCCCGATCATGATCCTGGTGATGGGCGGCGTGGTGCTGCTGATCGTGCTGGCGATGCTGCTGCCGATCTTCCAGCTCAACGACCTGGTCAAATAGGGGACACTCACTATTTTTCGAGGCGAGGATGGCTCGCGGGCGAGCATGTCCCGTCGAAAAATAGTGAGTGTCCCCAGGTCAGTCCGCGGCGGCCTCGGCCTTGAGGCGGGCGGCCTCGCGCGGTCCCAGGTAGGCCTCGATGCGGTTGCGCGCCAGGTAGATCAGCGGGCTCAGCAGCACCGCCATCGCCATCTTGTAGCAGTAGTTGACCGTGCCGACCGCAAGGAACAGCGAGATCGGCCACTGCTGCGGCCCGAGCACGAAGGCGATGTAGAGCACCACGAAGCTGTCGAGCAGCTGCGACACGGCCGTGGAGGCCGTCGCGCGCAGCCAGATCCAGCGCTCGCCCGTCAGTTCGCGGATCCGGTGGAAGATCGCCACGTCGATCACCTGCCCGACCAGGAACGCCGTCAACGAGCCGCCGATGGTCCACAGCCCCTGGCCGAACACCGACGCGTAGGCGGCCTGCATGTCCGGCACGCCGTTCGCCTCGTTGACCGACACCCACCAGTCCGCCGGGGCGAGGTGGATGGCCGCATAGGCGAAGACGAACGCGTAGCAGATCATGCCGGCCGCCGCGAACGAGATGAGGCGCACGCCCCGGCGTCCGAAGTACTCGTTGATGACGTCGGTCATGATGAACACGATCGGCCACAGCAGGACGCCGGCCGTGAAGCTCAGCGACCCCGTCTGCCCGAACAGGTCCCAGCCGAACGGCGGCAGCCCGAGCGTGCGCTCGAGCGCGAAGATCTTCACGCCGACGAACTCGGCGACGATGGCATTGCCCACGAAGAAGGCCGTGAGCAGCATGAACAGTCGCGTCGGGCGGGACGCGAGCGAAGCAGTCATCGGGGCACCTCGGGCCGGCCGGCGGAAGCGCGAGGATACACGGGCCCACGGGCCCGGCCGCGTCAGCGGTCGAGGCCGTCCCGCTGGAACCAGGCGCGCAGCCGGCGGATCACCGTGTCCTCCCAGCCGTACCCGTCGTCCCCGCCGGCGACGGCGTGGTCGTCGCCCCCGGGGGCCCCGACCGGGCGGGCCGGCAGCGCCTCCATGCGACCGGCCACCCGGCGCAGTGCGGTCGTCTCCCAGTCGTCGTCGAATTCGTCCGGCACGGCGCGTCTCCCTGGCCTGTGCCGGCACCTTACCTGCCGGATGTGACGATGACGTGCGACCCCGGTCACACCCCGCGAATCGCGCTCAGTCCTCGCACTTGCGCAACCGCAGCAGGTCGCGCCGCTCGCGCTTGTCCGGGCGACCCTGGGACCCGGGCCCGGCCAGCCGGGCGAACTCCCGTGCCTGCTCCCGGGCCGCGATGCTCTCCGGCGATTCGACGTAATGCCGGCGCGCCTCCGCCCCCGGCCCCCGGCGCGCGGGGATGCCGGTGACCTCGACCTCGTAGCGCTCGCGCTCGCGCGTGATGCGCAACCGGTCGCCGACCCTCACGTGGCGCGAGGGTTTCACCCGCTCGCCGTTGACCTGCACGTGCCCGCCCTCGACGGCCGCCTGGGCCAGGCTGCGCGTCTTGAAGAACCGTGCGCACCAGAGCCACTTGTCGATGCGCAGGTCGGCCCCGGCACCCCCGCCGGGCTGCCCGGCCCCCTCGTCCCCGGCGATTTTCTGCATGGCCACGCGGCGATTATAGGCCGCCTATAATCCACCGCCTCGCCGGAGCCCAAGCCATGGACCGTACCTTCCTCGACCGCCTCGCCACCCAGACGGACGACCTGCGCCGGTCGGGGCTCTACAAGCCCGAGCGGGTCCTCGGCTCGCCGCAGCAGCCGGTCGTGACGCTCGCCGACGGGACCGAGCTCATCAACCTGTGCGCCAACAACTACCTCGCGCTCGCCAGCCACCCGGCGATCATCGAGGCCGCGCACGCCGCGCTCGACCGCCACGGTTACGGGATGGCCTCCGTGCGCTTCATCTGCGGCACGCAGGGCGTGCACAAGGAGCTCGAGGCGCGCCTGAGCGCCTTCCTCGGCACCGAGGACACGATCCTGTATTCGTCCTGCTTCGACGCCAACGGCGGCCTGTTCGAGACGCTGCTCGACGAGCAGGACGCGGTGATCAGCGACGCGCTCAACCACGCCAGCATCATCGACGGCATCCGCCTGTGCAAGGCGCAGCGCCTGCGCTACGCGAACGACGACCTCGACGAACTGGAGACGCGACTCAAGGAGGCCGCCGGCGCGCGCGTGAAGCTGATCGCCACGGACGGCGTGTTCTCGATGGACGGCGTCATCGCGCGCCTCGGGGAGATCTGCGACCTCGCCGACCGCTACGGCGCCCTGGTGATGGTCGACGACTCGCACGCCACGGGTTTCGTCGGGCGCGGCGGCCGCGGCACGCCCGAGTACCGCGGCGTGATCGGCCGCGTCGACATCCTCACCGGCACGCTCGGCAAGGCGCTCGGCGGCGCCGCCGGGGGCTACACGTCGGGGCGCCGCGAGATCGTCGCATGGCTGCGCCAGCGCTCGCGCCCGTACCTGTTCTCGAACAGCGTCCCGCCGGTGATCGCGGCCACCACCCTCAGGGTGCTGGACCTCGTGGAGTCGAGCGACGAACTGCGGGCGCGGCTGCGCGAGAACACCGCGCACTTCCGCTCGCGCATGACCGCCGCCGGGTTCGACATCGTGCCGGGCGAGCATCCGATCGCGCCGGTGATGCTCGGCGACGCGGCGCTGGCGGCGAGGTTCGCGGAGCTCCTGCTGGCGCGGGGCGTCTACGTCATCGGCTTTTCCTACCCGGTCGTGCCGATGGGCAAGGCCCGCATCCGCACGCAGATGTGCGCCGGCCACGACCGCGCGCAGCTCGACCGGGCGATCGACGCGTTCGTCGAGGTCGGCCGCGAACTCGGCGTCATCCGCTAGGCACTGGGGAGACTCGCAGACATGAAGGCACTGGTGAAGTCGCAGCGCGCGCCCGGCATCTGGATGGAGAGCGTGCCCGAGCCGAAGCCCGGTCCGAACGACGTGCTGATCCGCGTGCGCAAGACCGCGATCTGCGGCACCGACATCCACATCTACAACTGGGACCAGTGGGCGCAGAAGACCGTCCCGGTGCCGATGCACGTCGGCCACGAGTACGTCGGCGAGATCGTCGAGGTGGGCAGCGAGGTGCAGGGGTTCGCCGTCGGCGACCGCGTCTCCGGCGAGGGGCACATCACCTGCGGCTACTGCCGCAACTGCCGCGCCGGCCGCCGGCACCTGTGCCGCAACACGGTGGGCGTGGGCGTCAACCGGCCGGGCTGCTTCGCCGAATACCTCGTCATCCCGGCGTTCAACGCCTTCAGGCTGCCTGCGTCGATCACGGACGACGTGGCGTCGATCCTCGACCCCTTCGGCAACGCGACCCACACCGCGCTCTCGTTCAACCTCGTCGGCGAGGACGTGCTGATCACCGGCGCCGGCCCGATCGGCTGCATGGCCGTGGCCATCGCCCGCCACGTCGGCGCCCGCCACGTCGTGATCACCGACGTGAACGACTATCGGCTGGACCTCGCCCGGCGCATGGGCGCCTCGAAGGCCATCAACGTCAGCCACCAGTCGCTCGACGACGCGATGCGCGAGCTCGGCATGGTCGAGGGCTTCGACGTCGGCCTCGAGATGTCCGGCAACCCCTCCGCCTTCCGCGACCTGCTGCGCACCATGCACCACGGCGGCAGCGTGGCGCTGCTCGGCATCCCGCCCGACAACACCGCCATCGACTGGAACGAGGTGATCTTCAAGGGCCTGGTGCTGAAGGGCATCTACGGCCGGGAGATGTTCGAAACCTGGTACAAGATGGCCGCCATGCTGCAGAGCGGCCTCGACATCTCGCCGATCATCACCCACCGGCTGCCGGTGGCCGAGTACCGGCAGGGCTTCGAGATCATGCGCAGCGGCCAGTCCGGCAAGGTGATCCTCGACTGGGCCGCCTGAGCGACGCCCCGTTTCGGGGCGCAAGCGGCTGATCGGGCTCCGGATTTCGTACTGCGCTGATGCGCGTCGCGCCGCCGGATAGTACATTCGGAGGATGGCGGCCGGGCCCGGTCCGGCGGCCGTTCCACCCCCACTTCCAGGAAGCCTGCCATGCCACTCGTCTCCATGCGCCAGTTGCTCGACCACGCTGCCGAAAACGGCTACGGACTGCCCGCCTTCAACGTGAACAACCTCGAGCAGGTGCGGGCCATCATGGAGGCCGCCGACGAGACCAACAGCCCGGTGATCATGCAGGGCTCGGCCGGCGCCCGTAAGTACGCGGGCGAGGCCTTCCTGCGGCACCTGATCCAGGCGGCCATCGAGGCCTATCCGCACATCCCGGTGGTCATGCACCAGGACCACGGCCAGTCGCCGGCGGTCTGCATGTCCGCGATCCGCTCGGGCTTCTCGAGCGTGATGATGGACGGCTCGCTCAAGGAAGACGGCAAGACGCCGTCGAGCTACGACTACAACGTCGAGACCTCGCGCAAGGTCGTCGACTTCTCGCACGCGATCGGCGTCACCGTCGAGGCCGAACTCGGCGTGCTCGGCTCGCTCGAGACCATGAAGGCCGACAAGGAAGACGGCCACGGCGCCGAAGGCCACATGACGCGCGAGGACCTGCTCACCGACGCGAACCAGGCCGCCGACTTCGTCCAGCGGACGCAGTGCGACGCGCTCGCGATCGCCATCGGCACCTCGCACGGAGCGTACAAGTTCACGCGCAAGCCCACGGGCGACATCCTCGCGATCGACCGCATCAAGGAGATCCACGCGCGCATCCCGAACACGCACCTCGTGATGCACGGCTCCTCGAGCGTGCCGCAGGAGTGGCTCGAGATCATCCGCAAGTACGGCGGCCAGATGAAGGAAACCTACGGCGTGCCGGTCGAGGAGATCGTCACCGGCATCAAGCACGGCGTGCGCAAGGTGAACATCGACACCGACATCCGCCTCGCCATGACCGGCGCCATCCGCAAGCACATGTCGGAGAAGCCCTCGGAGTTCGACCCGCGCAAGTTCCTCGCCGACGCGCAGGTGGCCGCGCGCGGCATCTGCAAGCTGCGCTACGAGGCGTTCGGCTGCGCGGGCCAGGCCTCGAAGATCAAGCCGCTGTCGCTCGAGAAGATGGCCGAGCGCTACAAGAAGGGCGAGCTCAACCAGATCGTCAACTGACCGTCCGCGCATCTTGCGAGTGACGCGCCCGGCCCCCCGGCCGGGCGCGTCGTGTGTGCCCCCCTGCCCGAGTGTCCGACCGATGACCCGCCTCCTCGACCGCCTCGAGTTCCGCCACGGCCCGGCCATGGCGAACCGCTTCATGCTCGCCCCGCTCACCAACACCCAGAGCCACCCCGACGGCCGGCTGTCTGACGACGAGTACCGCTGGCTGACGATGCGCGCCGAGGGCGGCTTCGGCCTGACCATGACCTGCGCGGCGCACGTGCAGGCCGGCGGACAGGGCTTCCCGGGCCAGCTCGGCATCTACTCGGACGCACACCTCGAGGGCCTCACGCGGCTCGCCGCCGGCATCCGGCGCGCGGGCAGCCTCGCCGCCGTGCAACTGCACCACGCCGGACTGCGCTCGCCCAAGGCGCTGGTCGGCACGCCGGTGGCGCCCTCCGCCGACGCCGAGACCGGCGCCCGCGAGCTGACGCTGGCGGAGATCGGCCAGCTGGTCGAGGACTTCGTCGCGGCCGCGGTGCGTGCCGAGCGGGCGGGCTTCGACGGCGTCGAACTGCACGGTGCCCACGGCTACGTGCTGTGCTCGTTCCTGAGCCCCGAGACCAACCGTCGCACCGACGCCTACGGCGGCCCGCTCGCCAACCGCGCGCGCATCCTGTTCGAGATCGTCGCCGGCATCCGCGCCCGCTGCCGCGGCGACTTCCAGGTCGGCGTGCGCCTCTCGCCGGAGCGCTTCGGACTGCGCACGCCCGAGGTCGCCGAGGTCGCCCAGCGCCTGATGCGCGAGGCCGACATCGACTACATCGACATGTCGCTGTGGGACGTGTTCAAGGCGCCGATGGACGAATCGCTGCAGGGCCGCAGCCTGTGGTCGATCTTCGATTCGCTCGAGCGGGGCGCGGTGCGGCTCGGCGTCGCGGGCAAGATCATGAGCGCCGCCGACGCGGCACGCTGCCTCGAGGCCGGCGCGGATTTCGTGACCATCGGCCGCGCAGCCATCCTGCGCCACGACTTCCCGCGGCGCGCGGCGGCCGACCCGGCCTACGTCTCGCCCGACCTGCCGGTGCCGGCCGGGCACCTGGCGGCGGAAGGCCTCGGACCGGCGTTCGTCGACTACATGCGCAGCTGGAAGGGCTTCGTCGCCGATTAGCCGGCTGGCGCGGCTAGCCGTGCCAGTCGATGGCGCCGGTCCACGCCGTGGCGAGCACGACCAGGCCGAAGGCGATGCGGTACCAGGCGAACGGCACGAAGGTGTGCGTGGCGACGTAGCGCAGCAGCCAGCGCACGCACGCGAAGGCCGAGACGAAGGCCGTCACCATGCCGACCACCCACAGGCCGAGGTCGTCCATGCTGAGCAGGTGGCGCTCCTTGTAGAGCGAATACACCGAGGCGAGGCCCAGCGTCGGGATGGCCAGGTAGAAGGTGAACTCGGTGGCGACCTGGCGGGACAGCCCGAAGAGCATGCCGCCGATGATCGTCGCGCCGGAGCGGCTGGTGCCCGGCACCAGCGCGAGCGCCTGCGCCAGCCCGACCTTGAGCGCGTCGAGCGCCGTCATCTCCTCGACCGTGTGCACCCGCACCGTGTGGCTGCGCCGCTCGGCCCACAGGATGACGAAACCGCCGGCGATGAACGCCGCGGCCACGGTCGGCGCGTTGAACAGGTTCGCCTTCAGCGCCTTGCCGAAGGCGAGGCCCAGCAGCGCGAGCGGCAGGAACGCGATGCCGATGTTGACGATGAGGCGCTGCGAGGCGCGGTCCGTGAGGGCGCCGGCGGCCATCGACAGCAGCCGCCGGCGGAACTCCCAGACGACCGCCAGGATCGCGCCGGACTGGATCACGATCTCGAACAGCTTGCCGCGCTCGTCGTTGAAGTCGAGCAGCGTCGCGGCGAGGATCAGGTGGCCCGTGCTGGAGACCGGCAGGAATTCCGTGAGGCCTTCGACGACGCCGAGGATCGCGGCCTTGAGCAGCAGCAGCAGGTCCATGGTTCAGTCCGGGCTGCAGGCGAGGCAGTAGGCGTACATGCTACGCGGGTCGGCCAGGCGCTCGAGGCGCTGCATCTCGGCGACCATCGGCGCAAGCGCGCGCGGGAGCTTCGGCAACGCGTCGCGCGGCAGCAGCGGGGCGACCACGCGGGCGGCCGCCGTGCGCAGGTTGAGGCCGAGCGCCTCGCCGAGGCCGGTCTCGCGATCGTCGTACAGGACGTCGTAGTCGTCGCCGAGATCGGCGAGCTTCGCGGCCAGGCGCACCGCGTCCTCGTAGCCGCCGAGTTCGTCGACCAGCCCGAGCTTCTTCGCGTCCGTGCCGGACCACACCCGCCCCTGCGCGATCGCGTCGATCTCCTCGAGCGGCTTCTTGCGCGCGGCCGCCACGTGGCCGATGAACTCGCGGTAGCCGTTCTCGATGGACTGCTGCAGGATCTCGCGCGCAGGCTCGCCGATCGGGCGATCGGCGCGGAATTCGCCGGCCAGCGCCGTGGTGCCGACCCCGTCCACGTGCACGCCGACCTTCTCGAGCGTGCGGTGGAAGGTCGGGAACATCGCGAAGATACCGATCGAGCCGGTCAGCGTGGCCGGGCTCGCCACGATGCGGTCCGCGTCCATGGCGATGTAGTAGCCGCCCGAGGCGGCGAGGCTGCTCATCGAGGCGACCACCGGCTTGCCGGCCTTCTTCAGCGCCTCGACCTCGCGGCGGATCACCTCGCTCGCGAACACGCTGCCGCCCGGGCTGTCGATGCGCAGCACCACGGCCTTCACGTCGTCGTCGAAGCGCAGGTCGCGCAGCTGCTGCGCCAGCGTGTCCGAGCCGACCATGCCCGGGGCCTGCTCGCCCGGCACGATGTCGCCGCTCGCGACGACCACGGCGACCCGGTTCGACGGCTTGCTCTCGAGCGCCTCGCCCGAGCGCACGTTCGCGAGGTAGGACTCGTAGTCCACGCCCTTGTACGAATGCCTGTCCTCGTCCTCGCCGGTGATGGCGGCGAGCCGCTCCTCGACCTGGTAGCGGCCCTCGAGCCCGGTCACCAGCCCCGCGTCGAGCGCCATGCGGGCGAGGCTGCCGTCGGCCTTGCGCAGCGCGGCCACGGCGTCGTCGGCGTAGGCCTGCAGCGCCTCGGGCTTGATCTCGCGCGCCGCCGCGACGTCGGCCTTGTAGGTGCCCCACAGCGAGTTGAGCCACGCGAGGCTCTCCTCGCGCTCGGCGGGCGACATGTCGTTGCGGGTGAACATCTCGACCGCCGACTTGTACTGACCGACCCGGAACACGTTCCAGTCGACCTGCAGCTTGTCGAGCGCGTCCTTGATGAACGTGCCGTAGTTGGCGTAGCCGTCGACGTAGACGACGCCCTGGGGGTCGAGGTAGACCTCGCCGGCGTGCGCCGCGAGGTAGTACTGTGGCTGGTCGTAGAAGTCGCCGTACGCCAGCACCGGCTTGCCGCTCTTGCGGAACGCGTCGACCGCCGCCGCCACCTCGCCGAGCTTGGCGAGCCCGCCGCCGGAGAGGGCGCCGAGGTCGAGGTAGAGCGCGCTGATCCGGTCGTCGTCCGCCGCCGCCCGGATGGCGTCGACCAGGTCGCGCAGGCGGGTCTCGACCGGGCCCCGGCGCAGGCTCTGCGCGACGGCCCGCTCGACCGGGTCGCCGGTGAACTGCTCGACCAGCGGCCCCTCCGGCGCGACGACCAGGGCCGCGTTCTCCGGCACGAGCGGAATGGGGCGCGAGAACAGCGTGCCGATCGCGAGGAAGATCAGCAGCAGCAGCAGCAGGTGCAGGACCTTGCGCAGCCCGTCGAGGCCGCTCCAGATCCAGTGCAGGACCTTGCCGATGGCACGCAGCATGCGCGCGCCCGCGCCCGCCTCAGACCTTCTCTTCGATGCGCGCGGACTTGCCGGTGCGCTCGCGCAGGAAGTACAGCTTGGCGCGGCGGACGTGGCCGCGGCGCTTCACCGTGATCGCGCCCAGCGCGGGGCTGTAGGTCTGGAAGACGCGCTCCACGCCCTCGCCGTGCGAGATCTTGCGCACGGTGAACGAGGAATTGAGGCCGCGGTTGCTCTTGGCGATGACCACGCCCTCGAAGGCCTGCACGCGCTCGCGGTCGCCTTCCTTCACCTTGACCTCGACGACGACGGTGTCGCCCGGGCCGAAGTCAGGCACTTCGCGCTTCATGCGCTCGGCTTCGAGCGCGGCAATGATGTTCGTCATAACTCACCCTTTTCGGACAGGTACTCGTCGAGGAGCCTGCGCTCCTCCTTGCTCAATTCCCGCTGCGCCAGCAGGTCCGGCCGCCGCTGCGCCGTGCGCCCGAGCGCCTGCTTCAGGCGCCAGCGCGCGATCGCGGCGTGGTTGCCGCCGCTCAACACTTCCGGCACGTCGCGCCCGCCCCAGGACTCGGGCCGCGTGTAGTGCGGCCAGTCGAGCAGCCCGTTCGCGAACGACTCCTGCTGCGCCGACTCGGCGTCCCCGAGCGTCCCGGGAAGCAGCCGCGCCACCGCATCGATCACCACCAGCGCCGGCAGTTCGCCGCCGCTCAGCACCGCGTCGCAGACCGACACGGACTCGTCGACGCACGCCTCGACGAACCGCTCGTCCACGCCCTCGTACCGCCCCGCCACGAGCACCAGCCCGGGCAGCGCGGCGAACCCGGCGACCTTCCGCTGCGTGAGCGGGGCGCCGTCCGCCGCGAGGTATACGCGACGCGCCGCCGGCACCCGCCGGTCGGCCTCGTCCATGGCCTGCCGCAGGGGCTCGGCCTTCAGGACCATCCCGGGGCCGCCGCCGTACGGGCGGTCGTCCACGGTCTTGTGCACGTCGGTCGCGAACTGCCGCGGATTGACGGTCGAGACCGACAACACGCCGCGCTCCAGCGCCCGGCCGAGCACCCCGAACTGCAGGGCATGCTCGACGAATTCGGGGAACAACGTGACGACCACGATCTTCACGGCTGTCCCACCTTCGCGACCCGTCAATCGTCCGGGTGCCAGTCCAGCGTCACCCGGCCCTGCCCGAGGTCCACCGCGACGAGTCGCTCGCGGACCAGCGGCACCAGCCGCTCGCGCTCGCCCACGAGGACGAGCACCGGATGCGCCGGGTACTCGACCACGTCGCCGACCCGGCCGAGCGGCTGCCCCTCCCGGTTCGTCGCCTCGAGCCCGATCAGGTCGTGCCAGTAGTACGACCCCGGCCCGGCCTCCGGCAGCTCGGCGCGGTCGACCCGCACCTCGGCGCCCGTCAGGCCCTGCGCGGCTTCCCGCGACTCCAGGCCCTCGAGCCGGACCGCAACCGCGCTCCCGGCGCGCTTCGCCTCCAGCACCTTCATGCGCCGGACCTCGGTCCCGCGCACGACGTCCCACTCCGGATACTTCGCGATGCCCTCGGGCGGATCGGTGTACGAGTGGACCTTCACCCAGCCCTGCACTCCGTGCGGGGCACCGACCTTGCCGAGCACCACCGGCCTCCGGCCAGCCTCACCGGTGCGCGCAGTCATTGCGCGACCCGGGCAGGATCAGGCCGCGACGGCGGCCGGGTGGCTCTTGCGATAGCTCTTGATGAGCTGCTCGACGCGCTCCGACGGCTGGGCGCCCTTCGAGAGCCAGTGGTCCACGCGCACGAGATCGAGGCGCAGCTCCTCGCTGCCGCCCCGCGCGACCGGGTTGTAGAACCCGAGCTGCTCGAGCGCCCCGCCGCGACGGCGGCTGTCGGTCACCACCACGTGGTAGAAGGGCTCCTTCTTGCCACCGCGGCGCGTCAATCGGATCGTCACCATCTGCCAATGCCTCGCTAGGGGCCGCGGGCGAACCTGCCGCGTCCGGCCAAAAAAGAGCCGCGAACTATACCCAAAAATTCAGGGAAAAGAAACGCTTGTGGGGGCTCAGCGCAGCCCCGGGGGCATCCGGCCCGCCATGGAGCGGAGCATACCCCGGATCCCGCCCTTGCCGGCCATCCCCTTCATCATCTTCTGCATCTGCAGGAAGTTCTTCAGCAGCCGGTTGATCTCCGCCACCTGGGTGCCCGAACCGGCCGCGATCCGACGCTTGCGGGACCCGTCGATGTTCTTCGGGAACCGCCTCTCCCCGGGCGTCATGGAGCAGATGATCGCGATCTGGCGCCGGATTTCCTTGTCGTTGCCCTGGGGCAGCTGGCCGGCCCGGGCCTGCAGCTGGGCCGGCAGCTTGTCCATGAAAGCCGACATGCCGCCCATGCTCTCGAGCTGGCGAAGCTGCCCGAGCAGGTCGTCGAGGTCGAAATCCTTGCCCTTGGCGACCTTGCGGGCCAGTTTCTCGGCCTCCTCCCGGTCGACCTTGCGGGTGACTTCCTCGACCAGCGACAGCACGTCGCCCATGCCGAGGATGCGGGCTGCCATGCGCTCGGGCTGGAAGGCTTCCAGGGCGTCGGGCTTCTCGCCCACGCCGACGAACAGGATGGGCCGGCCGGTCACGTGGCGGACGGACAGCGCGGCGCCGCCGCGGGCATCGCCGTCCGCCTTGGTGAGCACGACGCCGGTGAGGTCCAGCGCCGCGCCGAACGCCCGCGCGGCGTTGACCGCGTCCTGGCCCGCCATGCTGTCGACGACGAACAGGGTCTCGATGGGCGAGACCGCGGCGCTGAGCTCGCGCACCTCCTGCATCATCGCCTCGTCGACGTGCAGGCGGCCGGCGGTGTCGACCAGCAGCACGTCGTAGACGCCGCGGCGGGCCGCCTCCAGCGCCTCGGTCGCGATGCGCACCGGCGACTGCTGCGGATCCGCCGGGGCGACGTCGACCTGCAGCTGCTGGCCGAGGCGCTCGAGCTGGAGCATGGCGGCCGGGCGGTAGACGTCGGTCGACACCAGCAGGACGCGCTTGCGCTCGCGCTGCTTGAGCCACAGGGCGATCTTCGCCGCGGTGGTCGTCTTGCCGGCGCCCTGCAGGCCCGCGAGCAGGATCACCGCCGGGGGCTGCGTGCGCAGTTCGAGGCCCCGCGCGCCCTCGCCCATCACGCGCACGAGCTCGTCGTGGATGATCTTCACGAGGGCCTGGCCCGGGGTCAGGCTCTTGTGGATCTCCTGGCCGACGACGCGCGCCTTGACGCCGTCGATGAAATCCTTGACCACCGGCAGCGCGACGTCGGCCTCGAGCAGCGCCATGCGTACCTGCCGCAGCGTGTCGCCGACGTTCTCCTCGGTCAGGCGGCCGCGGCCACGCAGGCCGTCGACGACGGCGGCAAGACGGCTGGAAAGCTTGTCGAACACGGGACGACCTCGCGGGACGCGCCGGTCGGGGACCGGCGCCGGGCTGCCGGATTATAGAGAAAAGCGCGCCTCCTCAGGCCGTGCCGGGCGTGGCATCATGCGGGCAACGCCAGTCACCGTGCGGGCCGTGCCCTTGCTGCTGCCACTGATCACCGTCGCCTGCTACCTGTTCGGGGCATTCGGCCTCGCGTTCGGCGTCTATTACGGCAACTCCCACCACGGACGCGGCAGCCGCCTCGCCGGCGTCGCGATCGCCCTCGTGGGCGCCGTGGTGCACGTGTTCGCGCTGGCCGACGAGCGCTCGCGCGCGCCCGGGGCGGCGCTGTCGATCGGCGACACCGCCGCCATCGTCGGCCTGCTGATCGCGGTCACCGCCCTGGTGATGGCGATCCGGCCCCGGCTGCGCGGCATGGCGGCGCTGCTGCTGGTCATCGCGGCGGTGCTCGAGGCGGCCTTCTCCGAGGGCGCGCGCTCCTTCACGACCGGCCGCCCGGGCTGGGAACTGGCGTTCCACGTCGCCATGGCGACCACGGCCTTCGCCTTCCTCACGATCGGCATGGTGCTCGCCGTAGCGCAGGTGACGGTCGACCGGCGCCTGCGCAGCCGCCAGCCGCTCGGCTGGCTGAAGATCCTGACCCCCATCGAGTCGCTCGAGTCCGGGTGCTTCCACAGCATCCTCGCCGGCTTCGCCCTGCTGACGCTCGCGCTGGTGACCGGCGCGTTCTTCATCGAGAACCTGTTCGCCCAGCACCTCGTGCACAAGGTCGTGCTGGCGATGATCGCCTGGGTGGTGTTCGGCATCCTGCTGCTCGGGCGCTGGCGCTTCGGCTGGCGCGGCCGCAAGGCCATGCACTGGACGCTGGCGGGCTTCGTGCTGCTCGGCCTGTCCTACTTCGGCAGCAAGCTGATCCTCGAGGACCTCCTCGGCAAGCACTGGGGCTGATCACGTGGCCGAGCTGTCCGTCGGCGCCTCGATCTCCATCCTCGTCCTGTGCCTCGCGCTCTCGGCGTTCTTCTCGAGCACCGAGACGGCGCTGATGAGCATCAACCGCTATCGCCTGCGCCACCTGGCGCGCGAGGGCAGCCGCAGCGCGCACGTGGCCGAGCAGCTGCTCGAGCGGCCGGACCGCCTGATCGGCATGATCCTGATCTGCAACAACCTGGTGAACTCCGCGGCGGCCGCGCTGGTCACCATGATCGCCCTGCAGCTCGGCGGCGAGGGCTATGCCGCCGCCGGCGTGCTGATATTCACCGTGCTGCTGATCATCTTCGGCGAAGTCGCGCCGAAGACCTTCGGGGCGCTGTACCCGGAGCGCCTCGCCCTGCCCTCGGCACACGTGTATGCGCTGCTGCTGAAGCTGCTGTACCCGATCGTGTGGGCCACCAACCTGGTCGCCAACGGCGTGCTGCGACTGCTCGGCATCACCCAGGAGAAGGCCAGCCGGACCTCGCTCAGCTCGGAGGAGCTGCGCACGGTGGTCGCCGAGGCGAGCACCGTCATCCCGCACCGCCACCAGCGCATGCTGATGAGCATCCTCGACCTCGAGAAGGTCAGCGTCGAGGACATCATGATCCCGCGCAACGAAATCTCCGGCATCAACGTCTCCGACGAGTGGGACGACGTGATGGAGACGCTGCGCCAGAGCCGGCACACGCGCATTCCCTGCTACGACGGCGACCTCGAGAACCTGGTCGGGATCCTGCACATGAAGAAGGTCGCGCGCCTGCTCGCGCGCGGCGAGCTCACCCGCGAGCGGCTGGTCGCCATGGCGAAGGAGCGCGAACCCTACTTCGTGCCCGAAGGCACCTCGCTCAACACCCAGTTGCTGCAGTTCCAGCGCCAGCGGCGGCGCGTCGCCTTCGTGGTCGACGAGTACGGCGACGTGCAGGGACTGGTCACGCTCGAGGACCTCCTCGAGGAGATCGTCGGCGAGTTCACCTCGGACACGTCCTCGCTGCACAAGGACGTGCACAAGGAAAAGGGCGACACCTGGGTGGTGAACGCCTCCGCGAGCGTGCGCACCCTCAACCGCAAGATGGGCTGGAACCTGCCGACGACGGGGCCGCGGACGCTGAACGGCCTGATCCTCGAGTACCTCGAGACGATCCCGGAGACCGGCACGCGCCTGCGCATCGGCGAGTACTCGCTCGAGATCCTGCAGACCGGCGAGAACGCGGTGCGGACCGTGCGCCTCGCGCGGCTCGCCACTGCCGACGCCTGAGCCGGCGGCTCAAGAGGCGAGCTGCAGCGCCTCCGGCAGCCGCGCGACCCCCAGCACCTCGATGCCCTCGAGCGCGCGCCGCGGCACGTTCGCCTCGGGCACCAGCGCGCGACGGAATCCCTGCTTCGCGGCCTCGCGCAGCCGCTCCTCGCCGTAGGGCACGGGCCGGATCTCGCCGGTGAGCCCGAGTTCGCCGAACACGACCGTGTCGGCCGCGAGCGGCTTGTCGCGCAGGCTCGAGTACGCGGCGAGCACCGCCGGCAGGTCGGCGGCCGTCTCGCCGATGCGCACGCCGCCGGCGACGTTGACGAACACGTCGCAGCCGGAGGTGGCGATGCCGCCGTGCCGGTGCAGGACGGCGAGCAGCAGCGCCAGCCGGCCCGACTCGAACCCCACCGCGACCCGGCGCGGGTTCATCGCCTGGGTCGCATCCACCAGCGCCTGCACCTCCACGAGCAGCGGCCGGCTGCCCTCGCGCACGACCGTCACGACGCTGCCGGCGACCGGCTGCGGGTGGCGCGAGAGGAAGATCGCGGACGGATTGCGCACCTCGCGCAGCCCCTGCTCGACCATCGCGAACACACCGAGCTCGTTGGCCGCGCCGAAGCGGTTCTTCACCGCACGCACGACCCGGTAGCGGCTGCCCGGGTCGCTCTCGAAGTACAGCACGGTGTCGACCACGTGCTCGAGGATGCGCGGCCCGGCGAGCGTGCCCTCCTTGGTCACGTGGCCGATGAGCAGCACCGTCACCTGGTGGCTCTTGGCGTAGCGCACGAGCTGCGCCGCCGACTCGCGCACCTGCACGGCCGAGCCGGCCGAGGACTCGCTCAGCTCGGTCTGCACGGTCTGGATGGAGTCGACCACCAGCACCTGCGCCTGGCAGCGGGTGGCCTCCTCGAGGATGGCCTCCACGCGCGTCTCGGCGGCGAGCCGCAACGACGCCGCCTCGAGCCCGAGCCGCTTCGCGCGCAGCGCCACCTGCCGCACGGACTCCTCGCCGGACACGTACAGCACGGGCCGCTCGCGGCTGAGCGCGTCGGCCGCCTGCAGCAGCAGCGTGGACTTGCCGATCCCGGGGTCGCCGCCGAGCAGCACGACCGAGCCTGCCACGAGCCCGCCGCCGAGGACCCGGTCCAGCTCGCCAATGCCGGTCAGGGCCCTGTGGTCCGGCTCCTCTGTGACCTGTGTCACGGTTTTGCTGGTGGAGGCGGCGCCGGACGCGCCGCGGCGGGGCCCGCTGGCCGACACTGCGACGGCGAGTTCCAGCGTGTTCCAGGCCTGGCAGGCGGGGCATTGGCCCTGCCACTGCGGGGCGTGCGCGCCGCAGGAGCCGCACACGTAACTCGTCTTGGGTCGGGCCATCGCGGCCATCCTGGGTGGGGCGGGGCGGAAGCCGGCGGATGCTAGCACGGCCTGCGCCCACCGATGGACTGTGACGGACACGACACAGGCGGGGCGCCGCTCAACCTATACTTTCGCGCGTACCATGCGTCCCGGCTTCGAAAACACCGTCATGCTCGACACCTCCGGCGGCCGTCGCGAACGGCCCGCGCCGCCGAAGGCCACGTCCCAGATGAAGCTGGGCCGCTACCAGATCCACGGCGAGATCGGCAAGGGCGCGATGGGCGTCGTCTACCGCGCGCGCGACCCGATGATCAACCGCGAGGTCGCGCTCAAGGCGATCCCGCTCGCTGACGAATTCGAGGGCGCCGAGCTCGAGGACGCCCGCAGCAAGTTCTTCCGCGAGGCCGAGATGGCCGGACGGCTCTCGCATCCGCACATCGTCACGATCTACGACGCGGGCGAGGACCACGGCGTGGCCTACATCGCCATGGAACTGCTGCGCGGGCACCACCTGGTCGAGCACACGACCGAGGACAAGCTGCTGCCCCCGGCGATCGCCATCGAGCTGATGGCGCGGATCGCCGACGCGCTGCACTACGCCCACCAGAACCAGGTCGTGCACCGCGACATCAAGCCGGCGAACATCATGTTCGACGCGCCGAGCGGCGAGCTGAAGATCACCGACTTCGGCATCGCGCGGCTCACGGACTCGAACCGCACGCGCACGGGCGTGGTGCTCGGCACGCCGTCGTTCATGTCGCCCGAGCAGCTGCAGGGACGCGTGGTGACCGGCAGCTCCGACCTGTTCTCGCTCGCCGTCACGCTGTACCAGCTGCTGACGGCGCAACTGCCGTTCCGCGCCGACTCGATGCCGGGCCTGATGCTGAAGATCGCCCAGGAGCCGCACGTCCCCGCCCGCCTGGTGAACCCGGCGCTGCCGGCGGGGGTGGACGCATTCCTCGATCGCGCCCTGGCCAAGCAGCCCGCGGACCGCTACCCGAGCGGCGCCGCCTTCGCGCTCGCGCTGCGCGCGCTCAACTCGCCCGGGCGGTCCTGAGCCATGCGCCACAAGGGCAAGTTCCGGTGCGTGGGCGTGACCGACACGGGCCGCGTGCGCGAGCACAACGAAGACACCTTCGGCACCGACGCCGACATCGGCCTGGTCGCCCTCGCCGACGGCATGGGCGGCTACAAGGCGGGCGAAGTGGCGAGCGGGATCACGGTCCGCACCGTCATGAGCCTGGTCAAGGAGGCCGTGGACCGCGAGGACCTCAGCCTGAAGGACGAGACCACCGGCCTGACCCGGCCGGGGATCCTGCTGCGCGACGCCATCCAGCGCGCCAACAAGATCATCCACCACACCGCCCGGACGCAGCCGAACTGCGAGGGCATGGGCACGACCGTGGTGGCCGGCCTGTTCTTCGACGACCGCCTGACCGTGGCGCACGTGGGCGACTCGCGCCTGTACCGCATGCGGGACGGGCGGCTCGAGCGGGTGACCCAGGACCACTCGCTGCTCCAGGAACTCGTGGCCCGGGGCTTCTACACGCCCGAGGAGGCCGCGCGGGCCTCGGCCAAGAACTACGTGACCCGGGCCCTCGGGGTGGAACCGACCGTGGAGGTCGAGATCACCGAGGTCCCCGTCCTGAAGGACGACCTCTACCTGCTCTGCTCGGACGGCCTGTCCGACATGGTCGAGGACGACGATATTCAGTTAACGATCAGTACCTTTGGTGCTAACCTTGAGACGCTTGCTAAGCAGTTGGTGATGCTCAGCAACGACAACGGCGGACGGGACAACATCTCGATCGTGCTGGTGAGGGTGCTCGAGCAGTTCCCCGCCCAGCGCCGGGTGCTCGACCGCCTTCTGGGGATGTTCGCGTAAGGGAGCGCGTAAACCATGGCCAGGCTCGTACTCAGTCTCGATGGGCAGGTGCTCGCCGAGTACAACATGACCAAGGAGCGCTACACGGTGGGGCGCCTCCCGGACAACGACATCCGGATCGACAACCCGGCCGTCAGCGGCCACCACGCGCTGATCATCAACATCCTCAACGACTCCTTCCTCGAGGACCTGAACAGCACCAACGGCACCTACGTCAACGGCAAGATCATCAAGAAGCACGCGCTGCAGGACGACGACGTCATCACGGTCGGCCACCACACGCTGCGCTTCGTCGACAGCGAGGGCGACGAGCCCGCCGACGAGTTCCAGAAGACCATGGTGATCAGCCCGCGCGACGCCGCGCGCATGGCCGTGCCGCCCCCGCCGCCGCCGCCCCCGCCGGGCCATGTGATGACCGCGGGCGGCGCCTTCGCCAACGGCGCGCTGCCGAAGGCCAAGCTGCAGGTGCTCTCCGGCCAGTTCGCCGGCCGCGAGCTCGAACTCGTCAAGACGCTGACCACGCTGGGCCGCCCTGGCGTGCAGGTCGCGGCGATCACGCGCCGTGCCGACGGTTTCTACATCGTGCACGTCGAGAGCGGCCGCGAAGGCGACTACCCGCTGGTGAACGGCGCCCCGATCGGGCCGCAGGCCTGCAAGCTCCACGACAACGACGTGGTGCAGCTCGCCGGCGTGAAGATGGGGTTCTTCGTCAGCTAGCGGAATTCGTGGGCCACGCGCTGGCTCACGCCGCAGATGAGCTCGTAGGCGATCGTGCCCGCGTGCTGGGCGATCTCCTCCGCCGGCACGCCCTCGCCCCACAGCACGACCGGGTCGCCGACCGAGACGGCCGGCAGGTCGGTGACGTCCACCGTGATCATGTCCATCGAGACGCGCCCGACGAGCGGCGCGCGCCGGCCGTTGACCTGCACGGGCGCGCCCGAGGCCGTCGAGCGCGGGTAGCCGTCACCGTAGCCCGCCGCGATGACGGCGATGCGCGTGTCGCGCTCCGCCCGCCAGGCGCCGCCGTAGCCGACCGTCTCGCCGTGCCTCACCGTCTTCACGGCGATCACCTCCGACTGCAGGCTCATGGCCGCGCGCAGGCCGAGATCGCCGCCCGTGCCGCTCGGGAACGGCGAAAGCCCGTAGAGCATCAGGCCCGGGCGGACCCAGTCCCCGCGGGTGGCCGGCCAGGCGAGCACGCCGGCCGAGTTGGCGATGCTGCGGGCGCCCGGCAGGCGGGCGGTGGCCGACTCGAAGCAGGCGAGCTGCGCGGCGGTGCGTGAATCGCGCCGGTCGTCGGCGCTCGCGAGGTGGGTGACCAGCACCGGCTCGCTCTGGACCTGGACGATGCGCGACAGGCGCGCATAGGCGTCGGCGAATTCCTCCGGGCGGAAGCCGAGGCGGTTCATCCCCGTGTCGAGCTTGATCCAGGCACGGATCGCCTCGCTGCCGGCGTAGGCCTCCAGCATCGCGAGCTGCTCCGCGTTGTGGACCATCAGTTCGAAGTGCTGCTGGGCCGCGAGCGCGACCTGCCCCGCGCTGAAGACGCCCTCGAGCAGCAGCACGCGGTTCGCGAGCCCGGCCTGGCGCAGCGCGAGGCCCTCGTCCAGGCGCGCCACGGCGAAGCCGTCCGCCTCCGCGAGCGCCTTCGCGGACTGCAGCACGCCGTGGCCGTAGGCATTGGCCTTGATCACGGCCATCACGCGCGCGCCGGCCGCCTTCGTGCGCGCGACCTGCAGGTTGTGCCTCAGGGCGGCGGTGTCGATGACGGAGCGGATCAGCGAGGACACGCGGGGGCGCTCAGTTGCCGTAGCCGCCGTAATCGCCGTAGTCGCCCTGCGCGAGGTTCTCGAAGCGCGTGTACTTGCCGAGGAAGGTGAGGTGCACTTCGCCCGTGGGGCCGTTGCGCTGCTTGGCGATGATGATGTCGGCGATGCCCTTGCGCGGGGTGTCGGGCTCGTACACCTCTTCGCGGTAGATGAGGATGATCAGGTCTGCATCCTGCTCGATCGCGCCCGACTCGCGCAGGTCGGACATCACCGGCTTCTTGTCGGTGCGCTGCTCCACGCTGCGGTTGAGCTGCGAGAGCGCGATCACCGGCACGCGCAGCTCCTTCGCGAGCGCCTTGAGCGAGCGCGAGATCTCCGAGATCTCGGTCGCGCGGTTCTCCTTGTTGCCCGGCACCTGCATCAGCTGCAGGTAGTCGACGACGATCAGGCCGAGGCCGTCCTTGTGCTCGCGCGCGAGGCGTCGCGCGCGGGCGCGCACCTCGGTCGGCGACAGCGCGCCGCTGTCGTCGATGAACAGCGGCGCGGACTTCATCTGCGCGATGGCGCCGTTGATGCGCGCCCAGTCCTCGTCGCCGAACATGCCGGTGCGCATGTGGCCCTGGTCGACGCGGCCGAGCGAGGAGATCATGCGGAACGCCAGCTGCTCGCGCGACATTTCCATCGAGAACACCGCGACGGCCTTGCCCGCGGCGATGGCGGCGTTCTCGCCGATGTTGAGGGCGAGCGTGGTCTTGCCCATCGAGGGGCGGCCGGCGACGACGATCAGGTCGCCCGGCTGCAGCCCGGCGGTCATCCGGTCGAGCTCGGTGTAGCCCGTGCTGATGCCGGTGAGCTGCCCCTGCGACTGGTGCAGCATGTCGAGCCGGTCGATGGTCGGGCCGAGCACGTCGCGCAGAGGCACGAAGCCCGAGCCCTGGCGGCGGCCCTTCTCGGCGATCTCGAACACGCGGCGCTCGGCTTCGTCGACGAGGTCCGAGGCGGAGCGTCCCTCGCTCTCGTAGGCGCTCGCGGCCACCTCGCCGCTGACGCGGATCAGCTGCCGCAGCAGCGAGCGTTCGCGCACGATGTCCGCGTACGCGCGGATGTTGGCGGCGGTGGGCGTGTCGCGCGCGAGTCCGGCGAGGTAGGCGAGTCCGCCCGACTCCTCGCCCCGGCCCTTGCTGGCGAGGTACTCCGCGAGCGTGACGGCGTCGCAGGGCTCGCTGCGCGCCGAGAGGTCGGCGATCGCCTCGAAGATCAGCTGGTGGTCGCGGCGATAGAAGTCGTCGGCGCGCAGCCGGTCCGCGACGGCGTCCCAGGTGCTGTTGTCGAGGAGCAGGCCGCCGAGCACGGCCTGCTCCGCCTCGACGGAGTGCGGCGGGACGCGCAGGGCCGCCTCGTCCATGCTGAGGTAGGCCGGCGCCTTGTTGCGGCGAGACCGGCCCGAACCGCCCTCCTGCTCCATCGCGCGCCTCCCGGGCGAGGATTACTCCTCGGCGACGACAGTGACCGGCAGGTCGAGCTCGATGTCGGTGTGCAGGTGCAGCTTGACGTGGTGCTCGCCGACCAGGCGGATCGGGCCGCCCGGCAGGCGCACTTCGCTGCGCTCGATGCGAATGCCGGCCTTGGTGACGGCCTCGGCGATGTCCGCCGTACCGACCGAGCCGAACAGCTTGCCCTCGGTGCCCGCCTTCGCCGTGAGGCTCAGCTTGAAGCCCTCGAGCTGGGCCGCGCGCAGCTTGGCGCTCTCGAGTTCGTCGGCGGCGAGCTTCTCGAGTTCGGCGCGCCGCGCCTCGAACTTCTTGAGGTTCGCCGGCGTGCACAGCGCAGCCTTGCCCTGCGGGAGCAGGTAGTTGCGGCCGTAGCCCGGCTTGACCTTCACCTTGTCGCCGATCGAGCCGAGATTGGCGACCTTCTGCAGCAGGATGACTTCCATCGTTGTGTCCTCGAATGAACCCTTGTGTCCGTCACGCGGGCTGAGACGCGCTGCCGCGCGACCGAGCCCAGTTGTCCACGAAACCCCAGGCCGCCAGCACCGCGACCATGGCCGGCGCGACCAGCGCCAGCATCACGTACATCGCCCACAGCCAGCCGGCGTGCATCCGCCCCGCCGCCGCCTGCCGGTGCGCCGCGGCCAGTCCCACCAGCACCAGCGCGCCGAGGAACAGCCGGCCCAGGTCGTCGAGCAGCACCACGTCGGTGAGCATCGACGCGACCAGCACCGCCGCCGCCGCCAGCCCGAGCACGCGTCCCAGGCGCAGCGACTGGAACTCCGGGCCGAAGCTCCCCGCGGCCTGCGGCAGCGACTGCCACCAGCGCGCCAGGAACAGGGCGCACATCGCGAGCAGCACGGTCAGCACCGTGACCCAGCCCCACAGCGTGCGCGCGAGCGCCTCGGCCAGCCCGTCCTTCTCCAGGTCCAGCGGCAGTCCCTGGCGCTGCATCTCGTCCGCCATGTCGCGCACGAAGGGCAGCCAGAACTGCTGCGGATCGCCGAAGGCGACGTGCAGCACGACCAGCATCGCCGCACCCGCCAGCGTCGCCACCTGCAGGCAGAGCGCCAGCGACTGCGTCTGCGAGAGCAGCCAGGCCAGCGCCATCGGCGGGCCGAGCACCCAGGCAGCATAGATCAACCCGACGGGGATGGGGCGCCCGAGCAGCCACATCGCCCCGGCCAGCAGGGCGCTCGCGCCGAGCGCCACCGACAGGCCGATCCGGCCGCCTCGCACCAGGGTCACGAGACCCGGCACGGCGCCCGGCAGGAAGAACGCGAACCCGAGCCCGAACAGCGGCAGCAGTCCCAGCAGGCCGGTCATCACGACCGCACCGCCGGGGTTTGCGGCGAGCCAGAGGGCGAGCGTCCGGTTCATGTTGGCGCCCCGGCGGGACTCCCGCGCGGCGCCCGGTCGTCTCAGTGCTGGTCCGTGTACGGGAGCAGCGCCAGGAAACGGGCCCGCTTGATGGCCAGCGAGAGCTGGCGCTGGTAGTTCGACCGCGTGCCGGTGATGCGGCTCGGGACGATCTTGCCCGTCTCGGTGATGTAGCCCTTCAGCGTGGCGAGGTCCTTGTAGTCGATGCGCTCGACGCCCTCGGCCGTGAACTTGCAGAACTTACGACGGCGGAAAAAACGTGCCATGGGTCACCCGATGAATGCTGTGGTTGCTGTGGTGCCGGTCAGTCGGCCGAACGCTCGCGGCGGTCGCCGCGGTCGTCGTCGCTGGCCTCGGGCAGCGTCGATTCCTCGGCGCGGCCACCCTCTTCGGCGGCCTTCGCCATCGGCGACGGCTCGGTGACGGCCGCGGGCGTCGCAATGACCATGTTGCGGATCACGGCGTCGCTGAAGCGGAACGACGCGGTCAGCTCGTCGAGCGCGGGCTTGTCGCACTCGACGTTCATCAGCACGTAGTGGGCCTTGTGGACCTTGTTGATCGGGTAGGCCAGCTGGCGCCGGCCCCAGTCCTCGAGGCGGTGGATCGCACCGCCGCCCGCGGTGATGATGCCGCGGTAGCGCTCGATCATGGCGGGGACCTGTTCGCTCTGATCCGGATGGACCAGGAACACGATTTCGTAATGACGCATGTCATCGCTCCTTGTGGGTTTGCCGCCCGGATTGGCTGGTGCGGCAAGGAGTTACTCGGGACCGCGCAACCCCTGAGGGGGCGCTACGGGGCCGCCAAGGATAGCGGAGCGGGCCCGCTCGCGCAAATAATTGGGGACACTCACTATTTTTCGCAGGTGGACAGTCGCCGAGCGGGACAGCCCCCGTCGAAAAATAGTGAGTGTCCCCAATTATTTGCGCGGCCTGGCCCGCCGCTGGCGGACGGCTTCGTAGAGCACCACCCCGGCCGCGACGGACACGTTGAGGCTCTCGACCGCCCCGGCCATGGGGATCGAGACGAGCTGGTCGCAGCACTCGCGCGTCAGCCGGCGCATGCCCTCGCCTTCCGAGCCCATCACGAGGACGGTCGGCCCGGTCAGCTCGACGTCGTAGATCGTCCGGTCGGCGTCGTCGGAGGTGCCGATCAGCCACAGTCCGCGCGACTTCAGGTCGCGCAGCGTGCGCGCGAGATTCACGACCGACACGAACGGGACGGACTCGGCCGCGCCCGCGGCCACCTTGCGCGCCACCGGCGTGAGCCCGGCCGCCCGGTCGCGCGGCGCGACGACCGCGGTCACCCCGGCGGCATCCGCGCTGCGCAGGCAGGCGCCGAGGTTGTGCGGGTCCTGCACGCCGTCGAGCACGAGCAGCAGCGGCGCGCCCGCGGCCGCCTCGAGGGCCTCCTCCAGCTGCGTCTCCGGGTCGCCGGCCCGGGCCTGCAGCTCGGCCACCACGCCCTGGTGACGCCCGCCGTCGGCGAGCTTGTCGAGCTGCGCGGCATCCGCGGCCGCGATCGCGACCCCGGCGCGCTCGGCCAGGACGCGGATCTCCGCGAGCCGCGCGTCGTCGCGCGCCGAGCCGAGCAGCAGGCGGCGGACGCGCTGCGGGGAGCGCGCCAGCATCACGCGCACCGGGTGGATGCCGTAGGTGATCGCGGCGGCCATCAGCGCCGCCTCCGGCCGGAGCGCAGGAACCGCGGCCGGCGCTCCACGGCCATCTCGCCGGCGAGTTCGAAGTCGACGCGGCGGTCGTCGAGCGACACGTTGCTGACGCGGACGCGGACGCGGTCGCCGAGCTTGAACACCTTGCCCGAGCTGCGCCCGACCAGCCGGTAGCCACTCGAATCGCGAGTGAAATAGTCCTGGCCGAGGGCCGAGACGTGCAGCAGGCCGTCGACCTGCAGGCCGTCGAGCTGCACGAACAGCCCGAAGTCGACCACGCCCGAGACGATGCCGTCGAACTCCTCGCCGACGCGCTCCTGCATGTAGTAGCACTTGAGCCAGGCCACCGCTCCGCGCGTGGCCTCGTCGGCGCGCCGCTCGCGGAACGAGCAGTCCTGGCCGAGCGCCGGGAACGCGCCGTGCCAGTCGACCAGCTGCTGCGGATCCCCCTCGCGCAGCACCTGGCGGATGCCGCGGTGGACCACGAGGTCGGGGTAGCGGCGGATGGGCGAGGTGAAGTGCGCGTAGTGCTCGAGCGCGAGGCCGAAGTGGCCGATGTTGCCGGGCTGGTACACGGCCTGCGGCATCGAGCGGATGATGGCCGTCGAGATGAGCGGCGCATCCGGCCGGTCGCCGATCTTCTGCAGCAGGTCGCGCAGGTGCTCGGGCGTCACCTCCTCGGGCGGCGGCAGCCACAGCCCGAACTCGCGCAGGAACTGGCGCAGGGTTTCGAGCCGCTCGAGCTCCGGCAGGCCGTGCACGCGATACAGCGTCGGCACCTTGTGGCGATCGAGGAAGCGGGCCGCCGCGACGTTCGCCGCGATCATGCACTCCTCGATCAGCCGGTGGGCGTCGTTGCGCGGCGCCTCCACCAGCGCGGCGACGCGGCCCTGCCCGTCGAACTTGAGCTTGAGCTCCGGCGTGTCGAGCTCGAGCGCGCCGCGGCCCGTGCGCTCGTGCGTGAAGGCCTTGTAGACGCCGTGCAGCGCGAGCAGGCGCTCGCGCAGGCGCTCGAGCTTCCCGTCGTGCGGCCGGTTCGGCTGCTCGAGGAACGCGCCCACCTCGTGGTAGGTCAGGCGGGCCTTCGAGCGCATCACGCCCTCGAAGAAGCGCGAGCGCGTGATGCGCCCGCGATCGGTCACGCGTAGTTCGCAGCACAGGCACAGCCGGTCCGCGTCGGGCACCAGCGAGCACAGTCCGTTCGACAGCGCCTCCGGCAGCATCGGCAGGACGCGGTTCGGGAAGTACACCGACGTGCCGCGCTCGCGCGCCTCGACGTCGAGCGGGCTGCCCGGCGCCACGTAGTGCCCGACGTCGGCGATGGCGACGATCACGCGCCAGCCCGTGCCGCTGCGCTCGCACCAGACCGCGTCGTCGTAGTCGCGCGCGTCCTCGCCGTCGATCGTGACCAGGTCGAGGTCGCGCAGGTCCTCGCGACCGGCGACGGCGGCCTGCGGGATGTGCCGCCCGAACGCCTCGGCCTCGGCCACCACCCCGGCCGGGAACTCGAACGGGAGCGAATGCGAATGAATCGCGATGTCGATCTCCATGCCCGGCGCCCCGTGATCGCCGAGGACGCGCGTGACGCGGCCGACCGGCTGGCCGAGCCGCGACGGCTGCTGGGTGAGTTCGACGATGACGACCTGCCCGCTTTCGGCGCCGCCGAGCTGGCTGGAGGGCACCAGCACACGGTGCGTGATGCGCGGGTTGTCGGCCGTGAGGAAGGCCACGCCGGCCTCGACCTGCAGGCGACCGACGACCTCCCGGGTCCGCCGCTCCAGCACCTCGACGACGCTGCCCTGGGGCTTGCCGCGAAAGCGCGTCGCCTCGATGCGCACCGCGACGCGGTCGCCGTGCATGATTTCGCGCATCTGCTGGCCCGGCAGGTAGACCGGCGCCGAGGCGTCGTCCGGCAGGAGCAGTCCGTCGCCGTTGCGGTGCGCCTGCACCGTGCCGACCACGAGGCCCGGCAGCTGCTCGCGCAGGCAGTACTGCCCGCGGCGGTTCGGCATGACCTCGCCGCGCCGGGCGAGATCCTGCAGGATCGCCTCGATGCCGGCCGGATCCAGTCCGGCCGCCGCGGCGACCTCCTCGATGCGCAGCGGCCGGCCGGCCTTGCGCAGCGCCGCCAGGACGGCGGACTGCGGATTGAGCGCCGGCCGCTTGGCCGCGCGCGTACGGGCATCGCTGCCGCCGCCGTTGGCGGCGCGCGAGCGACGATTGCGTTCTCTTCTCATGTTTCCTTCGTTGACAGTCCCGAGGACCGCCAGTAAATTGCGCCACCTTCCAGAGCACCCCCGGGGTGCCTCGACACCTGTGCCCAGGTGGCGGAATTGGTAGACGCACTAGTTTCAGGTACTAGCGGGTAACACCGTGGAGGTTCGAGTCCTCTCCTGGGCACCATCGCCAGAATATCTTCTGGGATCAATCGCTTGGACAATATTCCCCGGCGCACCGAGGTGCCCCGGCGGCATTCGGGCGGGCGTCCGGCAACCCCGGCCGGGCCGGTGCGCGCGGCCTGCCTCTCGGCACGCCGCGACCGGCCACGCGCTCACAGCGCGCGCGAGATCAGCTCCTTCATGACCTCGTTCGTGCCGCCGTAGATCCGCTGCACGCGCGAGTCGGCGAACATGCGGCACACGACGTACTCGTTCATGTAGCCGTAGCCGCCGAACAGCTGCTGGCACTCGTCGAGCACCTTCTGCTGCATGTCGGTGACCCACCACTTGGCCATCGCGGCCGTCTCGGTGTCGAGCTTGCCCTCGACCAGCTGCTGGATGCAGCGGTCGACGAACACGCGCGCGACGCGCGTGTGGGTCACGCACTCGGCGAGCTTGAACTTCGTGTTCTGGTAGGCCGCGACCGGCTGGCCGAAGATCTTGCGCTCGTTGACGTACTTGACCGTCTCCTCGATCGCGCCTTCCATCGAGGCCACGCCGCCGAGCGCGATGAGCGCGCGCTCGTACGGCAGGTCGCCCATCAGCATGTGCATGCCCTTGCCTTCCTCGCCGAGCAGGTTGGCCGCGGGCACGCGTACGTCCTCGAAGAACAGCTCGGCCGTGTCCTGCGCCTGCAGGCCCATCTTGTCGAGCACGCGACCGACCCGGTACCCCTTCAGGTCGGGCGTCTCGACCATCAGGATCGACAGGCCGCGGCTGCGGTCGTTCGGGTCGGTGCGCACCACCAGCATGAGGATCTCGGCCGAGCCGCCGTTGGTGATGAAGATCTTGGAGCCGTTGACCACGTAGTGGTCGCCGTCGCGCACCGCGCGCGTGCGGATGGCCTTGAGGTCGGAGCCGGCGCCGGGCTCGGTCATGCCGATGGCGCCGATCAGCTCGCCGCGCGCCATGCGCGGCAGGAAGCGCTGCTTCTGCTCCTCGCTGCCGTAGTTGAGCACGTAGTGGGCGGCGATGCTGTGCACGCCCTGGCCGAAGCCGGAGATGCCGCGCCTCGCGGTTTCCTCGTAGAGCAGGGCCTCGTGGCGGAAGTCCCCGCCCCCGCCGCCGTACTCGGCCGGCACGTCCATCAAGAGGAAGCCGGCCGCCCCGGCCTTGCGCCACACCTCCTTCCCGACGGTGTGCTGCTTGCGCCACTGGGCGTCGAAGGGAAGCATCTCCGTCTCGACGAAACGCGAAATGGCCTCGCGCAACATGCGCAGGTCGTCGTCCATCCAGGGGGATTCGTAGGGCGTCATGGCGGTCATTCGTACGGGTGGCGAAGCACGATGGTCTCGGCGCGGTCCGGCCCGGTCGAAACGATGTCGATGGGCACGCCGCCGAGTTCCTCGAGGCGGGCGAGGTACTTGCGGGCCGCGGCCGGCAGCCCGTCGAACTCGACGATGCCGGCGGTCGATTCCTTCCAGCCCGGATGGTCCTCGTACACCGGCTCGCACTCCGAGAACCGGTGCGGCAGCAGCGGCGGCACGGCGTGCACCTCGCCGTCGATGCGATAGCCGGTGCAGATGCGCAGCGTGTCGAGGCCGTCGAGCACGTCGAGCTTGGTGACGCCGAGGCTGGAGATGCTGTTGTGCAGGACGGCGCGGCGCAGCGCCACCGCGTCGAACCAGCCGCAGCGGCGCGGCCGGCCGGTCACCGCGCCGAACTCGTGCCCGACGCGCGAGAGGTGCTCGCCGGTCTCGTCGAACAGCTCGGTGGGGAACGGGCCCGCGCCGACGCGGGTCGTGTAGGCCTTCACGATGCCGAGCACCCGGTGGATGTCGCGCGGCCCGAGGCCGGTGCCGACCGCCGCCTCGCCCGCGATGGTGTTGGACGAAGTCACGAACGGATAGGTGCCCACGTCCACGTCGAGCAGCGCACCCTGCGCGCCCTCGAACATGATGTTGCCGCCGCGCTGCATCGTGGTGCGCAGGGCGTCGCTGACGTCGGTGACCAGCGGCTCGAGCCGCTCGGCCAGCGCCACCATCTCGTTCAGCAGCGGCTGGAAATCGATGCCCTCCGCGCTGTAATAACGGCCCAGCAGGAAGTTGTGGTAGTCGAGGATCTCGCCGAGCCGCGCAGCCAGCCGGTCGCGCTGGAAGAGGTCAGCCACCCGCACCGCGCGCCGCGCGACCTTGTCCTCGTACGCCGGGCCGATGCCCCGCCCGGTCGTGCCGATGGCGTTCGCGCCGCGGGCGCGCTCGCGGGCCCGGTCCAGCGCGACGTGCGACGGCAGGATGAGCGCGCAGTTCGGGCTGACGCGCAGCCGCTCGTAGACGGGCACGCCGCGCTGCACCAGCGCATCGGCCTCGCGGAACAGCGCGTCGAGCGAGAGCACGACGCCGTTGCCGATGAAGCACTGCACGCCGGGGTGCAGGATGCCGGAGGGGATCAGCGAGAGGACCGTCTTCTGTCCGCCGATGACCAGCGTGTGGCCCGCATTGTGGCCGCCCTGGAAGCGCGCGACGGAGGCGACCCGCTCGGTGAGCAGGTCCACGATCTTGCCTTTGCCTTCGTCGCCCCACTGGGCGCCGATGACGACGAGGTTGATTGCCATGAAGCTCTTTACTGCCTGGTGCCGGGGTTCAGTGGCCGCCGCGGACCAGGTACAGCAGCAGCGCACCCGCGATCATGCTGACCAGACCGAAGATACGCAACGTCCGGTCGTCGAGTTTCGACAGGGCGGCGAGAGTGCGTCTCATCCCGGCGGGGTTCGCGAACGGGATGAGCCCTTCGAGCACCAGGTAGAGGGCGAAGGCAGCCCAGAGGTCGCGCCACTCCACCGACGGGACCGGCCGCCGCTCAGCGGCCGGGTTCCTTGAGGTACTTGAAGAAGTCGCCGTCCGGGGCCACCACCAGCACGTCGCCCGGCTTGCCGATCGACTTCCGGTAGGCCTGCATGCCTCGGTAGAACGAGTAGAACTCCGGATTGCGCCCGTACGCCTTGGCGTAGATGTCGGCCGCGATGGCGTCGCCCTCGCCGCGCGTGATCTCGGCCTGGCGGTAGGCATCGGCGAGGATCTCGGTACGCTGGCGGTCGGCCTCGGCGCGCGTGCGCTCGGAGACGGCCGAGCCTTCGGCGCGCAGCTGCGCGGCCTGCCGGGCGAAGTCCTGGCTCATGCGCCGGAACACCGAGTCGCTGACTTCCTCGGGCAGCTCGATGTTCTTCACGCGCACGTCCACCAGCGTGATGCCGAGGCTGCCGACGTTCGTGCCGGCGATCTTGAGCACCTCGCCGAGGAACTCGCTGCGGTCGGCCGCCACGACCTGCTGGATCGTGCGCCGGGCGATCACGCTCTTGATGCCGTCCTTGACGATTTCGCCGAGCCGGCGGTTGGCGACTTCCTCGGCACCCCCCTGCGTGGAGGTGTAGTAGCGCGCCACGTCGTCGATGCGCCACTTCACGAAGAAGTTGATCTTGAGGATCTTGCCCTCGCTGGTGAGGAACTGCTCCGAGGGGTAGTCCTCGGTCAGGATCCGCTTGTCGAACTTGCGCACGTTGTTGAGGAACGGCACCAGGAAGTGCAGGCCCGGGTCGTAGTCCGCGCGCACGATCCGGCCGAACTCCATCTTGAGCGCCAGTTCCGTCTCGCGCACGGTGAATGCAGACATCGACACCAGCAGCACGGCGAAGCCGGTCAGCAGGAGGGGCATGAGGCCGCGGTTGCTCATCAGCGTGACCCCCGCTCGCGCAGTGCGTCGTTGGTGGCTGCCGACGGCGCCTCCTGCGCCTGGCGCGGCGGCGCGGTGGCCGGGATCTGCCGCTGCTCGTCGAGCGTGAGCGGGCGGGCCCGCTGCTCGGTGAGCTTGTCGAGCGGCAGGTAGAGCATGTTGCCGGTGCCCTTGGTGTCGACCAGCACCTTGGCCGTGCTGCCGAACACCTCTTCCATCGTCTCGTAGTACAGGCGCTGGCGCGTCACGCCCGGCGCGCGCTCGTAGCTCTCGAGCAGCTTGGCGAAGCGCGCGGCCTCGCCCTCCGCGTCGGCGACGAGGCGGGCCTTGTAGGCGATGGCGTCCTCGCTCTGGCGCGCCGCCGAGCCGCGCGCCTTGGGCAGGATGTCGTTGGCGTAGGCCTGCGCCTCGAGCGCGAAGCGCTCCTTGTCCTCGCGGGCCTTGATCGCGTCGCGCTGGGAGTTCTGCACCTGGTCGGGCACGTTCACGCCCTGCAGGTTGACCGAGGTCACCTCGATGCCGGTCTTGTACAGATCGAGCGTGCGCTGGACCAGCTCCTTGGTCCGGGCGGTGATCTCCTGGCGGCCGGCCTCGAGCACGAAATCGAGCGTGTTGCGCCCGACCGTCTCGCGGATGGCGCTCTCGCTGACCTGGCCCAGCGTCGCCTCCGGGTCCCGCACGTTGAAGACGAACGCGACCGGGTCGGCGCGCCGGTACTGGACCGCGATGTTGATGTCGACGAGGTTCTCGTCGGAGGTCAGCATGCGCGTCTGGTCGCTGAAGCTCTCGAAGGCCTCGACGTTGACGATCTGGCGGGCCTCGATCGGCCAGGGCAGGTGGATGTTGATGCCCGGGTCGGCGGTGCGGGAGAACTTGCCGAACCGCGTGACGACCGCGCGCTCGGCGGCGTCCACCTTGTACAGGCCGGTCATGCCCCAGACCGCGAGCAGCACGAGGACGACGGTCGCGAAGCCGAAGCCGCGCACGGCCGGGCTGCCGCCTCCGCCGCCGCCGCCATCGCCGCCCCTGCCGCCAAACATCGCCGACAGTTTGCGTTGCAGGTTCCGCAGGGCCTCGTCCAGGTCGTTGGGCGACTGGTTGGGGCGGTTGCCCCAGGGATTGCGGTTCCTGCCCGGTTCGTTCCAGGCCATGGGTCAGTGTGCTCCGGGTTCGGAAGTCAGCTCACTGCGGTGAGCCGCTCGGATTGTAGGAACGGCTCCGCGGCCGCACAAGGCGATATTGCCGCCGGAAGTTCGATGCCGTCCTCGCGGCAGATTCGCTCGAGGTCGTGGCGGCGCAGGCTGACTTCCAGTTCCAGCACCCCGTCGTCGCGCGCACGCTGGGCCAGCACGGCGCCCGCGGCGTACAGGCGGGCCCGCGCCCGCCCCTGGCTCGGCGCGAGGGCCAGCCACCCGTGCCAGAGGTCCAGCCCCAGCGCCTCGTGCAGCGCGATGCGCAGCAGGTCGACGCCCGCGCCGGTGTGGGCCGAGAGCCACACGCGCTGCGCCCGCCCGTCGGCGCCCCGCTCGAGGCGCGGTGCGTCGCCGGTGCGGTCGATCTTGTTGTAGACCTCGACCTGCGGCAGGTCGCTCGCGCCGACCGACTCGAGCACCTCGTTGACCTGGGCGATGCGCTCGGAGCGCTCCGGGTCCGAGGCATCGATGACGTGCAGCAGCAGGTTCGCCTCGCGGGCCTCCTGCAGCGTCGAGCGGAACGCCGCCACCAGTTCGTGCGGCAGGTCGCGCACGAAGCCCACGGTGTCGGCCAGCGCCGTCTCGAGTCCGGGCGCGAGGTGCAGGCGGCGCACCGTCGGATCGAGGGTCGCGAACAGCTGGTCGGCCGCATACGCGCCGGCGTCGGTCATCCGGTTGAAGAGCGTCGACTTGCCGGCGTTCGTGTAACCGACCAGCGCGATGGTCGGGACCTCGGCCCGGCGTCGCTCCTGCCGCGTGGTCGCGCGCTGCACGAGCACCTTGTCGAGCCGGTCGTTCAGCGCCTTGATGCGCTTCGCGATCAGGCGCCGGTCGGTCTCGAGCTGGGTCTCGCCCGGGCCGCGCAGGCCGATGCCGCCGCCGCGCTGGCGCTCGAGGTGGGTCCAGCCGCGCACCAGGCGCGTGGACATGTGCTCGAGCTGCGCCAGCTCGACCTGCAGCTTGCCCTCGAAGGTCCGCGCGCGCTGCGCGAAGATGTCGAGGATGAGGCCGCTGCGATCGAGCACGCGGCACTGCAGTTCCTTCTCGAGGTTGCGTTCCTGGCTGGGCGAGAGCGCGTGATCCACGACCACGAGGTCGGCGCCGAGCGCGACCAGCCGCTCGCGGATCTCGCGCACCTTGCCGCTGCCGAGCAGGAAACGGGGATCGGCCGTCTTGCGGGTGACGGTGAGCACTTCGAGGACGGTGGCGCCGGCCGAGCGCGCGAGCTGACCGAATTCCTCGACGCGATCGGCCTCGGGCGCACGGCCGAGCCCGACGCAGACGAGGATCGCGCGCTCTCCGCTCCCCGGGCGCTCGAACAATCAGGCCTCCGGCGTGCCGCGCGACTCCGTCACGCGGCAGGCGGTTCTTCGGTCGTCACGCCGCCCTCTTCGTCGGACGCGAGCCGCACGTTGCGGGCCGGGACCACCGTAGAAATGGCGTGCTTGTAGACCATCTGGCTGACGCTGTTGCGCAGCAGGACCACGAACTGGTCGAACGAGTCGATCTGACCCTGCAGCTTGATGCCATTCACCAGGTAGATCGAGACGGGAATGCGTTCCTTGCGGAGCGCGTTGAGGAACGGGTCCTGAAGGGACTGGCCCTTAGCCATGGTCAAGACTCCTTGTTTTTCGGGTGCCGGTTCGTTCCTGCCGCACTCTCTTCCGTGAGAAGGCCGTAACGCCCGTCAAAACCTGGACGGGGCAAGAACGATGCCGAGTCTAGCACAGCGCCGCCGGGCTTCCGCCCGGCCGCGCCTGCTCGACAGCCCTCAGGATGGGGCCAAGCTCATGATCTTCAAGGGATCGCTGCCAGTGAAGGCCGGCGTCGGCCCGCAACCAGGTGAGTTGCCGCTTGGCCAGCTGGCGGGTCGCCCGCTTGGCGGCCGCCACCGCCTCCTCCAGCGGGCACTCCCCGGCGCAGTGGCGCCACAGCTGGCGGTAGCCGACCGCCCGCATGCTCGGCAGGTCGGCGTGCAGGTCGCCGCGGCCCTGCAGGGCACGGACCTCGCCGAGGAAGCCCTCCGCGAGCATCTCGTCGAAGCGCGCCTCGATGCGCGCATAGAGGACGTCGCGCTCGAACGGCAGCAGGGCGAAGCGGGCCAGGCGCAGCGGCGAGGGCTCGGCGAGCTTCTGCAGCTCCGACAGGGGGCGCCCGGTGAGTCGGATGACCTCGAGCGCACGCTGGATGCGCTGGGCGTCGCGGGGCCGGATGCGCGCGGCCGCAGGGGGGTCGAGGCGCGCGAGCTGCGCGTGCAGCGCCGGCCAGCCGGCCGCGCGCGCCTCGGCGTCGAGGGCCGCGCGCACCGCGGGATCGGCGTCGGGCAACGGGGCGATGCCGTGCGTGAGCGCGTGGAAATAGAGCATCGTGCCGCCGACCAGCAGCGGCACCCGGCCGCGGGCCCGGATCGCGGCGATCAGCTCCAGCGCGTCCCGCCGGAAGCGGCCGGCCGAATACGCCTCGCGCGGATCGCAGACGTCGACGAGGTGGTGCGGCACCTGCGCGCGCATCGCGGCGGTCGGCTTGGACGTCCCGATGTCCATCCCGCGGTAGACCAGCGCCGAGTCGACCGAGACGACCTCGACCGGATGGCGCCGCGCCAGCTCCAGCGCGAGCGCCGTCTTGCCCGTGCAGGTCGGGCCCATCACGAGCACGGCGTCCAGGGCCTCCATCGCCGTGCTCAGCGGCCGCGCAGGAACAGGCGGTCGAGGTCGTCCATGCCGAGGAACGACCAGGTCGGCCGGCCGTGCACGCACTGGTCCGCCCGCAGCGTCGTCTCCATCTCGCGCAGCAGCGCATTCATCTCCGGCACCGTGAGCCGCCGGTTGGCGCGCACCGCGTGGTGGCAGGCCACGGTCCCGAGCGCGCGCTCGAGCGCCTGCGCGGCCCCGCCCGCGCCCTGCTCGCGCAGGTCGGCGAGCATGTCCTTCACGAGTCCCGCGGCATCCGCGGTGCGCAGCAGGGCCGGCAGCGAGCGCACCACCACCTGGGTCGGGCCGCTGCGCGTCAGCTCGATGCCGAGTTCCGCGAACACGGCCGCCTGCGCCTCCGCCTCGTCCGCGTCCGCGGCCGACACCTGCACCGCGACCGGCACCAGCAGCGGCTGAGAGGCGACGCGCGAACCCGTCATCTGCGCCTTGAGCCGCTCGTAGGTCGTGCGCTCGTGGGCGGCGTGCATGTCGACCAGCACGAGGCCACCCTGTGCCTGAGCGAGGATGTACACGCCGTGCAGCTGGGCGATGGCATAGCCGAGCGGATGCTCGCCCGCAGGCAGCGGCGGCGGCGCGCCCTCGCCGGCGGCGGAGCCCTGCGCCTCGCGGTCGCCGTCCGTGGGCAGGAAGGCCGGCCCGGGTTCCGCCGACCCGCCGTCGCGCACGCCGCCCCCGAGCGTCGAGTACAGGGCCAGCGCCGAAGTACCCGGTCGCGTCTCGGGCACTCGCCCGGGCACCGCCATGCGCGCCGCCGGGATCGCGACGGCCGCCGCCTGGGCCGGCCGCGTCTCGGCCAGCGCGCGCTCGAGCGTGCGGAACAGGAAGTCGTGGACCAGCCCCGGCTCGCGGAACCGCACCTCCAGCTTCTGCGGGTGGGCGTTCACGTCGACGCGGCGCGGATCCATCTCGAGGTAGAGCACGTAGGCCGGGTGACGGCCGTGGAACAGCACGTCGCGGTAGGCGAGGCGCACGGCGCTCGCGATCAGCCTGTCGCGCAGCGGACGGCCGTTCAGGAAGAAGTGCTGCTGGTCGGGCTGGCTGCGCGCGTAGGTCGGCAGGCAGAACCAGCCCGACAGGCGCAGTCCCGCGCCTTCGTGATCGAGCTTGAGCGCGTGGGCGATGAACTCGTCCCCGAGCACGGCGGCGACCCGCATGTCGCGGCCCCGCTCGTCGCGCGCCGGCGGAAAGTCGGCGACGACGCGGCGCGCCGAATGCAGTCGCAGGCCCACGTCGAACCGGCTGAGCGCGAGACGCTCGACCAGCCGCTCGATCTGCGTGAGCTCGGTGCGCTCCGAGCGCAGGAACTTGCGCCGCGCCGGCACGTTGAAGAACAGGTCGCGAACCTCGACCGTGGTGCCGGGCGGATGCGGGTGCGGCGCCGGGCCCGTGACCTCGCCGTCGACCGCGCTCACGACGTGCGCGACCTCGGCGGCCGCGGGCCGCGAGATCATCCGCATGCGGGACACCGAGGCGATGCTCGGCAGCGCCTCGCCGCGAAATCCGAGCGTGCGCACCGACTCGAGGTCGTCGATGTCGCCGATCTTGCTGGTGGCGTGGCGGGCCAGCGCGAGCACCAGCTCGTCGGCCGGGATGCCCGCACCGTCGTCGCGAACCCGGCACAACCCGGCTCCGCCCTCCTCGACCTCGATCTCGATCGCCCGGGCGCCCGCATCGAGGCTGTTCTCGACCAGTTCCTTCACCACCGACGCCGGGCGCTCGACCACCTCGCCGGCGGCGATCTGGTGCACCAGTTGCTCGGGCAGGACCCGGATGCTCATGGACGGGAGGAGGCCTCGCGTGGGTGCGCGAGGATAGCAGGTCGGGCGCGGGCCCTAGCGCTCGGCGAGTGTCTGCGGCTGCAGGTTGCCGCCGCTGCGGGCGGCGGCCAGCGCGGCCAGCTTGGTGCCCGGCGGCGGGTTCTCGTACCAGTAGTTGCGCACGCCGGCCCGGATGGCCTCGGCGAGGCGCTGCTGGTGGTCGGCGTCGCGCAGGCGGCGCTCGTCGCCGGGGTTGGAGATGAACGCGGTCTCGACCAGCATCGAGGGAATGTCGGGCGACTTGAGCACGACGAAGCCCGCGTGCTGCACGCGCGGCCGGTGCACCGAGACCACGCCGCGCAGCGCCTTGAGCACCGCGTCCGCGGCCTCGACGCTGTCGCTCATCGCTTCCTTCTGGGTCACGTCGAGCAGCACCGAACCGAGCACGTCGCTCTTGTCGTCGAGCGACACGCCGCCCTTGAGGTCGGCCGCGTTCTCGCTGTCGGCCAGCCACTTGGCGGCCTCGTCGCTCGCGCCGCGCAGCGAGAGCACGTACACGGACGAGCCGCTCACCTCGCGCTTGAGCACCGAGTCCGCGTGCACCGAGATGAACATGTCGGCGCCGAGCTGGCGCGCCTTGCGCGTGCGGCCGCCGAGCGTGATGAAGTAGTCGCCGTCGCGGTTCAGCACGGCGCGCATGCCGTCCTCCGCGTTGATGATCGCGGCGAGCTTGCGCGCGATGGCGAGCGTCACGTCCTTCTCGCGCGTGCCGCCGCGGCCGATCGCGCCGGGGTCCTGCCCGCCGTGACCGGCATCGATGGCGATCACGAGGTCGCGGCCCTTCGCAGCCGAGGCCAGCGTCTTCACCGGCGGCGCGGACGGTGCCGCCGGCCGCGGCGTCGCGTCGGGAGCCGAGGCGAGCGCGGGCTGGCCGCTGGCCGTGGCTGCCGGCAGTTCGACGACGAGCCGGTGCCCGGCCGAGCCATCGGGCGGCACGGCGAAACTGCGCGGCGTCTGCGCCGAGGCGAGGTCCAGCACGATGCGCAGGCCGTGCCCCGGCTGGGGTCCCGAGCGCAGCGACTTGACCGCGCCCTGGCCGGCGGGCAGCTGCTTGCGCACGGCGAGATCGGCATTGCGCAGGTCGACGACCACGCGCGCCGGATTGTCGAGCGTGAAGACTTCGTGCCTGACCGGGCCCGACAGGTCCAGCACCAGCCGGGTCCCCTCGGGGCCGGACCAGAGCCGCACGTCCGTGACGCGCGCGGGGGCAGCCGCCAGCGCGGCGGAGGCTACGCCGAGCAGCAGAACGGCCACGATGGAGCGCAGGAACGCGGCGACGGCAGCGCACATGGGCGCTACTTTACCGCCACGATTATCGATATTCCAATGAAATTATGAAGATACGCGAGCTTTGTCAGGTTACCCGTGAGAGCTGGCTCGCAAGTGCCCGGCCGGCGTCGCTCGCGGGCTGCACGTCGCAGGTCCGGCCGGCCCCGGCGTAAGCCAGTCGCAGCTCGAGATCGGCGGCCGGCAGCCGGCCCTCGGCACGCTCCGGCCACTCGACGAGCAGCACGGTGCCGGGACCGCACTCGTCGCGCAGGCCGAGGTCTTCCAGCTCGTCCGGATGGCGCAGCCGGTAGAGGTCGCAATGGCGGATGTCCCAGCCGCCAAGCCGGTAAGGCTCGACCAGCGTGTAGGTCGGGCTGCGGACCGGCCCGGCGTGCCCGAGCGCGGCGAGCAGTCCGCCGACCAGCGTCGTCTTGCCGGCGCCCAGATCGCCCGCCAGGGTGATCACGTAGCCTCCCTCGCGGCTTGCATCGAGCAGCGCCCGGCCCAGGCGGGCGCCGAGGGCGCGCTGCTCGTCCGCCGAGGCGGCGTGCAGGACGCTCACGGCGGGTTCACGCAGGCCCGCAATTGCAGGATCACGTCGCCCGCCAGCATGCCGCGCTCGCCCTTGGCGGCGGCGAGATCGCCGGCCTGCGCGTGCACGAGCACGCCGGCGCGCGCACCGAGCCCGAGATGCCCGCACTGCGCGGCGATGCCGGCGATGACGCCGGTGAGCACGTCGCCCATGCCCGCCACGGCCATGCCCGGATTGCCGCGGTCGCAGATGGCCGGCAGTCCGCTCGGCCCCTGCACGAGGGTCCCGGCCCCCTTGAGTACGGCGACGCCGCCGTAGCGCTGCTGCAGCGCGCGCACCGCCGCCAGCCGGTCGGCCTGCACCTGCGCGCTCGCGAGGTCGAGCAGCCGGCCGGCCTCGCCCGGATGCGGTGTCAGCACCCAGTCGTCTCGATGCACGATCGAGCCGCCCAGCAGGTTGAGCGCGTCGGCATCGACGATGGTCGGCTTGTGGGCGCCCAGCACCGCGGCATGCACCGCACGCGCCCAGTCGGACTGGCCGAGACCCGGGCCGAGGGCGACGACCGTCGCGCGCTCGAGGGCCGCGGCCAGGTCGGCCGCCCGCTCGATCGCGACGCTCATCAGTTCGGGCCGGCCGACGAGGGCGCCGAGGCTCGCGGGGTGGGTCGCCACCGTGACGAGCCCGGCGCCGGCGCGCAGTGCGGCATCCCCGGCCAGCCGGGCGGCCCCGGCCATGCCCGGTCCGCCGCCGACCACCAGCACGTGGCCGTGCCGGCCCTTGTGCGCGGTGCGCGGGCGCCTGGGCAGCGCCTGCGCGATCGCCGCGGGCCCGAGGAGTTCGGCCGTCGGGGCGAGCCCGTGGTACGCCTCGGCCGGCACACCGAGATCGTCGAAGACGAGTTGCCCGACGTGGTCGGGTCCGGCACCGAGATAGAAACCGAGCTTGCGGCCGATGAAGGTGACCGTCATGTCGGCGCGCAGCGCGACGCCGAGCACCGCGCCGGTGTCGGCCTGCAGCCCGGAGGGAATGTCGACGGCCACGACCGGCCGGCGGGCCGCACCGACCGCGTGCAGGACCTCGGCCGCCGGACCGGCGATCTCGCGCGCGAGCCCGGTGCCGAAGAGTGCGTCGACGATCACGTCGACCTCGAGCACGCGCGGCGACCACGGCTCGCAGCGGCCGCCGGCCGCCGCGAAATCGTCGAACGCCCTGCGCGCATCGCCCTGCAGCTGCGCCGGATCGGCGAGCGCGACGACGTGCGTGCGCAGGCCCTGCGCGCGCGCGACGCGCGCGATCACGTAGCCGTCGCCGCCGTTGTTGCCCGGCCCGGCGAGCACGCACAGGCTGCGGGCGCCGCTCCAGCGCGCGCGCAGCGCGTTGAGGGTCGCGTGGCCGGCGCGCGTCATCAGCTCGTAGCCCGGGATGCGGCACCCGTCGATCGCGCGGCGATCGAGGTCGCGCACCTGCTGCGCTGTGTACACGGCGGCGGGCGGTGGCTTCATGCCCCGCATTATACTGGCCGCGCCCTCGCCCACCCCGCCGCGGTGCCGAACGCATGGATCCCGTCGAGCTGGCCGCAAAGATCAAGCGCTGGGGCCGCGAACTCGGCTTCCAGAAGATCGGCATCGCGGGCATCGACCTCGCCGGGGACGAACCGCGGCTGCAGGCGTGGCTCGAGGCCGGGCGACACGGCGCGATGGAGTACATGGCGCGCCACGGCCTGCGCCGCGCGCGGCCGGCGGAACTGGTGCCCGGCACGCTGCGCGTGATCTGCGCGCGGATGGACTATCGCACCGAGGCGACGCCCGCCCACGACGTCCTCGCCGACCCGGGCCTCGGCTACGTGTCGCGCTACGCGCTCGGCCGCGACTACCACCGGATCCTGCGGCCGCGGCTCGCGAAGCTGGCCGACCGGGTCGCGGCGGAGGCCGGCTCGGCCGGCTACCGCGCCTTCACCGACAGCGCGCCGGTGCTCGAGAAGGCGCTGGCCCGCGACGCGGGGCTCGGCTGGATCGGCAAGCACACCAACCTGCTCGATCGGCACGACGGCTCGTGGTTCTTCCTCGGCGAGATCTTCACCGACCTGCCGCTGCCCCTCGACGCACCGACGGGCACGCACTGCGGCAGCTGCACGGCCTGCATGGAGGCGTGCCCGACCCGCGCGATCGTCGCGCCCTACGAACTCGACGCGCGCCGCTGCATCTCCTACCTGACCATCGAGCTCGACGGCCCGATCCCGGAGGCGTTCCGCGACGCGATCGGCAACCGCATCTACGGCTGCGACGACTGCCAGCTCGTCTGCCCGTGGAACCGCTACGCGAAGCTCTCGGCCGAGCCCGACTTCCGCGCCCGGCATCGACTCGACGCGGCCTCGCTGGTCGAGCTGTTCGAATGGAGCGAGGCCGAGTTCCTGGCGCGCACCGAAGGCAGCGCGATCCGCCGCATCGGCCACGAGCGCTGGCTGCGCAACGTGGCCGTCGCGCTCGGCAACGGGCCGCGCACGGCGGCGGCGGTGCGGGCGCTCGAGGCGCGCCGCGCGCATGCGAGCGCGCTGGTGCGCGAGCACGTGGCGTGGGCGCTGGCGAAACTCAGCCGAGCCTGACCGGGCTGCGGCACTGCAGGTTGTCGATCAGCCGCGCCCGGCCGAGCCGGCCGGCGGCGAGCACGACGAGGTGCAGTTCCTCGCCGACCGGAGCGGCAAGCCGGTCCGCCGTGCGTACGGCGAAGTAATCCGGCCGGATGCCGGCCGCCGCGAGCGACTGCAGGCCCTCGGCTTCGATGCCGGCGAGGTCGGTGTCGCCCGACTCGATGCGGCGCCGGGCGTGGTCGAGCGCGCGGTAGAGCTTCGGCGCCGTCGCGCGCTCGTCCGGCGTCAGGTAACGGTTGCGCGAACTGAGGGCGAGGCCGTCCTCGGCACGCACGGTGGGCGCACCCACGATCTTCACCGGCACGTTCAGGTCCTCGACCACCCGGCGGATGACCGTCAGCTGCTGGTAGTCCTTCTCGCCGAAGATCGCCACGTCCGGCTGCACGAGGCACAGCAGCTTCACCACCACGGTCGCGACGCCCTGGAAGTGGCCGGGGCGGAACGCACCGCAGAGCACGCCGGTGAGCTCCGGCACGTCGATCACCGTGGCGACCGAATCGCCGGCCGGATACATCTCCGCGACCGTCGGGGCGAACAGCGCGTCGACGCCCTGGCCTGCGAGCAGGGCCGCGTCGTCCTCTGGCGTGCGCGGGTAGGCCGTGTAGTCCTCGCTCGGCCCGAACTGCAGCGGGTTGACGAAGATGCTCGCCACCACGCGCCGGCCGTGCAGGTGGGCCGCGCCGATCAGGCTGGCGTGGCCGAGGTGCAGGTTGCCCATGGTCGGCACGAACGCGATGCTCTGGCGCGCGAGCCGCCACTGCGTGACCAGTTCGCGGAGTTCCGCGATGCGCGCCAGCGTCTTCATTCGGGGGCCTGCCTGGTACGAGCGCGGCGGATCAGAAGCAGTGCTCGGGCGCCGGATAGGCGCGCGACTTGACGGCCTTCACGTAGCTCTCGAGCGCCAGCACGGGCTGGTCGTGGCCGGTCATGAAGTTCTTCACGAAGCGCGGCTTGCGGCCGGGCGTGAGGTCGAGCACGTCGTAGAGCACGAGGATCTGGCCGTCGGTGTCGGGCCCTGCGCCGATGCCGATCACCGGCACGTGCAGTTCCGCGGTGATCTCCCGGCCGAGGTGCGAAGGAATGCACTCGAGCAGCACCACGTCCGCGCCGGCGTCCTGCAGTGCGCGCGCGTCCCGCTTCATCATCTCGGCGGCGGCGTCCTCGCGGCCCTGCACGCGGAACCCGCCGGTCTTGTGCACCGACTGCGGCTTGAGTCCGAGGTGCGCGCAGACCGCGATGTCGTGGTTGGCGAGGAACTCGACGATCTCGACCTGCCCGGCGCCGCCCTCGAGCTTGACCATCTTCGCGCCGCCTTCCTGCATCAGGCGCACGGCGTTCGCGAGGGCCGTCTCGCGCGAGGTGTAGGTCATGAAGGGCATGTCGGCCATGAGGAACGGCCGCGCCAGCGAGCGCGCCACGGCCTTGCAGTGGTAGATGACGTTGTCGAGCGTCACCGGCACGGTGGTGTCGTACCCCTGGATGACCATGCCGAGCGAGTCGCCGACCAGCACCACGTCCGTGCCGGCGGCGTCCACCAGCGCGGCCATGCTGGCGTCGTAGCAGGTGAGGCAGGCGATCTTCTCGCCCTGCTCCTTCATCTGGCGCAGGGTGGACACGTTCACCGGCGGGCGCGAGGAATCGCGCAGTTGCAGCTGGGTGTACATGAAACGCCTCTTGCAGTGCGGCAAGGATGAACGAGCCGCCTGCAAACATCAACGCCGCGGCTAGACGAGGCTCTTCATCGGGTTGAAGTAGTGCCGGCCCTTGCGGGCGCGGGCGATTTCTGCGAGGAGCACCGCGTAATCCTGCTCGCTGCCGACCGGGTCGATCTCGGCGGCATTGACCATCAGCACCGGCGCGCTCTCGTACTCGAGGAAGAAGCGCGCGTACGCCTCGACCAGCCGCTCGAGGTAGCGCCGGTCGATGGCCTGCTCGTACTCGATGCCGCGGCGGGAGATGCGCTCGAGCAGCACGTCGACTGGCGCCTGCAGGTACACGACGAGGTCGGGCACGGGTGCGTCGATCGCGAGCTTCGCGTACACCTGCTCGTAGAGTGCGAGCTCCTCCGCGTCGAGCGTGAGGCCGGCGAACAGCCGGTCCTTGTCGAGCAGGTAGTCGGCGACGCGCACGCGCTCGAACAGGTCGGCCTGCCGCAGCTCCTGCAGCTGGCGCGAGCGCTGGAAGAGGAAATACAGCTGCGTCTGGAACGCGGCCGCGCGCGGGTTCTTGTAGAAGCGCTCGAGGAACGGGTTCTCCTCGCCCTGCTCGAGCACCAGCTCGCTGCCGAAGCTCTTCGCGAGACGGCGCGCGAGGCTGGTCTTGCCGACGCCGATCGGGCCCTCGACCACGACGTAGCGGTGCGGCGTCGGCACGACCGGCGCGTCGTCGGCGTCCTTGCGCGGTGCGGGAGTCACGGGTCGATCCGCTCCAGGGTCGGGGTGTCGAGGGCACGCAGCAGCGCACGCACGCGCCCCCGTCCCGGCACCACGAGGTCGGGAGCGATGTCGGCCAGCGGCACGAGCACGAACGCACGCTCGGCGATGCCGGCGTGCGGCAGCGTGAGCGTCGGCCCGTCCAGTTGCGCCGACCCGTGCACGAGCAGGTCGAGGTCGATGCGGCGTGGCCCCCAGCGTACCACCGGCGCCGCGCGCCCGAGTTCCGATTCGAGGGCCTTGAGCGCCCCGAGGAACGCAGGCGGATCGAGCTGCGTGAGCAGGCCCGCCGCCGCGTTGACGAAGTCCGGCTGCTCGACCGGACCGAACGGGCGCGAACGATACCGCGGCGAGCGCAGGACGAGCCGCGACCGCGGCAGTCCGCCGAGCGCCTCGAACGCGCGGCTCACCTGGCGCGCGGGGTCGTCGAGATTGCTGCCGAGCGCGACGTAGGCCGGGATCCAGGCGTCCATGTCCGCCACGCTGCGGCCGCCCCCGCGCCGGTCAGTCGCCGCTACCCGGGGCGCGCCGGCGACGCGGCCGCCGACGCCGGCCACGCGGCGCGGACTCCTCGCCCTCCGTGCGCGGCTGCGATTCGACCTCCGCGAGGCGCGCCTCGGCCGGCATCTCCTGCAGGCGGGTCCACCACGCAGCCAGTTCCGGGTCGATCTCGCCCGAGGCGGCGCGCAGCAGCAGGAAGTCGTAGGCGGCGCGGAAGCGCGGGTGTTCGAGCAGGCGCAGTGCGCGCCGACCGGACCGGCGCTCGAAGCGCGGCTGCAGCATCAGCACGTCGCGCATCGGCAGGGAGAAGCGCTTCGGGATGGCGACGCGCCGCAGCTGCCGGCCGAGCACCTCGTCGATGGCGGTCAGCAGCGCCTGCGGATCGGCGGGCATCGGGCCCTCCGGGGCGCCGGCGGCCGCGAGGATCGCCGGCCACAGCAGCACGGCGAACAGGAACACCGGGGTCACCGGCTTGTCGGCGCGCACGCGCTGGTCGGTGCCGGACAGGCCGAGTTCGACCAGGCGCACCGGCGGCGACTTGAGGTGCTTGCGCACCGCCGCCGCCACGTCGGGGAACAGGTGCGGGGCCAGGCCGAGGCGCATCAGCAGCTCGAACGAGTCGAACGCGTGGCCCGCGAGCAGCAGCTTGATCGTCTCGTCGAACAGGCGCGCCGGCGGCATCGCGTCGAGCATGTACGCCAGTTTCGCGAGCGGCGCGGCCGTGCCCGGGTGCAGCGTGAAGCCGAGCTTGGCCGCGAAGCGCGCGGCGCGCAGCATGCGGACCGGGTCCTCCCGGTAGCGCGTCTCCGGGTCGCCGATCATGCGCAGCACGCGGTTGCGCGCGTCCTCGACGCCGCCGACGTAGTCCCAGATCGAGAAGTCCTCGATGCTGTAGTAGAGCGCGTTGGCGGTGAAGTCGCGCCGCCAGACGTCCTCCTCGATGGTGCCGTACAGGTTGTCGCGCAGGATGCGGCCGTGCTCGTCGACGGCGCGGTGCTCGACCTCGTCGACCGCGCGGTCCTCGTCCACCTCGGTGTGCGCGGCGCGGAACGTGGCGACCTCGATGATCTCCTGGCCGAAGCGGACGTGCGCGAGGTGGAAGCGGCGCCCGATCAGCCGGCAGTTGCGGAAGATCTTGCGGACTTCCTCCGGGTGCGCGTCGGTGGCGACGTCGAAGTCCTTGGGCTGCAGCCCGAGCAGCAGGTCACGCACGGCGCCGCCGACCAGGAACCCCTGGTAACCGGCCTCGCGCAGGCGGTAGAGCACCTTGAGCGCGCTGGGCGAGATGTTGGCACGCGAGATGTTGTGGTCGGCGCGCGCGACGATGACGGGCTCGGGCTGCCCGCCGGCGGGTTCGGCGACGGTGTCTGGGTCGAATGAGGACAAGTAACGGACTTCCGCTGGACCGGATTAAACGGCTGCGTATAATACGCGGCCTTTCCGGATCCGGTGAGTCCGCCGGGTCGACGCCTCGCTCCCATCGTCTAGAGGCCCAGGACACAGCCCTCTCAAGGCTGGTACGAGGGTTCGAATCCCTCTGGGAGCGCCATCTCCGCCGGCGACGCCTGTGTGGCCACCCGGCCCGCGGGTGGCCGCCCGCCTCAGCGCCGCTGCGCCACCCACCAGCCGAAGTACCGCTCAGCGAAGTCGAGGATCGGCGCCGGGCCGGAGCCCTCGACGCGGGTGAACACCGTCTGCGGTGCGCTCTGGCGCGCACCGATGTCGTAGGCGCAGACGAACTGCAGCACGTCGCGGTCCGTCACCACGGGCGAGGGGTCGGCCAGCGCCTCGTTGGGCGTGCCTCGGCCGCGCACGTCGAGCGTCGTCGGATCGTGGTCCGCCCACTGGCGCACGGCCCGCTGCTGGGTGTCGCACTTCCACCAGTAGCGCATGGAACGGACCGAAGCGATGCCGCCATCCGGCGCACTGGTGACCCAGTACAGCCAGCCCGAGCGGACGCCGTCGGTCTGCACCAGCGTGCCTGCGTCCACCGCGGCCACGACCAGGCTGCCAGAGCGGCCGCCGGCCGTCGCCCAGAGTTCCGCACGGGCCGCGACCGGCGCGAAGAGCGCCGCCGCCAGCACCGCGGCCACCACCTTGCTGCTGCCCCCAGTGGTCATCCTTGCCCTGTCACACCCCCGACACGAGCGAGAGATTCCCTCGTCGACCGCCCCGCGGTCAATCGCCGGGCCCGGCCCCGACGGGGAAACGTGTCGCGCGTCGCGCTCCCGAGACTTGGTCTCGGCCGGGAACCTTCGGTCATAATCCGGCCATCCCGCCCGCCGGAAGCCCGTCGCCATGAACACGCTCGGTCGCATCGCACTGCTGCTGCTCGGGGCCGGAGTCGTCGTCGCCGGCACGGTGGCCTATCGCACCGTCACCTACCGCGCGCCCAGCGAAGCCGCCGGCGCGCCCGTCGCGCTCGCTCCTGCGGTCGCCATCGACGTGGACCGCGCGGCGCGGCACCTCGCCGAAGCCATCCGCATCCGCACCGTCAGCCACCAGCAGGCCGCCGACAACGATCTCGCCGAGTGGGACCGCCTGCACGCCTGGCTGCAGGCCACCTACCCCGCCGCGCACGCCGCGATGCGCCGCGAGGTGGTCGGCGGCCACACGCTGATCTACACCTGGCCGGGCAGCGAGCCGGCGCTGCCGGCCGTCGTGCTGCTCGCGCACCACGACGTGGTGCCGGTCACGCCGGGCACCGAGGGCGACTGGCGGCATCCGCCCTTCGACGGCGTCATCGACGACCAGGCGGTCTGGGGTCGCGGCGCCATCGACGACAAGGGCTCGCTCATCGGGCTGTTCGAAGGCATCGAGGCCCTGGCCGCGACGGGCTTCCAGCCGCGTCGCACGCTCATCGTCGTGAGCGGCCACGACGAGGAGGCCGGCGGCAGCGGTGCGCGCGCCGCGGCCGAGCTGCTCCAGTCGCGCCGCGTCAGGGCGCACTTCGTGCTCGACGAGGGCCTCGCCGTCGTCGCCGACTTCCCGCTGCTCGGCGGTCCCGTCGCGCTGATCGGCGTGGCCGAGAAGGGCTACGCCACGCTGCGCATCACGGCGCCGGCCAAGGGCGGGCACTCCTCGGCGCCGCCGCCGCAGACCGGCGTGGAAGTGCTCGCGCGCGCCGTGCTCGCCATCACCGGCCGTCCGTTCGAGCTGCGCTTCGCCGGGGCGCCGGCCGAGATGGTGCGCGAACTCGCACCGACCGCGGGCACGGCGGTGAAGATGGCCGTGGCCAACGAGTGGCTGTTCCGTCCGCTGCTGGTGAAGCAGATCGCGGCGACGCCGGCCGGCGCCGCCTCGCTGCACACGACGATCGCGCCGACCATGCTGCGCGGCAGCCCCAAGGAGAACGTGCTGCCGCAGGACGCGACGGCCTGGATCAATTACCGCATCGCGCCGGGCAACACGACCGAGGAAGTGCTGCAGCGTGCGCGCGAGGCCACCCGCGGCCTGCCGGTCGAACTCGCGTGGGAAGGCCGCGCGTACGATCCGCCGCCCGTCTCCTCGAGCCAGTCGGAGGCCTACCGCCTGCTCGCGGCGCTCGCTTCGGACGGCGGCGCCACGCCGGTGGCACCCGGCCTCGTCACGGCGACGACCGACAGCCGCTCGATGGTGCCGCTCGCCGAGAACGTCTATCGCTTCCAGCCGATCGTCGCCTCGCTGCACGAGTTCGAGATGATCCACGGCACGAACGAGCACATGACGCTCGAGAACCTGCGGCGCACCGCGCAGTTCTACGCGCAGCTGGTGGCGACCGCGGCGCGCTGACCCGACCGATGGCTGCGTATCCACGCATCGTCGCCTGGCTGGGTCTCGCCCTCGCCGTCGGCCTCTGCGCCTGCCAGCGGCAGGACGACGCGTCCGCTGCGCGTCCGGCGACGGGCCCGGCCACCGAGCTGCGTCGCGGGCTCGGCGCCGAGCCCGAGACGCTCGACCCGCTGCGGGCGACCGACAACGCCGCGCTCGCCGTCGTGGGCGACCTCTACGAGGGCCTCGCGGCCGAGGCCGCGGACGGCTCGATCGTGCCGGGTGCGGCGCAGGGCTGGACCGTGTCCGCGGACGGGCGACGATGGACCTTCCTGCTGCGCCCGGGCCTGCGCTGGTCCGACGGCGAGCCGCTGACCGCCGCGCACTTCGCGGCCAGCCTGCAGGCGGCCCTCGCGCCGGACGCCTCCCTGCCGAACGCATCGCTGCTCGGGAACGTGAGCGCCGTCGTGGCCGAGGCGCCGGACCGCCTGCGCATCGAGCTGTCGCAGCCGGTGCCCTACCTGCCGGCGCTGCTGGCGCTGCCACTGTCGGCGCCGATGCGGGCCGACGCAGGCGCCGGCGGCGTCCCGCCGGTCAATGGCCCGTACCGCCTGGTCCGCTGGCAGCGCGGCGAGCGGATCGAGCTCGAACGCAACGCGCACTACCATTCGGCGAACGACGTCGCGATCGAGCGCGTGACCTACCGCCCGATCGCGGACCTGGGCACCGAGCTCAACCTGTTCCGTGCGGGCGACCTCGACGTAACGAGCGAGGTGCCGAATTCACGCGTACCCTGGCTGCGCGAGCACCTCGGTCGCGAGCTGCGCGTGGCCCCGTACCTCAGCACCTACGCATATGCCGTGAACCTGTCCCGGCTGCCGGCGGTCGAGGCGCGCCAGGCGCTGGCGATGACGATCGACCGCGAGCGCATCACCTCGCTGGTCACCGGGGCGGGCGAACTCCCCGCCTACGGCTGGGTGCCGCCCGGACTCTCACGTTACCCCGCCCAGGGCTTCGAGTGGCGCGACTCGCCGCCGCAGCGCCGAATGGCCGAGGCCCGTGCGCTGTGGCGGGAGGCCGCGCAACGCGGGCGCGCACCGTCGGTGCTGACCCTCTGCACCGATGCCAGCGCGAACCACCGACGCACCGCCGTGGCCCTCGCCGACCAGTGGCACACCGCGCTCGGCGTCGAGGTACGGATCGTCGAGCTCGAGTGGAACGTCTATCTCGCGACGCGCGCGACACCGGGCGAGTGCGACCTCGTCCGGCTCGGCTGGTCGGCGGACTTCGCCGACGCGGAAGCCTTCGCATCGGTGTTCGCGAGCGACCACCCGCAGAACACGCTCGGCTACGCCAGCCGACGCTACGACGCGCTGCTCGCGCGCTCGCGCACGGGCGTCGATGCGAGCGAGCGAGCGCGGCTGCTGGGCGAGGCGGAGCGCGTGCTGCTGGCGGACGCCCCGGTGATCCCGGTGTTCCACCGCGTCGCCAAGCGACTCATCGCGCCGCGCGTGCAGGGGTATCAGCCGAATCCGCTCGGTCATCTCGCCTCACGGCACCTGTCGCTCGC
>JBPOHK010000138.1:0-4809 GCA_052035645.1 Pseudomonadota bacterium
CTCGGCCGGCGCGTCCGAGAAGGTCTGGCTCAGGCCGCGCGAGGACGTGAAGTGGGGGCCCAACTTCGACGAGGACCAGGGCGCGGGAACCTATCCACGGGACAACCACTACTTTTACCTGCCGCGCCTGTGCAACCACTGTACGCACCCGGCGTGCCTCGATGCGAGTCCCCGCGCGGCGATCGAGAAGCGCCGACAGGACGGCATCGTGCTCGTCGACCAGGATCGCTGCCACGGCTATCGCTTCTGCGTCGAGGCCTGCCCCTACAAGAAGGTCTACTACGACCACGTGCGACAGGTCTCGGCGAAGTGCATCTTCTGCCTGCCGCGCATCGAGGAAGGCGTTGCGCCGGCGTGCGCGCGGCAGTGTCCGGGGCGGCTGCGCTTCGTGGGATTCCGCGACGACCAGGAGGGCCCGATCTGGAAGCTGGTCGATCGATGGAAGGTCGCGCTGCCCCTGCACCCGGAGTACGGGCTCGGGCCCAACGTCTTCTACGTGCCGCCGATGAGCCCACCGAAACTCGACGCCGACGGTCGCCCGACCGGCGAGCCGCGGATACCGGTCGAGCATCTCGAGTCGCTGTTCGGAGCAGCCGTTCACGCGGCGCTCGAGACGCTCCTGGCTGAGCGCGTGAAGCGCCGGCAGGGCCAGCCGAGCGAACTCATGGATCTGCTGATCGCCTACGACTGGCAGCAGAACTTCCGGCTCGCACCGCGACACCGCGAAGTGCTCGCGTGACGCCATGATGAAAAAGATCACATTGATGTCCGCGCCCACCGGCATGCAGCCCGGCGGCTACGTTCCCGTGGCCTACGCCGATCGCGTGCTGCCGCTCACCTCGACGGTCGACGTCGTCGCGGAGCGTGAAGGCGGGGGCTGGCGGGTCGCGCTGGCCTGGGACTGCCCGACGCCGGTGAGCGCCGCCGCCGGGGAGACCGACCGCTTCGTCGACGCCTGTGCGATCTTCGCGCCGGCGCATCCCGAATCGCCCTGGGTGACCATGGGGGCTCCAGGCCAGGCGGTCGAAGGCTTCCTCTGGCGTGCCGACCGCGGCGAGCCCTGGCAGGTGCGTGCGGAAGGCCTCGGCACGATGCAGCGCCGGGCCGCGGCGGGCGTGCAGGTCGATGCGGACTGGAGCGGCGGCCGCTGGCGCGTCGTTTTCGCCGTGCCGAGCTGGCCGGCGCTCGCGGGCCAGCCGCGTCTCGCCTGCGCCGTCTGGCGCGGCGCGGCGCAGGAGCGGGCCGGACTGAAGGCGGTGAGCCCCGGCTGGCTGGAGGTCGATTGAACGCAGCCGATCAAACGCGAGTCGCGACCGGCGATTCACCGACGCCGGCCGTACGCAGCGAGACCTTGTGCATGCTCGCATGGGCGCGCCTGTGGAGCCCGCTCGTCGACGATGCCGCGCGCGCAGGGACGTGGGAAGCGCTCGGACTGCCGGGCGGATTCGAAGCGCAGCGCCGCACCTACTGGAACACGTTTCACGCCGGCGTGCCCCAGCCGCCGGTGCCGATGCCGCTGCACGCCCTGCTGCAATGCGACGGCGCGCACCTGCGCGAGACCCTGCTGCGCGTCGCCGAGCACCTCGACGTCGAACCCGGCGCGCAGCGACTGCCTCCCGACCACCTCGCGCTGCTGTGCGAGCTGCTGGCGCTCGCCATCGAGCGCGAGGAGCGCGTGCTGGTGGAGGAGATCAGCGAGCGGTACCTCGGGCCCTGGCTGCAGGCGGCACTGACGGCGGTGCCGGCCGGGCAGGCCGGGTCGCGCGATCTGCTGTTGGCGTTTGCCGCTGATGCGCAGCACGCGGCGAAGTAGCCCGTCCGCCGCGCGACGCGGCGCCAGCCCTGCGCGCCGCTCGGCCGCCGGCGGGCAATCCACGGCCGAGCGCCTGCTCGACGTCGCCGAGCAGGAGTTCGCGGCGCGCGGTTATGCGGCCGCCTCGCTGGTCGAAATCGCCCAGCGCGTCGGCATCCGGGCACCGAGCCTCTACAGCCACTATCGGAACAAGGAAGCCCTTTATCTTGCCGTCGTCGAGCGCCTGCTCGGACACTTCGTGCCGCTCACGAGCGAAGTGCTGCCCGAGGCCGCCACGCGCGAGGCCGTGCTCGACTGGTTGCGTCTGTACGTGGCGCGGCATTTCGAGTACCCGAACCTCGCGCGTCTGTTGCAGCACGCTGCGCTTGATGGGGCGCCGCACACCGACCAGACCGTACGCCGCCTGCTGGGGCCCATGTTCCGCGAGGACCCGCGCAAGATCGCGAGCGCGAGCCTCGAGGTGCTCGAACAGAGGCTGCTGCAGGGATGGGCCGTGATGGCGCTCAATAACATCGTGATGTCCTACATCACCATGGCGCCGCTCTACGAGGGACTGATCGCGACGGATCCGTTCTCCGCGGCGTCGCGGCGCAAGCAGGTGGAGATCGTGGTCCTGCTGGTGGCCGCCGCGATGGAGTTCGAGAACCGCGGCTGAGGTCAGGCCTTTCGCGGCCGGCGGGCGGGCTTCTTCCCCGGCGCCGCGGAGCGCGTCACCGCCAGCAGGCGCGTCGCGTGGCCCGGACCGTCGGGTGGCGGATTGCTGGCGAACAACGCGCGATAGAACAGCGCCGCGAGCCAGTCGGTCATCTCCTCGGGCGACAGTGTCAGGCCGCGCAGGGCCGGATTGCGCAGTATGTAGTGCTCGCGCAACGCCACCTCCGAGATGCCGGCCAGCGCATAAGCGAGCAGCAGCGCCTCGGCGGCCGACAGATTCGCCTCGGGGAAGAGCCGGGGCAGATGGATCGCCAGCAGCTCGAGCTGCGACTGGTAGAACCCGCGAAGCCGGGCGCGGAAGGCGGGTGACTCGTCGGCGAGCTGGTTCATGGCGCGCACGAGGCCCGGCCGCTGCGCGTGATTGGCGACCGACGGCACGACGTGCGAGTGGATACGCGCCATCCAGTCGCCCCGGGTCACGCCCCGTTCGATCCTGGCGGTGTCGGCGAGCTCGTCGAGCACCTCGCTCACGAGTTCGATCGTCAGCGTCTGGAGGTCCGGGAAATAGCGGTGGAACAGCCCCGCGGCGACACCCGCCTCGCGGGTCACGTCGGCCACGGTCATCTGGCTGTAGCCTTTGCGGTCGAGCACCCGGCGCGCGGCCGCCTTGAGCCGGTCGCGCGTCTCGAGCCCCCGGCTGCCGAGCCGGCCGCTCTCGACGGGGGCGCGCTTGCGACGATGGGTGCGCGGCATAGTTGAATCAATATTCAACTATAAATATCCTTGGCACAAGGCCGGGGAAGACCGCCCCGGAGGGCCGAGCAGTGGAGACCGACGCATGACGCCTGAAGAGACCAAGGCCTTCGAGGCCCGGATTCGCTCCTACGTGGGCCGCGAGATGGGGCCGCCCAGGCGCGGCTACGACGACGTGAACCAGGCCATGATCCGGCACTGGGCCGAAGTGACCGGGGACCAGAACCCCGTCTACACCGATGCGTCCTTTGCCGCCGCTTCGAGCAAGAAGGGCATCATCGCGCCGCCGACGATGTTGCTGATCTGGGCGATGGAGGGCTACCCCATGGCCTTCCCGGCGACTGGCAAGGTCGACGTGCAGCGCGAGCTGCACAACGTCTTCGAGGCCCACGGCTACACCGGCGTGCTGGGCACCAACACCGTCACCGAGTTCAGCCGCGATCTGCGTCCGGGCGACCAGGTCACCTCGCACACGGTCATCGACAACGTCACCGGGCCCAAGAAGACGGCGCGCGGCCAGGGCTACTTCATCGAGACCGTCACGAAGTTCATCGACCAGAACGGCGCAGAGGTCGGCCGGCAGGTGTTCCGCACGCTGCGGTTCATGCCGAGCCCCGAGCTCGCCGCGGCCAAGGCCGAGGCGGCCGCCGGCGGCGAGGCCGCGCCCAAGGCGCCGACCCGCATCCAGTCGCCGCGGGGGCACGACAATGCCTGGTGGTGGGAGGGCATCGACCAGGGTCGTCTCCTGATCCAGCGCTGCAAGGGCTGCGGCAAGCTGCGCCACCCGCCGCGGCCGATGTGCGGCCACTGCCAGTCGCTCGAATGGGACAGCATCGAGTCTTCGCTCGAGGGCGAGGTGTACAGCTACACGGAGGTCGCCTACCCGAAGTTCCCCGGGTATCCGTCGCCGCTCATCTGCGGTCTCATCCAGCTCGCCGAAGGCACGCGGCTCGTGGCCAACGTCGTGGGCTGCGATCCGGCGGCCGTGCGCGTCGGCATGAAGGTCAAGGGCAGGATCGAGCGCGTCGACGAGCGCACCGTGCTGCCGAATTTCTACCCCGCCTGACGCAGGACACGGAACAGACATCATGAACAGAGCTACACGGACCTACGGCAGCGTCGCCGTCGGCGAACGCCTGCCGCCACTGAAGATCGACGTCACGGCCGGGCTGATCGTCGGCGGCGCGATTGCTTCCCGCGATTTCACGCCCGTCCACCACGAGAAGGCAGCCGCGCAGGCCGCGGGCCTGCCCGACGTCTTCATGAACATCCTCACCAGCAACGGGCTCATGTACCGTTTCGTGACGGACTGGAGCGGCCCGGAAACCACGCTGAAGCGCATCGACGTCAAGCTCGGCGCGCCCAACATGCCCGGGATGGTCATGACCATCACCGGCGAAGTCGTGGCGAAGGACGATGCGGCCGGCACGGTCGACATCAACGTGAGCGGCGACAACAACGTCTGGGGAAACCACATGGCCGGCATGGTGCGCGTGGCGCTGCCGAAGGAGCCTTGACTCATGGTCGCGAGCATTTCTGACAAGGCCGCCATCGTCGGCATCGGTGCGACGGAATTCTCCAAGGACTCG
>JBPOHK010000094.1:0-75124 GCA_052035645.1 Pseudomonadota bacterium
GTACTCGTCCTCGAGGTTCTTGCGGATCTCCTCGCCGGCGAACGACGCGAGGATGCTGCCGAGCAGCGGGATGCCGCTGGTGACGTCGAAGTTCCACTCGACGGTGCAGCCGCCCTTCTCGGGCTGCAGCGCCTTGGTGCCGACGATCTTCACCGGCACGCCCTTGATGTCGATGGCGATCTTCGACTCGAAGCCCTTGCCCGCGGCAGCCCAGTCCTCGGTGTGCGCCACGTCGTTGGTCGCCGGCACGAACTTGCGGATGGCGCCGGGCGGGTTCGCCGGCATCGTGCGCGAGATCGCCAGCTTCACGTTCGGCGCCTTGCCGGTGCGCTTGATCTTCAGGTGGGTGCCCGCCAGCTGCGCGTACACAGCCTCCTGGCTCTTCAGCTCCGTGCACAACCTGAACGCCGACTCGACGTCGGTCTTGAGCGACTTCCTGACGTTGACCTTCATGGGTCCGGACTCCCCCGCCTCACGCGCCGAGGAACTGGCGCAGGAACAAGGATACCGCCTTCACGATCCCGACGATCACCCCGGAGACGACGAACAGCGCCAGGGCGGCCACTGCGAGGCCCCCCAGGGTCGCCAGCCCGTCCTCCTCCAGCAGGGCCAGGGCCAGGATGCAGACGGAAATCGCAGGCAACGTATTGCCGAAGGGGATGGGCAGCATCAGCACCGCCGCCATGACCGCGATGACCAGCCCGACGACCCGGTCGAACCCGCGTGTCGCGAGGAGTCGCAGGCGGGGCCGGAGCAGGCGTTCGGCCCGGCGGATCCACGGCACGGCATGGTTCATGGCCCGCGCGAACGCCGGGCGCGAGACGGAGCGAGCCATGAGGGACCTCGGCAGCCAGGGTGCCCGCATTCCGACGATCATCTGCAGCGCGAGGAACAGCAGCGGCAGTCCGAGGACCGTCGAGAGGCCCGGTGCATTGACCGGCAGCGAGTTCGGGACCGCGAACACGAAGAACAGCGCGCCGAACGTCCGGTCGCCCATGGTGTCGCGCAGGTCGGCGAAGGCGATCGTGTCGCGGGACGGATCGTTGGCGACCTCCGTCAGCACTTCCGAGAGGCGACGCTGCCGGACCGCAGGCCGGAACCGGAAACGGGCCGCCATGCGCTCAGCCACCCTCCATCTCGCCCCGCAGGCGCCGGGCCATGATGCGCTCGTACAGCGAGGGTGCGAACCGGCTCACCCACCAGGCCTGCCAGGCCGTTGCGCCCACCAGCAGCAGCGGCTTGCGGCGTGCCACGGCCGCGTGGATGCGCCCGGCCACGTGCGCGGCCGTCATGGGCCGGCCGACGGTCACCTTCCCGTGCCGGGCCTGTCGGCCGTCCGCGCCGAGTGCGTGGCGATCGATGGCCGTGTCGATGAACGCCGGGCAGACGAGCGTGACGTCCACGCCGAGCGGCGCAACCTCGGTGCGCAGGCTGGCGAAGAAACCGTGCAGCGCGTGCTTGCTGGCGGAATAACCCGTGCGGGCGATGAGCGGCGAGAACCCGGCGACGCTCGAGATCGCGACCAGGGCCCCGCGGCTCGCCAGCAGGTGGGGCAGGGCGGCGTGCGTCAGCTGGATGGCGCCGAACAGGTTCACCTCGATCACCCGGCGGATCACCGACGGCTCGGTCTTCGCGAATGCGCTGCGATGGGAGATGCCGGCGTTGTTCACCAGCACGTCGATGCGGCCGTGGCGCTGCAGCGTCGCCTCGACCGCGGCGGCGCACGCGGCCACTTCCGTGACGTCGCAGGCGAGCCCAAGGGCGGTACCGCCGCTCGCCGTGATCTCCGCCGCGACCGCTTCGGCCGCCGCCGCGTCCCGGTCCAGGACCACGATGCGGGCGCCGTCCCCGGCGAACCGCAGCGCGATGGCCCGGCCGAGTCCGCCGCCGCCGCCGCTCACCATCACGACAGCCTGGTCGAAGCGCCGCGCAGTCATGGCGATGGCGGTCCCAGCCCGTGCGCGCGGCAATAGAAGTCGAAGACCTCGGCAGAGGTCTTGCCGGGCACGTACCCGAATTCCTCCTTCAGCCGGCGGTTGTCGAGCACCGGCCGGTAGCGCAGGAAATTCACCTGCTCCGGCCCGTAGGGCGTCAGCCCGAGCGGGTGCAGCACGGCGAGGGCCGCGCGCAGCAGGGCAGGCGGGAGCGTCAGGCAAGGCTTGCCGAGCCTGGCCGCGATCTCCTGCAGGCTCAACGCGCCGTCGCCCGCGACGTTGTAGATGCCGGCCGGCCCGCCATCGATGGCGTGCTCGATCGCACCGACCACGTCGCGGTCCCAGATGAACACGAACGGACTCTTCGAGCCCCGGATCGCGATCAGGCGCGGTCGCTCGAACAGGGCCGTGATCTGGTTGCGGGTCGTCTCGCCGAGGATCGTGCCCACGCGGAACACGACCTGCCCGAGGCCCGGATGCTGCCGGCGATACTCCGCCAGCATCTCCTCCACGAGGCGCTTGTGGTGCGAGTAGGCGAACTCCTCGTTGCCGCGCACCGGGTGCGCCTCGGTCAGCCACTCGGGGTTGTCGGCGTGATAGCCGTACGCGGCGCCGCTCGAGGTGACCACGATGCGCCCGACCCCGGCGGCGACGCAGCACTCGAGCACGTTGCGCGTGCCGAGCACGTCCACCGCGTACTCGAGTTCGCGGTTCGACGCCGGTCCCGGCGTGACGATCGCGGCGAGGTGCACGACGGTGTCGATGCGGTGATGCGCGAGTACCGTGGCGAGCGAGGCATCGCGCACGTCGAGCGTCGCGTAGTCGATGCCGTCGAGGCGTCGTTCGTCCGGGACGTCGCGCACGTCGCTCGCCACCACGTGCCCGATGCCGGCGCCGGCGACCCGTCGCGCGGCCAGCGCCTCGACCAGGCGGCTGCCGAGGTAGCCGGCGGCGCCGGTCACCAGGACGCGGCGGGTGTTCACGCGACGGCCCCCGCGGCCGGCGGATGGCGGCGCCACCACGTCGCGAGGCTGAGCCCGACCAGCAGGTGCCAGATGCCCCACCAGGCGCAGACGATGGCCATGCCGCCGAGCCCATGGAAGAAGTTGAACACCAGCGCCAGCCCGAATCCCGAGTTCTGGATGCCGACCTCGAGCGCCACCGCGCGGCGGTCCCTTTCCGGCAGGCCGAACAGCCGGGCCGTGTAGTAGCCGGTGAGCAGCGCGAAGGCGTTCAGCAGGAACACGAACAGCATGACGCGCTGCGTGTACTTCAGGAAGAAGTCCCAGTTGGCGACCAGCGCCCCGAGCACGAACAGGACGAAGAAGCCCAGCGAGAGCGCGCGGAACGCGTTGCGACTCCGGCTCGCGAAGCCCGGCCAGCGATGGGCGACCGTCATGCCGAGCACGGTCGGGATGCCGAGCAGCACGACGATGGTGCCGAACACCTCCCAGGGGCTCAGCGAGATCGTTTCGAGGATCGGCCGGGTCGCGGGATTGGCGGCGCCCCAGAACGCGAGGTTGAAGGGCGTGAACAGGATCGAGCCCAGCATCGAGAACGCGGCGATGGTCACCGACAGCGCGGTGTTGCCGCGCCCGTAATTGACCAGGAAATTCGAGATGTTGCCGCTCGGGCAGGAGGCGACCAGGATCATGCCGAGCGCGATGCTCGGTGCGGGCCGCAGCAGCATGGTCAGCGCCCACGCGACGGCCGGCAGCAGCAGCGAGTGCGCCACGAGGCCGATGACCGTGCCCCGCGGCGCCGAGACGATGCCCTTGAAATCCGCGACCCGGATGTCCAGCGCGACGCCGAACAGCACGAAGGCGAGGATGACGTCGAGCGCGACCAGCGACTCCGGGCTGAAATTCAGCCGGACCGCGTCGAGCTCGGTCATTTGCCCTTGGGCTCCTGGTGCATGTCCTTGAAGTGCATCAGGCCCGGCGCCCACATGTGCTTCACCGGATCGACGTCCACGTGCACCACCGCCGGGCCGCCGCTCGCGAGCGAACGCTCGAGCGCGGCCTTCAGTTCGCGCGGGTCGGCGACGCGTTCACCGTGCGCGCCCATCGACTGGGCCAGCAGGTCGAAGCGGATCTCGCCGAGGTCGGCCTTGATGGTCTCGTCGGGCCCGAGCGACTTGCGGATCAGCGTCTTGATGGGCTTCAGGGCGAACTGCTGGTTCATCTTCACCATGCCCCACTGCCTGTCGCAGGCGACGACGAAGACGACGCGCAGGCCGTTGCGCACCGCGGTCTCGACTTCCTGCGGGTGGAAGCCCATGGCGCCGTCGCCGATGATGCAGCAGACGGGCTGGTCGGGCCGCGCCACGGCCGCGCCGAGCGCCTGCGCGATCCCCGCGCCGAGCATGCCGAACTTGAACGTCGAGAGCAGCGAGTTCGGCACCCGCATCTGGTGGAACATCATGGCCCAGACGGCCGTGTTGCCGCCGTCCGCCACCAGCACGCTGCCTTCCGGAAAGACCTGCTGGCAGGTCGCGGCGAGGTGCGCGGGGTTCATCGGCACCGCCAGGTCGGCCAGCTTCTCGTCGAGCTTGGCCCGCTCGGAGCGCAGGGTGTCGTGGTACTTCGCCAGGTGGCGGCGGCGCGCCTCGAGGTTCATCCGTCCGCCGCGGCCCTCGAGCTCGGTCGCCAGCGCGGCGAGGAACAGCTTCGCGTCCGCCAGCACCGCGAGCGCGGCCGGCTTGTTGGCGCCGAGGATGTGGCCGTCGACGTCGACCTGGATCAATTGCTGGCGCGAAGGGTGCCGCCAGTACGGGGCCTTGCCCCACCAGTCGGTCTCGCCGAGGCGCGAGCCCACGCACAGCACGAGGTCGGCATCGTTGCGCACCACGTGGTTCAGCTTCACGTAGGGCATCGGGATCGCGAGCGGATTCGTCTCCGGCAGCACGCCCCGCCCGGCCCAGCTCGTCGTCACGGGCGATTGCAGCAGCTCCGCCACGCGGCGCAGCTCGTCGTACGCGCCGGCGTGGATCACGCCGCTGCCCGCGTGGATGATCGGCAGCTCCGCCGCGGCCAGCATGTCGGCGGCCTGCCGCACCTGCTCGGGCGACGGCACGGTCGGCGCGGTGCGGCGGTACTGGTGCGGCTGCCAGATCGGCACCTCGGCCTTGACCTTGCCGTTCATGATGGTCTCGGGCACGTCGAGGTGCACGACGCCCGGCCGACCCTCGTAGCAGTTGCGCAGGGCCGTGCGCCCGAGTTCCGCGACGCGGTCGAACGAGACGACGGAGTGGCTCCACTTGGAGATGTGCGAGATGGTGCCGACCTGGTCGAACGACTGGTAGGTGCCGCCGCGGTCGGGGTAGACGATCTGCGGGCGCCGGCAGCTGGTGATCGCCAGCACCCGGTTGCCCTCGGCGTTCTCGACCGCGAGGCCGGGCAGGATGTTGGCGACCCCGGGACCGTTGCTCGCCATGCACACGCCGAGCCGCCCGGTGAGGCGCGCGTAGGCGCCGGCCATGTGCGCCGCGCAGGTCTCGTGCCTGGGCGTGACGATCTCGATGCCCAGCCGGTGCAGGCTCGAGTAGAAGCCGAAATACGTGCCGTCGATGATGCCGAAAACTTTCTCGACGCCTTCCGCCTGGAGCATGCGCGCGAGGACTTCGCCGCCACTGGTCTCGGTCATGGTCTTCCCCGGTCGATCCGCGATCGTTGCTGTTGTCGGATGACGGAAACTATACGCCGCCGCTGCGTTCCTGAGGCGCCCGGGCCTTCCGGCCGGTAGAATTTGCGGCTTTCCACGATGGGGAGCGACGTGCCCGAGATCCTGCTGCACTGGCTGCCCCTGATCGCCGCGGTGGTGGCCGCGGCCGTGGCCGGCGGCATCGTGGCGGGCCTGCTCGGCGTCGGCGGCGGACTGATCCTGGTGCCCGCGCTCGACCTGGCGTTTTCGTCGGCCGGCATCGAACGCGGCCTGTCCCTGCACCTCGCCGTCGCCACCTCGATGGCCACGATCATTCCCACGGCGATCTCGTCATCGCGCTCGCACGCGCGGCGCGGCGCGGTCGACGCGACGATCGTCAGGCGCTGGTCGGTGCCGATCGTGGTCGGCGCACTGGTCGGCTCGCTGGTCGCGGGCCGCCTGGACAGCCGGGTGCTCGCCGCCGTATTCGCGGTGGTGGCCCTGGCGGCGGCACTGAAGATGCTGCTGCCGCTCGACGACAAGGTGTTGCGGCCCAGCCTGCCGACCGGCCTCGCCGGCGCGCTGATCCCGGCATTCATCGGCGCCATCTCTGCGCTGATGGGCATCGGCGGCGGCACGCTCAGCGTGCCGACCATGACGCTGTGCGGCGAGCCCGTGCACCGGGCCGTCGGTACGGCGGCGCTGATGGGCCTGTGGATCGCGCTGCCGGCCACCGCCGGCTACCTGCTGGGCCAGCCGCCGGCGGGGTTGGAACGACCGCCGCTGACCGTGGGCTACGTCAGCCTGCTCGGTCTCGCGTTGGTCGGGCCGATCACGTGGTTCGTGGCGCCGCTCGGCGCGAAGCTCGCGCACTCGCTGGACCGACGCAAGCTGTCGATCGCCTTCGGCGTCTTCCTCGGCGTCGTCGCGGTCCGGATGATCCACCGCGTGCTGACCTGACCGCGGCCCGGCGCTCGCCGCAGTGCAGGATTGACGCTCACGGCGCGCGATGGTCTAGTCCCCCGGGGACAAACGGGAGGATCCATGGACACGACTCCGAAGTGGTTCATGCCGGTGGCCATCGTGGCCCTGCTCTGGAACATGGTCGGCTGCTGGGCGTACCTGAGCGACGTTCGCCTGACGCCCGAGGACGTGGCGAAGATGCCCGAGCAGGCGCAGGCCCTGTATCACTCGCGGCCGGCGTGGGCGGTCGCCGCCTATGCACTGGCCGTGTGGGGCGGGGCGCTCGGCTGCCTCGGCCTCGTGCTGCGCAAGCGCTGGGCCGTCCCGGTGCTGATCGTCTCGCTGGTCGGGCTGGTGCTGCAGGACCTCGGCATGTTCGTGCTGAGCGGGACCGGGAATCTCATTCCCGCGCCGGTGTACTTCCTGCAGGGCCTGGTGTTCCTGATCGCCGTCGGACTCGTGCTGCTGGCGCGCAGGGCGGCGGCGCGAGGCTGGCTGCACTGACTCGACTCGTGGCGGGCGGTTCCCGCCTGCCATCTCCGGGAGTCGTTCGACGATGAAGTGGATCGTTGCGATCGCTGCCTGCCTGTCGGTGTCCGCGTGCATGACCTCGAGCCCGGGCGGGTTCGACCCGCCGCCCGCGGCGCGCCACTTCGACTTCGCCGAGGACGTGATGGTCGCCAACAAGGTCAGCGCGGGCCTCGCCGCGGGTCGCTACGTGGCCGCGTTCGCCTCCGCGACCCACGTGTTCTACCTCGGCCCGCCGAAGTCGCTGATCATGCCGAACGGCGTGCGGGTCAACGGCGGGATCGCGCTCCCGAAGTCGCCCGGCGACCCGGCGTGCCACCTCTTCATCCAGATCGGCGACGACTCGCGGCAGGTCCGCGAACAGGGGATGGGCGTGGTCGTGGCCCAGGTCGCGAAGCTCGAGGCCGGCAGCATCCGCGAATTCAGGAACGACCCGACGTGCCAGGGCTTCCTGCCGCGCATCCAGCTCGTCGACGGGTGAGCGCTCGCCGCGGCGGTCGCACGCCCCGCCGCAGGTCCGGTGACACGCCGGGCAGCCGGGGCTAGCATCCCGGATCCGGCGCATCGGCCGATCCGGGGGGAGACCCGCATGATCACGACTGCACTTCGTGTCCTGGCCGCCACGGCGGCGCTGTCGACTGCCGCGGCGTTCGCCGCCGATCCCATGGATGCGGCTGCCGACAGCGGCAAGGCCGTGGCGGCGGCCATCGCGAGCCCGGATCGCCTGACAGGCGACTCCGAGCAGGACGCGCGCCGCAAACCCGCCGAGATCCTCGCCTTCGTGGGCGTGGCGCCCGGCATGCACGTCGCGGACATGTTCTCCGCGGGCGGCTACTACACGGAGCTGCTCGCGCGCACCGTCGGCGTGAAGGGCAGGGTCATCGCCTACAACAACGGGCCGTATGCGAACTTCGCGAAGAAGGGCATCGAGGCACGCTACGCCGGCGACCGGCTGGGCAACGTCCGCCAGCTCACCGCGGACGTGGACCGCTTCGACTTGGCGCCGGGCAGCCTCGATGCGGCGCTCTTCGTCATGTCCTACCACGACCTGTACTGGCGGCCGAAGGACGGTTCGTGGCCGCCGACGGATCCGCAGGCGCTGCTAAGGGGCCTGATGGCCGCTTTGAAGCCGGGCGGCGTCGTGGTCGTCCAGGATCACGTCGCCTCGGCGGGCAGCGATCCGGTCGAGACCGTCGACAAGCTGCATCGCATCGACCCGGCGGTCGTGAAACGCGACTTCGCGCAGGCCGGCTTCGTGTTCGACGCCGAGAGCCGGGTGCTGGCCCACCCGGCCGACGATCACACGAAGCTCGTGTTCGACGATTCGATCCGCGGCCGGACCGACCAGTTCGTGTATCGCTTCAGGAAGCCGGCCACGCCTTGAGCCCGCTGCGCCTCGCGATGTGGTCGGGACCGCGCAACGTCTCGACCGCCTGCATGCGGTCCTGGGAGAACCGCGGCGACACGCTCGTCGTGGACGAGCCGTTCTACGCGCACTACCTGGCGGTGACGGGCATCGACCACCCGGGGCGCGACGAGGTGATCGCCAGCCAGTCGACCGACTGGCGCGAAGTCGCTGCGATGCTCCACGGGCCGCTGCCACCGGGCATCTCGATCCACTACCAGAAGCAGATGGCGCACCACCTGCTGCCCGACATGGGCCGCGATTGGCTGGACGGTCTCACGCACGCGTTCCTGATCCGCGACCCGCGACCGATGATCGCCTCGCTCGGCGAGAAGCTCGCCGACTTCGAACTCGAAGCGACGGGCCTGCCGCAGCAGGTCGAGATCTTCGAGCACGTGATCGCGCGCGAGGGGCGCGTCCCGCCGGTCGTCGACTCGGCCGACCTGCTCGCGCGGCCGGAACCGACGCTGCGGGCCCTGTGCGCCGCGCTCGGCGTGCCGTACAGCGACCGCATGCTGCACTGGCCGGCCGGTCGCCGCGCCACGGACGGCATCTGGGCGAAGCACTGGTACGACCGGGTGGAGCGCTCCACCGGCTTCGAGGCGCCGCCCGTCGGGAAGCCGGTCGAACTGAGTCCGGGAGCCGCCGCGATCGAGGCGCGCTGCCGGCCGCTCTATGACAGACTGCGCGAGCACAAGCTGCGCCCCTGAGGCTCCCGTGCTGCAGAAGTTCGACGAACGCAACCGCGACCTGATCGTCAACATCAATGGCGACCTTCGCCACCGCGACCACGCGGGCGTGAGTCCTTTCGACTCCTCGGTGCAGGGCGGCGACGCCGTCTGGGAAGGACTGCGGCTCTACCAGGGCAGGATCTTCAGGCTGGACGCGCACCTCGACCGGCTGATCCACTCGGCGAAGGCGCTGGCCTTCACGGAGATCCCGGCGCGCGAGGCGATGACGCACCAGATCCGGCGCACGCTCGAAGCCAACCACATGTTCGACGGCGTGCACATCCGCCTCACGCTCACGCGCGGCGTGAAGATCACCTCGGGCATGGATCCGCGGCTCAACACGCACGGGCCGACGCTGATCGTGCTCGCCGAGCACAAGCCCCCGGTGTACTCGAAGGCGGGGCTGAGCCTCGTCACCTCGAGCGTGCGGCGCTTCCCGCCCGACTGCCTCGACCCGAAGATCCACCACAATAACCTGCTCCAGTCGATCCTCGCCAAGATCGAGGCGAACGTCGCGGGTGCGGACGACGCGCTGATGCTCGACACGCGCGGCTTCATCGCGGAGACCAACGCGACGCACGTCTTCCTGGTGGAGAAGGGCAGGCTGCGCACGCCGCGCCTGGTCGCCTGCCCCGAGGGCATCACGCGCGCGACCGTGCTCGAACTCTGCCAGGCGCACGCCATTCCCTGCGAGGAGACCGACCTGACGCTCACGCAGGCCTATGGCGCGGACGAGATGTTCTGCACCGGCACCATGGGCGAGCTGGCCGCCGTGACGCGGGTCGACGGCCGCACCATCGGTGACGGCCAGCCGGGCCCGATGACGGCGCGGCTGTCCGCCCTGTTCAGGGAACTGACCGGCCGCGAAGGCACGGTCGTCGTCGAATCGAGGTAGTCCCATGTTCATCGACCGCAGCATCGACCCCACCGCCGAACAGGTCCGCGCCCTGCGCGACTCGACCACGACGGGCCCCGTCACCATGGTGAACCTGCTCAAGTACCGGGCCGAGGCGCGGTACGAGGAGGGCACCGAGCCGCCCTGCAGCGGCCGCGAGGCCTACGCGCGCTACAAGCACGCGTTCACGCAGACGGTGGGCGAGGTGAGCCAGGCCAGGGTGCTGTTCCAGGGACCGGCCCAGCAGGTGTTCATCGGGCAGGCGGAGTCACCGGAGACCGACTGGGACGACGTGCTGATCGTCCGCTATCCGTCGCGGCAGCATTTCCTCGCGATGATGGCGGACCCGACCTATCGCGAAGCGCTGCGCCATCGCTACGCGGGACTCGAGCGCACGGTGCTCCTGCAGTGCGTCGAGGGGCACTGAGCCCGCCATTCGCGGGTTGTCGGCCCGGCGTCGGCCCGGTGTCGGCCCGTTGTCGGGTCGCTGTCGGGTGCACGTCGTGGTCCGTGGACCGGGTGGACCGCAAGCTGAGCGTCCACTTCGAAGGGAGTCGTCGCCTTGATCGTCCGCAAGCTCCGCCTGCAGCGTGGATGGACCCAGGACCAGCTGGCCGAGATGGCCGGGCTGAGCGTGCGGACCGTCCAGCGACTGGAGCGGGGCGACCGGCCGAGCCTGGAAACGGCCAAGGCCCTCGGGGCCGTCTTCGGGGTGGATCACACCAGCTTCCACCCGGAGGAACCCGTCATGGTCCAGAGTGCTCCCGTCGTCCCGCCCGCGCAGGAACCCCCCAAGGTCGAGGTCAGCCCGGAGGAGTCCGCCGCGCTGTCGCACGCGCGCAGCGTAAAGTCCTTCTACGAGGGGCTGCTCGTCTGGCTCGTGGTCGCCGTGACCATGTTCATCGCATTCGGCGTGCGCGAGCCGATCGTGTGGGCGTGCGTCGGTGGCGCGGCGCTCGCGGTCGTGTTCCAGGGACTGCTGTCGTTCGAGAAGATCCGCCTGCCCGGCGTGGACTACGAGCGCCGGCTCGCCGAGCAGAAGCTCGGCCGCAAACTGTGACTTCGCGGCCGGCGTGCCGTCACTTCGGCACGTCGGCCATGAACCACTTCGAGTAGGTCGCGCGGAACTCCGGCAGCGCCTCGCACTGAGCAGCGTGCGCCTGCAGGCGCGGATAGCGGCCGGGCTCGGCGAAGACTTCCATGGACTCCGCCAGGAACGTGCACATGCACGCGACCGTGACGTCGGCCTGCGTGAGGCGGTCGTCGACGAGCCAGCCGGACGGGCCGCGGCGCGCGCAGGCGTCCTCGAGCACGCCGAGCACGCCGTGCATCTGGTCGCGGCAGCGCACGACCCACGGCTCGTGGTACTTCTCCGGCGGGCGCACCATGCGCTCGTGCACCACCTCGCGCGCCTTCTCGGCGGCGGCGACCGCGAGTGCCATCAGGCGAAGCGCCTCGCGCCGCAGCGTGCCGGTGGCGGGCAGCAGCGCGCGCGACGGACCGGCGAGGTCGTCGATCGCATCGAGGATGGCGGCGGACTCGACCAGCGCCGTGCCGTCCTCGAGCACCAGCACCGGCACGCGGCCGAGCGGACTGAACTGACGGATGCGGTCGAAATCGACGCCCACCGACCAGTTGCGATGCTCGAACGGCAGGTGCAGGCGCTGCATGGAGATCGCCACGCGGCGCACGTAGGGCGAGTCGAACATGCCGATCAGCTGCATCGCGGGCCTCCGGCTCAGGCGGCGTTCAGTGCCCTCGCGTGCCACGCGAGGTGATCCGCCATGAACGTCGAGATGAAGTAGTACCCGTGGTCGTAACCCGCGTGCATGCGCAGCTCGAAGCGCTGCCCGGAGCGCTCGCAGGCGGCCGCGAACACGTCGGGGTTCAGCTGCTCGGCGAGGAATTTGTCCGCCGTGCCCTGGTCGACGAGGATCGGCGCATGGAACGGCCGTTCGGCCACCAGCGCGCTCGCGTCGTAGGCGAGCCAGTCCGACTCGTCGCCGCCGAGATACCCGCCGAAGGCCTTGCGGCCCCACGGGCACTGCACCGGCGCGGCGATCGGCGCGAACGCCGACACCGAGCGGTACTGCCGCGGGTTGCGCAGCGCACACACCAGCGCGCCGTGGCCGCCCATCGAGTGGCCGAAGATGCCCTGACGCAGCGTATCGGCCGGGAATTCGCGCGCGATGAGTTCCGGCAGTTCCTTCGTCACGTAGCTGTACATGCGGTAGTGCTGCGACCACGGGGCCTGCGTCGCGTCGACGTAGAAGCCGGCGGCGAGGCCGAAGTCCCAGCTCGCGTCGTCCCCCGGCAGGCGCACGCGCGGACTCGTGTCCGGCGCGACCAGCATCAGTCCGTGCTCCGCGGCCAGGCGCTGCGCGCCGGCCTTGATCATGAACGTCTCTTCGGTGCAGGTCAGGCCGGCGAGGTAGTAGAGCACCGGCACGCGGCCGTGCCGGGCCTGCGGCGGCAGGTACACCGAGAAACGCATCTCGGCGCGGCACTCGCGCGACTCGTGCGCGAGGAAGCGTTGCGTGCCGCCGAAGCAGGCGTGCTCGGACAGGAGCTTCATCGCTCAGTACACCACCACGCTGCGGATCGATTCGCCCTTGTGCATCAGGTCGAACGAGTCGTTGATGCGCTCGAGCGGCATCGTGTGGGTGATGAGCGGGTCGATCTGGATCTTGCCGTCCACGTACCAGTCGACGATCTTCGGCACGTCGGTGCGCCCGCGCGCGCCGCCGAACGCCGTGCCCTTCCACACGCGGCCGGTCACCAGCTGGAACGGACGCGTCTTGATCTCCTGCCCGGCCCCGGCGACGCCGATGATCACCGAGACGCCCCAGCCGCGGTGGCAGCACTCGAGCGCCTGGCGCATCAGGTCCACGTTGCCCACGCATTCGAAACTGTAGTCCGCGCCGCCGTCCGTGAGCGCGACGAGGTACTGCACGAGGTCGCCGCCGACTTCCTTCGGGTTCACGAAGTGCGTCATGCCGAACTTCTCGGCGAGCGGCTTGCGCGCCGGGTTCAGGTCCACGCCGATGATCTTGTTGGCGCCGACGAGGCGCGCGCCCTGGATGACGTTGAGGCCGATGCCGCCGAGGCCGAACACGACCACGTTGGCGCCGGCTTCCACCCGGGCCGTGTTGATCACCGCGCCCACGCCCGTCGTCACGCCGCAGCCGATGTAGCAGATCTTGTCGAAGGGCGCGTCCTCGCGCACCTTGGCCACCGCGATCTCCGGCAGCACCGTGAAGTTCGAGAACGTCGAGCAGCCCATGTAGTGGTGGATGGGCTGCTTGCCGATCGAGAAGCGGCTGGTGCCGTCCGGCATCACGCCCTTGCCCTGCGTGGCGCGGATGGCCGTGCACAGGTTGGTCTTGTGCGAGGTGCAGCTCTTGCACTCGCGGCACTCCGGCGTATAGAGCGGGATCACGTGGTCGCCCTTCTTCACGGACTTCACGCCCGCGCCCACGTCGACGACGATGCCCGCGCCCTCGTGGCCGAAGATGACCGGGAACAGCCCCTCGGGGTCCGCCCCCGAGCGGGTGAACTCGTCCGTGTGGCAGATGCCGGTCGCCTTGATCTCGATCAGCACTTCGCCCGGGCGGGGGCCGTCGAGGTCCACGGTCTCGATCACGAGCGGCTTGCCGGCTTCGTAGCACACGGCGGCGCGGGTCTTCATGGGGCGGCGACTCCTGTCGGTGGGGCGGAGGCGGGAGCCTAGCGCAAACGCCGGCCGGGCGGACACCCGCCCTCCCTGCAACCTTCCGGCCGCCTGGCGCATCCAACGGGAACAGGCCGACGGGCGGCCGAGGGAGATCGCGCATGATCCGCTACGTTGCCACCCTGGCGTACGCATTCTCGGCCGTGGCGCTGGGCGCGTCGCTGGACGTCAGCAAGGTGAACGGCAGCATCGTCATCGAGGCGGGCCGGGAGGCCGGCGACCTCGAGACCGTCAACGGCTCGGTATCGGTCGGCCGGGGCGCCCGCGTCGAGGACATCGAGACCGTCAATGGCTCCGTGCGCCTCGACGAGCAGGTCACGGCCACCTCGGCCGAGACGGTCAACGGCGAGATCGAGATCGGCGCCGCCTCGCAGGTTCGCGACGACGCCTCGACCGTGAACGGGGCCATGACGCTCGGGCGGGGTGCCCACGTGGGCGGCCGGCTCGAGAACGTGAACGGGCGGATGCGGCTCGACGGAGCGTCCGTCTCGGGCGGCATCGAAACCGTCAACGGGGACGTCTACCTCGCGACGGGCTCGCGCGTCGACGGCGGGATCCACGTGGAGAAGCACACGGGCTGGAACCTCGGCCGCAAACCGAAGAATCCGCGCATCACCATCGAGTCGGGCGCGGTGGTCAACGGCCCGCTGCGCTTCGAGCGCGAGGTCGACCTGTACCTCGGCGAGGGCGTCAGCCTGCCCGCGATCGAGGGCGTGCAGCCGCAGCGCTACGCGCTGCAGTAGCGCGCCGCCGCCTCACGCAGGCGCTGCCCGACGGAAGCGCGCAAGGCCGCCGGCGCGAGCACCTCGACGTCCGCGCCGTACTTCAGGATGTCCATCACGAGTTCCGGCTCGCGCGCGTAGGGCACGGTCAGCACGTAGCTGCCGTCCGGCTCGAATTCGCCGCGCTGGTCCGGGTGCCAGGTTTCCCGCGCGACCCAGCGGGCACGCTGCGCCGTGAACCGGAGCCGTGCCTGCTGCGTCTCGCTGCCGGCAAATATGCCGTAACCGCTGGCGTAGTGCCGGTCGAGTTCGGCTTCCGCGACGTCCACGGCACCCGCTTCCAGCAGGTGCGCGTCGGCGACGGCATCCACGGCGAACGTCCGCAGGGCCCGGCGGTGGTGACACCAGGCGTCCAGGTACCAGTTGTCGCGGTAGTGCACCAGCCGCTGCGGCGAGACCTCGCGCTCGAGCGACTCGCCGTCGCTGCGCCGCTCGTGCCGGATCCGGAGCCGGCGCCGCGACAGCACTGCCGTGCTCAGCACCCGGAAGCGCGCGGGCTCCACCGGCCGCGTGCCGATGGCGACGATGCGGATCCGTCGCGCGATTTCCTCCGCCGAGTGTTCGCCGGCCTGCAGCAGTTCGCGCAGCCGTCGCCGCAGCGGTGCGATGGCCTCGGCCAGCACGCCGGGCTGCAGCGCCCCGATCAGGCTGTCCATCGTCAGCAGCGACTGCAGTTCCTCCGCGCTGAACCACAGGCCCGGCAGCTGCCACACGCCGCTGTCGGCGACCTGGTCGTCGAAGCGATACGCCTCGTGGTGACGGTCGTAGACGATCGGCGCGTGCATCCGGTCCTTCATGTACTCGAGGTCGCGCTTGAAGGTGGCGCGGGAGACCTCGAGTTCGGCGAGGAAGTCCTGCGTACGCACGTGGCGACGGCTGCGCAGCAGGGACTGGATGCGATAGAAGCGTTCGAGGCGTTCCAAGCGGCCTCCGGGCTGGGGTTCGGCGCGAGGCTCGATTATCCTTCAGGCTCGCGTCCCCGGGAGGGCTCGCCGCATGGGACAGGGTCTGCGCAGGAACGTCACCGGCACCCGGCTGCCGCCGCCGCCCGCACCGACGTCGCGTGACGCGAATCCGTGGCACATGTCCGCCGAGCGGCCGGCCGCACGCCTGCCGGGCCTGCGCGTGCCCCCGGACCAGATCCCCGAGCGCCTGAAGACGGCTCCGCAGGACGGCAAGCCGGCGGCCCCGTCGCGGCTGCGCTGGGTGCCGTTCGCGATGCTCGGCGCGGTGCTGCTGGCGGTGGGCGTCGATGCCCTGCGCGCATTCCAGCGCGGCGACTACTTCGCCGCGCTGGTGCCGCTGGTGTTCGTCGCCTTCGTCGCCGTCGCGATCCTGCGCAGCCGGCAGCGCGACGCCGGCTGAGCGCGGGTCAGCGGGCGGGAAGCCCGGCGTCGGTCGTCAGGTAGACCGCGAAGGTCCCGAGCCAGTGTCCGCCCTCGTAGTGCTCGCCGGTCACGGCCGGGAGGGCGGCCTGCGCGTGGACCTCGGCCGCGGCCACCAGGGCGTCGATGCGTGCGTCGCGGCGCGGCAGCGCGTTGGCGATGCCGCGCAGCATCCACGCGCGACTCAGGTTCAGCCCGTCGATGTGCGCCAGCTTCGGGTCCGAGCGGTGGGTCACCACGCCGGGCGGCAGCCAGTCGGCCCCGCCGTGCCGGGGGATCTGCGGCAGGAACCCCGACAGCCACCGCGCGAACTCCGCCTGCGGCAGGATGCGGCGCATGAAGTCGGCCTCGCCCAGGCACGCCGAGAGGAAGTCCTCCCCCGACGGCTCGTACTCGAGCGGGCAGCGGCGGTCGCGCAGGTAGTAGTCCCGGGCGCGCGACTCGAGCAGCTGCGCGAGCGCCCGGTCGTCCGTCGCGGTCGCGTAGTCCCGGATCAGGCCGAAAGCGAAGGCGGTCTGGCCGTGTTCACCGACGCGGATCGGGTAGCGCAGCGACGGCAGCCACGTCATCACGCGTCGGACGACCACCGTCTCGAGCGGCTGCAGGTTCCGCGCCCACTCCTGCGCCTGGGGATCGTCCCAGGTGCGCAGCTCGCGCGCGAGCGTCAGCAGCCAGGCGAGCCCGTACGGCCGCTCGAACGAGAGCCGGCCCGGGCCCTGGAAGTAGGCGACCTCACCAGCGATGTTCTCCGCGGTCAGGCTCCGGGCGAGCGCCGCGCGCGCCTCTGCGGCCAGCGGCGTCTGCGGGAAGACCTTCGCCAGCTTCACGAGCAGCCAGTGGCCGTGCACCGACGAATGCCAATCGTAGCAGCCGTAGAACGCGGGCATCAGCTCGCGGGGCGTACGCGCGTCGGCCGGGCCCTGCAGCGTGTGCGCGAGCTTGCTCGGGTATTCACGGTGCACGCAGCCGAGCGCCAGCTGCGCGAAACGCTCCGCTGCGGTCGAGTCGAGGCTGGGGGCGGCGTGCGCGGCCGGCGCCAGGGAGAGTGTTGCGGCGAGGAGCAGGCTGCGGACACGGCGGTGCATGCATCGGTCTCCAGGGAAGCTCATGGGGCCGCGGCCAGGCGTGCCGGCGCGAGCACCCGCACGGTGCGTGGGGGAATCGCGATCGCGCTGCCGGCCACGGCGCCGCCGCCGAGCAGGTCGTCCAGCGCACCGTCCACCCCCGGCAGCGACAGCCCCCGCACGTCCTCGGCACCGAGGTTCGCAACCACGGTGAGAGTGCGGGCGCCCGCGCTGCGCTGCCACGCGATCACGTCGTCCCGTCCGGTCTCGAGCAGCCTGAACTCTCCGCTGGCCAGCGCCGGTTCGGCCTGCCGCAGGCGGATCAAGCGGCGGTAGTGGTTCAGCAGCGAGTCCGGGTCGGCGGACTGCGCGGCGACGTTGCGCGTCTCGTGGCCTTTCTGCAGGCGCTCCCACGGCCGCGCTGCTGCGGTGAATCCGGCGTTCGCGCCACCGCTCCATGGCATGGGGTTGCGGATCATCTCGTCGGGTTTGGCGCCGACCTGGCCGATCTCCTCGCCGTAATAGAGGAACGGCACGCCCGGCGCGGTGAGCAGGAGCGAGGCGGCGAGCTTCAGCTTCGCCGGGTCCTGGCGCAGCACGCTCGCCACGCGGTCCTGGTCGTGGTTGGTGAGGAACGAGGCGAACCGCCGCGCCGGGTAACTGGCGACGACGTTGTCGAGCACGTAGGCGAGCTTGTCGCGCGTGCCGGAATTCGCGGCGTCGACGATGGCGTCGGCGAGGTCGAACTCGAAGGCGAGGTCGAGCGTGTCCCGCTGCACGTAGTCGGCGACCGTCTCGGTGTGCGTCCACACCTCGCCGACCACGAGCGGGCGGCGGCCGCCGCCGTGCACGTGCGCCTGAAAGCCCGCGAGCCACGCGAGCGTCGCGGGCGTGTCGACCATGACGTCGCCGTCCTCGACGAGGTGGCGGATGGCGTCGAGCCGGAAGCCGTCCACGCGCAACTCGTCCAGCCAGTAGTCCGCGATGCGGTACGCCTCCGCCGTCACCTCGGGATTGCGGTAGTTCAGGTCCGGCATGCCGGACCAGAACAGGCCGAAGTAGCGCTGGTCGCCGGCCTTCTGCCAGACGACCTGGCCCCACGGCCCGAGCGTTTCGGGCACCGCGGCCGGATCCACGAAGATGTACCAGTCGCGGTACTTCGGGTCCCGCGCCAGCGCCTTGCGGAAGGCCGGGTGCGCGGACGAGGAGTGGTTCAGCACCAGGTCCACGATCACCCGGATGCCGCGCGCGTGGCACGCCGCGAGGAAGCGCTCGAAGTCGGCCCGCGTGCCGTACTGCGGGTTGATGCCGTAGTAATCGGTCACGTCGTAGCCGTGGTAGCTCGGCGAGGGATTGATCGGCATCAGCCAGATCCCGGTGATGCCGAGGTCCGTCGTCGTCGCGGGATCGCCGTCGTTCAGGTAGTCGAGCCTGTCGATCAGGCCCTGGAAATCCCCGATGCCGTCGTTCGCCAGCGGCCCCGTCGTCGAATCGGCGAAGGAGCGGACGAAGACTTCGTAGAACACGCGGTCGGACCACCACGGCGAACCGCTGTCGTCGCGCACCGCCGGCCCGGTCGTCGCGGCGGGCGACGGGGACGGTGGCGCGGCCGGGGGCGCGCCCTGGCACCCGCCGAGCAGCAGGGCGGCACACAGGAGCAGCGAGCGGGCCGTGTCGGGCATCGGGGCCACCGTGGGTCGGGGCGGAGCGCCGATCATAGCCGCCGTGCCGCCTAGCGCACGACCTGGCCGTCCTTGTCGAGCACCTGGACCGCGCCGAGCTTCAGGTCGCGCACCGGCCGCTCGATCTTCTTCAGGTCGCCGACGATCACCCACGTCAGCGTCGCGGGATCGAGCGTCGCGCGGGCGGCCGCCCGCACGCCGTCGTCGGTCTGCGCCTCGATGCGTGCCTTGAGCGTGCGGACGTAATCGTCGGGACGCCGGAACACGACCATGTCCGCGATCGTGCCGGCCACGGAGGCGTTGGTCTCGAAGCGCCCCGGCAGGGCGCGCACGTCGCGGTTGCGGATCTTCGCGACCTCGTCCGCCGTCGCCGGCCGCGGGCCGACGTACTCGACCAGTTCCCGCTGCAGCTCGCGCAGCGCATCGACGGTCCGGTCGGTCTGCACCGGCGCCGAGACCAGCCAGGGCCGCGGGCCGACGGCCGAGGGCAGCGCGGAGTTCACGCCGTAGGACCAGTGCTTGTCCTCGCGCAGGTTCATGTTCAGGCGCGAGGTAAAGGTGCCGCCGAGCACGGCGTTCATGGTCTCGATCTCGAAGCGGTCCGGCACGAGGCTCGAGGGCATCAGCGTGCCGGCCAGGATCGTCGACTGCACGGCGTCCGGACGGTCGATCAGGAAGACCCGCGCGGCCTGCGGCTTCGCCGCCTCCGGCAGCGCTTTGCCCGGTCGTGCGGTCGCGGGGGCCGTCCAGTCGCCGAAATGCTTCTCGAGCAGCGGCAGCACCTGCGCCGGCGTCACGTCGCCCGCCACGATGACCGTCGCATTGTCGGGCCGCAGCCAGTCGCGCTGGAATGCCAGCAGGTCGTCGCGGCCGAGCGCGGCGATCGAGGCTTCGGTGCCGCTGCCGGAGAACGGGATCGCATACGGGTGGCCCGGCCCGTAGAGCAGCGGCGGCAGCGTGCGCAGGGAGATGCCGTCCGGGCTCTGCTTCTCGCGCGCGATGCCGGCGATCCACTCCTTGCGCACGCGCTCGATCTCCTGTTCGGGGAACGTCGGGTTGCGCACGACCTGGGCGAACAGGGCCAGCGACGGATCGAGCTTCTCCACCAGCGCCGACAGCGAGACCGACGAGGAGTCGAGCGACGAGCCCGCCCCGATCTCGGCCCCGAGGCGTTCGGCGCGGTCCGCGATCTCGAGCGAGCCGAGCGTCGCGGTGCCCTCGTCGAGCATCGCGAGCGTGAAGCTGGCCGCGCCGGCCTTGCGGCCCTGGTCGGCCGCGAAGCCGGCGTCGAACAGCACCGACACGCGCACCACGGGCACGCCCGGCCGGTTCGCAACGATGATCGGCAGGCCGTTGCGCAGTGTGGCGCGCTGCAGGTCCGGGAACGCGAGGTCCGGGAACGACGCAGTCACCGGCGCGCCCTGGCTGCGATCGACCGCACCGGCCGCCGCCGCCTGGTACGCGGCGGCTGGGCGCACCTCGAGCGTGTAGTCGCCGCGCGCGAGCCAGCGCTTCGCGACCTCCTGCAACTGCTTCGGCGTGGCGGCGTCCAGCACGGCGAAGGAGCGCCGGTAGCAGGCGGGATCGCCTTCGAAGACTTCGCAGGACGCGAGCACGTCGGCCTTGCCGCCGAAACCGCCGATGCGCTCCAGCCCCTTCAGGAAGCCGGCGCGGATCGACGTGCGGGCGCGCTCGATCTCCTCCGGCGTCGGGCCCTGCTCGATGAAGCGCTGCAGTTCCTCGGCGAGCGCGCGTTCCACGCGCTCGGCGGGCACACCCTGCTTCACGTCGGCCGCCAGCGAGAACAGGCCGGCGATCTCCATCGACGAGGCGCTGGCGCTGGCGCTGTCCGCGATCTGGTCGCGGTAGACGAGTCGCGCGTACAGGCGCGACGTCTTGCCGCCGCCGAGGATGTCGGCGGCGAGCGCGAGGAGGTCGGCGTCCGTCGTCCCGTCCTGCGGGATGTTCCACGCCTTCTGGATGCGCGTCTGCGCGACCTGGTCGAACATCACGTCGCGCCGGCTCTCGCTGCGCGCGGCGATCCACACGCCCGGGCGCGTGAGGGCCGGCCCCGGCGGAATGTCGCCGAAGTACTTCTGCGCCTTCTCGCGCGCCGTCGCGACGTCGATGTCGCCGGCGAGCACCAGCACGGCGTTCGCCGCGCCGTAGTAGGTACGGAACCACTCCTGCACGTCGGCGAGCGAGGCGGCGTTGAGATCCTCCATCGAGCCGATCGGCAGCCAGTGGTACGGGTGGCCCTCCGGGAAACTCGCGCGAAAGAGCGTCTCGCCGACGCGCCCGTACGGCCGGTTCTCGCCCTGGCGCTTCTCGTTCTGCACCACGCCGCGCTGCTCGTCGAGGCGCGCCTGGTCGATCACGCCGAGCAGGTGACCCATGCGGTCGGACTCCATCCACAGCGCGAGATCGAGCGCGGTCGTGGGTACGTTCTGGAAATAATTGGTCCGGTCGAAGCTGGTCGTGCCGTTCATGCTGGTCGCGCCGACCTGCTCGAAGGGCTTGAAGTACTCGTCGTTGAAATGCTCGCTGCCCTGGAACATCAGGTGCTCGAACAGGTGAGCGAACCCGGTCTTGCCGGCGCGCTCGTTCTTGGAGCCGACGTGGTACCAGACGTTAACCGCCACGATCGGTGCCTTGCGATCGGTGTGCACGATCACCGTCAGGCCATTCGAGAGCTGGAATTTCTCGAATGGAATCAGGGTATTGGCATTCGCCTGCCCCGGGGCGGCGAGGGCGTTGGCTGAAACCAGGCTGAGCAGGGCGGCGAAGGAGGCGGCCAGCCAGCGGGTGGGTCGGTTCTTCACGGAGTCGGTCTCCATCGCGTCTGGGCCGGCCGCAGGGCCGGCATCACGTGTGGTGTTTTCGCATCAAGGGCGGGCAGGCCGGGGCCGCCGGAGCTGGACTCGTTCCAGAGACTGCGGCAAAAACGGATGCACCGAGTTACAATCGCAACAATCATAGCGGGGTCAAAGCCGGCCTATGAGTTTCGGAGGGCTGGAACGCCCGGGTGGGGATGCGTTCCGGACAGGCGGCTCGGCCCGCTAAGAGTTTCATGAATGCATGGCATAAAAGCCACAAGGAGAGACCTGCAATGTCATCCCGTTACCTGATCCCGCTGGCGGTTGCCGCCGCCCTGGCCGCGTCCGCCGCGGCACAGGCCGATGTGGCGCCTGGTTCGCCGAAGGGCGACTGGATCTTCCGCGTCGGCATGTCCCAGATCAACCCGAAGAAGGACAACCTGCCGGCGAATGAAAATCCGCTCGGCCTCAACCTGGTGGTCGACAGCGACATCTCGCCGACGCTCAACATCGAGTACATGCTCACCGAGCACCTCGGCACGGAACTGCTGCTCGCGTATCCGTTCACGCACGCCGTGGACGCGAAGCTCGGCGGCGACAAGATCGTGCGCGTTGCCCACGCGGACGTGCTGCCGCCGGTGCTGGGCCTCAACTGGCACTTCAACCCGAACGGCACGTTCCGTCCGTACATCGGCGCGGGCGTGAACTACACGCTGTTCTCGGGCGAGGAAGTGCGCGGTGAAGCGCGCTCGGCCATCCAGGACATCTACGGCATCGACGTCGATTCCGTGAAGCTCGACGACTCGTTCGGCTTCGCGGGCCAGATTGGCATCGACATCGCCCTCACGAAGAGCTGGCTGCTGAACGCGAGCGTGCGCTACGTCGACCTGTCGACCGACCTGTCGGCCGACGTCGCCGAGATCATTGACCTCGAAGGCGCTGCCAAGGCGGGCTACGACGAAGTGAAGCTCGGCACGCTGGACATCAACCCGATGGTCTACGGCCTGCACGTCGGCTACCAGTGGGGCTCGCCGGCGCCGCTGCCGGTCGTGGCTCCGCCGCCGCCCCCGCCGCCGCCGCCGCCGCCGCCGCCCGCCAAGTGCGCGGACACGGACAATGACGGCGTCTGCGACGAAGCCGACAAGTGCCCGGGCACGCCGGCTGGCGTGAAGGTGGACTCGGTGGGCTGCCCGCTGGAGCAGACGCTGAAGCTGCTGTTCGACTTCGACAGCGCCGAGCTGCGCCCCGAGTCGATCACGGAACTCGAGCGTGTCGTCAAGTTCATGGGCGACGTGCCGTTCGCGAAGGCCATGATCGAAGGCCACACGGACAGCAAGGGTTCGGACGCCTACAACCAGAAGCTGTCGGATCGCCGCGCCAAGGCGGTGTTCGACTACCTCAGCTCGCGCGGCGTCGATCCGGCCCGCCTGAGCTCGGTGGGCAAGGGCGAGTCGGCCCCGATCGCGGACAACGCGACCGAGGAAGGCCGCCAGGAGAACCGTCGCGTCATGTTCATCCGCACGGATTCGGGCATGTAATCGACGGCTGACCGTCTGACGGGCTGCCCTGTGGCCCGGACGAGGCCCCGGTACGCAAGTGCCGGGGCCTTTTTCATGGTCGGTGTGAATCCACGCGCGGCGGATTGGCTAAGAGCCGGGGACGCGTAGAATCGCCGACTCGTTCCACGGAGGAATCCCATGAAGCTGCACACCCTGGCCGCGCTCGCCGCGGCCGCCCTGGCCCTGCCGCTCGCCCCGGCTCGCGCGGACGTCGACCCGGCGCTCGAGGCGGCCGTCCAGGGCAGCTGGCGTTCGGAGGCCGACAAGTCACGTGACGTGTATCGCCACCCGGCCGAGGCCCTCGCGTTCTGGGGGCTCAAGCCGGGCATGACCATCCTCGAGGTCCAGCCGGGCGGCGGCTGGTGGACCGAGATCCTCGCCCCGTACGCCCGGGCGACGGGCGGCAGTTTCTACGTGACGGGCGCCGACCTGCAGAACCCGAAGCTCTCGGACGGCGCCCGCAAGTCGCGCGCCGACTTCCAGGCGCGCTTCGCCGCCCGGCCCGACGTCTACGGCGACGTGCGCATGCTCAACTGGGGCGCGGTCTCGAGGACCCTGCCGGCGGGCCTGTTCGACTTCATCCTCACGGCGCGCTCGATCCACGGCTGGATGCAGGACGAGCCCGGCACCGTCGAGGCGACCTTCCGTGAGTTCCACAAGGCGCTGAAGAAGGGCGGCATCCTCGCCGTCGAGCAGCACCGGGCGAAGGCCGGCCAGCGCGGCGAGAAGCCGGACACCGGCTACGTGAGCGAGGCCTACGTGATCGAGCAGGCGCGCAAGGCGGGGTTCCGGCTCGCGGGCCGCTCGGAGATCAACGCCAACCCGAAGGACACCAAGGACCACCCGTTCGGCGTCTGGACGCTGCCGCCCGTGCTGCGCTCGTCGCCCTACGGCTCGAACCAGCCGGCCGACCCGAACTTCGACCACTCGAAGTACGTGGCGATCGGCGAGTCGGACCGCATGACCCTGCGGTTCGTGAAGCCCTGATCAGATCTCCTCGGGCACGGTCCGGATCGCGCCGCACGGGCACTCGGCCACGCACAGGCCGCAGCGCTTGCAGTAGTCGTAGTTGAACTCGTAGCGGCGTCCCGGACCGAGCTTGATCACGGCGTTGTCGGGGCACACGCCGTAGCAGTTGTCGCACTCGAAGCAGTTGCCGCAGGAGAGGCAGCGGCGCGCCTCGAACTGCGCGGTCTCCGGGTCGAAGCTGCCGACGACTTCCTCGAACGTCGACTGGCGTCGGATCAGGTCGAGGACCGGCTGCTGCGACTTCGGCGCGTCCGAGTAGTACCAGGTGTTGAGCTTGTCGTAGCTCGCGAGCTCGTGGCTCGCGGGGTGCACCCAGGTCGTGCCGCGCAGCCACGCGTCGATGTGGCGCGCCGCGAGCTTGCCGTGGCCGATGCCGACGGTCACCGTGCGCTCGCCCGGCACCATGTCGCCGCCGGCGAAGATACCGGCATGGCCGGTCATCATGTCCGGGCCCACCTTGACCACGCCGTCCTCGATCGCGAGGCCCGGCACGCCCTGCAGCAGCGACAGGTCGACGTCCTGCCCGAGGGCGAGCACCACCGAATCGGCCTCCAGCGTCTCGAACTCGCCGGTCGGTTGCGCCATGCCTTTCTCGTCCAGCGCCATCTTCTCGACGGTGATCGACGTCTCGCCGGCCTGCTTGATGGTGGACAGCCACTTCACCAGCACGCCTTCCTGCAGCGCCTCCTCGAGTTCGGACTCGTGCGCCGGCATCTTCTCGCGCGTGCGGCGGTAGACGATGATCGACTCTTCCGCGCCGAGCCGCTTGGCCGTGCGCGCCACGTCGAGCGCGGTGTTGCCGCCGCCGTAGACGACCACGCGCCGGCCGAGCAGCGGCTTGTCCTCGCCTTCCATGCTGCGCAGGACCGAGACGGCGTCGAGCATCTTGCCGGCGCTGCCCGCGGGCAGGTACGCGCGCTTGGCGATGTGCGCGCCCACCGCGAGGAACACGGCGTCGAAGTGGCCCTTGCGCATGGTCTCGACGACGTTGGTCACCTTGGTGTGCAGCTGCAGCTTCACGCCGAGGTCGAGGATGCGCTGGATCTCGGCGTCGAGCACCTCGCGCGGCAGCCGGTACTTCGGGATGCCGAAGCGCATCATGCCGCCGGCGAGCGGGCCGGCCTCGTGGATCGAGACGCTGTGACCCAGCCGCGCGAGGTGATAGGCCGCCGAAAGCCCCGACGGCCCCGCGCCGATCACCAGCACGCGCTTGCCGGTGGGCGACAGCGGCGGCTCGAACTTCCAGCCGCGGCGCAGCGCCTCGTCGCCGAGGAAGCGCTCGGTCGCGTTGATGCCCACGCAGGCATCGAGCGTGCCGCGGTTGCAGGCGGTCTCGCACGGGTGGTAGCAGACGCGGCCCATCACCGCCGGCATCGGGTTGTCGCGCGTCAGCACGCGCCAGGCCTGCTCGTACTCGCCGGCCTCGGCGTGGAACAGCCAGCCCTGGATGTTCTCGCCGGCGGGGCAGGCGTGGTTGCAGGGCGGCAGGCGGTTCACGTACTCCGGGCGCACCGTGCGCCAGGTGCCCGTGTGGTTGGCGAGGCTCGAGCCGGGATCGAGCGTGATGGCGAACGGCTTGGGCTTCATGGCGTGGCCTCGTCGAGCAGGCCGTAGCGCGCGATGTTGCGATCCGCCATGGACTGCAGCTTGTGCACGATCTCCGGGTGGCCGCCGTCCTTGAACAGGTGCGCGAAGCGCGTCTGCGGCTTCAGGTAGTCCTCCACCGGGAGCTTGCGCTGGATCTTCGAGACGTGCTTCACCTCGCCGTATTCCGCGTCGAACACCGGGAACAGGCCGGTCTCCTTGGCGAGCCGCGCCATGCGGATCGTGGCCGACGATGCGTGGCCCCAGCCGAGCGGGCAAGGCACCAGGATGTGGATGTAGCGCGCGCCGCGGAACTCCATCGCGCGCCGGACCTTGGCCTCGAGGTCGCGCAGCTCGGCCACGGTGGCGGTCGCGACGTAGGGGATCTCGTGCGCCATCGCGATGCGGGGCACGTCCTTGCCCTGGCCGAACTCGTTGCCCGGGTGGGCGCCCACCGGCATGGTCGTGTTGGTGCGCGCGGCCGGCGGCGTGGCCGAGGAACGCTGCACGCCCGTGTTCATGTAGGCCTCGTTGTCGTAGCAGATGTAGAGCACGTCGTCGTTGCGCTCGAACATCCCGGACAGGCAGCCGAAGCCGATGTCGGTGGTGCCGCCGTCGCCGCCCTGGGCGACGACGCGCACGTCGTGCCGGCCCTTGACGCGCACCGCTGCGGCGATGCCGGTGGCGACCGCGGCCGCATTGCCGAACAGCGAGTGGATCCAGGGGATCTGCCAGGAGGTCTCGGGGTAGGGCGTCGAGAACACCTCGAGGCAGCCGGTGGCGTTCGCCGCGACCAGCTGGCGGTGGGTGGCCTCCATGGCGGCGTCGATCGCGTAGCGCGCGCCGAGCGCCTCCCCGCAGCCCTGGCAGGCGCGGTGGCCGGAGTTGAGCGAGTTGGTGCGGCGCATGTTGGCCTGCACCGAGCGCTGCTCCTCCTTCAGGAGGCGGTTGCCGACGGTGAAGGTGCCGGTCTGGTAGAAGCGGATGGGCTGGTAGGTCATGGCGTCACCCGATCTTCGCCGCGACGACGCCGAGGTCGCGCAGGATGCCTTCGGCGATCGGGCCCGAGCGTCGCTGCTCGCGCTCGCGCGCCAGCACGCGGTCCACCAGGGCCTGGTCGAGGTCCATGAAGGTCAGCGATTCGAGGGTGCCCTGCATCGCGGCGTCGAACACCTTGTGCAGCGAGCGGCGGGTGATGGCGCGGCCGCCGAGGCCGGCGATCACCGTGTGCACGTCGTCGGGTGGCCCCGCGAACGAGGCGGCGACGTTGTTCGAGACGATGCCGCCCATGCCGACCGCGAGACTCTTTTCGAGCACCACGACCCGCTTCGCGCCGGCCAGCGCCGTGCGCACCGCCGCCGTCGGCCACGGCCGGAAGCAGCTGATGCCGAGCACGCCGATCTTCGCGCCGCGCTCGCGCATCTCGTCCACGGTGTCCTTGATCGTGCCGAGCACCGAGCCGAGCGCGACCACGATCACCTCCGCGTCGCTGATTCGGTAGGCGTGGGTGAGGCCGCCGCTCTGGCGCCCGAAGATGCGGCGGAACTCGTCGGCCCAGGCGGGGATGAGGTCGAGGGCCTGGCGCTGCTTGACGTGCGCGAGGTAGCGCACCTCCATGAACGCCTCGGGGCCGACCATCGCGCCGATCGAGACCGGGGCAGCCGGGTCGAGCACCTGGCGCGGCTCGTAGGGCGGCAGGAAGGCGTCCACCTGTTCCTGCGTCGGGATGTCCACGCGCTCGTAGGCGTGCGTGAGGATGAAGCCGTCCATGCACACCATGACCGGCAGCGAGAGTTCCTCGCCGAGGCGGAACGCCTGGATGTGCAGGTCGAGCGCCTCCTGGTTGTCCTCGGCGAACAGCTGGATCCAGCCGCAGTCGCGCTGGCTGAGCGCGTCGGTGTGGTCGTTCCAGATGTTGATCGGCGCGCCGATGGCCCGGTTGGCGACCGTCATCACGATCGGCAGGCCGAGTCCGGCGGCGTTGTAGACCGCCTCGGCCATGTACAGCAGGCCCTGGCTCGCCGTGGCGGTGTAGGCGCGCGCGCCGGCGGCCGACGCGCCGATCGCGACGGACATCGCCGCGAACTCGGATTCGACGTTGATGTACTCGCAGGGCGCGAGCTGGCCGGCGCGCACCATCCGTCCCAATGCCTCGACGATGTGGGTCTGCGGCGAGATCGGGTAGGCGCAGATCACCTCGGGCCGGCACAGGCCGACCGCCTCGGCGACCGCGGCGGAGCCTTCAGTCTGCTTGAGCATGGACGGCCTCCTTCTCGCGCAGCACGTGCTCGTAGGCGGCGGTCGCGGCGGCGACGTTGGCCTCGGCGACCTTGCCGGGGAACTTCTCGCGGATGGCCGCCGCGACCGACTCGAGCGAGGTCCGGCCGGTGAGGGCGGCGAATCCGCCGAGCAGCGCGGCGTTCGGCAGCGGGCGACCGACGTGCTTCAGGGCGAGCTCGGTGCCCGGCACGGTGCACAGGTGGTCGGGGGGGTAGCCGCTGACGAACTCGCCGAGACCCAGGTCTTCGAACGAGCGTCGGGTGTTGATGAGGATGTACCCGTCCCCGGCCAGCCCGCCGAACACGTCCACCTGGTGCAGCAGCGTCGGGTCCTGGATCAGCAGTGCGTCGGGCGCGAGGATGGGTTCGCGCAGGCGGATCGGCTGGTCGTCGATGCGGCAGAACGCGACGACGGGGGCGCCGGTGCGTTCGGAACCGAAACTGGGAAAGGCCTGGGCGTGGCGTCCTTCGCGGAACGCGGCGACCGACAACAGTTCGGCGGCGGTCACGACGCCCTGACCGCCCCGTCCGTGGATGCGTACCTGGAACATGAGCCTCCCCCCGGGGGGCGCCTCGGCGACCCGGGTGCCCGCCACCATGCGCCGTCCGGACGCAAATGCAAATCCGTGGCGACACGGATGCGCGGCTGTCCGCCGAGGACAAGAGAGGGGGCGAGCGGCAGAGCGCCAGTCGGCCCGGGACGCGTAACGGCCGTGCTTGCGCACCGTGCGATCACCGATTGACGGGGGTCGAGCCCGGGTCGTATGGTCCCTGCCGACCAGCGCGTTGGGCGGCAAGGCGGGGCCCGTGTGCCATACCCCCGTCAGCCCGACTCGGGCAATGAGCGTCGACCTGCGGCCCACCGGTGGCAGGACAGCAGAGCGGTGGCTGTGTGTTCGCACGGCCAAGGCAGGGAACCATGATCCGGAGCGATCTGCTCGGGGCGCTTTGCGCCGCCATTGTGCTGAGCTGCGCGACCGCGCAGGCGGCGACGGCGACCTACGGCTACGACGCCCTGGGGCGGCTTAGAAGCATCACCTCGGATGACGGCAAGGTGGTGGTCTACGGGCTCGATGCGGCCGGCAATCGCACGCAGGTCCTGAGCGTCACGCCGCCGGCCTCGATCACCGTGCCGGCGAGCAACACGACCGGCTCGTATTCGATCAGCTGGAGCGCATCCGCCGGCACCGTCACGGCCTACAAGCTCTACGAGTCCACGAGCCCGAGCTTCACGGCGCAGACACTGGTCTACAGCGGCACGGCGCTGAGCGCAGCGCTCACCGGCCGGGCGAGCGGAACCTACTACTATCGGGTGGCGGCCTGCATCGACACGACCTGCAGCGGCTATCGCACGGGCGCCAACGGCGTCGTGGTGACGCGATGAAGACGCGCATCGCTTCGGACGCACCGGTTACATCGTTCCTGCCTGTCAGAGGCCCGGTCGGTTGGCAAGGAACCTCCATGACCGGTCGGTCGACCCTCCGGCACAGCGGCGCCCTCGGCGCCGGCCTGCTGGCCCTCGTGCTGCTCCTCGGCGCGGCTCCAGCCGAGGCACAGCAGGACCGCAAGGCCCCGGCGTCGCCGCTCGTGGCGGCGAGCGACGAGCTGCTCGCCTCCGCTGGCGGCGGCGGGATGATGGCCCTCGCGGCCGGTCAGCCGGAGATGCCGATCACGATCTCGCCGCTGCGGATCGAGGAAGATCCCAACGGCGTCAACATCGACAGCGGCAAGACCCAGATGACGCCACAGGTGCTGTCGGTGCCCGGCGCACCTCGGCTGCGGTTTGATCGGGTGCAGAACGCCGCGCCGTACGTCAGTGGCCGGATCTCCGGCACGCCGGGGTCGGGCAGCCTCGGGAGCTTCTCGGCGCACACGATCGACGGTGTCACCGAGTCGTTCTCGTGTGCAGACTCCGACTGCGAGAGCGTCACCGGCACGGGCTCGAACTTCCGCCAGAACACTCGACTTCTCAAGCGCGGCCACAGCGGAGAAACATACACCTACAACCTCAAGCACGTCGCCACGACCGGCAGCAATCCGGTCGTCATCCTGTACTACGCTTCCTCGATCACGTACCCCGACGGCGAGGTGCTCAGCTTCACCTACGACACGGCGACGCTGCCGGGCGACCCGTTCAACCGCACCTGGTATCGGCCGACGCGGATCTCCTCGAATCTCGGCTTCCACATCACGATTTCCTACCAGCCCGGGGCCGTCGATACGAATGGCTGGGGTCAGCCGGCGTTAGTCGGAATCTACAACAGTTCCTATCCATCGACAGCGCTCGGGCAACTCTCCTATAGCACCGATGGCAGCATCACGGATCTCGGCGGGCGCGTCTTCCAGTGCCATGGCTGCCAGAACGCGCTGGGCGTGCCGATCGAAGTCGCCAGTGGGGACATGACGCTGCCCGGCGAGTCCACGGCCGCGATTCAGGTCACGCCGAGTCCGAGCGTTCCGCTGGTCGGCTCCGTCGTCAAGGACGGCGTGAGCTGGAGCTACAGCTACTTGAATGCTGTCTACGACACAATCATGCAGGGATATCGGTATGACCGCGTGACGGTCACCGGCCCCAATGGTTACAACGTCGTCTACAACCTGCAGCAGGTCGGCAGCCGCAACGTGATCACCAGCATCACGGACTCGATCGGGCGGGTCACGGCCGTCGACTACGACTCGCAGTACCGTCTCATGTTGGTGGTCAGCCCGGAAGGCAACAAGGTTGCGGTCAACTACGACCTGCTGGGCAACGTCACGGACCGAGTGGCGACCCCCAAAGTGGGCTCCGGGCTCACCGCGGTCACCGAGACCGCGAACTATCCGGCGACGGGATGCGACGGCATCGTCTTCGACATCCTGTGCTTCCGGCCGACCTGGTTCCGGGACGGGCTCAATCGCCAGACGGATTTCGTCTACAACACCAAGGGCCAGCTGACCGAGCGGACCGATCCGGCGGATGCGGCCGGGGTGCGCAAGAAGACCTACGTCACCTACGAGACCGCCACCGGCATCAGCCGGCCGAGCGTGGTGCGGGTCTGCGGCGACATCTCGACCTGCGGCACGGCCGACGAGATCCGCACCGAGTACGAATACTGGGGCAATACGCTGTTGCCGAGCGTGGTGCGGCAGATCGACGCCGCCCGCGGCGAGACCCTGGTCACGACCAACAGCTACGACTCCGCGGGGCGGCTGCTCTCTGCGGACGGACCACTCCCCGGCAATGCGGATGCGGTCTATAGCCGCTATGACGTGCATGGCCGCAAGACCTGGGAGATCGGGGCTGCGGATCTCAACGGGATGCGCCGGGCAAAGACGTTCAGCTACCGAAACGCGGACGACAAGGTTACCGCGGTTGAAGAAGGCACGGTGTCGAGCCCGTCCGCGCCGGTGCTGACGGCTTATCAGCGAACCGACAACACCTACGACAACCATCGTAATGTAAAGATCGAGTCCGTCTCCGCGAATGCGACGACCTATACGGTCACGCAGCGTACGTACAGCGACCGCGGTTGGGTCGATTGCGAGGCCCGGCGCATGAACCCGGCCGCGTTCGTGTCGCTGCCGGCGGATGCCTGCACGCTCGGCACGGCCGGCCAATACGGAGACGACCGCATCACCCACAACGTGTATGACGCGGCTGGCCAGTTGTTGCAGATCCAGCGCGCGGTCGGGACCGCCGATCAGCAGAACTTCGCAACCTACACATACACGCAGAACGGCAAGCAGCAGACGGTCAAGGACGCGAACAACAACCTGACCACCTACGAGTACGATGGCTTCGACCGGCTGAAGAAGATGCGCTTCCCGGTCGCGACCAGCGGCGCCAGCACCTCGAGCACGACGGACTACGAGCAGTACGGCTACGACGCCGTCGGCAACCGCACCTCGCTCAGGAAGCGCGACGGCAAGACCATCACCTACGCGTACGACGCCTTGAACCGGGTGCGGCTCAAGACCGTGCCCGTGTCGACCAGCGGCGCTCCGGCTTACACGGTCTACTCAGGCTACGACCCGCAGGGCCTGCAGCTGTACGCGCGGTTCAGTTCGGCGACGGGAACCGGCATCACGAACACGTACGATGCGTTCGGCCGCCTGCGCACGTCCACCTCCAACATGGACGGTACGAACCGCACGGTGACTTCGGACTACGACGCGCACGGCAACCGGAGCCGGATCACACACCCCGACGGCGCGTACTTCACTTATCAGTACGACGCGTCGGATCAGGTCTACAACCTGTCCGAGAGCGGCGCATCGACGCTGGCCTTGATCGCCTACGATGACTTCCATCGCCGCACGCGCATCGACCGCGACACGACCGGAGCGATCACGATCTTCGCGCCGGACCCGATCTCGCGGCTGTTGTCGATCTCGCAGAACCTGGACGGAGCCGGCACGACGAATGACGTCGGGATCGGCTTTGCGTACAACCCCGCGAGCCAGATCGCGGCCCGGTCGCAGACCAACGCTGTCTATGAGTATCCGATCACGAGCGCGAACAGCGTGTATGCGCCGGCCAACGGCCGCAACCAGTACACGCAGATCACCGGCGCCGGCGCGGCGACGTTCGGCTGGGATGCCAACGGCAACCTGACCTCCGACGGGACGACCACGTACGGTTACGACACCGAGAACCGCCTGACGAGCGCCAGCGGCGCCAAGAATGCGACGCTGAGCTACGATCCGCTCGGGCGGCTGTACCAGGTGACGAGCGCCGGAGTCTCGACTCGGTTCGTGTATGACGGCGATCGCCTGATCGCAGAGTACAACGGCAGCGGCGTGGTGCAGCGCCGCTACGTGCACGGCGCCGGGGTGGACGAACCGCTGGTGTGGTACGAGGGCGCGACGGTGTCCGCGGCTGCTCGACGGTACCTGCACGCCAACCATCAGGGATCCATAATCGCGACGAGCAACTCGGCCGGCGCCAAGCTCGACATCACCACCTACGACGCGTTCGGAGTCAGCACCGCACCGAGCACCTGGCGGTTCCAGTACACCGGCCAGACCTCGATTCCGCAGGTCGGGCTCTACTACTACAAGGCCCGGTTCTACAACCCGGTGCTCGGGCGGTTCATGCAGACGGACCCGATCGGGTATCGGGATGACTACAATCTGTATGCGTATGTCTATAACGACCCTACGAATCGCACCGATCCGACAGGGGTCATCGCCGAGACGCCTTGGGACGCAGCCAATGTCGCCATGGACGTCGCGAGTCTGGCCGGCAACGTGGCGTCAGGGAATGTTGGAGGTGCGTTACTCGACGCTGCGGGGTTAGTCTACGACGCCACCGCAACCGCAATTCCTGTATTGCCAGGCGGCGCCGGGGCGGCAATAAGAGCCGCCCGCACAACCGACGTCGTCGGTAATGCGCAAAAGACTTTCCGCGCCGGCAGAATTGCTACGGGTCATGCCTTCGCGTCCGCGCGCGCCGCTCTGGCAATGGTCAAGTCTGGCGACTACGGCACAGTCGCTCTTAACAAGACGCTCAGCAAGATCACGGGCGGCGAAGTCGGGAGCAAGCTGAGGCCAGACGTCGCTGGCGTCAGACCAGATGGCAAAATTGACATCATTGAGGTGCTGTCGCCGGGGCAGGATCGCGTCAAGCTTGAGGCGAAATACTCCGCTGCTTTGGGCGACCAAATGGGCAGCTTCAAGGCTGTGGAACCGACAAAGCAAATTTGTACCGGCAGCCGGATTGCGAAAGACTCATGTTGAATGCAGGCAACGGCAGCGGTTCACGGACGCCGCATTTTTCTCACCTGATCGATGCCGAACTCCCTGCGTCGCTAGAAGCAGCGACGTGCGTCTACTTCGACGGGATCTGGCGCGATTTCAGCAGCTTGGGGATGCTCGATCTGATCGAAGATTGGTTCGCGAAGTTTGAAGCCAAGCCCAAGGTCGTTTTGGCTGCGCCCAACGGGAAGGACGTGCCGCGTTACACGATAAGGTTGATGCGCGAGTCTGCAGCGTCAGGCGATGTCGCCTTTCGACGCACCTTCAGCACGCTCCAATTCTTCCCCAAAGGCAGAAAGACCATCGACGATACGTGGCGACCTTCGGTTTACTTTTCGGTTACAGTAGTGCGGCCCGCGTCAGCGTTCTTTTGCGTGAACACGGCGCTCGACGAGCGCGAGTTGCTGTCGCTCCTGCAGCGTGGTGACAAGGTTTTTCGGTGCGAGGCGGGCTACGGATTTTGGTTTCCCGTAGGATTTTCACCCCTCGCGTACTATGGTGGAATCTCGGTGGAGCCCGGGCGACGTCACGGCACTTGGGGCAAATGTGAATCACGGCGCCTTTCACATTGGCGTGACAATACGTCTATCGGCATAGCGAAGGATGGTGAGCGGCGTTTCTTCAGCGCCTGCGACGGTTACGTACGAGACGCTTATCCACTGATGCTTCTTAGCGAGAAACACATGAGCCGGCGCGTGGGCAGCTCGACCCTTATGGAGAGAATCATGGAGGGCGATTTTGGCCGGATCGAAGCGATCAATGATAAGCAACTCTGGCGGATTCCGGCTGAGAGGCTCGCGGCCGCGCAGGAGCTGTTGGACAACAACGACATTAGCCTGTCCGGCCGGCGGCTTGAGGGCGTGGAGGGTGGGGAGGTTTGAGGGCAAGATTGCAGACTCATGCGATGCCATTGCTGTGCGAGCCACATGATGTGCGTTGCTGCGGTGCGATAACCACATGGCACTTGTTCTCCGATCTGCCTGACTGTGCAAGTCCGGCATTTCCCGACACCCGGATCGCCGGGATGACGTTCAGGCAGCCGTTGGCAGCGGCTCGCTGACCTGCTCGGTAGGGACGACTTCGGGGATCACGTCGACGCTGAGTGCTTCCTACAACGCCTGAGCCGGCGTGCGGCCCTTCAGCCGGTAGCCCTGGCGGCTACGCTCTAGATTGTAGTAGCGCAGGAAGCGATCGAGGTCGCGCTGGATCTCGTCGGTGCCGATGTACCAGGTCTGCCGACCCTACACGCGGAAGCACTCATCGAGCAGCGCGCGGTTCATGCGCTCGACGAAGCTGAACCGCGCCGGATTTCCCGGAGCCAGTTGGGGCCCGCTTCTTTCCCCGATACCGGGTTCTCCGGTCCGTTCTGAGTGAGGGTCGCGAAATAGCGTACGGAGGGTTCCCGGGGAGCCGTGGCACAAGGCTCTTGCAGGTACCTGCGCCCCTCCCGGCGCGACAGGATGGCAGCGGCGAACCCTTTCCGTGCCGGGTCGAATGAGGCAAAGTTCACGACCAAGAATCCTTCCCTAGGTGTGTACCGATGCGCAGACTTGCCTGGCTGCCGGGCCTCGCGGCCCTGTTCCTGATCGCCTGCACCGCCACGCAGAAGCCGGCGGTCGCGCCGGCGGCGGCCCCCGCCCCGACCGCGGCTAGCGAGTCCGCGCGCCTCGGCCAGGTGGTCGACGCCTACTTCGAGGACCTGCTGCGCCTCAACCCGATGCTCGCCACCTCGATCGGCGACCCGCGCTACAACGACCGCTACGTCGTGGGCATCGCCCCCGCGGTGCGCGCGGAACGCGAGCAGTTCGAACGCGACTACCTGGCGCGCATCGGGCAGGTCGACCGCAGCGCGCTGCCGGAGGCCGACCGTCTCACCTACGACGTGTTCAAGTCCGGCCGCGAGCGGGAGATCGCCGGCTACCGCTTCCGCGACGACCTGATCCCGCTCAATCAGTTCTACTCGGTGCCGAACAGCTTCGCGCAGCTCGGGTCGGGCACCGGCATGCAGCCGTTCAAGACGGTCAAGGACTACGAGGATTTCCTCAAGCGCATGGACGGTTTCGTCGCCTGGACGGACCAGGCCATCGTCAACATGCGCGAGGGCGTGAAGCTGGGTTACACGCTGCCGCGCGTGCTCACCGAGCGCGTGCTGCCGCAGCTCGACGCGCACATCGTCGCGCAGCCGGAGGACTCGCTCTACTGGGGGCCGATCCGCAAGCTGCCGGCCGAGTTCGCGGCCGCCGACCGCGAACGGCTGACGGCGGCCTACCGCGCCGCGATCGAGACGAAGATCGTGCCGTCGTACCGCAAGCTGCGCGACTACATGCGCGACGAGTACCTGCCGAAGTGCCGCACCACGGTCGGCATGGACGCGCTGCCGGACGGCAAGGCCTGGTACGAATACCGCGTGCGCGAGATCACCACCACGGACTACACGCCGGCCCGGATCCACGAGATCGGCCTCGCGGAGGTCGCGCGCATCCACGCCGAGATCCGCGGCGTGATGGCCAAGGTCGGCTTCAAGGGCAGTCTCGACGAGTTCTTCCGCTACCTGAACGCCGATCCGCAGTTCTTCTTCGCCGACAAGGAAACGCTGATCGCCGGCTACGACGACATCCGCAAGCGCGTGAACCCGCAGCTGCCGAAGCTGTTCGAGGTCCTGCCGAAGGCGGATTACGAGGTGCGCGCGGTCGAGCCCTTCCGCGAGAAGAGCGCGGCGGGCGGCCAGTACCAGGCGGCGAGCGAGGACGGCACCCGCCCGGGCATCTTCTACGCGAACACCTACGACCTGAAGGCGCGTCCGAAGTGGGCGATGGAAGCGCTGTCGCTGCACGAGGCGAACCCGGGCCACCACTTCCAGATCTCGATCCAGCGCGAGCAGAAGGAGCTGCCGCGGTTCCGGCGCTTCGGCGGCTACACTGCCTACAGCGAGGGTTGGGCGCTCTACGCCGAGTCGCTCGGGCCCGACCTCGGCCTGTACACCGACCCGTACCAGTACTTCGGCCGCCTCGAGGGCGAGCTGTTCCGCGCGATCCGGCTGGTGGTCGACACCGGCCTGCACTCGAAGGGCTGGACCCGCGAGCAGGCGCTCGACTACATCGTCGCCAACAGCGCCACCAGCGAGGCGCGCCGCGTCGCGGAGACCGAGCGCTACATCGCGATCCCCGGCCAGGCACTCGCCTACAAGATCGGCCAGCTGAAGATCAGCGAGTTGCGTGCCCGCGCCGAACGCGAGCTCGGCCCGAAGTTCGACCTGCGCAGGTTCCACACCGTGGTATTGATCAACGGCGCGCTCCCGCTCGACGTGCTCGAGGCGAACGTGGACCGCTGGATCGCGGCCCAGCGCGGCTGACCCGCACTCGTGCCCAGAGGAGGCTGCATGACCCGAACGAATCCTGCCTTGCACCTGTGCCGCCGCCTCGCGCTGGCGGCGCTGGTGCTGGCCGCTCCGCTCGCGACCGCCGCGTCGCTGCCCGGCGCCGACCAGATCGTCGCGAAGACCCTGCCGAACGGCCTGAAGATCGTCGTCTGGCCCGACAAGGACATCCCGAACGTCGCGATGTACACGTTCTACCGGGTCGGCAGCCGCAACGAGCGGCCGGGCATCACCGGCATCTCGCACTTCTTCGAGCACATGATGTTCAACGGCACCTCGACGCGCCCGCCGGGCGAGTTCGACCGCGTCATGGAGGCGAACGGCGGCCGCAACAACGCCTACACCAGCTCCGACGTGACGGTGTACCAGAACTGGTTCCCGTCGTCGGCCACCGAGCTGATCTTCGACCTCGAGGCCGACCGCATGCGCAACCTCGACTTCAACCCGGAGAAGGTCGAGAGCGAGCGGCAGGTCGTGTACTCCGAGCGGCGCTCGTCGATCGACAACGACAACCTGGGCACGCTCGCCGAGCAGATGCAGGCGACGGCCTTCGTCGCGCACCCCTACCAGATCCCGACCATCGGCTGGCCGTCGGACATCGAGGGCTGGAAGGTCCAGGACCTCAAGGACTACTACACCGAGTACTACGCACCGAACAACGCGACCATGTTCGTGGTCGGCGACGTGAGCCCGGACGCCGTCTTCCGGCTCGCCGACCGCTACCTGGCGGGCATCCAGGCCCAGCCCGCGCCGGAGCCCGTCACGACGAAGGAGCCGCCGCAGCTCGGCGAACGCCGCATCCGCATCGTGCGCGAGGCCCAGACACCCATCGTCGCCATGGCCTGGCACTCGGGGGCCGCCACGGACCGCTCGAACCGCGTGATGGAAGTGCTCCTCTCCATCCTCGGTTCCGGCGACTCGTCGCGACTGCACCAGCGGCTGGTGGAGCGCGAGCAGGCGGCGGTCGAGATCGGCACGGCGCTGGACCAGGGGTTCGACCCGGGCCTCGCCTGGATCTACGCCATCGTGCCCCCGGGCGGCGATCCGGCGCGCACCGAGCGCCTGATCGACGAGGAGATCGCGCGCATGGCGAAGGAAGGGCCGACCCCGGCCGAGCTCGCCAAGGCCCGCAACCAGGTGCTGTCGTCGTTCTGGCACGGCCTCGAGACCATCAGCGGCAAGGCCCAGGCGCTCGGCACGTTCGAGGTGTTCCAGGGCGACTATCACAAGCTCTTCGACCTGCCGGCCGAGTACGAGGGCATCACCGCCGACGACCTGAAGCAGGTCGCGGCACAGGTCCTGTCGGCCGACAATCGCACGGTGGGCGTGCTCGTCCCGAAGGCGGACGGCGCGCAGGGAGGTGCGCAATGAACGCGTTCAGGCGATACGCGGCCGCCGCTCTCGCGGCCTGCGCCCTCGCGGCCGGCGCGGCGCGCGCCGAGGGTCCGGCCGGCGTGCAACTGCCGAAATTCGAGCGCGTGACGCTGCCCGGCGGCACGCAGCTCCTGCTGATGGAGAAGCACGACACGCCGCTGGTGGCGCTCTCCGCCGTGATCCCGGGCGGCGCCCTCGGCGATGCGCCGGGACGCGAAGGCACGGCCTCCTTGTTCGCCGACCTCATCCAGAAAGGCGCGGGTCCGCGCGATGCCGCGCAGTTCGCCGAGGCGGTCGAGAGCGTCGGCGGCGCGCTGAGTGCCGGGGCGGACACCGAGGGCATCAACGTCTCGGCCAGCTTCATGGCGCGGGACGTCGACCTGATGATCGAGCTGGTCGGCGATGTGCTGCAACGGCCGCGTCTTTCGGCGGAGGAGTTCGAGAAGGTTCGTTCGCTCGCCGTGCAGTCGATCGCTGCCGCCAAGGACTCGGATCCGCGCGCGCTCATCGGCGAGTACGGCGATGCCTGGCTCTTCCACGGCCACCCCTACGGCCGGCCGGTCGGCGGCAGCGAGAGCTCGCTGGCGCAGGTGACGCTCGACGACGTGCGCAGCTACTACGCCGCGCAGGTGGGCGGCGACCGCCTCATCCTCGCCGTGGTCGGCGATTTCCGGACGGCCGAGATGAAGCGCAAGCTGGTGGCGGCCTTCGGCCGGTGGCGCGCCGCGGGCGCGGCGATCCCCATCGCGCCGCCGCCGGACGCCTGGCAGGGTCGTCGGGTGCTGCTGGTGGACAAGCCGGGCGCGACCCAGACGTACTTCTGGCTGGGCAGCGTCGGCGCCAGCCGCACCGACCCGGCGCGCACGGCGCAGGCGGTCGTCAACACGGTCTTCGGCGGCAGCTTCACCTCGATGCTGAACACCGAGCTGCGCGTGAAGAGCGGCCTCACCTACGGCGCGGGCTCGACCTTCAGCCGTGCCCGGCAACCGGCCTCGTTCAGCATCCGCTCCTACACGCAGACGGAGAAGACCGTCGAGGCGATCGACCTCGCGCTCGCGACGCTCGAGCGCCTGCACCGCGACGGGCTGGACGCGGCGGCCCTCGCCGGCTCGAAGCAGTACCTGCTGGGCCAGTTCCCGCCGACGCTCGAGACGAACGCACAGCTCGCGAGCCGGCTCACGGACCTCGCCTTCTACGCGCTCGGCCCGGAGGACGTGGACGGCTATGCGACGCGCGTGGCCGCCGTCGACGCGGAGGCGGTGAAGTCCGTCATCGGCCGCAGTTTCCCGCCGCCCGGCAACCTCGCCATCGTGCTGATCGGTGACGCCGCGAAGATCGGCGAGGCGGTGGGCAAGTACGGCCCGGTCACGCGCATGTCGCTCGGCGATCCGACCTACTACCCCGCCGAGCCGAAGTGACGGGTCGCCGGGCGCTGCTGGCGGGCGCCACCGGCCTCGTGGGCGGCGAGTGCCTGCGCCGGCTCGTCGCGAGCGAAGCATACGCGCGCGTGACGGTCGTGGCCCGCCGCGATCCCGGCGGTGTCGCGCGGCACCCGAAGGTGCGCCTGCTGATCGGCGACCTCGGGGCGATGGAATCGTTCGGCGACGCGCTCGCCGCCGACGACGTCTTCTGCGCGCTCGGCACGACGATCCGCAAGGCCGGTTCGCAGGAGCGCTTCCGGCAGGTGGACCAGGCGTACCCGCTGCAGCTGGCCCGACTTTCGCGCAGCGCCGGTGCGCGACATTTCTCGCTCGTCAGCGCGCTCGGGGCGGACCCGGAGTCGCGCGTGTTCTACTCGCGGGTCAAGGGCGAGGTCGAGCAGTCGCTGCGGGCGATGGGCTGGCCGAGCCTCGTCATCCTGCGTCCCTCGCTCATCGCGGGCGAGCGCGCCGAGTCGCGTCCGCTCGAGCGCCTCGCCGGGCATGCGTTGCGGTTCGCCCCGGCGACGTGGCGACCCGTGGCCGCGGCGGACATCGCGTCGGCCATGGTCGCGACCGCGCTCGATGCGCCGCCCGGGGTGACGGTCATCGAGTCGCGGGACATCCCGCGCGCCGGCTCAGCGTCCGCCTGAGGGAGCCCCGGCCGGATCGAGCTTCCGCAGGCGCAGATCGTAGCGACGGGCGGCCTCCGCGTGACCGGCCTCGGCGTTGAGCGCCACCAGCGCGCTCAGCACGTCGCGGTCGGCCGGCGCACGCGCGAGGGCGCGCTCCAGCCAGCGCAGGGCCTCCGTCGTGCGGCCCACGGAGTGCAGCGCCACGGCGTGCACGTAGGCGAGACGCGCGTTGTCCGGCGCCAGGGCGGCCGCACGGGCGAGCTCGGGCAGCGCCTCGGGCAGGCGCTGCTGGCGCACCAGCGACAGGCCCAGCGCATGGTGGAGCGACGGATCGTCGGGCGAGGCCTTCAGCCCGTCGCGCAGGATCCGCTCCGCGTCGGGCTCGCGGCCCTGCGTGCGCAACAGGTCCGCGAGGTTCACCCAGGCCGGCACGAAGCGCTCGTCCAGCGCGAGCGCCGCGCGGAACTCCGCCTCGGCGGCGGCGAACTCGCCGCGCTCGCCGAAGTAGCCGCCGAGGTTCGTGCGGTTCTCGGGGCGGTCCGCGTTGAATCTCTCGGCCGCCACGTAGTCCGCCGCGGCCCGCGCGAACGTCGCGCCGGCGTCCGGGCCGAGTGCCGCCGGGGGCAGGGCGGCCAGCGTCCGCGCGGCCTCCATGCGCACGACTCGTGACGGGTCCGCCAGCCGCGGGATCACCGCCCGGCGCTCGGCCGGCGGCAACGACTGGTAGACCTCCAGCGCGCCGAGGCGCACGAGCGGGCTCGGGTCCTCGAGCGCCGCCTCGGCGGCGAGCAGCGAGTTCTCGCCCGGCCAGGCGGCGAGGCGCGACAGCGCCGATGCCCGCGCGATCGCCGATTCGCCGTCGTTGGCGACGACCTGCGTCAGCTCGAGGGTCGCCGGCCGGCCCGCGTCGCTCGCGGCGAAGGCCTCGGCGAAGCCCTGGTAACCCGTCTTCGGCTCCGGGTAGCGCTTGCGCACCTCGGCGGCGGCCCATTGCGGCGAGCGGTCGCGGTGACAGTCGTTGCAGGCATTCGGCACCCCGAGCGTCGCCGTGAGGTCCGGACGCGGGATGCGGAAGCTGTGGTCGTGGCGCGGGTCGACCACCATGTAGGTCGTCGTGCGCATGTGGCAGTCGGTGCAGGCCGATCCGTCGCCCCCCGCCGGGTGGAAATGATGCGCGGGCGCGGCGTACCTGGTGGCGAGATGGCACTGCGCGCAGAGCGCATCGCCCGCCGCCCGCGGCTTGCCGTCGTGCGGGTCGTGGCAGTCGCTGCACGTGACGCCCTGCGCATGCATGCGGCTCGAGAGGAAGGAGCCCCAGTCGTAGACCTCGTCGCGCTGCTGGCCGTCCGGGTGATAGAGCCCCGCGGTGAGCAGCGCCGGCCGGTAGTGGTCGGTGAACGGCTCGCCGGCCCGGTCGGCGTCGGAGAACTGGCCGCGGCGCGCATGGCACTGCGCGCAGGTCCCGATCTCGCGGTCGGTGCTGCGCGGCGCGCTGCGGCGCGCGTTGCCTGTGGCCGGGTCGATGGTCCAGCGCACGCCCTTGCGTTCGTCGAGCGCGACGGCGAGGGCACCGTCGGTGGGCTTCGTGCCCGATTTGCGGGCCGCCTCCGCGGCCCGTACGTGCCCCGAGCCCGGGCCGTGGCAGGCCTCGCAACCGACGCTGATCTCGGCGTAGGTCGTGCGGTACGCATCGGTCGCGGCGTCGTAGTTCTTGCGCACCCGCGTCGAGTGGCAGTCGGCGCACATGTAGTTCCAGTTCTGCTGGCGCCGCGACCAGTGCAGCTCGTCGCGCGGATCGATGCGCTCGCCGGGGTAGAGCGTGAACCAGCGCTGCCCGCCCTCGGCGGTCGGCCGCGCGTCCCACGCCACGGTGAACGCCTGCACGTGCCCGCGGGGCAGTTCGACGAGGTACTGCTGCAGCGGGTACACGCCGAACACGTGGCGGACCTCGAATTCTCCGGTGCCGCCGTCCGGGCCCTCGGTGCGGATGAAATGCCGGCCGTCGCGACGGAAGAACTCGGTGGTCACGCCGTCGGCCGTGTACCGGGCGTCGTCGAAGTCGCCGAGCACGGTCCCGTCGCTGGCCGGCTGCATCGCCACCGCATGCTGCGAGCCCTGCCAGCGCCGGTACGCCTCGGCGTGGCATTGCGCGCAGGCCGCCGACCCGACGTAGTCCTGCGGCCGGGCCGCATCCGCGGTGCCGGCCGGCGCAGGGGACGCCGCGCCGGTCGGTGCGCGGCCGCGCAGCGCCAGGGCCAGCACGACGGCCAGGGCGAGCGCCGCGACGACCAGCAGTGCGTTGCGACCGAGGCGGGGGCCGGCCGGGGGCGTCGAACTCATGGGTGCGCGGTCCAGGGGCAGGGAGGCCCATTCTGCTTGCCGCCCGGGGCGATTGACAGCCTGTCGGCGAAACCCTCCAATTGCGCCCTGCTCCCGGCGGGAGCCACAGACAGGAGACCCGGACATGAAGAATCAAGTTGCGATGCGCGCCTTGCTGGCAGGCTGCGCCGCCCTGCTCGTCGCCACCGGCGCCGCGGCCGCGAAGCCGCCCCAGAGCTGGGACGGCCTCGAGCTGACCCGGAAGAAGGGCCTCGACCTCGTCTACGTGCGCCCGGACGTGCAGTTCAAGGCGTACCAGGACGTGGTCATCGACGGGCTGGAGGTGGCGTTCGACAAGGACTGGAACCCGAACTCCGACGTGCGCAGCACCTCCCGGCGCCTGACCACCGAGGACATCCAGCACATCCGCGACGACATGGTCACCGAGTTCCGCAAGGTGTTCGTCGAGGAACTCGCGAAGGGCGGCTACAAGGTGGTCGAGCAGCCGGGCGAGAACACGCTGCGCGTCAGCCCCGGGCTCGCCGACGTGTACATCAACGCCCCCGACCGAATGGAGGCGGGCCGGGTCACGACCTACACGACCGACGCCGGCCGCATGACGCTCGTCATGGAACTGCGCGACGGTCCCACGAATCAGCTGCTGGCGCGGGTCATCGACCAGAAGGTCGGTTCCGACTCGGGCTTCGCGCAGGTGAGCAATTCGGTGACCAACTCCGCGGAGTTCCGCCGCATGGTCCGCGCCTGGGCCCAGCGGCTGGTCAAGGGCCTCGACAAGGTCAACGGCAAGGAAGGCTGAGTCACGTCATGAAGCACGTTCAGACTGTTGCAAAGTCGGCCGTCCTGGCCGCGGTCCTGTCGTTCGCCGCGCTGCCGGCAGGCGCCGGCGAATGGAAACACGAGTTTGCGCCTTACCTGTGGGGCGCGGCGATGAGCGGCCAGGCCGGCGTGGGCGCGCTGGCCGCCGACGTGGACATGAGTTTCGGCGACATCCTCGACGACCTCGAGCTCGGCTTCATGGGCACCTACCGCGCCACGGGCGAGCGCTACGTGATCAATGTCGACGCCATCTACATGGGGCTCGGCGCCACCGAGAAGGGGCCCGGCGGCGCGCTCAAGGCGGACATCGACATGGACCAGCTCGCGCTCGAGGTCGACGGCGGCTACCGGGTGACGGAGCGCCTCACCGCGCTCGCCGGCCTGCGCTACGTCGACCTGTCGGGCAAAGTTTCGATCGACGGTCCGCTCGGCATCCAGCGCTCGCCCGAGGGCGGCGCGGACTGGGTCGACCCCGTCGTGGGCGCGATCTACGCGATGCCGCTCGGCGACCGCTGGTCGACGTCCTTGCGCGGCGACGTGGGCGGCTTCGGCGTCGGGTCCGACTTCAGCTGGCAGGCGATCGCCACGCTGCGCTGGCAGGCGACGCCCACGATCGGCGTGCTGGCGGCGTACCGCTACCTGTCCATGGACTACGAGTCGGGCCGCAATGCCGACTATTTCAAGTACGATGTGGACTCGCAGGGGCCTGCGCTGGGCGTGGTGATGGCGTTCTGACCGGCCCGCCGCCGGCGCCGGTCACGCGGCCGCGCCCACCAGCGCGGCCAGCCGGCGGGCGTCGGCGTCGAACAGGCGGATGCCTTCGGCCAGCTTCTCGGTGGCCATGGCGTCCTCGTTGTGCATCCAGCGGAACAGCGACTCGTCCATGTCCACGCGCGCGGCATCGCTCGCTTCCGCGGCCGCAGGGCTCAGGCGACGCGGCACCTCGCCCTCGGTCGCGGCCAGCGTCGCGAGCAGGTCGGGGCTGATGGTCAGCAGGTCGCAGCCCGCGAGGTCGAGGATCTGCGTGGTCTTGCGGAAGCTCGCGCCCATCACCTGTGTGTCGTAGCCGAACTTCTTGCAGTACTGGTAGATGCGCGTGACCGAGGCGACGCCCGGGTCCCGTTCGCGGGGGATGTCCTCGACACCCTGCGCCTTGCGGTGCCAGTCGTAGATGCGCCCGACGAACGGGGAGATCAGCGTCACGCCCGCGTCGGCGCAGGCGACCGCCTGCGCGACGCTGAACAGCAGCGTCAGGTTGCCGTGGATGCCGTCGTGTTCGAGCCGCTCGGCGGCGCGGATGCCCTCCCAGGTGCTGGCGATCTTGACCAGCACGCGTTCGCGGGACACGCCGGCCGCCTCGTAGAGGTCGATCAGCCGCCGCGCCCGGCGCTCGGTGGCCTCGGTGTCGAAGCTCAGGCGCGCCACGACCTCGGTGGACACGCGGCCGGGAATCAGCTCGAGGATCCGCCGGCCGAACGCGACGAACAGCCGGTCGAGCGCGTCGTCGGCGCGCTCCACGGCGGGCGTGGCGGCGGCGGCGCCGAGTGCCTCGTCGATCAGCGGCCGGTAGCGCGGGTCCCGGGCGGCCTTGAGGATCAGGCTCGGGTTGGTGGTCGCGTCCTGCGGCCCGACCCGGGCGATGGCGTCGATGTCGCCGGTGTCGGCGACGATCACCGAGTGCCGTTGCAGTGCTTCGAGCTGGCTGGGCATGGGACCTCCGGGATCGTCGCGCGGCGCACCGGGTGGCGGTGCCGGTCGCAGGGCGCCGTGCGGGCAGCCTAAACCAGTGTCCGCGACCGATGCCACCGCCGGGGCCGCGGGTCGCTGTGGCATAGTCGCGCCTCCATCGGTGGAGGGCGTCCATGGGCCTGTCGATTTCGCGCAATGACCGCTGGAGGCGGGCATTTTCGGCCATCGTTTCCCTCGGCCTGCTGTGGGCGATGCCGGGCGTCGCGCAGGCCGCACCGAAGACGGACGTCGTGTTCCTCGTCAACGGCGACCGGATCACCGGCGAGGTCAAGCGCCTCGAGCACGGCCAGTTGCAGTTCAAGACCGACGCGGCGGGCACGCTGTCGATCGAGTGGGCGCGGATCGCCCGCGTGCAGAGCACCCAGTACCTGCAGGTCGAACTGGCGGACGGCACGCGCCATTTCGGCCCGGCGCCCGAGGCCGCCGCCGACGGTCGACTCGTGCTCGCGCCGGGCCGCGACCGGCCCGGTGCCGACCTGCCGATGGCCGGCATCGTGCGCATCGACCCGATCGAGCGCGGCGACCTCTGGTCGCGCCTGGACGGCTACGTGACCGCCGGTTACGACTACACCAAGTCCAACGACCTGCAGACCTTCAGCTTCACCGGGGGGCTCAGTTCCCGCACCCGGCAGCGGGAATGGTCCCTCGACGGTTCCTCGCAGGTCACCGCCCAGCGCGGCAATCCCGACTCGAGCCGCTGGCAGCTGACGGGCAACGGCCGCCGCTTCCTGGCCTCGCGCCGGTTCTACGAGGGCTTCGCGGGGCTCGAGGGCAACGACGAACTCGGCCTCGACCTGCGCACGCTGCTGGGCGGCGTCTTCGGGCGCTACCTCGTGCAGGACGGCCGGCAGGAGTGGGGCGCGTACGCCGGCCTCGCCTACAACCACGAGGATTACTCGGTCACGGGCACGCGGCAGAGTCTCGAGGCCGTGCTCGGCATGCAGTACGACTACTTCCGCTACGAATCGCCGGAAGCGTCGCTGGATGCTTCGATCAACCTGTTCCCGAGTCTCACCGAGTCCGGTCGCCTGCGCGCGGAGGGCAAGCTGCGCTCGCGCTACGAGGTGGTGAAGGACCTGTTCTTCGAGCTGAGCCTGTACGGCAGCTACGACACCGACCCGGGCGAGACCGCGGTCTCGAACTCGGACTACGGGCTGACCACCTCGCTCGGCTTCTCCTTCTGAGCGGGCGAGCGGTGTGCGAGCGCGCTGAGTGAGGCGGTCGCGATCACCAGCAGCATCACCGCGCCGAACGGGAAGTCCCGCAGCAGGCCCGTCTCGGCCGCGGTCAGGAACAGCAGCACGGTGATGAGCCCGCGCGGCGCCACCCAGACCAGGCGCCGCGCGTGCCGCTGGCGCAGCAGCCACAGGATCGCCGTGCGGGCGGGGTAGATCGCGCCGATGGCCACCACCATCACGGCCCAGGCACGCCAGTCCGACATGTGCGCGACGTCCGTCCAGTAGCCGAGCATCAGGAAGAAGAAGCTCTTGGTCGCGAAGGTCAGCTCGGCCACGAGGCCCTTGAATTCCGCGAGCGTGTCGTCGAATCCGTCGTGCACGATCCAGGCGAGGCGCTTGTCGCGAGTGAGCAGTTGCGTGTTGTTGAGCAGCAGGCCGCAGACCAGCACGACGATCAGCGGCGAGAGGTGCAGCGACTTGCCGATCGCGTAGATCAGCGTGAGGGCCGCCAGCAGCGGCAGGAAGCGTACGTGCCCCTCGATGCGGCTGATGAGGTACAGCAGCCCGAGCGCGGCGATCACCGCGGCGGCGAGCGAGATCATGCCGCCGCCGAGCAGGCTCTCGAGGAAGGCGCCCGGCGAGCCGCGGGCCTGCAGCCAGGAATAGAACACCAGGATGCCCACGATGTCCGACAGCGAGCTTTCGTAGACCACGAACTCGCGCGCCTGCTCGGGCAGGCCGGCCGAATTCGGGATCGCCACGGCGCTCGAGATCACCGCGAAGGGCATCGCCGCCAGCGAGGCGATCGCCGGCGGCAGGCCGAGCGCATGCTGGAACATCAGCGTGAGCACGACGACGCAGACCACGAAGCCCGCGACGGCGGAGAACGAAGCCCGGGCGATCAGCCCGAGACGCTCGCGGCGCAGCGAGAGGTCGAGCGCGCCTTCCAGCACGATCAGGATCAGGCCGAAGGTGCCGATCGCGGGCAGCACCGGATCGACCCAGCGCAGGTGCAGGTCGAATCGCTCCATGACCTGCCGCGCGATCATGCCGGTGGCGACCAGCAGCACGACCGCGGGCAGCTTGGTCCGCCGCCCGAAGATGTCGAGCAGGTAGGCGAAGACCAGCAGCGCGGAGACCGCGAGGATCGCGGTGTTGGTCATCCGGCGGGCTCCCTCAGCCGCCCAGCAGTTGCCGTCGCGACACCGTCGGCCGCGGCTCGGGCTCGTCGACGCTGAACAGGCCGTCCGCGGCGGCCTGCGCCGCGAGCTGCGCCGCCTCGTGGTCGGTGAACTCGCTCATGGTGGAGAACAGCGAGCAGTAGCCGATGAGGCCGAACTCCGGCAGGTCGTAGACCGTGAAGTCGTACGCTCCGGACGGGAAGGCGAGGCGGGCCTTGCCGCCGGCGACCCAGGTCGCGAGGTCCGCAGGCGAGGGGATCACCGTCAGGTTCATGAACCAGGGCGTGACCATCACGCCGGTGTGCCGGCCCTGCTCCTCGCGGAAGCCGACCGCCTCGACCGCCAGCGTCGGGTTGTAGATCGGCATGCCCTTCACCTTGAGGGCCGCGCGCCGGTAGGCGTTCGCGAGCCGCTGCACGGGCCCGTCGTCGGACGGCGCGGCGCTGCCGAGGACCATGAATTTCGACTTCTCGGCCGCGCAATTCGGGCAGGTCCAGGTGTCCGGGAGCAGGCGGAACGGCGTCCCGGGCGGGATCTGGTTCACCTCCTCGCCGAGCGCCGGGTCGTAGACCCACCAGCAGATGCCGCACTCGAGCCGCGTGTCGTCCGCGATCTTCGAGCCGTCGCCGCCGTAGCTGCTCTCGAAGGCCCCGCTCATGACGCGAACGCCTCCAGGATCTCGGCGAGCCGGGCGGCGGAATCCTCGAAATCCTCCCGCGCCGCGATCACGGACACCGGCACGCCGCCGACCTCGAGCGTGTCGAGGATGACCTTGCCGAGGCCGTTGACGTACTGCACGGCCCAGACGTGCCGCAGGCCGGTCGCGAACACGCGCGAGCTGCCGTAGCCCCCCGAGCGGATGAACAGCGGCGCCTGGCCGAGCACCTCGGTCATCACCTCGGCGTCCGTCTCGGTGAGCGGCAGCAACGTGAAGTTGATGACGTGGTTCTCCTCGCCCGGCACGTACCGGCTCGAGCGGTCCTGCAACTCGGCCAGCAGGAACGGCGCGTTCATCGCGCCGGGCGGCATCTGCTTCGGCACGTCGAGGCGTTCGCGGGTCATCTCCGCCGCGACCGTGAGGAACGGCTGCGGCACGGCGCCGACCTCGAGCCACTCGTCGGTCACGCCGCCGGCGCCGCTGGCCTCGACCCGCCAGATGCCGGCCATCACCGACTCGACGACCCGGCAGAAGGACTCGCCCACGCCGACCTTCGCCCACACGTCGCCCTCGCCGAGGATGTCCGCGATGGCGGCCTTGCCGGCCTCGTCGAGGTCGCGCAGCGGGAACCGCGCCGGGGGGGCGGCGGGCTCGTCGATGCGGCGGCGCAGGTCCGCGATCACGTGGTGCAGCAGCGACCGCGCCTCGGTCGTGAGCTGCTCGGCCGCCATGGCCTGGCGCGCCGGGCGCACGAGGCCCGTCGGCATGCCGATGAGGCGCAGCTGGTCGTCGCCGCCCGGGGTCGCATCCTCGGGAACCTTCTTGTGCCAGACCAGGACGTGATCAGTCATGCGTTTCCTCCCAACGGGGCCTGCGCCGCGCCCTCGCCCGAGGCGAGCAGCCGGTCGCAGGCCTGCGCGAACACGGGCCAGTCGCGCATGCGCGCCACCAGCTCGAACGGCTCGCCGTCGCGCACGTACACGACGGCAGGCGTCACCACGACGCCGAAGCGGGTCATCAGGGCGGTCTCGTCGCGCCGGTCCACGAACCCGAGCCGCAGCCGGCCCTGGTAGCTCGTGAGCAGCTCGCGGACCACCACGGCGACGTCGAGGCCCTCGGGGCGCGCGTTCACGTCGCCGCTGAAGAAGAGCAGGGCGCGCGGGTTGCGCGCCAGGAACTCGTCGAGGTCGGCCTTGCGCACCACGTCGCAGGCGGGGTGCCCGGCCAGGGACTGCAGCACGTCGCTCATCGGGCCTTCCCCTCGTCGCTCCTCGCCTCCGCCGCGGCACGGATCGCCAGGAAGCGCTCGTCGCCGACCCGGCACGCGACGTCGGCCGACGGCCGCTCGTCCTCGTAGCGGGAGCGCGCGAGCGCCGCGATCATCACGTCGCGGCTCTCGCCGGAGGTGCGGCGCCTGGCGGTGACGCCCCAGCGCGCCAGCTCCTCGAGGCCGAGCGCGAGCGCCGGCTCGACCTGCGCCTGCACGGCCGGCGTCAGGCTGCCGCCGTAGTCGGCCAGCTCGACCGGCTTGACGCCGACCACCGTGAAGTGCGCCGGCTTGTGGTTCAGCAGCTCGAGGCTGGCGAGGATGTCGCTCACCCCGACCTGGTGCAGGCTCATCTTGCTGGTGGTGAGGAGCGTCGGGATCTCGGCATCGCGCGCCACGATCAGCGCGCCGGGCTCGCCGCGATGCGCGACGGCGTCGAACAGCAGCACGTGCGTGGCGTCGAGCAGCAGCGGCACCAGGGCGAGGCCCAGCGTGCCGCCGTCGAGCACCTCGATCTCGGGCGAGAAGTCCCAGCCGTTGCCGAGCGCCTCGACGCAGCGCACGCCGAAGCCCTCGTCGGCCCAGAGCAGGTTGCCGACGCCCAGCGCGACGATGCGGCGGGCGGTTTCCGGTTGATCTGTCATGGTCTGTCCGCCCCTCCGGGGCACGATTAGACGCGTTCCAAAAGTATAACGGGACAGAGGGATTTCGGGGCGGAGGCGCCCCTCGTCCCGCTGTCCCGTTGGGCCCGGATCCGGGCCGCGGATGTCAGCCCCGGCTCAGCGGTAGAACCTCCAGCCGTTCATCATCGCGCTGATCGTCGTCTGGCGCTGGGTCATGTCCTGGCGGATCGCCATGTACATGTGCACCATCGAGAACAGGATGATGACCCACATGGCGCAGTGATGCACCGTGTGGACCGTCATCGAGTCGCCGAGCACGCCGAACACCCAGCCGAACGCCTTGTACCACGCGCTCTGGATGCCGGCGCCTTCCGCGAACAGGGCGAACCCCGTCAGCAGGAGCACGATCAGCGGCAGCAGGAACATGAAGAACATCGCGAAGTGCGCCAGGGGATTGTGCCCCACGAAGTCCTTCGGTTTCTTCAGGAACGCGTAGACCAGCACGTCGTCCAGCAGCTCCTTGTACCACTGCGGCCGCCAGAACGGCACCCAGAAGATCTGCCGCGCGTGCCTGCCGCCGACGATGACGCGGTAGAGGCGCAGCAGGAAGCCCACGCCCAGGATCATGCCGGCGCTGAAGTGGATCGTGCGGATCCAGCCGAACATGAAGTGGGACGCGGCCTCGCCGCCGACGGACGGCGGCGGGGAGCCGATGAAGTACCCGGTGATGGCCAGGACGATGATGCAGAGCATCGTCGTCCAGTGCCAGATGCGGGTCGCGGCGTCGTAGATGTAGATCGGCCCCGGAACCTCGCCCTCGGGCAGGATCGCCTGGCTGTAGGCGCCTTCCCGGACTCGGTTCTTGAGCGGTGTCGTCGGGAAATATTCCGCCATGGCAATACCCCTTTACCGGACCTTGACGCTCGTGACCTCGTTGCCGTCCATGTCCAGCACGTGCGTGGCGCAGGCCAGGCACGGGTCGAAACTGTGGATGGTGCGGATGATCTCGAGCGGAAGGTTCGGGTCGTGCATCGGCGTGTCGAGCAAGGCCGCTTCGTACGCGCCGATCTTGCCCTCCGGGTCGCGCGGGCTGGCGTTCCAGGTGGTCGGCACGATGCACTGGTAGTTCTTGATCTTCTTGTCTTCGATGTCGATCCAGTGACCGAGCGCGCCGCGCGGCGCCTCGACGAAGCCGTGGCCCTGCGCCTTCGGCTTCCAGGTGGAAGGCTCGAAGTTCGCCATGTTGGCCGTGGCCGTGTCGCCCGCCTTGATGTTGGCGATCAGGCGGTTGTACTCGTCCTTCAGCTTGTGCGCCGCCCAGCTGCACTCCAGGCCGCGGGCCGCCGTGCGGCCGAGCGTCGAGAAGAGCGCCGTGACCGGCACGCCGAGCTTGCCGAGCACCATGTCCACGGGCTCCTTGAACTCCGGGATGCCCTTGGCGTAGCCGATGACGTAGCGGGCGAGCGGTCCCACTTCCATCGCGTGGCCCTTCCAGCGCGGGCTCTTGACCCACGAGTACTTGGCCGACTCGTCGACCGCCTCGATCTTCGTCTTCGAGCCCTTGGCGTTGCCGATGTCGAAGTTCGGGTTGGTCTCGCCCTGGTACGGGTGCAGGCCCTTGGTCTCGTCGCCGTACTTGTACCAGCTGTGCGTCACGAACTCCTGGATCTCGTCGAGCTTGTCCAGGTCGATGTCCTGCACTTCGTTCAGGTTGCCGTCGACGATCGCGCCGCGCGGCAGCATCAGGTTGCCGGCGCTGTGGTCGTTGGCCTTGATCGGCAGGTCGCCGTAGGACATCAGGTACTTGGAGGACAGGCCGCCGCCGATCGACGCCCAGTCCTTGTAGAAGCCGGCGATCGCCAGCAGGTCCGGGATGTACACGTTGTCCACGAACTCGATCGAGCGGTCGATGATGCGCCCGACCATGTTCAGGCGTTCCATGTTGACCGCGCCGACGGCGCCCGTGTCGTTCAGGTTGATCGGGGACGGCACGCCGCCCACCAGCCAGTTCGGGTGCGGGTTGCGGCCGCCGAAGATGGTCTGGATCTTGACGATCTCCTTCTGGAAGTCGAGCGCCTCGAGGTAGTGCGCGACGGCCATCAGGTTCGCTTCGGGCGGCAGCTTGTAGGCCGGGTGGCCCCAGTAGCCGTTGCGGAACGGACCGAGCTGTCCCGACTCGACGAACTTCTTCAGCCGGTTCTGCAGGTCGCGGAAGTAGCCCGGCGAGGACAGCGGCCACGACGGCGAGACCGCCTGCGCGAGCTCGGAAGTCGCCTTCGGGTCGGCCGACAGCGCGCTGACCACGTCGACCCAGTCGAGGGCGTGCAGGTGGTAGAAGTGCACCAGGTGGTCGTGCGTGTACAGCGTCAGGTGCATGATGTTGCGGATGATGTTCGCGTTCTCGGGGATCTCGATCCCGAGCGCGTTCTCAACCGACCGCACCGAGGCCAGCGCGTGCACGCCCGTGCACACGCCGCAGATGCGCTGCACGAAGGCCCACGCGTCGCGCGGGTCGCGGCCGCGGAGGATGACCTCCAGGCCGCGCCACATCGTGCCCGTGGACACGGCGTTGCGGATCACGTTCTTGTCGTCGACGTTCACCTCGATGCGGAGGTGTCCTTCGATGCGCGTGATCGGGTCGACGACCACGCGCTTGCCCGAGTTGTCGAGCTGGAAGCCATTGGGGGTTGCGATGCTCATGGTTCAGTTCCTCGTTCGCTCAGGCGCTCTTGTCCGGCGACGCGCTGGGGCTGTTCGGTTTGACCTTGGCCTGGCGCAGGGCCGTGAGGCCCGCGTGCACCGCGATGCCGGCGCCGACGACCGCCGCCGCCGTGGCACCGACCTTGTCGGCCGTCGCTTCGGCGCCGATGTTCGGGAAGGTCTCGAGCCGCTTGTAGAAGGGCCCGTTGTCCCAGAAATCCGGCTCGGAGCAGCCCAGGCAGCCGTGGCCCGAGCCGATCGGGAACGACACGCCCTCGTTCCAGCGCGTCGTGGAGCAGGCGTTGTACGTCGTCGGCCCGCGGCACCCCACCTTGTACAGGCAGTAGCCCGCGCGCGAGCCGTAGTCGTCGAACTGCTCGGCGAACTGGCCGGCGTCGAAGTGGCCGCGGCGATAGCACTTGTCGTGGATGCGCTGGCTGTAGAACATCAGCGGGCGGCCCTGGCGGTCGAGCGCCGGCAGCTGGCCGAACGTCACGTAGTACGTGATGACGCCGGTCATGACCTCGGCGATCGGCGGGCAGCCCGGCACCTTGATGATCGGCTTGCCGCTGATGACCTTGTGGATCGGCGTGGCCTGCGTCGGGTTCGGCTTCGCGGCCTGCACGCAGCCCCACGAGGCGCAGGAGCCCCAGGCGATGACCGCGGCGGAATCGGCGGCGACTTCCTTCAGGCGCTCGACGAACGGACGGCCGCCCGGGATGCAGAACGTGCCGTCGTTGCCGAGCGGCGGGTTGCCTTCGACGGCCAGGATGTACTGGCCCTTGTAGTCCCGCATGATGTCGTCGATGCACTGCTCGGCCTGGTGGCCGGCGGCCGCCATGATGGTGTCGTCGTAGTCGAGCGACAGCATCGAGAGGATCACGTCCTTGGCGAGCGGGTGCGCGGAGCGGATGAAGCTCTCCGTGCAGCACGTGCACTCGAGGCCGTGCATCCACAGCACCGGCACGCGCGGCTTCGTCTCCATCGCGTGGGCGATCTTCCCCGCGAAGGCCGGCGCGAGCCCGAGGGACGCGGCACTCAGTGAACAGAACTTCATGAAGTTGCGCCGGGACATTCCCTGGCGACGAATCAACTCGTAGAAAGTCTCTTGACGACCCATGTCGCGCTCCCGTTGGTGATATCGAGTCGCCGGACCGTCTGGGTCGCGATCCGGGCCCTGGAAATGCAGGGCCGATCCTCTTCCCCGATGCGCCGAAGCGACAAGCGTATTACTACTTAACAAATGCAAGCATCGCGGCGGGATGCGTGCCGCGGCCCTTTTTTTGCAGAGCAATAAGGCCGCGCGAGGGCGGCCGCGACGCGCCGTTCAGGGGTCGGGCGTGCAGGCGTGGCAGGTGGCGCGGGGGGCCGCGGGTGCCAGCGCGAGATCGTCGACGCGACCGCCCCCGGCGACGTATTGCTGCACTGCAATACTGTCCCGCAGGGTCCACGGGGAAGGTCCCGCGTCGCCCTCCTCAGGGGCGGCTGCCGGCCCCGGCGGGTCCGCCAGCCACGTCGACGAGTCAAGCTCGAGTTCCCGCGCCGTCCCGTCGCGGCCGTCGAGGGTCACGATCCGCTCCGCCCGTCGCCAGGCCAGCGATCGCGGACACGCCTGCACCCCGAGATCGATCCGCTGCAGTTCGCGCGGCTGCCGTACGTCCACGAGACTGATGCGGACGGGTCCCGGGCGCGACGGCTCCAGGGAGGTGCAGCCGAGCACCGCGGCGCGCAGACCGTCCGGGGACACGGCCACCCGGCGCGGCGTCGTCTCGAGCGCCAGCGTCGCGAGGCGCAGGCCGGAGCCCGGGTCCAGGAACTCGAGGCTGCCGCTCGGGCGCGGCACCAGGAGCGTCAGCGCGTCCCCGGCCCACGCAGGTCCCGCGAGCACGAGCGCGGCCAGCGCGGCGCGGCGCATCACGAGGCCTGCACCTCGGCATCCGCTGCGTCCGTCGGCAGCGGCAGGCCCGCCAGCAGCGCGGCGGGCAGGGCCGGGCGATCGCTCACGCCGCAGCCGTCGAGCACGAGATCGAGCTGCCGCAGGTGCTGGGCGACGTGCCAGGCGGTGCGCTCGAGCACACCGTGCAGCGGCTGGGCCCCGTAGTACGTGTCGAGCGTCGCCGGCAGGCGCGACTGGTTCGCGCTCCACCACACGGCGAGGGCCTGCGACACGCTGCGCGCGAGTCGCGCAGCATCGGCGCCCGTGCGCAGGTGCGGTGGCGCCGTGCGCTCGAAATGTTCGTAGGTCAGTCGCCCGCCGAGTGCCGCATCGAGGAAGCCGACCACGATCTGCGGGACGTGGTAGGCGAGATCGAGGTGGGTGCGATCGCGACCGGGCCAGCGCGCCGCCAGCGCCGCCGGCGGCAGGCGTTCCATCGTGCCCGCCGCGAAATCGAGCAACGCCAGCAGGCGGGCCACCAGCACAGGCACGGCGAGTCGTTCGCGCGCGACGGCCACGCCGACGAAGCGCGCGACCTCCTCGAGGTCCTGGCCGAGCACGAAGGCGTCGCCCCTTGCGACCACCGGTACGGAGCGCACGCCGAGCGCCGCGAGCCGTTCGAGCGCACGGGCGTCCTCGCGCACGTTCACGGACTCGAAATCGATGCCGTGAGAGCGCAGGAATTCCCGGGTCCGCAGGCAGCTCGTGCAGCCCGGCTGCCAGTACACCGTGATTGCGGCCACGCGCTACCCCGGGCCGGCCGCGCCCGCCCCGGGCCGGCACTCGGCGAGCGTGCGGCGCTGGCGGCCCCCGGCGTCGAAGTTCGCCGGATCCAGCCAGGCGCGGAAGGCGGCGTCGAGCGCCGGCCACTCGCCGTCGACGACCGAGTACCAGGCCGTGTCGCGGTTGCGCCCCTTGTAGACGATGGCCTGCCGGAAGATGCCTTCGAACGTGAACCCGAGCCGCTCGGCCGCGCGCCGCGAGGCGGCGTTCAGCGAATCGCACTTCCATTCGTAGCGGCGATACCCGAGTTCGAAGGCGTTGCGCATCATGAGGGCCATGGCCTCGGTGGACGCCGGCGAACGCTGCAGCAGCGGCGAGAAGGCGAGGTGGCCCACCTCGATCACGCCGTGCGCCGGCTCGATGCGCAGGTAGGAACCGAGGCCGACCGCCCGGCCGCTGCGGGCGTCGACGAATGCGAAGAACAGCGGGTCCTCCGAGGCCGGCTTCGGCGCGAGCCAGTCGAGGAACTCCGCTTCCGACGCCCACGGGCCGCTGAACAGGTACGTCCAGTTCCGCTGCTCGGCATCGAGCGAGTACGCCGCGTACAGTTCGCGGCCGTGCCGGGCGGCATCGAGCGGCTCCACCCGGCAGTAGCGGCCCGAGAAGGCCGCGCGCGCCGGGCGCGGCGGCGGCCGCCAGCCGGGCAGGGCCCGCCCGATCGGCTGGCCCAGTTCGTTGCGCCGCGGGTCCCCGGTCGTCACGGTCAGGCCTCCTGCGCCTCGCGCACGCCACCCTCCGCGAACTGCAGCGCGGCGAGTCGCGCGTACAGTTCGTTGCCGCGCACCAGTTCGCCGTGCGTGCCCTGCGCGATGATGCGCCCGTGGTCCATCACGACGATGCGGTCCGCCTCCAGCACCGTGGCGAGGCGGTGGGCGATGATGATGGTCGTGCGGTTCTGCATCAGCCGCTCGAGCGCGCCCTGCACCAGCCGCTCGCTCTCCGCGTCGAGGGCGCTGGTCGCCTCGTCCAGCAGCAGGATGGGTGGGTCGCGCAGGATGGCGCGCGCGATCGCGATGCGCTGGCGCTGGCCGCCCGACAGGCGGGTGCCGCGCTCGCCGAGGAACGTGTCGTACCCCTGCGGCAGCTTGCGCAGGAAGCCGTCGGCCGCGGCGGCCTGCGCCGCCGCTTCGACTTCCGCGTCGCTCGCGTCCGGCCGGCCGTAGCGGATGTTCTCGCGGGCGCTGGCGGCGAACAGGACGGTGTCCTGCGGCACGAGGCCGATGCGGCGGCGCACCTCGGCGGGGTCCGCCGTCGCGACGTCCACGCCGTCGATGAGCACGCGCCCGTCGGCCGGGTCGTAGAAGCGCAGCAGGAGCTGGAAGGTCGTGCTCTTGCCGGCGCCCGAGGGGCCGACGAAGGCGACGGTCTCGCCCGGCCGGACCACGAGGTCGAACTCGTCCAGCGCCTTCGCTTCGGGCCGCGACGGATAGCGGAAGACGACGCGCTCGAAGCGGATCTCGCCGCGACCCGGCACGGGCAATGGCACGGGCTGCGCCGGCGCGACGATGGCGGGCTGCGCGTGCTGCAGTTCGACGAGGCGCTCCATCGCGCCGGCCGCGCGCTGCACCTCGCCCCACATCTCGGACAGCGAGGCCGCGGCGACCGCGACGTAGACGGCGTAGAGCAGGAACTGGCCGAGCTGCCCGCCGGTCATCTCGCCCCTGACCACCGAGTGCGCGCCGACCCAGAGCACGAAGGTGATGGCGCCGAACACGAGGAACGTGGCGAGTGCGGTCAGCGTCGAGCGCGTGCGCGAGCGGCGGACGGCCGCGACGAACGAATGCTCGACGGCCTCGTCGAACCGCCGGGTGTTGACCTCCTCGAGCGTGAAGGCCTGCACCGTCTGGATGGCGTTCAGCGTCTCGTCCGCGATGCCGCTGGTGTCGGCGATGCGGTCCTGCGAGGCGCGCGACTGGCTGCGCACCCGCCGGCCGAGCACGATCATCGGCACCAGCACCACCGGCATCATCACGAGGATCAGCACCGTCAGGCGCGGGCTCGTGACCGCCAGCATCACCAGGCTGCCGGCGATCGAGATCGCCGAGCGCAGGGTGATCGACAGGTTCACGCCGGCGATGGACTGCACGAGCGTGGTGTCGGCCGTCAGGCGCGACAGCACCTCGCCCACGCGGGTCACCTCGAAGAAGCTCGGGTCCATGCGCACGACGCGTGCGTACACGGCCTCGCGCAGGTCGGCCACCACGCGCTCCCCCAGCCACGTGACCAGGTAGAAGCGCAGGGCCGCGAACACCCCGAAGAAGGCGGCGGCCGCCAGGAACGCGAGGAAATAGCGGTTGATGGTGTCGGTGCTCTGCGAGGACAGGCCCTGGTCGATCAGGTGGCGCAGGGCGATCGGCAGCGCCAGCATGGCGGCCGAAGCGAGCAGCAGCGCGACCAGGGCGGCCGCCAGCGTGCCCCGGTACGGCCGCAGGTAGGGCAGCAGCGCGCGCAGGGGCTTCAGCGATCGGCTCTTCGGGCGGTCGGGCGGAGTGTTCTCGGACATCCGGGCTGGCTCTGGCGGGGTGGAGTGACTCTACCGCACTCCGGCGGGGCGCATTGCGTCCGACTCGCAGTCGCAATCGCGCCCGGCGGCCGCCGGCGCGTCGCGGCGTGCGCGTTTCGCGGGCAGGAGGGTTGCGGCATACTGCGCCGAAACCAACCTCCTGCAAGCAAGGGAGTTCCCGCATGAACCGTTCCAGGAAGCAGCCGGCCGCCGTTTCGGGCCTGGCCCTCGGGGTCCTCGGCGCCGCGGCGATGCTCGGTGCCCCCGATCTCCGTGCCGACGACGCCCCCGACCTGCTCACCGACCCGTTCAGCGTCTCGCTCGGCACCTTCATCGTGCAGACCGAGCCGACGGTTCAGCTGGACGGCGACACCACGGCGGGCGACAAGATCGACTTCGACAGCGAGATCGGCGGGGCCGACGTCAACCGCTTCCGCCTCGACGCGGCCTGGCGATTCGGCGAGACGGACCGGCACAAGCTCCGCGGCTTCCTGTTCAACGTCAGCCGCAGCCGCAAGAAGACCATCAACGAGGACATCGTCTGGGGCGACGACACCTACCCGGTGAACGCCAAGGTCGAGTTCAAGATGGACTTCTCCGTGGCCGAACTGGCCTACGAGTACGAGTTCCTGAAGCGCGACAACTACGAGGTGGGCGCCTCGGCGGGCCTGCACTACACGACCTTCGGTGCGGAACTGCGCGCCAAGGCGTCGGAATCGGGCGGCTCGCTGAGCACCGACATCAAGAACGAGGGCAGCGTGGACCTGCCGCTGCCGGTGTTCGGCTTGCAGGGCACGTGGCGGCTGCCGGCCAACCTGTACGCCAACCTGTCCGCCCAGTGGTTCGCGCTGTCGATCGATGAATACGACGGCAGCCTGCAGGACTACCGCGCCACGCTCACCTGGCAACCGAAGTCCTGGCTCGGCATCGGCATCGGGTACGACCAGTTCTCGATCGACGTCGACGTGCAGAAGGACCGGTTCGAGGGTTCGCTCGACTGGACCTACAGCGGCCCGATGATCTTCTACAACGCGAGCTTCTGACCATGCGCGACTGCACCAGGTTCTACATCGACGGCCAGTGGGTCGCGCCGGCCGCGGCGAAGACCCTCGACGTGGTCAATCCGGCGACGGAGGGCGTGGCCGGGCGCATCTCGCTCGGCAGCGCGGCCGACGTCGATCGGGCCGTGGCCGCGGCCCGGCGCGCGTTCGAGACCTACTCGCGCACGACCCGCGAGGAGCGCATGGCGCTGCTCGCCCGCATCGTCGAGGTCTACAAGCGCCGGCTCCCCGAGGTCGCGCAGGCGATCTCCGAGGAGATGGGCGCCCCCCTCGCCACCATCGCGCTGCCGATGCAGGCGCCCGCGGGGCTCGGGCATTTCATGGTCGCGCTCGCGGTGCTCAAGGACTTCGAGTTCGAGCAGGCGCGGGGCACCACCAGCGTGCAGCGCGAACCCGTGGGCGTGTGCGGGCTGATCACGCCCTGGAACTGGCCCGCCAACCAGATCACCTGCAAGGTGGCGCCTGCCCTGGCCACGGGCTGCACGATGGTGTTGAAGCCGAGCGAGCTGGCGCCGCTGAGCGGACACCTGATCGCCGAGATCCTGCACGAGGCCGGCGTGCCTGCGGGCGTGTTCAATCTCGTGGACGGCGACGGCCCGACCGTGGGCGCCGCGCGCGCGTCGCATCCCGGCATCGACATGGTCTCGTTCACCGGGTCGACGCGCGCCGGCATCCTGGTCGACAAGGCCGCCGCGGACACGGTGAAGAAAGTCGCGCTGGAACTCGGCGGCAAGTCGCCGAACATCATCCTCGACGGCGCGCCGCTCGAGGCTGCCGTGGGACACGGCGTGATGGTGATGATGAACAACAGCGGCCAGAGCTGCAACGCGCCTTCGCGCATGCTGGTGCCGCGCAAGCACCTCGCGACCGTCGAGGCCATCGCGCAGGCGATCGCCGCGCAGGTGGTCGTGGGCGACCCGGCCAGCCCGACGACCGCAATGGGCCCGCAGGCGAACCAGAACCAGTGGCGGCGCACGCAGTCGCTCATCGAGAAGGGCATCGCCGAGGGCGCGAAAGTCGTGTGCGGCGGTCCGGGCCGGCCCGACGGGCTCACCCGCGGCTACTTCACGCGGCCCACGGTGTTCAGCGACGTGCGCAACGACATGACCATCGCGCGCGAGGAGATCTTCGGGCCGGTGCTGTGCATCCTGCCGTACGACAGCGAGGAGGAGGCGATCCGAATCGCCAACGACACGCCCTATGGCCTGTCCTCGTACGTGTTCGGGCCCACGGCGGAGAAGGCGCGCCAGGTGGGCACGCGCATCCGCGCGGGCAACGTGCACATCAACGGGGCGAGCCTGGACGTCGCCGGGCCTTTCGGCGGCTACAAGCAGTCGGGCCTCGGCCGCGAGTGGGGCGCGCTCGGCTTCGAGGAGTTCCTCGAGGTCAAGGCGGTCTTCGGCGGCGTCGGCGAGGTGAAGGCCGGCATCGTCGAGATGCCCACCTGACTCAGCGGAAGATCCCCTTCTCGAGGATCGTGCCCCGGCCGATCGGGCGGCCGATCGCCAGCCACAGGCTCCAGGAATCCGTGGTCGTGGCGCCGAGTCCCAGCGTCAGCGGGCCGACGAGCGTGCGGCCCGTGAGGTACACGGACGCGCCGTAGATCTCGTCGTCGCGCAACCCGTCGATGCGGTCGTAGATCGCGCCGGCCTCGAGGCGGATGCCCGCATACAGCGCCTGCCCGCGGATCGCGAGGGTGTCCTTGATCTTCCAGTTGTAGCCGGTGCCGACGGTCCAGTAGCTGTCGGCGCGCAGCTCGCCGAGTTCGTAGCCGGGGAAGCTGCCCGGGCCGCCGAGGGCGAACGCGCGATCGAGCGGCAGGTTGCCGTCGAGGTCCGAGCCGCCGGCCGCCGTCACCCAGATCACGTCCCGGCGCAGGGGTACGGCGAGCCCGATGCCGAGCTCGGCGCGCTGCCAGTCGAGGTCGGCGCCCAGAGCGTCGTCGCTGCGCATGTACTCGAGGGCCACCGCGAGCCCGCGCGTCGGATTGAACGGCGTGTCGCGGGTGTCGTAGGTGCCGGCCACGATGAGGCCGGCGTCGTCGCGCTCCGCCTCCTGGAACAGCGGCGAGCCCGTGCTCAGGGTGAGGCGCCGCCGGTCGAACAGGTAGCCGAGCCGCAGCTGCGCCGCGCGGCCGAAGTTCACGCCGACGTCGACCTGGCCCATCAGGTCGCCGAAGCGGTACGCCGCGATGCGCTCGTTGTCGTAGAAGACGTCTTCTTCCGAGGACTTCCAGAGGATCCGCGGCTCGACGAACCAGCGCTGCTGCACGTCGAGCGGCTGGTAGAGGCTGGTCGAGACGAACGTCTCGCCGCCGGCCTGGATCTCGTTGCGCCACTCTCCGCCGAGCGCATTGAGCCAGGTCCGGTCGTGCTTGGCGTAGATCGCGAAGCCGACGTCGCCGCCGGCCGAGCCGTAGACGCCCAGGTCCACCTTGAGGTAGTCCGGTCCGTAGCGCTTCTCGCGCGGCAGCCAGACGAGCGTCGGACTCGCCGGATCGCCCTCGAGCCGGTACTCGACCGACTCGAAGTCCTGCAGCGCCGCCAGTCGCCGCGCCTCGGCGCTGATGCGGGCCGTATCCACCACGTCGCCCGCTCGCACCGTCGACTGGCCCTGCAGGAACTCCGGGTTCACCCGCCGCAGTCCCTCGAAGCGCACCCCGGCCAGTCGCGCCTCGATCGCCTGCGAGGCCGTCACCCGTCGGCGCCACGCGGCGTACTCGTCCGCCGGTACGGCGTACTGGCGCAGCGCCGCAACCTCGCGCAGCGCGGCCTGCTCGCCGAGCGGGATGGTCTCCGGCACGCGCTCGAAGTCGGCGGTGCCGATGTCGCCCATGATCACGTCGATGCGCACGTCGCCCGGCCGCAGCGAATCGAGCTGCAGCTGCTCGTTCGCCTGGATCATCACGTCGGACATGCGGCTGATCAGCTGCGTCGCGGTCTGCAGCCTCGCCGGGTCCGCGTCCGGTTCGACCAGGTTCACGACGATCACGCGCTCGGCGCAGAGATCGCGCGCCACGTCCACGGGGATGTTCCGCACCAGTCCGCCGTCGGAGAGGATGTAGTCGCCCATGAGCACGGGCGCGAACGCGCCCGGGATGGCCATGCTGGCGCGCATCGCCGTGGCGATGTCGCCCTCGGACAGCACCACCATCCGGCCGCTCACCATGTCCGTGGCGACGGCGCGGTAGGGGATCGGCAGGCGGTCGAAGCTGCTCTGCATGCGGGCACCGGCCACGAAGCTGCGCAGCAGGTCGTCGATGTTGCTGGTGTCGACGAGACCGCCCGGCGCGATGACCGCGCCGTCGCGCAGGCCGAGCTCGATCTGGTTGCTGTACGTGACGCCGGCGCGCTTCTGCTCGATCGGTTCGAGGTCGCGGCGACCCTGGCCGCCGACGACCGACTTCCAGTTGATGCCGACGACGAACTTCTCGAGGTCGTCCGCGGGAATGCCGGACGCGTAACCTGCGCCGACCAGTGCGCCCATGCTGGTGCCGGCCACGCAGTCGACCGGGACGTTGAGCTTCTCGAGGACCTTCAGCACGCCGACGTGCGCGCCGCCCTTGGCTCCGCCGCCGGCGAGCACCAGGCCCACCCGCGGGCGAGTCCCTGTCGTCGCCGGCCCGGCCTCGTCGCCGGCCGCGTTCGCCACGGGCGCGGCCTGGCTGGCCGCGATCGCCACGGCGGCGGCACCCAAGCAACGGAGGAATCGCATGCACAGTCTCCCGACGGACGTCCGTCCGCGCAATCCTCGCGATGATCCACGATTGGTCCCGGTGGCGTCGATACCCACTGGACAATCGGCCCGGTTTCGCGATTCCATGCGCGGCTGGACCTTCCTCCGCGACGCAGGCCGACCATGGATTACCGCTCCCCCTGGCTCGACGACGAACTCGACATGTTCCGCGAGGCGGCGCGCCGCTTCATCCGGCAGGAGATCGTGCCGAACGACGACCGCTGGCGCGAGCAGCACCACGTCGATCGCGCGCTGTGGAACAAGGCGGGCGAGGTCGGCCTGCTGTGCACCGACATCCCGGCCGAGTACGGCGGCGTCGGCGGCGATGCGCGCCACGAGGCGGTGGTCGCCGAGGAGATGGGCCGACACGGCATCTCGAGCTTCGGCCACGTGGTGCACAGCATCCTCGCGCACTACGTGCTCAACTACGGCAGCGAGGAGCAGAAGCACCGCTGGCTGCCGCGCATGGCTTCCGGGGAGCTGGTCGGTGCGATCGCGATGACCGAGCCCGGCGCGGGTTCCGACCTGCAGGCGGTGAAGACGCGAGCGGGGCGCGACGGCGACCACTACGTCCTCAACGGCTCCAAGACCTTCATCTCGAACGGCCTGCACGCCGGGCTGGTCGGCGTGGTGGCCAAGACCGACGCGACCAAGGGCGCCAAGGGCATCTCGATCGTGATGGTCGAGACCGGGGGCCAGGCCGGCTACCGGGTCGGGCGCGTGCTCGACAAGATCGGCCAGAACGGCTGGGACACCGCGGAGCTGTTCTTCGACGACTGCCGCGTGCCCGCGGCGAACCTGCTCGGCCCGGCGGAAGGCCAGGGCTTCATCCAGCTGATGCGCGACCTGCCCTACGAGCGCGCGCTGCTCGCGCTCGGCGGCGTCGGCGCGATGGAATACGCGCTGCAGCTCACCGTGGAGTACACGCGCAACCGCAAGGCCTTCGGCCAGGCGCTGCTCGAGATGCAGAACACCCGTTTCCGGCTCGCGGACGTGAAGACCAGGGTGCAGGTCGCGCGCGTGTTCATCGACGACTGCATCGGCAAGCTCAGCCGGGGCGAGCTCGACACGGCCACCGCCTCTATGGCCAAGCTGTGGGTCACCGAGACCCAGTGCCAGGTGATCGACGAGTGCCTGCAGTTCTTCGGCGGCTACGGCTACATGCGCGAGTATCCGATCTCGAAGCTCTACGTCGATGCGCGCGTGCAGCGCATCTACGGCGGCGCGAGCGAAGTCATGCGCGAGATCGTGGCGAGGACGCTGTGACGGGCCCGCTCGCCGGACTGCGCATCGTCGAGATGGCGGGCATCGGGCCGGGGCCCATGTGCGGCATGTTGCTCGCCGACCTCGGCGCCGAGGTCACGGTCGTCGACCGCAAGGGCGCGCAGCTGCAGCTCGGCGGCGACGATCCGCGCACCGACATCACGCGCCGGGGCAAGCGCTCGATCGCGCTCGACCTGAAGGCGCCGGGCGCCGCGCAGATCGTCCTGCGCCTGATCGAGCGCGCCGACGGCCTGATCGAGGGGTTCCGGCCGGGCGTCATGGAGCGGCTCGGCCTCGGGCCGGAGCCGTGCCTGGCGCGCAATCCGCGCCTGGTGTTCGGTCGCCTCACCGGCTGGGGCCAGAGCGGACCGCTCGCGCCCGTCGCGGGCCACGACCTCAACTACGTCGCGCTCACGGGCATCCTGCACCACACCGGCCAGCGCAATTCCCCGCCGAGCATCCCGGCGACCATCGTGGGCGACGTCGGCGGCGGCGCGCTGTTCATGGCGCTCGGGCTCGTGAGCGGCATCCTGAGCGCCCGCGCAACGGGCCGCGGACAGGTCGTCGACGCCGCGATCGTCGACGGCTGCGCCGCGATGTCGTCGCTTATCCACGGGGCGCGCCTGCTCGGCCGCTGGTCCGACCGCCGCGAGTCCAACTTCCTCGACGGCGCCGCGCACTGGTACGACAGCTACGAGTGCGCCGACGGCAAGTACGTCACGGTCGGTGCGCTCGAGCCACAGTTCTACCGGCTGCTGCTCGAGAAGCTCGGCCTCGCGGGCCAGGGCCTCGAGGAAGCGCACTTCGACGTGCGTCGCTGGCCCGAGCTGTCGGAGCGGTTCGCGGCCATCTTCCGCACGCGGACGCGCGCCGAGTGGTGCGAGCTGCTCGAGGGCACGGACGTGTGCTTTGCGCCGGTGCTGAGCATCGGGGAGGCCATGGATCACCCGCACAACGTCGCCCGCGGCACCTACGCGGAGGTCAACGGCCTGCGCCAGCCGGCGCCGGCACCGCGCTTCGGCGGCACGCCCGCGCGGATCGGGCGGGCGCCGGTCGGCATCGGTGCGGACACGCGCGAGGTGCTGGCGTCGCTCGGCTGCTCGGACGAGGACGCCGCGGGACTCGCCGCCGCGGGCGTGATCTAGCGCGCCGCCGGCGCGCCGAGGTCCTCGAAGCGGACGTTCTGCACCGCGTACTGCTCCCAGTCGCGGTAGTCGAAGTGCCACCACTCCTGCGGGTAGACGGTGTAGCCCTCGGCCTCCATCGCGCGGCGCAGGCGGTCCCGCAGCGCCCGCTGGCGGGCGCTGCCGCCCGGGTAGTCGGCGTAGGCTCGTTCCGACATCTCGTCGTAGAGACTCGGCATGACGACGGGCCGGCCGCTCGCCAGCTCGTAGAGCGTGAGGTCCACCGCGCAGCCGCGGTTGTGCTTCGAGCCCGTGGCGGGGTCGGCGACGAAGTCGTGCTTCGCGGGCGGCGTCGCGTCCCAGAACAGCTTGGTGACGTACCAGGGCCGGTAGCCGTCGTGCACCAGCAGGCCGTAGCCCTGCGCGCGCAGGGCCGCGCTCACTCGCACGAGCGCCTCGGCGGCGGGACGCTGCAGGAACGCGCGGGCCTGCGAGTAGACGGGCTGGCCGAGGAAGTTCCGGTCGCTGGCGTAGCGGATGTCGAGACGGATGGTCGGGTCGAGTTGCACGAGTTCGACGAACTCGGCCGGGCGTTCCTCCCCGCGCGGGGCGGGGGGCGTCGCGGCCAGTGCCTGCGCGCGCAGCTCGGCGACCGGGCGCACCGGGTCGATGCGGAAGACGGGCGGCTGCGCGCTGCACGCGGCCAGCGCCAGGGCGGCGACCATCACCGGCGTTCGCAGCACCGAGCTCTCCCCGGGCGCGCCGGCGCGGCGCGCGTTCAGTGCGAGGGACGATACCCGAGCAGGCGGGCCGGCAGGAAGAGCAGCGCCTCGAGCAGGGCGAATACGGCGCGGACCGCGATGGCGAGCAGCCGGAACGGCAGCAGCACCAGCCAGACGACCGGCAGCAGGAACAGCGCGAACAGCGCGATCGGCCAGCTCATCGCCAGCAGGAAGCACCATGCGAACAGGAACATGAGGAACTTCACGGTCGTCTCCCGCACGAGCCTGCGTACGGGTTCAGCATAGCGGAGCAGGCGGCGCGCACCGCGTAGCTCGTCGCTCCCCAACCTCGCTTCGGCGCGGCTTCAGGCCTCGAGCGGTGGCAGCACCGCGAACTGGCCCTCGAACCGACCGACCCGTTCGCCCTGGCAGTCGAGCTGCGCGCTCACCCGCGCGCGGGCCATGCGGCCGCGCCCGAGGGTCGCCTCGAGCTTCGACCAGACCTCCCCGGCGGGCGGGGCGGCGACGGCGGTGAACCCCGCGACGATCGGTCGTTCGTAGGCCATCGAGTTGCTGTGGATCACGATGCGCCCGGCCAGGCCGGCCGCGCGCAGCCGCACGTGCAGCGCGGACCAGGCCGCCAGGATGGCGAGCGCCGAGGCGCTGCCGCCGAAGACGGTGTCGCGATGGTTGGTGTTGGGGGCGAGCGGCGCGTACAGCTCGACGCCTGCCGGGTCCGCGCGCCGCACGTCCACGGCCATGGCCGCGGCCAGCGGGATGCGCGTGCGCAGGTACTCCTGCAACTCGGCGGGTGTCATGCGGCGACGCTCCTGCGGCCCCGCGGCCGCCTCAGACCGGGTAGTCGCTGCCGATGAAGGACTTCAGGTTGCGGATCAGGTCGGCCTGCTGGCTCACGACCGCGCGCACGAGGTCGCCGATGCTCAGCATGCCGATCACGCGGCCGCCGTCGAGCACCGGCAGGTGGCGCACGTGGCGGTCCGTGACGATCTGCAGGCACTCGTTGAGGCTCGTGTCGGGCCGCACGGTGATCAGGCTGGAGGTCATGATCTCCTCCACCCGCGTGTCGCGCGACGCACGACCCATCAGGATCACCTTGCGCGTGTAGTCACGCTCGGAAATGATCCCGGCCAGCGCGCCGTCCTTCGTCACCAGCAGGGCGCCGACGCGCAGTTCGTCCATCAGGGCCACGGCGTCGTACACCGTCGCGTCGGGCGCGATCTGGTGGACCCGCTTGCCCTTGAGTTCGAGCATGTCGGCGGCCGTCCCGTGCAGGATCGCCGTCTCGGCCGGAATGTTCATGGTGCCTGTCTCCCCGTGGCGTTTCTCGTCCATCAGGCCGGCACCCCGTCTCTGGTTCGCGCGGTGTCCGGCAGTCCGCCCGTGTCCGGGGCCGTCTCCTCGCGAAACAGCCGCAGCACCAGGCCGACGTAATATGCCAAGCCGAGGAAGCTGCCGGCAAACGCCAGGACCGCCGCGCCGAGGTGGCCGGAGGCGACGACCGAGCGGAATACGAACAGTTTCGCGAAAAAGCCCGGGAACGGCGGCAGTCCGGCGAGCGACAGCACGGCCGCGCCGAGCAGCAGCGCCGCGACCGGTCGTCGCCGGAACCCGCCATCGAGACGGCCCAGGTCGTCGTCGCCGTCCGGGCTGAGCACGGCGAAGGCCGCGCACGCGACCAGCGTGGCGAGCGCGTAGAAGGCCGAGTACCACAGCAGGTCCCCGGCCCGCTGGCCGGTGACGTCGAGCAGCGCGAAGATCATGTAGCCGGCGTGCGCGACGGAGGAGTACGCGAGCAGGCGGCGGAACCGCGTCTGGCCGAGCGCGGCGACGTTGCCGAAGGCGATCGAGGCGAGCGCGAGCGCGGTCACGACCGTGGCCGGTGCCGCACCGAGTGGCGTCGCGGCGAGGATGCGGGCCAGCGCGAGCACGACGGCGGCCTTCACGATCGAGGCCATCAGCGCCGTGACCGGCAGTCGAGCGCTCGCGTAGGCGTCCGGCGCCCAGGCGTGGAAGGGGAAGACCGCGGCCTTCAGGAACAGGCCGCTCACGACCAGCAGGCCCGCAACGCCTGCCTGCGCCCCGCCCGAGGCCAGGCCCCGGGCCCAGTCGTCCAGGGCGAGCGTGCCGCTGGTCCCGTAGGCGAGTGAGACGCCGAACAGCAGCACGGCGCTCGCCACCGAGGAGAGCACCAGGTACTTGAACGCGCCCTCGCTCGCGGCCGTGCGGCCCTGGCCGTGCACGATGAGCGCGAAGGCCGGCAGCGACAGCAGTTCGATGCCGAGGAACAGCGTGACGAAGCCCGCGGCGTCCTGGATCAGGAGGCCCCCGAGCAGCGACGCCGTCGCGAGCAGCCAGAAGCGGTGGCCGCCCGCGCGCGCGAAGCCGAGCCCGAGGCCGAGACCGCACAGCAGCAGGACGAGGCGTGCGTGCAGCGCGTAGCGGTCGATCGCCACCTCGGCGGGCACGATGACGGCAGCGTGCCCGGCCGAGATCTGCTGCCAGAGGGCGACGAGGCCGCCGCCGACCGCCAGCAGGAAGGCGCCCCGGGCCGCCCGCGCGTCGACGCGCAGGATCTCGAAGACCATCAGCAGCAGGATCGCGCCGAGCAGCAGAAGTTCGGGCAGCAGGCCGTACAGCATGTCACTCGCCATGGCTCGCCCCCGCCATCGGAACCGGTCGCGCCAGCTGCGTCACGGTAGCCTCGGTCCTGGCCATCCACGGTTCGGGGCGCACGCCCAGCCACAGGATCAGCAGCAGCAGCGGCGCGAGCGCCAGCGCCTCGCGCGGCCGCAGGTCCGGACCCGGCGCCGTCGCGGCCGCCGCGTCGCCGAACAGCAATCGCCGGGCGAAGCGCAGCATGTAGGTCGCGCCGAGCACCACGCCCGTGGCGGCCAGCACGGCGGCGACCAGCGTGCCCGCCCCCGCGTGCGCCTGCCAGGCCGCGAGGCCCTGCGTGAACGCGCCGAGCAGGACGAGGAACTCGGCCGTGAAGCCGCTCGAAAGCGGCAGGGCGAGCGAGGCGAGGATGAACAGCATGAACGCCACCGCCAGCCGCGGCGCCTGCGTGGCGAGGCCCTGCAGCTGCAGGTAGGCCGCGCCGCGCCGCTGCTCGAGCATGCCGAGCAGCAGGAACAGGCCCGCCACCGCGAGGCCGTGGCTGAGCACCTGGATCAGCGACCCGTGCAGGCCCGTGGGCTGGAAGCTGAACGCGCCGAGCACGATGTAGGCCATGTGGCTGAGCGAGGCGTAGGCCACGAGCTGCTTGAAGTTCTCCTGGCGCAGCGCCAGCACGGCTCCGTAGAGCAGGCTGGTCACCGCCCAGGCGAGCATGAACGGCGCCAGCGCGGGCGCGACGTCCGGGCACAGCGGGATGGCGAGCCGGATGAATCCGTACGCCCCCATCTTCGACATCACGCCGGCCATCAGCGCCGTGCCGGACGGCGAGGCCTCGCCGTAGGCCAGCGGCAGCCAGGAGTGGAACGGGAACAGCGGGCTCTTCACCGCGCAGGCGAGCGCCACCGCCACGAACACGAACCGTTGCTGGCCCGGCGACAGGACCAGTTGCTGCAGGGCCGCGTAACCGAATTCCCACTGGCCGGTCTGCTCGGCGCTCCACGCGCCGAGCGCGATCACGGCCGCGAGCAGCAGCACGCTGCCGGCCATCGTGTAGAGGAAGAAGACCATCGCCGCCCGCCGGCGCTGCGGCCCGCCGAACACCGCGATCAGCAGCACCATCGGGATCAGCACCGCTTCCCACAGCACGAAGAACACCACGAGGTCCTGGGCGAGGAACGTGCCGAGCAGGCTCGCCTCGAGGACCAGCAGCAGGACGAGGTACAGTGGGCTGCGGCCTTCCGCGCTGTCCCAGGCGCTGAGCAGCACGACCGGGAACAGCAGGGCCGTCAGCAGCAGCAGGTAGACGTTGTAGCCGTCGACCGCGAAGTGCAGGTTCACGCCCAGCGACGGCATCCACGGCAGCAGCCACGCGTAGCGCTGCGGGTCGGCGCTGCCGTCGAAGCCGACGACGACGTTCGCCGCCAGCGCCAGCACGGCGAGCATGGCCAGCAGGGTCGCGATGCGCGGCAGCGGGTTGGACTCAGGCATGCAGTGCTCCCCAGCCGAGCACGAGGGCGAGGCCGATCAGCGCATAGATCACGTAGGCCTGCAGGTCGCCATTCTGCACGCGCGCGAGCCAGCGCGTGCCGGCGGCGCCGGCCCGGGCGGGTTGCCCGATCGCCTGCCGGTCGAGCAGCGGCTCCACGCCGCGCGCGAGCACCGACTGTGACAGCCAGCCGGCTCCGCGCACGACGATGCCCTCGTAGAGCGCGTCGAAGTAGTAGCCGTTGGCGACCAGGTCCCGCAGCGCGCCGCCGGACTTCGTCGGGCGCCAGCCGGGGCCGCGCCCGTAGCGCAGCCAGGCGAGGCCGATGCCGGCCAGCGCGACCAGCACGGCGATGCCCGCGAAGACGGGTTCGTGGTGGTGGTCGATGCCGGCGCGCAGCGCGGGCTCCGGCAGCGTGTGCGCCAGGAACGCGTGGAACGGCGCGCCGGCGCCCAGCCACTCGCGCAGGAACGCGGGCAGGCCGATCCAGCCGGCGACGACCGACCCGAAGGCCAGCACCGCGAGCACGATCGACATCGACGGCGGCGGTCCGTGCAGGTGGTGACCGAGCTTCGCGTCGATGCGGCTGGCGCCGAGGAAGGTCATGAACACGGCGCGGAACATGTAGAACGCGGTGAGCAGCGAGGCCAGCGAGCCGACGAGCCACAGCAGCGGCGAGCCGCCGGCGGCCGCCCACGCGGACCAGAGGATCTCGTCCTTGGAGAAGAAGCCCGCGAACGGCGGCAGCCCGCACAGCGCGAGCGTGGCGAGCAGGAACACGCCGAACGTGAACGGCAGCCGGCGCGCGAGGCCGCCCATGCGCCGCATGTCCTCCTCGCCGGCCAGCGCGTGCAGCACGGCGCCGGCGCCGAGGAACAGGCAGGCCTTGAAGAAGGCGTGCGTGTAGAGGTGGAACATGCCGGCCGAGAACGCGCCGAGGCCGCAGGCCATCACCATCAGGCCGATCTGCGACATCGTCGAGTAGGCGAGCACCTTCTTCAGGTTGTACTCGGTGACGCCCATCGTGGCGCCCGCGAGCGCGGTGAGCCCGCCCAGCCACGCGACGATCGCCATGGCGTCGGGCGTGGCGAGGAACAGGCCGCTGAGCCGCGACAGCAGGTAGACGCCGGCGGTCACCATCGTCGCCGCGTGGATGAGCGCCGAGACCGGTGTCGGGCCGGCCATCGCGTCGGGCAGCCAGACGTGCAGCGGGATCTGCGCGGACTTGCCGCAGGCGCCGATCAGCAGCAGCACCCCGATGAGCGTGGTGACCGACGCCGCCGGCGGGGTCGCGGCGAAGTAGGCGTTGACGGCCGGGAAGTCGAGCGTGCCCGCCACGGCCTGGATGAGGAACGCCGCGAGCAGGAAGCCCGTGTCGCCCACCCGGTTGACGACGAAGGCCTTGATTCCCGCCGCGGTCTTGGCCGGGTCCTGGAACCAGAAGCCGATCAACAGGTAGGACGCGAGGCCGACGCCCTCCCAGCCGATGAACAGCACCACGAGGTTGCGCCCGAGCACCAGCACCAGCATGAAGAACAGGAACAGGTTCAGGTACGCGAAGTAGCGCGCGAACGAGGCGTCCTCGTGCATGTAGCCGATCGAGTACACGTGGATCAGCGTGCCGATGCCGGTGATCACCAGGCACATCACCGCGGTCACCGGGTCGAACCAGAACGCCGCGTCCACCTGGAAGCCCTGCGTCACTGCCCAGGTGAACAGCGTGGCCTCGAGCGGCTGACCGCCGGCGCGCAGGTCGAGGAACGCGGAGCAGGTGAGCGCGAAGGCGAGCGCGGGCAGCAGGCAGGCGATCGCCGCCACCACCGGCTTCGGCAGGCGCGGGCCGGCGATGCCGTTGAGCAGGAAGCCGGCGAGCGGCAGGGCGGGGATCAGGGTCAGCACGTTCATGGCCTAGCCCCGCAGCTCCTGTCCGGCGCTCAGGTCGAGTGAGCCGCGGCGCCGCACCAGCAGCACCAGCAGCGCCATCGCCAGCGCGATCTCGCAGGTCGCGGCGACGTAGATGAAGAAGACCATCGCGACGCCGGGCAGCGTCTGGGTGTGCGCCGCCGCCGCGACGAAGCTCAGCACGACGGCGTTCAGCATCAGCTCGAGGGACATCACGACCACCAGCAGGTTGCGGCGGATCACGACGCCCGCGAGGCCCATGCAGAACAGCACGGCCGAGAGCGCGAGCAGCAGTTCGTAGCGGTGGATCACCGGTCCTCCCGGATCACGGCCCAGGCCGCGACGATGCCGACCAGCAGCAGGACGGTGGCCACTTCGAAGTGGAACCAGTACTGCTGCATGAAGGCGACGGAGAACGCGCCGAAGCCGAAGTTCGCGCCCGCGTGGGCGTCCGGGCCGGCCGGGGCCGACAGCCGCACGAGCAGCAGCCCGGCCAGCACGGCGGCCACGATCGCGCCCGGCACCAGCGTGCGCGAGTAGCGCTGGCGGTAGGCGGGGTCGCGGTCGTCGAGCAGCATGATCGTGTAGATCATGAACACCATCACCGCGCCGACGTAGATCAGCACCTGGAACAGGGCGACGACGTGGACCGCGAGGCAGGCGAAGATGCCCGCCAGGCAGACCATGTGCGCGACCAGCGCCAGCGCGGCGCGCATCGGCTGGCGCAGCGTCAGCACCAGGCCCGCGAACACCAGCGCGAGCAGGCCGAAGAACACGATGAAGGCGTCGGTCACGGCGTCGGCTCCCCGGGGGCGCCGGCGGCCGGCGCGGGCGGGTAGGGCTTGCGCGGGTCGGCGAGCGGGCGCCAGCGCAGCAGCAGGTCGCGGTGGCCCCACATGGCGTCGCGGTCGAAGCCGGGCAGGTCCGGCACGTCCTTCACCATGCGGATCGCATCCTCGGGGCAGGCCTCGACGCAGAAGCCGCAGAAGATGCAGCGCGAGTAGTCGATCTCGAAGCGCACGGGCGACTTCGGGTGCGCGCCGTCCGCGGGGTTCGCGCCGGCTTCGATCTCGATGCAGTACGCCGGGCAGGCCGTCGCGCACATGTTGCAGGCGACGCACTGCGGGCTGCCGTCCGGCCGCTGCGTCAGCACGTGGCGGCCGCGGTTGCGCGGCGAGTAGTCGGCGCGGACCTCCTCGGGATAGTAGGCCGTGAGCGCGCCCTTGCGGCCGGTCAGCCACTTGGCCATGTTGCCGAGGAACACGCGCCCGGTGATGGCGAGGCCGCGCGCGATCTCGAGCACGTACAGCCGCTCCCAGAGCCCGAGCTTCGGCTCGTTCCAGTACTGCTTGCGGGGCGCCCGGCCGCTCACAGGGTCCACCAGCGCACGACGGCGGTGAGCACGAGGTTCAGCGCCGCGATCGGCAGCAGGAACTTCCAGCCGAGCGCCATCAGCTGGTCGTAGCGGAAGCGCGGCAGCGTCCAGCGCACCTGGATCTGGAAGCAGCCGACCAGGAACACCTTGGTTGCGAACCCGAGTACCTGCAGCAGCACCACCGCGAGGTGCGACAACTGCCAGGCGTGGCCGCCGGGGAACACGAAGCCTTCCGCGCCGAGGAAGGGCACGGCGTAGCCGCCCAGGAACAGGGTCACCACCAGCGCCGAGATCACCACGATCTCCATGAACTCCGAGAGCATGAACAGGCCCATCTTCATCGAGGTGTACTCGGTGAAGTAGCCCGCGATCAGCTCGGACTCGCACTCCGGCAGGTCGAAGGGCACGCGCTTGTTCTCGGCGATCGCCGCCGTCAGGAACAGCAGGAAGGCGAGCGGCTGCACGAAGATGCCCCAGGCCGGCAGCCCGGCCACGAGCGGCCGGCCTTGCCACTCGACCATCGCGCCGAGGTCGACCGTGCCGTAGGTGACCACCATCGCGATCAGGGCGAGGCCCATCGCGACCTCGTACGAGATCATCTGCGAGGCCGCGCGCGCCGCGCCGAGCATCGAGAACTTGTTGTTCGACGACCAGCCGGCCAGCATCGTGCCGAGGATCCCGAGGCCCGAGATCGCGAGCACGAACAGCACGCCGGCGTCGAGGTTGGCGATCTGCAGGCGGTAGCTGCGCTCGCCGAAGAAAGCCGCGGCCGCCGAGTCCGGCGCGAACAGCCGGGCCGGCGTCACCTCGCCGCCGAACGGCACGACCGCGAACACCAGCAGCACGGGCACCGCGGTCAGCCACGGCGCGAGGTTGTAGCAGAAGCGGTCGTAGGTCTTCGGCGTGAAGTTCTCCTTCAGGATCATCTTCAGGCCGTCGGCCATGCCGTGGAACAGGCCCCAGGCCACCAGCTTCACCTGCGTGAACGGAATGCGCAGGTAGGCGCGGTTGGCGCCGATGCGGTCGGCCATGATGGCGGACTGCTTGCGCTCGACCCAGGTGAAGACGGTCGCGAGTCCCAGCAGGAAGGACAGCACGTAGACCACGAACACGCCGTGGACGACCAGGTCCTGCATCATGACGCCAGGCTCCTGAAGACCTCGGCGGCGTGCGCCACGTGCGCGGCCTTGGCGAACACCGGCAGGAACTCGGTGCGCCGGCCCTGCGCGTTGGTGAAGCTGCCGGCGCGCTCCCAGGTCGTCGACACCGGGACGACGACCGCGGCCGGCGGCGTTTCGGGCGTGCCGAACGGCGTCAGGTGGATCCACGGCACGCCCGCAAACGGCAGCGGGCCGTTCACCTCGCCCCAGGCCAGCACGAGGTCGTGCCCGGCGGCGGGGTCGAAGGCGCGCTCGCCGAAGCGCGCGACGACGCCGGCGCGGTTCGGATTCTTGTCCGCGCGGATCAGCAGGTCGTCCTCGACGACCTCGCCCGCGACGGGTTGCCAGTCCGTGTGCAGGTACGCGGCGACGCGCGAC
>JBPOHK010000112.1:0-3223 GCA_052035645.1 Pseudomonadota bacterium
GTAACATCGAACTGCAGGCGACCGTTCAACCTTCACGGGAGCACGACCATGTTGCAGAAAACCACCCTTCCGCAAGTGGGCGCCCAGGATCCCGAGCTCGAGAATTCGCCGATCGCCCTCGAGGAAGACGAGGACACCGACGTGGTGCGCCAGCAGGTGCCCGGCGAGCCGGTGTGCCTCTACAACGGCCACAGCTTCCGCCACGGCGAGTTCGTCGCGAGCGGCTCCCAGGTGCTGAAGTGCAGCTACGGGGTCTGGATCGAGTCCGGCTCGACGGACGACCGCAACCCCTGAAGCGGCGGCAGCCAGATCGTGACTGACACGCCCCCGCCCGGGCGGCGCGCGACCTCCAGCGTGCCGCCGTGGGCCTCGACGATCTCGCGGCACAGCGTGAGCCCGAGCCCGGTCCCGGTCGGCTTGGTCGAGTAGAACGGCAGCAGCGCGTTGGTGAGCACCTCGTCGCTCATGCCGGCACCGCGGTCGGCCACGTCGATGCGGAAGCCGCCCTTGTTCTCGACCACCGACACCCGCGTCTCGCCGGGCGGCGAGCCCGCCTCGGCGGCGTTGCGCAGCAGGTTGATCATGACCTGCTCGAGCTGCGACTCGTCGAAGTGCCCCGGCGACGACGGCGGCAGGCCCTCCAGCGTGAACTGCGACACCGCGTGCAGCGAATCGAGGAACCGGCGCCACTCCACCGACGCGATCCGCGGCCGCGGCAGCTTGGCGAAGCGCGAATAGGCATCGACGAAACCCGCGAGGTGCGACATGCGCTCCTCGATGGCGCCGAACACCTTGCGCAGCTGCGCCTCGTCCGGCTGGGCCGCCAGCCGCTGGCCCGACTGCGCGAGCGAGGCGATCGGCGCCACCGAGTTGTTGATCTCGTGCGCGATCACGCGGATGACGCGCTTCCAGGTGGCGACCTCCTGGGCGTTCACCTCGCGCGTGAGCTGCTTCAGCAGACGCAGGCGGTGCGGCTGGCCGTTCAGCAGGAAGCGCCGCTGCGAGAGGTGAAACACCTCCGCCTCGCCGTCCAGTTCGACCGTGAACAGGGTGTCCCGCTCGTCGAGCACCGCCTCGCGCAGCGCCGCCGGCACGTCCTGCACGAGGTCGTTGAACGACGCGCCCTCGAGCCGCCGCCCGCCCAGGAACAGCTGCCGGGCCGCGAGGTTGCCGTAGAGGATCGTGCCGGTGGAGTTGGTGAGCACCAGCGCCACGGGCGAGGCCTGGATCACCGTGTCGAGCAGCAGTTCGCGCTGGTAGAGGTCCTGGCGCTGCGAACGCAGGCGATCCCCCAGCACGTTGTACGACTCGACGAGTCGCCGCAGCGGCGGGTTGTCCCCGGGCGGCGTCACGCTGATGCTGTAGTCGCGGTCGCGCAGGCTGGCGAGACCGTCGCCCACCGCCGTGACGATCAGCTCCTGCGCGCCGAGCGTGCGCCGGACCTGCCGGATCAGCAGCGCGTAGGCCGCGAGGGCAAACGCCGCCCCCGCGATGCGGCCCGGCCAGGGGACGCCCGCGAGCAGGCAGGCGACGACCGTGATCGCGGCCAGCGCGAGCAGGAGCCACGTCACCCGGCGCCGGCCCACGCGCTAGCGCCCTTCCCGGTCGGTCGACTCGATCCCGAGCTTCTCCATCCGCCGGTACAGCGACTGGCGCGACAGCCCAAGTTCCCGCGCCGCCTTGGCGACGACGCCGTCCGCCCGCTGCAGCGCCCACTCGATCTCCTCGCGATCGGGCTCGCGCGCCGCGCCCTCGGCGGCGCCGCCCGCGGGCAACACGAGGTCCTGCACGCCGATGACCGGCGACGCGGCGAGCAGGCACGCCCGCCGCACGCAGTTGGCGAGTTCGCGCACGTTGCCCGGCCAGTCGTGGCGCGTGAGTGCGCGCTCGGCTTCGGCTGAGAACGATCGCCCCGGCTCTAGGAAATGCCGCGCCAGGGGCAGGACGTCCTCGCGGCGCTCGGCCAGCGACGGCACCTGCAGCTCGATCACGTTCAGGCGGTAGTAGAGGTCCTCGCGGAAGCGCCCGGCCCGGATCGCCTCGGCGAGCGGTGCATTGGTGGCCGAGATCACGCGCACCCTCACGCGGCGCGTCTGGCTGGAGCCGAGGCGCTCGAACTCGCCGGTCTGCAGCACGCGCAGCAGCTTGGCTTGCCCGCCCGTCGAGAGGTTGCCGATCTCGTCGAGGAACAGCGTGCCGCCGTCCGCCGTCTCGAACCGGCCCGCCCGCGCCTTCGCACCCGTGGACGCGCCCGGCTCGGACCCGAACAGCTCGCTCTCGAGCAGTTCGGCCGGCAGCGCACCGACGTTCACCTTCACGAACGGCCCGTCCCGGCTCGTCGAATTCGCCTGCACGATCTCCGCGAGCACTTCCTTGCCCGCGCCGTTCGGGCCGGTGATCAGCACCGGCACGTCCGCGCGCGCCACCTGCGTGGCCATCTGCACGACGGCGTGCATCGCCGGGCTCGCGTACACGACGCCGCGCAGGTCGAAGCGCGCCGCGAGATCCGCGCGCGCCTCCTCGATGCGCCGCTGCCGCCGGTGCGCGTCCTCGAGCGCCGCCCGCAGCTGCAGCAGGTTGCGCACGGTGGTGACCAGCCGGTCGTTGTCCCAGGGCTTGGCGAGGTAGTCCGCCGCACCGGCCCGCACGAGTTCGACCGCAGTCTGGAGCTGCGTCCACGCAGTGAGCAGCACCACGGGCACGTCCGGATGCGCGCGACGGATGGCTCGGAACAGCGCGACACCCTCCTCGCCCGAGGTCGCCTCGCGCCGGAAGTTCATGTCCTGGATGACGAGGTCGACGCCGCCTTGGGCCAGCCGGTCGAGCCCGGCCGCGGGCGATGCCGCGCCCTCGACCCGGGCGCCCTCGAGCGACAGCAGGACCTCGAGCGCCGTGCGCACGGCCTCGCTGTCGTCGATCACCAGGATCGTGCGGCCGTGCATCACTGCCGCTTGCTTTGCGTCAAGGCGAACCCCCCAGTCGAGTCCCCGCTCAGACGGTGCGGGTGGCGACGGCCGGCGACACGGCGGCGGCCCGTCGTGCCGGCACCAGCGTGGCCGCGAGCCCCACCACCCACAGGCCGAGCGCGCCGAAGACCAGATAATAGAGCTTCAGGCGCGGGAGTTCGAACGTCGTGCTGAGCCAGTAGCCCAGCAGCAGCGCCAGCAGGCAGCCGGCGACCACGCCGACGGTGGTCACCAGCCAGTTCTCGACGAAGAAGTAC
>JBPOHK010000060.1:0-2141 GCA_052035645.1 Pseudomonadota bacterium
AAGGCTTCAAGGCCTACCGCTGGGCCGACGGCAGCATCCACGTCTTCCGCATGGGCCGGCACGTCGAACGCATGCGCCAGAGCGCGCGACTGTTGAGCCTGCCGGTGCCCGAGGCGACGCAGCTCGAGAAGATGGTTCTCGAGACCATCGACCGGAACCGCGCCGAGGTGCCCGAGCCACCGGGTGCGCTGTACCTACGGCCGGTGCTGTTCGGCACGATGCCCAACATCGGCGCAGCCTCGCAGCCGTCGAACGAGGCCACGCTCCTCGTACTGGCGAGCCCCGTCTGGGACTACTTCGCGGGCGGCATGAAGCCGCTGCGCATCTACGTCGAGGACCAGCGTCATCGCACGGCCGAGCACCTCGGCGTCGTCAAGACCGGCGGCAACTACGCGGCGGCCATGGGCCCGACGCTCGCGGCGAAGCAGAAGTACGGCATCGACCAGGTGCTGTTCTGCCCGGGCGGCTCGGTGCAGGAAACGGGCGCCGCCAACTTCCTGCTGCTGCGCCCGGGCCGCATCCTCACGCGCAGCCTCGATTCGACCTTCCTGCACGGGGTGACGCGCGATTCGCTGCTGACGATGGCGCGCAGCACGGGCTTCGAAGTGGAGGAGCGCGTGTTCGACGTGGCCGAGATGCTCGACTGGGTGCGCGACGGCGAGGCGGCCCTCTCGGGCACGGCCGCGGTGCTGGCCGGTGTCGGCACGCTGGTGCTGCACGACGGCACCGAGGTCAAGGTGGGCAGCGGCGAGGTGGGCCCGGTCACGAAGCAGCTGCGGGCGGCGCTCGTCGACGTCCAGAACGGCGTGGCGCGCGATACGCAGGGCTGGACCCGGAAAGTCTGACCGCCGCCCCTCGTCAGCCGAACGACGGCGCGGACGGATGCCGGCCGAGCAGGCGGGCCGCGGCGAGACCGCACAGGCAGGCCAGCCCCGCGATGCCGAAGCCGGTCGCGGCCTGCGCGGATTCGCCGACGATCCCGAGCGATCCCAACACCGTGGGCCCGGTCGAAATCAGCAGCGTGACGACGCCACCGCACGCCGAGGCGGTTGCGAGCGCATTGAGGCCGGTGCGCCACGTCAGCCCCCGACGCAACGTGTCCAGCAGGCTGCGGTACTCGTCCTCGGCCGCCGCCCGCGCCGCCTCGCGCGCCGGAAGCCGGCGCAGGGTTGCAAGCCGCTCGCCCAGCCGCTCGTCGAAGCCCTGCGACAGCGCAGGCCGCGGCAGCGCCGCGGCGAGTGATGCGTCGACGGCGCGCAGATCGTCGACGAAGGCGCGGCAGCGGGCGCACGTGACGAGATGGCGCTGCACCGCGGTCGCGCGGTCCGGCGCGAGCGTGGCGTCGACCCACTCGGCCAGGTCGAATTCGTGGTCTTCACAGGCGCCGGGGTGCGCGCCGATCGGGTGGTGAGTCATGCGGCTTGCACCTCCGTGGGTCGCGCGAGCTGCATCAGCCGCTTGCGGGCCCGGAACAGCAGGTTCTTGACCGTGCCGAGCGGCATGCCGAGCGCCTCGGCCACGGCCTCGCAGGAACGGTCTTCCAGGTAGAACAGGCGCACGGCCTGCTGCTGGTTTTCCGGCAGCGTCTCTACCATGCGCAGCAGGTTGTCGCGTTCGGGATCGCCGGCCGGGCCGGTGGCCACGGTTGCGGCCGCCACCTGGGCTTCGTGCGAATCGGGGTCGTCGAACGACACGGTCGGCTTGCGCCGACGCAGCTCCATCAGGCAGGTGTTGCGCGTGATGGCGTAGATCCACGTGCCGAGCTGCGCCCGTCCGTCGAACCCCGGCAGCGCCTTCCAGACCCGCACCAGCGTCTCCTGTGTCGCGTCTTCGGCCGCCGCGCGATCCCGGAGGATCGAGCAGGCGAGGTGGAACACACGGTCCTTGTATTCGGGCACGATCAGGTCGAAGGCGCGGGCATGCCGGCCCGCGGCGAGATGGCCTTCGATTGCCGTGCCCATGGCAATTTATACGCCCGGCGGAGCGCAAAGGTTGCAGACCGGGTGGATGCCGCGAGCCGCTGGCTGCGGGGCGGTGGTACCGCGCGGGAGGGGGGCGGAGCGCGCCACCGGGGAAATGCAACCTGCGGTCACCGGGCGGCATATAACGATCATCGCCCCAGGAGCCACCATGAACGAAGA
>JBPOHK010000174.1:0-2615 GCA_052035645.1 Pseudomonadota bacterium
CCGGGCCGGCCTCAGGCATGCGCGGGTTCCTCGAGGTGCCGGCGGATCTGCGCGTTCGACAGGCGCGTGAGCTCGGTCGCCGGCAGCCCGCGCAGCGCGGCCCAGCCCGCGGCCATGCTCTCCTCGAGGGTGCGCGCCGCGCCCTGGTGCACGAAGTCCTGCTCGAAGCGCTGTCCGAAGGCGAGGAATCGGCGGTCGGCCTCGGGCAGGCCCTGCTCGCCCATCACGCTCGCCAGCACGCGCATGCGGATGGCGCGCGCGTAGGCCGCGAACAGCTGGTGGGCGAGGGCCGGGTGGTCCGGGTCGGTGAAGCCCTCGCCCGTGCCCGCGTCCATCAGGCGCGAGAGGCTCGGCAGCACGCGCACCGGCGGGTAGATGCCGCGCCGGTCGAGCTCGCGGTCGAGCACGATCTGGCCTTCGGTGATGTAGCCGGTGAGGTCGGGGATCGGGTGGCCGATGTCGTCGCCCGGCATGGTCAGGATCGGCAGCTGGGTCAGCGTGCCGGGCCGGTCGCGGATGCACCCCGCGCGCTCGTAGAGTGCGGCGAGGTCCGAGTACATGTAGCCGGGATAGCCCTTGCGGCCCGGGATCTCGCCATGGCTCGCCGAGACCTCCCGCAGGGCCTCGCAGTAGTTTGTCATGTCGGTGAGGATCACCAGCACGTGCCGGCCCTCGACGAAGGCGAGGTACTCCGCCGCGGTCAGCGCGTAGCGCGGCGTCAGCAGCCGCTGCATGCCCGGCTCGTCGGCGAGGTTGAGGAACAGCGCGGTGTGCCCTAGCGCGCCGCTCGCTTCCATCGCGCGCCGGAAGTGCTCGGCCGTCTCGTGCGGCACGCCGATGCCCGCGAACACGACGGCGAAGGTCTGCGACTCGTCGCCGCGCAGGCGCGCCCGCTGGGCGATCTCGGCGGCGAGCCGGTCGTGCGGGAGGCCGCCGGCCGAGAAGATCGGCAGCTTCTGGCCGCGCACGAGGCTGTTCATCACGTCGATGGTCGCCACGCCGGTCTCGATGAAGTCGCGCGGCAGGGCCCGCCAGGCCGGGTTGATGGCGAGCCCCTCGATGCGCATGCGGGCGCGCGCGGCGATGGGCGGGCCGCCGTCGATGGGGCGGCCGACGCTGTCGAACACGCGCCCGAGCAGGTTCGGGCCGACGCCGAACAGCAGCGGCTCGGGACGCAGCCGCAGGCTGGTGCCCGCGAGCCCGAGCCCGGCCGTCGACTGCAGCACCTCGATCACCATCGACGCCTCGTCGAGCGCAGCGACGCGCCCGAGGCGGACCGCGCCGTCGGTGCCGAGCACCTCGACGGCGGAATTGAGCCCCACGCGCGCGGCCCGCCGTGCGAACAGCAGCGGTCCCTCGATGCGCGTGACCGCGTCCTCGAGCAGGAGGTCAGCCCGCATGCGCGCCCTCCGGTTGCAGCGACTCGAATTCGAAGTCGATCTGCCCCGGCAGCTGCTTGAGCTTGCGCAGCTCGGGCTCGCCGAACTCCTCGCCGAGCCTCTGCAGCTGGCGCAGGCAGGGCAGCGCCGCGAGGCGCGCCGGCGCGACGCCGGCCTCGATCGCGGCGTCGGCACGGTCCATGAAGTGCAGCAGCACCGACAGCATCGCGACCTGGCGGGCGGGCGAGCAGTAGCGGTCGACTTTCGAGAACGAGGACTGGCGCAGGAAGCCCTCGTTGAACAGGTCGGCGCACAGGAGCTTCGCCTGCTGGCCCGCCGGCAGCGCGTCGCGCCCCACGATGCGGGCCATGCGCTCGAGATGGGCCTGCGTCTCGAGCAGCGCCAGCACGCGCTGGCGTTGCGCGATCCAGTCCGGGTTGCCGGCGCGCTTCCACCAGCCGGCCAGCTCGTCGGCGTCGGCGCCGTAGGACTGCAGCGGGTGGATGGCGGGGTAGAAGCGCGCCTGTGCCCGCTGCCGGTCGAGCGCCCAGAAGCACTTCACGTAGCGCTTGGTGTGCAGCGTCACCGGCTCCGAGAAGTCGCCCGAGGGCGGGCTGATGGCGCCGATGATCGTCACCGAGCCCTCGCGGCCGTCGAGGGTCGTGACGCGGGCCGCGCGCTCGTAGAACTCGGCGAGCCGCGAGCTCAGGTAGGCCGGGTAGCCCGCTTCGCCGGGCAGTTCGCCGAGGCGGCCCGAGACCTCGCGCAGCGCCTCGGCCCAGCGGCTGGTCGAGTCGGCCATCAGCGCGACGTTGAGTCCCTGGTCGCGGAAGTACTCCGCGACGGTGATCGCCGTGTAGATGCTGGCCTCGCGCGCGGCCACCGGCATGTTCGAGGTGTTGGCGATGATCACGGTGCGTTCGGCGAGCGGCCGGCCGGTGCGCGGGTCCTCGAGTTTCGGGAACTCGTCGAGCACCTCGGCCATCTCGTTGCCGCGCTCGCCGCAGCCGACGTAAACGATCACGTCGGCGTCGCACCACTTGGCGAGCGCCTCCTGCAGCACGGTCTTGCCCGTGCCGAACCCGCCGGGCAGCGCCGCGCGGCCGCCGCGCGGCACCGGGAAGCGCGTGTCGACGAGGCGCTGGCCGGTGATAAGCGGCGCGTTCGCGCCGAGCCGCTCGCGCACCGGTCGCGCGCGGCCACTGGCATGTTGGAGGTGTTGGCGATGATGACGGT
>JBPOHK010000162.1:0-13872 GCA_052035645.1 Pseudomonadota bacterium
ACCTGCAGCAGGACCCAGCTCGCCACGGCGTACAGCGCGGCGACCCGGAAGACGTTTCGGCGCTTCAGCTCGGATAGGAGCGACATGGACCGTCATTGCGGCCTGAACCAGCCGCAAGAATGACGGCGCCGGCGGAATTGTCAACGCTTGCCGGCTACTTCTTGCGGTGCCGCGCGCCGACTCTCCGGTACGCCTCGCGGAACGGGATGCCTTCCTTCACCACCAGCTCGTTCGCTTCGGCCGCGGCGTGGATGTCGTCGTCCATCCGGATCCGGTCGGCCCGGAACCGGATCTGCGGTACGGCCGCTGCCATGATGCCGAGCGACTCGTGGCAGAGGTCGAGCGAGCGGAACAGCGGTGCCTTGATGAGCTGCAGGTCGCGCTGGTAGCCCGAGGGCAGCTTGGCGGTGATGGCCAGCACCTCGGCGAGGCAGGCCTGCGCCGTGGCCGTGCGGCCGCGCACCAGCTCGAACACGTCGGGATTGCGCTTCTGCGGCATGATCGACGAGCCGGTCGTGAACGCATCGGGCAGGTCCACGAAGCCGAATTCGCGCGTGTAGAACAGCAGCAGGTCCGAGGCCAGCCGGCCGAGGTCCTGCATCAGCAGGGTGACCTGGAACAGGATCTCGGCTTCACCCTTGCCGCGCGACAGCTGCACCGCCGTGACCGGCTCGTGGTTCTCGGCGAAATCCAGCTTGTCCCGGGTGACGTCGCGGCTCACCGGCAGGTTCGGCGTGCCGTAGCCGGCGGCCGAGCCGAGCGGGTTCTTCGAGATGCGCCGGTGTGCGTGGCGCAGGCCCTCCACGTCGTCGCGGATCTCGGCCGCGAATCCCCGTGCCCAGAGCGCCACCGAGCTCGGCATGGCCTGCTGCATGTGCGTGTAGCCGGGTAGGGCGATCGCGCCCTGCTCGTCGGCCAGCGCGTCGAGCGCGTCGGCGACGCGGCGGCCGTCCTCGGCCAGGGCCTCGATCGCGTCGCGCAGGTAGAGACGCACGGCGGTCAGGACCTGGTCGTTGCGCGAGCGGCCGGCGTGCAGTCGTGCGCCGGCGGTGCCGATCTTCGCCGTCAGCAGCGTTTCGAGGGCGGTCTGGCCGTCCTCGAGTTCGAGCGTCACGGTCCACTCGCCACGCGCGTGCGCCTCGCCGATCTCGCGCAGCCCGGTGCGGATCGCCTCGAGGTCGGGGGTCGCCAGCAGGCCGGCCTCGTGCAGCATCTCGGCGTGGGCGATCGAGGCGAGCACGTCGTAGGCGACCAGCCGGTCGTCGAGCGCGTGGTCCTCGCCGGCGGTGAACCGCAGCACGCGCGCGTCGAGCGGCGCCCCCTTGTCCCACAGGCGTGACATCAGCCGGCTCCCTGCTCCGCCGCGCTCAGCGCCTTGGTGTCGGCGACGACCAGCGTGCCCTTGCCCTCGTTGGTGAAGATTTCCGCCAGCAGCGCGTCGGGCGCCGCGTACGAGATCACGTGCACCCGGCGCACGCCGCCGCGGATGGCGTTCTCGATCGCGCTGGACTTCGGCAGCATGCCGTCGCTGATCGCGCCTTCCTCGCGCAGCCGGCGCAGGCCAGCCACGTCCGTGTACGAGATCAGCGAGCGCGGGTCGTCGAGCCGCTCGAGGATGCCCGGCGCTCCGGTGCACAGGATCAGCTTCTCGGCCTCGAGCGCGATGCCGATCGCCGAGGCGACGGTGTCCGCGTTGATGTTCAGCAGCTGCCCCGCCGAGTCGGACGACAGGGGGCTCACCACCGGCAGGAAGCCCGCGTCCAGCAGGCGCGTGATGACGGTGGCGTCGACGCCGTCGATGTCGCCGACCATGCCGTAGTCCACGACCTCGCCGCTCGCGAGCGTGACGGGCGGACGGCGGTGCGTCTTCACGAGACCGGCGTCCACGCCGCTGATGCCGACCGCCGCGATGCCGAACTCGCGGCACAGCGCCAGCAGGCGGGTGTTGATCAGGCCGTTCAGCACCATGCTGGTCGCGTCGATCGCGGCGGCGTCCGTCACGCGCCGGCCCTGCACCATGCGGGTCTCGACGCCGAGCTGCTTCGTGACCTCGTCGAGCTGCGGCCCGCCGCCGTGCACCAGCACGATGCGGATGCCGAGGTGGTGCAGGATGGAGACCTGCTCCATGAAGGCCCGCATGGTCGCGTGGTCGCGGAAGGCGCCGCCGCCGGTCTTGATGACGAAGACCTTGCCCTTGTACATGTGGATGTACGGCGCGGCGCCGCGCAGGGCCCGCACCGTGACGGCCTGTTCCACCTTGTGTTCGATCATCGGCGTCTCATCCCCTCAGCATGCGATGGAGCACGGCCATCTGGACGACCATGCGGTTGGCGGCCTCGCGGATCACGCGGCTGCGCGGCCCGTCGAGGACTTCGTCGGCGACCGCGACATTGCGGCGCACCGGCAGGCAATGCATGAAGTGGCAGTCCGGGCGCGCGTTGCGGAACCAGTTCTCGCGCACGCACCAGTCGCCGAGCGGCTGGCGCAGCCGCGACTCGGCCTCGGCGTCGCCGTAGTGCACCGGCGAACCCCACTCCTTCGCGTACAGCACGTGCGCGCCGTTCAGCGCGGCACTGCGATCCGACGTCTCGGTGACGGTGCCGCCCGAAGCGGCCGCCGCAGCCCTGGCCTTCGCCATGATCGGCTCGGGCAGCGAATAGCCCTTCGGCCGCAGCACCACCACCTCCATGCCGCGCTGCGCGGCCATGTGCACGGTCGCCGCCGGCACCGCCAGCGGCAGCGCGCGCGGGTGGTACACCCAGCTCAGCACGAACTTGCCGGTGCGCGGCACCTCGAGGTCGTCCATCGTCTTCCAGTCGGCGAGCGCCTGGCAGGGATGATTGACCGCCGACTCCATGTTGACGAACGGCTTGTCGCACATCTCCGCCATCATCTTGAACTGGCCTTCGGCGAGGTCGGTGGCGAGGTCCTTGCCCTCGGCGAACGCGCGGATGCCGAGCGCGTCGCAATAGGAGGCGAGCACCGGGATTGCCTCGCGCACGTGCTCGGCCGCGCCGGCGTTCATCACGGCGCCGAGCCGGGTCTCGACCTGCCAGGTGCCCTGGCCCGGCGTGACGACGAACGCACTGCCGCCGAGCCGCATCATGCCGGCCTGGAACGAGGACAGCGTGCGCAGCGACGGATTGAGGAACAGCAGGCCGAGGATCTTGCCCGCCAGCGCCTGCGGCTCCGGGTGCTGCTTGAGGCGCTCGGCGAGGTCGAGCAGGTCGACGACCTGGTCGCGGGTGAAATCGGCGAGATCGAGGAAGCGATGCATGATGGAACGGACTCGTGGATGGGTGCGCGTCAGGCCGGCAGGGATGCCAGCGCGTCGCGCAGTGCGTCGATGTGGCTCGCCTCGAGCACGTAGGGTGCGAGGATGCGCACGACGTGCGGGTCGCCGCTGGTGCCGGTGAGGATGTCGCGGTCGAGCAGTTCCTTCTGCACTTCCCGGGCCGGACGGCGCGTGCGCAGCCCGGTGAGGAAGCCGGCCCCCTGGATGCCCGTGACGGGGCCGACGACGCAGGTCTCGCGCAGGCGCTGCGACAGCGCACGCACGTTGGCCAGCAGGCCCTCCGACTCGATGATGTCGACCACCGCCTCGATCAGGGCACAGGCCATCGGGCCGCCGCCGAAGGTGGTGCCGAGGTCGTCGACCTTGAGGTGGCGCGCGACGTGGTCGGCCATCAGCAGCGCCGCGCAAGGGAAACCCGCGCCGAGCGCCTTGGCCGTGGTGATCATGTCGGGCGTGACGCCGTAGAGGTTCGCGGCGAACGGGTGGCCGGTGCGGCCCATGCCGCACTGCACCTCGTCGAAGATCAGCTGCGTGCAGGTCTCGTCGCAGCGCGCGCGCAGCGCCGCCAGGTATTCGCGGCCGAGGTCCGCCGCGCCGGCCACGCCCTGCACCGGTTCGACGATGACGGCCGCCGTGTCCGTGCCGACGATGCGCGCGATGGCGGCGAGGTCGCCCTTCGGGAGGAACTCGACGTCGAACGGCGCGTTCGGGAAGCCGTACCACTTCTTCATCGCGCCCCAGGTGACGGCGCCTGCGGCCGCCGTGCGGCCGTGGAAGCTGCCCTCGACGGCCACGATCTTGCGCCGGCCGGTGATCCTGAGCGCGAGCTTCATCGCGTTCTCGTTCGCCTCGGCCCCCGTCGAGACGAAGAACGCCGTGTCGAGGCCGAGGCCCGCGAACTTCGTCAGCTTCGTCGCGGCACGCGCCCGCACTTCGAGCGGCACCGCGTTGCTCTGGAAGATGAGCGAACGGGCCTGGCCCTCGAGTGCCGCCAGCAGCTTCGGGTGCGAGTAGCCGAGCGCGGCCACGGCGTGGCCGCCGTACAGGTCGAGGATGCGGCGGCCGTCGCGCGTGTGCAGGTGCACGCCGGCGGCGTCGACGACGTCGATGGGCCACTGCGCGTACACGGGCGCGAGGTGATCGGCGGGCGGCGACCAGGCCGCGGGGGCGGTGACGGTGTTCATGTCGGTACTCAGGTCCAGCCCGGCGCCGCGGCCATCAGGCCCGCGGTCTCCTCGTGGCCGAGCATGCGGTTCATCCACTGCACGGCGCCGCCGGCGGCGCCCTTGGTGAGGTTGTCGATCGTGCACATCACGGCCACGGTGCGGCCCTGCGCCACGCCGGAGAGCTGGGCGAAGTTGCTCGCGACGACGTCCTTCACGCGCGGCAGCTCGCCGCCGACGCGCACGAACGGCGACTGGTCGTAGTAGTCGCGCAGCGCGTTCACGAGGTCGTGCGAGGTGAGCGTGTCGAGCAGCTCGGCCTGCACCGTGACGTGGATGCCGCGGGCGAACGGACCGGAGTGCGGCACGAAGCAGTAGTCGGCCTCGACACCGGAGGCCTGCAGGGCCAGCGCCTTCACCTCCGGCGTGTGCCGGTGCGCCAGGGCGTTGTAGGCGTACAGGTCGCTGTGGCGCTGCGGGTGGTGCGTGCCCGCGACGGGCTGGCGGCCCGAACCCGTGCTGCCGGTGATGCCCGAGACGAACAGGCGCGGCTGCACCAGGCCGAGCGACAGCAGCGGCACGCTCGCGAGGAGGATCGCGGTGGCGAAGCAGCCGGGGTGGGCGACGTGCGGCGTGTGCAGCGCGTTCAAGTGCTCGGGCACCGCGCAGGTGAACTCGCGGATGCGCTGCGGGGCCCCGTGCGGGTGGCGGTAAACGGCCTCGTAGGCCGCCGCGCTCGGATAGCGGAAGTCGGCCGAGATGTCGACCACGCGCGGCTGCGTGCCGGCCTGCTCGGCCGCCGACAGCAGGCGGTCGATCAGCGCCGCCGACACGCCGTGCGGCGCCGCCGAGAACACGGCCGTCACGGGGTTCGCGGTCACGTACTCGACCACCTCGTCGTGGCTGGCGAAGCGCAGGTGCGGCAGCAGCGGCTGCAGGTGGCGGAAGAAAGGCGCGATCGGCTCGTCCGGCTGGCTCTCGGAGGCGACGGCTGCGAGGTCGAGGTACGGGTGCGACGCGATCAGGCGCAGCAGCTCGCCGGCCACGTAGCCGGTGCCGCCGAGCACGACCGCCGGAATGCGCGGGGTCATTCCGCCACCGCCACGGGGGCCTGCGCGCCGAGGCCGAGGCTGTCGATGATGTGATCGCCGAGCGCCGCGCCGGCCGTGATCGCGTTGAACGCGGCCACCCCCATCTGGTCGCGGATGATGTTGACGCCCACCGCGTTGTCGGTGGCCGGGCCGGTGACCGCGCAGGGCTCGATGCGGAAGCGCTCGCGCAGCAGCTTGACGCCGCCCCAGGCCGCGACCGGATCGTTGGCGGAGAGGATCACGGCGGTGAGCGCCTTCGCGATGTCGGGCGAGGCGAGGATCGCCTCGACGCCGTAGGCGCCGAGGATGCCGTCGCCCAGCTCGAACACCACGACGTCGGGCTGGCCCTGCGTCATCTCGGTGAGCATGGTGCGCGCGAGCGCCGGGCCGGAGGCCGCGGTCGTCGTGACGATGCCGAAGTCGGTGAAGATCTGGCTGCGCCGGGCACCGGCGTCCTCCATCGCGAGGATGTCGCGCCGCAGCGAGACGCCCGTCGACTTGAACGCGTGCACGTTGAGCCCGCGGTGGCGCATGCGCGCGACGATGGCGCAGGCGGCCGCCGTCTTGCCGGCTTCCATGCAGGTGCCTGCGAGCGCGACGATCGGCACGCCGTGGGTGTCGAGCGTGGCGGCCGGGTCGAGCCGCTTGTAGCCCACCCGCGCCGGCACGCCGATACGCTCGCCGAGGAACGGGAACTGCAGCACGCAGCCGAGCACGCGCGCGTTGAACGGCTGGCCCTTGTCGGGGTTCACCGAGTCGCAGATGCCGAGCACGCCGCCGATGTTGAGCACCTGCACGACGTCGCCGGCCTCGACCTTCTCGGGGATGTGGCCCGAGTAGCCGAACAGCGCCTGCCGGTGGCCCAGCGCGCCCACGATCACGTCGCCCTTCGAGACCTTGGCCATGCGGCCGCTCGTGAGCTCGAGCGTGTTGTACGTCGACTTGTTGTTGAGGATCTCGACGACCAGCACCACGCCTTCCTCGCAGGGAATGTCGGTGGTGGCGATGCGGATCTCGTGGCTCAGGCCGCAGGCCTGGGCGATCGAGGCAACCTTGTCGACGACGACGGTCTTCATCTGCATGGCGCGTCCCCCTCCGGGGCTCAGTTGCGGCCGGCCCGCGTGTAGAAAATGCCGGGCAGGGCGAGCATCTTCGAGAACCCGTGCGCTTCCGCCGCGGTCCACTCGCCCGCGGACTCGCCGTAGGCGCCCTTGGACGCCTTCATCAGCGAGTACGGCGACGACGTGCCCTCGACGAACACCGTGCCCGGGCGGAACAGCACGTGCACTTCGCCCGTGACGCGCTGCTGGGAGGAAGCGAAGAACGCCTCGATGTCGCGGCACACCGGGTCGAGGTGCTGGCCTTCGTGCACCAGGTCGCCGTAGGTGGAGGCGAGCAGGTCCTTCATGCGCTGCTCGCGCGCCGAGAGCACCAGCTTCTCGAGTTCGCGGTGCGCGGTGAGCAGCGTCTCCGCGGCCGGCGCCTCGAACGCGACCCGGCCCTTGAAGCCGATGATGGTGTCGCCGAGGTGGATGCCGCGGCCGACGCCGAACCGCGCGCCGATCGTCTCGACCTGCTCGATCAGGCTCACGGCGTCGAGCGGCCTGCCGTCGAGCGAGCACGGCACGCCGGCCTCGAAGCCGATCGTGTGGCGCTCGGGCGCCTGCGGGTTCGTGAACGCGTCCCGGGTCAGCACCCAGGCCGCATCCGGGATGCAGGTTTCGGAGACCAGCGTCTCCTTGCCGCCGATGGTCACGCCCCACAGGCCACGGTTCACGGAGTAGGCGGCTCCGAACGGCGGCACGGGCAGGTTGCGCCTCTGCAGGTATTCGAGCTGCTCGGGCCGCTTGAACGCCTTGTCGCGCACCGGCGCGAGGATCTCGAGGCCGGGTGCGAGCGTGCGCAGCGCGACCTCGAAGCGCACCTGGTCGTTGCCGGCGGCGGTCGAGCCGTGCGCGCAAACGTCCGTGCCCAGCTCGCGGGCGAACTGCGCGACGGTCTGCGCCTGCAGCACGCGCTCGGCGCCGACGCACAGCGGATAGAGGTTGCCGCGGCGCACGTTGCCCATCACCAGGTACTTGAGCACCTGCTCGAAGTAGGCCGGGCGCGCGTCCACGAGGTGGTGCGCGACGGCGCCCAGCTGCTTCGAGCGCTGCTCGAGCACGCGGGCGGCCTCCGCGTCGATGCCGCCGGTGTTGACCGTCAGCGTGACGATCGGGCGGCCGTAGGTCTCCGCGAGCCAGGGCACGCAGAACGAGGTGTCGAGTCCGCCGGAAAAGGCGAGGAGGATGGGCTTGGCGCCCGCAGCAGTCGAGGTCATTGGGGGGGTCTCAGCGTCCGAAGGTGGAACGGAGGCGCTCGTGCAGCCGACGCTGCGTGCGGGCGCTTTCCGTCGCGATGAAAATCGTGTCGTCGCCGGCGATCGTGCCGACGATCTCCGGCCAGCGGGCCTTGTCGATGGCGAGCGCCACGCTCTGCGCCGCGCCGACCGTGGTGCGCAGTACCGTCAGGCTGGTGCCGGCGGCCCGGTAGCCCTTCACGAAGGCCTGCACCGTCTCGAAGTGGCTGGGGGTGAGCGCGTCCTCGACCGCGGGCAGCAGGTAGCGGTCCGCGCCCTTGACCACGCCGAGCTCGCGCAGGTCGCGGCTCACGCTCGACTGCGTGGCCTCGAAGCCTTCGCGATGCAGCAGGTCGACCAGTTCGGCCTGCCGCGCCACAGCCGTCTGCCGCAGGATGCGCACGATGGCGTCCCGGCGGAGGATCTGGGCGTTCAGGTCGCTGGACATGGTCTGCGGGCCGGCTCGGTTGAATAAAAGGGCGGCAAATGTGCATAAATATGCAGAGAATGTCAACGGGTATCCGCACCGGGACGTGACCCGTGCCGCGGACGGTCCGGCCGGGCAGGCCGGGCGCCGATTGCTTCCGGCGCGAGCCGCCGTCCAACGGGACGATGCGAATCCAAACCGGGAGGCGGCGCTGGCCGCGCATGGCGATCGCCCTGCTGGCGCTGCTGTCGCGCATGCTGCCGGCGAGTGCCTGCGACACCGGCCACGCCGAGCCGGCGTCTGCGACCGTGGCCGAGTTCGAGCGCCAGGGCGCTCGGATCGGGGCCATTGAAATCGACGTCGAGGACATCTTCGACCCCAGCCGGCCCGGGGAGAGCGCGGCCGTGTACCGTCTGGCCAACGAGCTGCACCTGCAGACGCGGGACGACGCCATCCGCTCGCAGCTGCTCTTCCGCGAGAACGATCCGCTCTCGCGGCAGAAGGTCGCGGAGACCGAGCGCCTGCTGCGCGGCCGCCGCTACCTCTACGACGCGTGGATCGTGCCCACCTGCTACCACGCGCACGACAACACCGTCGACCTGAGGGTGCGCGTGCGCGACGTGTGGAGCCTCAATCCCGGCTTCAGCTTCAACCGCAAGGGCGGCACCAACAAGGTCGGCTTCGAGGTCGAGGACCAGGATTTCCTCGGCCGGGGCGAGCTGGTCTCGCTCTCGTGGGGGCGCAACGTCGACCGGGACGTGCTGCAGGCGGTCTACGAGGACCCGCAGATCCTCGGCACGTGGTGGCGGGGACGCGCCGCCTACTCCGACAACAGCGACGGCAACCTCGGCGAGCTCGCCGTCAGTCGCCCGTTCTATTCCCTGGACGCGCGCTGGAGCGCGGGCACGGGCCTGCTGGCGGGGGAGCGCGTCGATACGAGGTACCAGCAGGGCAAGGTGCTCGACGCGTATGTCGAGAACACCGACCGGTTCGAGATCTTCGGCGGGCGCTCGCGCGGCCTGCAGGACGGCTGGGCCCGGCGCTGGCTGGCTGGCGTGCGCTACGAGGACAGTCGCTTCGGCGAGACCGTCGATCGTCCGCTCGTCGCTCCGCTGCCCGGGGACCGCAGGCTCGTCTACCCGTGGGTGGGCCTCGAGTGGATCGAGGACGACTACGTCACCACCCACAACCAGGACCAGTTGTCGCGCACGGAAGACCTGCAGTTCGGCCGGACGCTGCGCGCGGAACTCGGGCTGTCGTCATCGCTCTGGGGCGCCGACCGCACGGCCGCGCTGGCGAGGGTTCACGGCGAGGTCGGCAGACGCCTCGGCGAAGGGCAGTCGCTGTTCCTCGAGGGCGACCTCGCGGGGCGGCTCGAGGACGGCGGGCCGGCCGACGTCCTGCTGCAGGGCGAGGCACGCTATTACCGACGCCAGGCGCCGCATGCGCTCTTCTTCGCCAGCGCGCGGGGCTCGCTGGCGGAACGGCCCGACCTGGATCACCAGCTGCTGCTCGGCGGCGACAACGGGCTGCGCGGCTACCCGCTGCGCTACCAGTCCGGCACGGCGAGCGCGCTCGTGACGGTCGAGGAGCGCTTCTACACGGACTGGTACCCGTTCCACCTGTTCAACATCGGTGCGGCGGTCTTCGCCGATGCCGGCCGGACCTGGGGCCGGGACGTCACGGGCCAGTCACCGCTCGGCCTGCTGTCGGACGTCGGCGTGGGACTGCGGATCGGCAATGCCCGCTCCGGGCTCGGCAACGTCCTGCACGTCGACCTCGCCGTCCCGCTCGAACGCCAGCCCGGCATCGATTCCGTCCAACTGCTCGTCGAGACGCGCCACAGCTTCTAGGACACCGTGCGCCGGCGGGGCGCGCTCAGGGCAGGTATTCGAACCGGTACCCGGCGCCGGACTTCCAGCACCCGTCGCGCGAATTGGCGGGCTTGCCGTCGGGCACGGCGGCGAAGGAGAAGCCCGTGCTGCGGTTCAGCAGCCGGCACACCGGGTAGGCGTCGGGCCGCAGGTCCAGCACGACCTGGTGTTGCGCACCGAATCCGTACGCTCCGACGGCCACGGAGGGGTCGGCCGTCGGGACCGAGGGCAGGTAGTCGCCCGCGAGCTCGCGCGGATCGGTCGCGTACCGGCCGACCGCATCGAAGTGCCGCTGGTTGGCGGCGGCCAGCGCACGGGCGTCGGTCACGATGGCGCGGGCCACGTCCGGCGGCAGCCGCGTCCCGCCGGCGCCGGTGTCGTCCGCCGAGGCCACGACGGACCAGGCGATCGCGAGCGCGAGCGAGGCGGTGTCACGGGCGGGCAGTCGCTGCATCGGGGTGTCTCCGGGCCACGGGTACCCGCAGTCTGGAACGCCCGCGCGGTCGCGTCCTTGAGCGCCGTCACGACTTGCAGCGGGACTCGCCGGTATCGGGCGGGTTGGCGACAATGCACCTGCCTCGCCTGGCCGGAGCGCCGTGATGTCCGAACGCACCCTCGAGATCGCCCGCCGCCTGCACGCGCTCGCCCGCACCGGGCTGCACTTCTGCCGCGAGGAGTACGACCGCCAGCGCTACGAGGAGATCGAGACGCTGGCCGTCGAGCTGCTGGCCGGCCCGGACACCGGGGAGATGCAGCGGTTGACCCGGCTGTGGGCCGGCGACCAGGGCTACGTGACGCCGAAGGTCGAGGTCCGGGCGGCGACGTTCGACGCGGACGGCCGCGTGCTGCTGGTGCGCGAGCGCCTCGACGGCCGCTGGACGCTGCCGGGGGGCTGGGCCGACGTGAACGAGTCACCGGCGCAGTCGGTCGAGAAGGAGATCGAGCAGGAGTCGGGCTACCGTGCGCGCGCGGTGAAGCTCGCCGCGCTCTACGACCGCAGCCGGCACGGCCACGGCCCCACGCTGTTCCACTCGTGGAAGGCCTTCTTCCTGTGCGAGATCGAGGGCGGCGAGGCGCGCACCAGCTACGAGACCGACGCCGTCGAGTGGTACGCGCTCGACGCGCTGCCGGAGATGTCGCTCGGCCGCAGCACGCCGCAGCAGGTGCGCCGCATGCGCGAGCACTGGCTCGCGCGCGGCCTGCCCGCCGATTTCGACTGAGCGCTCAGCGCTCGATCTTGAACTCGACGTCCGCGCTCTGCTCGAGGCCGGCCTCGGCCTTGAGCGACCACTGCTTGTTGAGGGTGTAGCGCAGCTTGATGGTGTTGATCGCCTCCGCGATCGAGACGCCGTAGCTCACGAACAGCTTCGGCGAGAGGAACTTGCCGAGGGTCACCGAGGTGTCCGACGTGTCCGTCCGGTCGACCGAGACCTCGTCCAGGCCGAGCTTGCTGCCGAGCCCGCCGAGCAGCAGGCCGCCGCCGCTCAGCGCGAGGTTCTCGGCGGCCTTGTTGACGCTGGTGGCCTCGTTGCTCTGCAGCGAGTCGATCGAGCGTCCCGTCAGCAGGTACGAGAGCGCCTCGTTGCTCGACATCGCGGGCGTCGAGCTGAGCGAGATGAACGGGCGCGCGAGGCTGCCGCGCACGTTGACCGCGACCGTGATGTCCTGGTCCTTGATCGTGCGCTCGGCCGTCAGCTCGATCTGCGGTTCGCCGAGGGGCGTGTGGTCGTACTTCAGAGTGCCCTTGGTGATCTTCACGTCCTGCCCGAACGCCTTGTACTCGCCCTCCAGCACGTTGATCGCGCCGAGTCCGCGCGCCACGTCGCCCGGTTCGGTCATCACCACGACCTCGCCGCCGAGCCGCGCCTTCAGGCCGAAGCTCTCGACGCGCACGTTGTCCCCGAGGGCCACGCGCACCCGGCTGCGGATGCGCTGCGGCTTCGCCGGCTCCGCATCCTCGACCTCGAGATCGATCACGCGCTCGTCCGGCGAGGTGCTCACCGAGGTGCTCAGGTCCTTCGGCGAGATCTTCGCCGTCGGCACCAGGATCTCGCCCTCGACGTCGTACCCCTCGCCGCCCGCGCGCAGGGTCAGGTTCGGCGAGGCGATCACCTTGTACTCGGGCGTGTCGGCCACCAGCAGGTTCTCGCCCTTCAGGTTCATCGCGCCCGTCATCACGTCGTCGGGCCAGTTGAACCGGCCGTCGATCTGCACCGGTCCCTTCGAAGTCTCGCCGCGGCCGACGAACGTCAGCTCGTCGCCGATGAAGTTGCCGCCGACCTCGACCTTGTCCAGCGTGAAATTGGTCCGGTAGAACTCGAAGCGCCCGTCCTGCACGCGGAACGTGCCGATGAACTGCGGGTCGCCGAGCGTGCCGCCGAGCGTGAGGTCGCCGTCGAGGCGGCCCGTCGAGCGGTCGATCTCCGGCACCAGCAGCGGCAGGAATCGCAGCGTCGCGGACTGCCCGCGCAGCGTGCCGCGCAGCGGCGAGGCGAGCAGGTCCGCCCCGGGGCGGCGATCGGCGATGGCTTCGCCCTCGACCTTCGTGCCGTCGATCACGTCGAGGTCGACGCTCGCCCGGATGCGGTCGGGCTCGGCATAGAAGTCGACGCGCCCGCCGCCGAGCTCGACCCGTTCCGTGCGGAACTTGTTGCGCGGCACGTCGAGCACCGGGTCGTCGAGGATGATCGTCGTGCCGCCGGTCCAGTCCTGGCCCGGCGTGCGCTCGCCCCAGCCGCTCGCCTGCAGCGTGCCGTCGAACTCCTGCCAGCCGAGCAGCGTGCGCAGCAGGCGCCGCAGCGGCCAGTCCTGTGCGCTGTAGATGACCCGCCACGAGAGCGGCCGCGCGTGGTGCTCGCCCTCGACGCACAGCCGCGACTCGGCGGCCGCGATGCACAGCGGCGCGAGCCGTACGTCGTCCGGGCCGAGTTCGAGGTTCGCCGGCTGCAGCAGCTTCGCCTCGCCGTCCTCGAAGCGGACGCGCGTCTCTTCGAGCGTGCCCCGCCAGGTGTGGCGGTCGGGGTCGTAGGCGCCCGACGCGGAGGCGCGGCCGGAGAACCGGGCCAGCTTGCGGTCCGGGCTGCCGGGCGAGGCCAGCTCGAGTTCGAGTTCGTGCTCGCGGGTCAGGCCGGCGAGTCGCAGCGTGACGTCCTCGAGGCGGATGCCGCCGGCCACGGCGTCGCCCGCCTTCAGCTCGATGCGCGACGGCCGGCGGTCGGCCACGTCGAGGTCGAGCGTGCCGTCGGCGCGCGCGACGACCAGGTCGCCGTAGCGCAGGTTGCGCAGGTGCGCCTCGCCGACCACCTCGGGCCGCTCCAGGGTCCCGCGGGCCGTGCCGGTCGACTGCAGCTGCCCCGCCAGGCCCGGCATCAGGATCGCCAGCGACTGCAGGTTTGCCGTCCAGCGCAGGTCCATCGTCTGGCCGTAGCGACCGGCCACGTCCACCGTCGAGGCGCCGTTGCTGATGCGCACCTGCCTCAGGTCGTACGCGCCGTTGCGGTGCGCCACCTCGCCGCGCCCGGTCAGGGCGCGCCCGAACAGCGTGCCCGACAGCGAGGCGATGCGCGCCGTCCACGGCGAATCGGACTCGAAGCCCTCGCCCTCGACGGTGCCGGTCACGTTCACGCGACCGGTGACGTCCGGGCGGACCTGCGAAACGTCCAGTCCCCGCCCGGCGATGCGGAA
>JBPOHK010000125.1:0-3499 GCA_052035645.1 Pseudomonadota bacterium
AGGAATTCCGTGCCGTGCAGGAAGCCGTCCTGCGCGAGTGCATCGTCAACATGGCGCGCATCAAGGAGGCGGTGACGCACTCCCTGTCCGCGCCCGCCGAGGCGCAGGGCCTCGACCAGGTGCCGCAGCTCGTGCGCGGCATCACCGCGGGCCTGCTGATGCTCGGCAAGCAGCGCGCCGTGGACGTGATGGAGAGCGTCGGTCGCGCGCTCGGCACCATCGTGCGGCCGGACGCGGCGTCGCTGGCACCGGCACGGCTCGAGCGGCTCGCCGACGCGGTGGTTGCGGTCGAGTACTACATGGAGACGCTGCAGGCGGGGCGCGCGGACCAGTGGCAGATGCTGGACGCCGCCGAGACGCGCCTCGCCGAAATCGACGCGCTGGCCGCCGAAGCGGTGCCGGCGCCCGCGCCCCTGTCCGCGCCCGAAGCGGGCGTCGACCGCACGCAGCGCGTCGTGCCGCTGTTCCCGTCCGCGCCGGTCGAACCGCCGCCCCCTCCGGCGCCGGCGGCGGCGCCATCCGCGCCCGCGCCGACGATTGCACTTCCGACGATCGTCGATCCGGAGTTCCTCGCGATCTTCGTCGAGGAGGCGCACGAGAACGTCGGCCGGCTCCAGGCTCTGTTCCCGCAGTGGGAGCAGAATCCGCTCGACGCCGAGGCGTTGCGCGACCTGAGGCGCGCGTTCCACACGCTGAAGGGCAGCGGTCGCATGGTTGGCGCGACCCGCGTCGGCGAGTTTTCGTGGAGCGTCGAGTCGCTGCTCAATCGCGTGATCAGCGCGACGCTCGCCCGGACGCCGGACATCGTGGCCGTGGTCCGCGATGCGGTGGCGGCCATGCCGCAACTCATCGCCGAGATCGATCGCGGCGAGCCGGCCTCGGCAGACGTGGCCGGCATCGTGCGGCGCGCGGACGCAATCTCGGGTCGCGAAGGGCCCGCGCTGCCCGTCGCGGCCGCGCCGGTCGCAGCCCCCGTGGTTGCGACGGAACCCCCGCTGTCCGGGCCGCCGGCGACGACGCCGGTCGAGGCCGAACCGGACCTCGTCGAGGCGCGCGAGACGGCGGCGCTCGCGGCCGAGACCGGCATGGACCCCATCCTGCGGGACATCTTCCGCAAGGAAACGGCGGGCCACATCACCGTCGTGCGCGACTACCTCGCGCGCTGCGCGCGTGGCGTCGCCCCGTACCCGGTGACAGAAGCGCTTCATCGCGCGTGCCACACGCTGAGCGGCATCGCCAAGACCGCCGGTGCGCGGCAGGGCATCAAGGTCGCCGAGCCGATGGAGCACTACATCCGCAAGCTCCACGACAATGGCCACGGCCTCGCGAGCGACGCCCTTGCGCTGCTCAAGGACACTGTGCGGATGCTCGAGTCGGTCGCCGACAACGTCGACGAGACGACGGGGTTCTTCCCCGAGCAGGGACGGCTCACCGCGGGCTGGTGGGCGCTCGACCGCGCCCTGGATACCGAACTGACCCGCCTGGCCGAAGCCGCCGAGCGCACGCTCGGGCCGGGCTGGGACACCGAATCGTCGCTGCCGGTCGTCGAGACGCCCCCCGCCATCGACGAGGCCGCGATCCAGGAGGCAGCGGTCGAGTCCGGCCTGGCGCCCACCTTGATCGTGCCCGTGCCCACGTTCGCCCGCGAGCACGCCGACGTGACGCAGGGCGAGGTCGCCGATGCCGGGCCGGCCACGACACCGGCGGCCGACTCTTCATCGACGCAGGCGGAGCCGCCTGGCGAACGTCTCGACCTCGACCTCGACCTCGGCCTCGACCTCGGCCCGGCCGCACCGTCGCCGGTGCCAACGGTGATCGAAGCGCACCCGGCCGGCCACGACGACTCGGATTTCGACGCCGACATCGCCGCGATCTTCGGCGAAGAGGCGACCGAGCTGCTCGAGCAGGCCGAGCAGGCGTTCGCGTCCTGGCGGGCCGATCGCGCCGATCGCAGCCTGGTCACCGAACTCAAGCGCCTGCTGCACACGCTCAAGGGGGGCGCGCGCATGGCTGGCATCCGCGCCATGGGTGACCTGAGCCACGAAGTCGAATCGTTCCTCGAGCAGGTCGAGTCCGATGAGGCGCGTGGCGACCAGGGCACGCTCGACGTGCTGCAGGCATCCCTTGACGAACTGCACCGCATGCGTGAGCTGGCGAACACCGGCCAGCGAATCGCGCCCGCCACCGACCTGGTCGCGCGCATCCGGGGATCGGGCCTCATCGCGGTGGCCGGTGAAGAGGCGCCACCGTTGCCTGCGGCCGAAGCGCCGCTGGCCGAGCCGACGACGTTTGAGACGCCGGCTGAAGCCCGGTCGACCGAGGAGGCCCCGGCCGAAGAACTGTCGGCCGTCGGGGCGGAAATGCCGGCCGAGGCATTGGTCGAGGCGGCGGGTGAGACGCCGGCGGAGATGCCCGGCGAGCTTCCGGCCGGCATCGAAGTGTTCGAGGACAAAGCCGCGGCGGCCGGGGAAATCGAGCTTGCCTCGACGCCTGCGGGCGAGGCGGACGTCGATGCACCGGTCGCGGCGGCCGGCCACGCCGCTGCGCTGGACGGCGCGGCGGAAACGGCGGAGCCAGAGCCTGAAGCTCCCGCACCGCCGTCACCGGCCGAGGCAGGATTCACCGTCGCCACCCCAACGCTCGCGCCGCTCGCCGCGCCGCCGGAAGCGCCCGCGTTCCAGATCGCCGCTGCGCTCGCCCAGCCCGTCCTGCCGGGCCGCGAGCCCACGCAACCGGCCGAACGCGCGGAACTCGCCCGCGTCGACGCCGATCTGCTCGACGACCTGCTCAACAATGCGGGCGAAGTCAGCATCTTCCGCGCGCGCATCGAGCAGCAGATGACTCTGTTCGAGTTCAACCTGGCCGAGCTCGATCGCACCGTGACTCGGCTGCGCGAGCAGCTGCGCAAGCTCGAGCTCGAGACCGAAGCCCAGATCCTGCATCGCCACCAGGTCGACGAGGGCGCGCACCGCGCCGAATTCGACCCGCTCGAACTCGACCGCTATTCGACCATCCAGCAGCTTTCCCGGGCGCTCGCGGAATCAGTCAGCGACGTCGCGAGCATCGAGGGCCTGCTCGCCAACCTGAACCGCGACACGCAGAACCTCCTGCAGCAGCAGGGGCGCGTCGTCACGGAGGTGCAGAACGGACTCATGCGCACGCGCATGGTGCCGTTCCAGCGCCACGTGCAGCGCCTCACCCGCCTGCTGCGCCAGGCCGCGACGGAGACCGGCAAGAAGGCCGAGCTGGTCGTAGAGGGCGCCTCGGGCGAGCTCGACCGCCAGGTGCTCGAGCGCATGCTGCCGCCATTCGAGCACATGCTGCGCAACGCGGTCGTCCACGGCATCGAGGCGCCGGCAGCCCGCCTCGAAACCGGCAAGCCGGAGGCCGGCCGCATCACGATGAAGCTGCAGCGCGAGGGGGCTGAGGTCGTGATCGTCGTCGAGGACGACGGCGCCGGCCTCGACGTCGACGCCATCCGCGCCAAGGCGCGCCAGCT
>JBPOHK010000049.1:0-10249 GCA_052035645.1 Pseudomonadota bacterium
ATCATCCAGCACGGCACGATGACGCTGGTGCGTCGCGACCTGCTCGAGCGCGTCGGCTGGTCCGAGTGGTGCATCACCGAGGACGCCGAGCTCGGGCTGCGGATCTTCGACGCCGGCTACGACGCGACCTACGTGCCGGCCAGCTACGGCCGCGGCCTGATGCCCGACACGTTCGTGGACTTCAAGAAGCAGCGGGCGCGCTGGGCCTTCGGCGCGACGCAGATCATGCGGCGCCACGCCGCGGCCCTGTTCGGCGGGCGCGACACCGGGCTCTCGCCGGGCCAGCGCTATCACTTCCTCGCCGGCTGGCTGCCCTGGGCCGCCGACGGCTTCAACCTGCTCGTGTCGCTCTCGGCGCTGCTCTGGACGCTCGCGATGGTGGCGTTCCCGCACCACGTCGAGCCGCCGTCGCTGGTCTTCTCGCTGCTGCCGCTGGCGCTGTTCCTGTTCAAGCTGGTGAAGCTGCTGCACCTGTACCGCACGCGCGTCGGCGCGAACCTGCGCCAGACCGCGGCGGCCATGCTCGCGGGGCTGAGCCTCTCGCACACGATCGGGCTCGCGATGCTGGGCGGCCTCGTCCGCCGGGACCGGCCGTTCTTCCGCACGCCGAAGCGGGCCGACCGGCACGCCTGGGCCGAGGCCTTCGCGGCCTCGCGAGAGGAGTTCACGCTGATGGCCGGGCTCTGGTTCGCCGCATTCGCGGCCAGCCGGCTGCCGTCCATGCCGGGCGTGGTCGACAGCCCGGACCTCACCGTGTGGGTCGCCGTGATGCTGGTGCAGTCGCTGCCCTACGCGGCGGCGGTCGTCGTCGCGCTGGCGAGCTGCCTGGACCTGAGCGGACGGTGGATCGGCGAGGCCCGCGGCGTCGAGACCGGGTCGCTGCCGGACGAGCCCGTCGCGGACGGATCCGCGGGCACGGCGGACCCGCTCGCGACCGGGCGCTGAGCCGAGCCGGCTAGCGCCGGCGCGCGGCCTTCGCGCCGTCCTTCGCCGACTCGATCAGCGCCTCCTCCGGCGTGCCGGCGCGGCCGATCGAGAACCGGTCCTCGGCCACCGGCTTCTTCGCGCCGGCACGGTACCACGTCACCACCATCGGGATTTTCGCCAGCCGGAACAGCCCGAGCTGCGGGCAGCGGCGGTGCGTCTCGCGCGCCAGCTCGCGGATCCGGGCCGCGGACTCCCGCGTGTCGAGGTGCAGGTCGAAATTGAGCTGCTCGTACTGCGGCTGCAGGTGCAGGTCGAAGAAGAAGCCGCGGATGTCGATCAGCGAGCGCAGCTTGGTGCTGAGGCCCGCGTAGCGGAACTCCTGGTCGCGCGCCACGACGGCGATCGTGATCGAGGTGCAGCCGGCGAGTGCGGCGAGCTGGGCGTGCACGGGCGTCCAGCCCCGCGACCGGCCGCGCAGCTCCGGCGGGTCGCCGATGTCGAAGCCCTCGGGCTCGTCGAACATCAGCGAGGGCTGGCCGTCGAAATACGCCTCGACGCGCATCTGCTCGAACGAGCGCGTCGTCACGTCCGACACGCCGATGTACTCCGGATACGCCGCATTCTCCTTCATGCCGTCTCCCCCGGGGCCGACCGCGGCCCGCGCTGGCGGATCTTGCCATCACCGCCGGAGAGTGCGTAAGACCTGCGGGTTATGGCGGTACCCAAGGCGGCCCGACCGGGCGAGAATGAGGCCTCCCCGCCCTGGACGCTCCCACGACGTGAACGCCGCCCTGCACCCGACCCCGCCGGCTCCCACCGGCCGTCCGCTCGATCCGCCCGCGCGCCTGCGCGAGATCCCGTACAACTACACGTCGTTCTCCGACCGCGAGATCGTGATCCGGCTGCTCGGCGCCGACGGCTGGACGCTGCTGGACGAGTTGCGTACCGAGCGACGCACGGGGCGTTCGGCCCGCATGCTCTACGAGGTGCTCGGCGACATCTGGGTCGTGCAGCGCAATCCCTACCTCGAGCAGGACCTGCTCGACAACCCGAAGCGCCGCGGCCTGCTCATCGGCGCGCTGCAGCACCGCCTGGGCGAGATCGACCGGCGGCGGGAGCGCGACGACCCCGCCCGCGACGCCAAGGTCGCTCAGCTGCTCGCGCGGGCCCGCGAGGCCGTGACCGCCTTCGAGCAGTCGTTCGCGACCGTCGACGGCCTGCGCCGTCGGGCCCGCAAGGCGCTCGGCGCGCACACCCGCGACGACAACGTCTGCTTCGACGCCTACGCGCGCGTCTCGCATGCGACCGACGCGACCGACTGGCGCGTCGAGATCCCCTTCGTCGTGCTCACGCCCGACGCCGAGGACGAGATGCCGGGCCTCGTGCGCGCCTGCATCGAACTCGGGCTCACCATCATTCCGCGCGGCGGCGGCACCGGCTACACCGGCAGCGGCGTGCCGCTGACGCCCTGGACGGCGGTCATCAACACCGAGAAGCTGGTGGCCGTCGAGGCCGTCGAGCAGGCGGCGCTGCCGGGCGTCGCCGGCAAGGTGCCGACGCTGCTCACCGAGGCGGGCGCGGTCACGCGCCGGGTCGAGGAGGCCGCGCACTCGGCCGGCTACGTCTTCGCGGTGGACCCGACCTCGGCGGACGCGTCGGTGGTCGGCGGCAACATCGCGATGAACGCGGGCGGCAAGAAGGCCGTGCTCTGGGGCACGGCGGTCGACAACCTCGCGTGGTGGCGCATGGTCGACCCGGCCGGCGACTGGCTGGAGGTCACGCGCCTCGAGCACAACCTCGGCCGCATCCACGATGCCGCCGTCGCGAAGTTCGAGCTGGTCTGGAAGGACGGGCGGGATCCGGCGGCGCGCGCCCGCGTGCTGCGCCGCGAGCAGCTCGAGATCGAGGGCCGGCGCTTCCGCAAGCCGGGGCTCGGCAAGGACGTGACGGACAAGTTCCTCGGCGGCCTGCCGGGCATCCAGAAGGAAGGTTGCGACGGCATCATCTCCTCGGCGCGCTGGATCCTGCACCGCATGCCGACGCACATCCGCACCGTGTGCCTCGAGTTCTTCGGCCAGGCGCGCGAGGCGATTCCGGCCATCGTCGAGATCCGCGACTTCCTCGAGCGCGAGGGGCGCGAGCACGCCGTGCAGCTCGCGGGCCTCGAGCACCTCGACGAGCGCTACCTCAAGGCCGTGGGCTACACGACCAAGTCGAAGCGCGGCGCGCTGCCGAAGATGGTGCTGCTCGGCGACGTCGTCGGCGAGGACGAGGCGCAGGTCGCCCGCGCGGCCTCCGAGGTGGTGCGCATCGCCAACGCGCGCTCCGGCGAGGGCTTCCTCGCCGCGGGTGCAGAGGCCCGCAAGGCATTCTGGCGCGACCGAGCGAAGACCGCCGCGATCGCCCGCCACACCAACGCGTTCAAGGTGAACGAGGACGTCGTGATCCCGCTCGAGCGGCTGGGCGAGTACACCGACGCCATCGAGCGCATCAACATCGAGCTGTCGATCGAGAACAAGCTGCAGCTGGTGGAGGAACTCGACGCCTGCCTCGCCGGCGAACCGCGCCTCGGCAAGACCGGCGACGCGGACATCGACCGCCTGCCGCGCGAGGAAGTACTCGCCGGACGGCCCGCCGCCGCGCGCGAGGTGCTGGCCGCCTGCCGCCGGCGCTGGCAGTGGCTCGCCGGGCACCTCGACCTGCCGCTCGGCGAGGCACTGCCCCGGCTCGCCGGGGCCGGGCTCGCCCACCTCGAGGACGAACTGCGGCAGCGTGCCGGGCGCGAGCCGGGGGCGCGCGTGTTCGACGTCGTGCAGGACCGCACCGTGCGCATCTCCTGGAAGCGCGACATCCGCGCGGAAATGAAGCGCATCTTCGCCGGCGGGCCGTTCGTGCCGCTGCTCGACGACCTCGAGGCGATCCACCGGCGGGTGCTCAAGGGCCGCGTGTTCGTCGCCCTGCACATGCACGCCGGCGACGGCAACGTGCACACGAACATCCCGGTCAACTCCGACGACTACGCGATGCTGCGCCGGGCGAACGCGGCCGTCGCCCGCATCATGCAGGTGGCCCGCGACCTCGACGGCGTGATCTCGGGCGAGCACGGCATCGGCATCACCAAGCTGGAGTTCATGCGCCCGGAGGAGCTCGAGCCGTTCCGCCTCTACAAGCAGCGCATCGACCCCGAGGGCCGCTTCAACAAGGGCAAGCTGCTCGCCGGCGCCGACCTCTCGAGCGCCTACACGCCGAGCTTCAACCTGCTCGGCCACGAATCGCTGATCATGCAGCAGTCCGACATCAACACCATCTCGGACGCGATCAAGGACTGCCTGCGCTGCGGCAAGTGCAAGCCGGTGTGCACGACGCACGTGCCGCGCGCCAACCTGCTCTACTCGCCGCGCAACAAGATCCTCGCCACGTCGCTGCTGATCGAGGCGTTCCTCTACGAGGAGCAGACCCGGCGCGGCGTCTCGATCCAGCACTGGGACGCATTCGCCGACGTGGCCGACCACTGCACGGTCTGCCACAAGTGCGAGACGCCCTGCCCGGTCGACATCGACTTCGGCGACGTCTCGATGGCCATGCGCGACCTGCTGCGCCGCATGGGCAAGCAGCGCTTCAACCCGGCCAAGGCCGGCGCCATGCTGTTCCTCAACTCCACCAGCCCGGACACGATCAAGCTGACCCGCAAGCTGATGATCGACTGGGGATACCGCGCGCAGCGGCTCGGCCACCGGACGCTGCACGCGCTCGGCGAGGCCCAGACCCGCCGGCCGCCGGCCACGACCGGCGGCAAGCCGCCCTTGCGCGAGCAGGTCGTGCACTTCGTCAACAAGAAGATGCCGGGCGGCCTGCCGAAGCGCACCGCCCGCGCGCTGCTCGACATAGAAGACCGCAACTACGTGCCGATCATCCGGCCGCACACGGTTCCCGCCGACGGCGAGGCCGTGTTCTACGTCCCGGGCTGCGGCTCGGAACGCCTGTTCTCCCAGGTCGGGCTCGCGACCCAGGCCATGCTGTGGCACGTGGGCGTGCAGACCGTGCTGCCGCCGGGCTACCTCTGCTGCGGCTACCCGCAGCGCGGCTCGGGCCAGTTCGACAAGGCCGAGAAGATCATCACCGACAACCGCGTGCTGTTCCACCGCGTCGCCAACACGCTCAACTACCTCGACATCCGCACCGTGGTGGTGAGCTGCGGGACCTGCCACGACCAGCTCGCGGGCTACGACTTCGAGGCGATCTTCCCCGGCAGCCGCATCCTCGACATCCACGAGTTCCTGCTCGAGAAGGGCGTACGCATGGAAGGCGCGACCGGAGCGCGCTACATGTACCACGACCCCTGCCATTCCCCGATCAAGACGCAGGATCCGCTCAAGGTCGTGAATGCCCTGATGAACCCGGCGCAGAACGGGCCGATCGCGAAAAACGACCGCTGCTGCGGCGAATCGGGTACCTTCGCCATCTCGCGGCCGGACATCGCCACCCAGGTGCGCTATCGCAAGCAGCACGAGGTCGAGCGCGACGCGAAGCGCCTGCGGGATTCGGGCCACGCCGGCGAGGTGAAGATCCTCACCTCCTGCCCGTCGTGCCTGCAGGGACTGCAGCGCTACGGGGACGATGCCGGCACCGAGGCCGAATACGTGGTGGTGGAGATCGCACGCCACGTGCTCGGCACCGGGTGGCTCGAGGACTACGTGCGGCAGGCGAACGCGGGCGGGATCGAACGCGTCCTCGTCTGACGGGGGAGACAAGGCATGGCGAACGGCTGGCCGGCACGGGCCTGGGCCGACTTCCGCATCGTCCGCGGCAAGGCCGTCGGCTTCCACTTGCTGATGCAGGCGGCGGCCGTGGCCGTGCTCACGCCGCTCGTCGTCTGGCTCGCCCGCTCGATCATCGCCACGACCGGCGACGCGGTCGTGAGCAATTACGACATCGCGGCGTTCCTGCTCTCGCCGCGCGGCCTGGCCTTCGTGCTGGTGGTGGCGGCGTGCGGCCTCGCGATCCTGCTCGCCGAGTTCGCCGGGCTGACGTGGCTCGCGGGGCACGCCATCGGCCGCCGACCCGTCACGCTGGCCGGCACGGTCGCACACGTCGCGCGCACGCTGCCCGCCCTGCTCGGCCTGTCCACGCGGATCTTCCTGCGCCTGGCGCTGCTGCTGCTGCCCGTGCTCGCCCTGCTGGCTGCGCTCTGGTTCACGACGCTCGGGGCGCACGACGTCAACTACTACCTCGCCGAGGATCCGCCCGAGTTCAGGCGCGCGAAGCGGATCGCCGCCGTGGCGGCGCTGGCCACCGCCGTCGCAGTCGCCGTCTGCCTGGCGCGCTGGCTGTACGCCCTCCCGCTGATGCTGCACCGGGCCTGCTCGCCGGGCGAGGCCCTGCGCGGCAGCTGGGCGCTGACCCGCGGCGGCCTGCGTCGCCTCCTGCCGCCGCTGCTGCTGTGGTGGGCGTCGCTCGCGGCCCTCGTCGTTGCGGCCTCGCGCGTCGCGGGCTTCCTCACCGGGCCGGCGCTCGCCTGGGCAGGGATGGACCCGGCGCGCGTGCTGCCGCTCGTGTCGCTCTTCCTCGTCGTGTCCACGGTCTTCGGGCTGCTCGTCGGAGCGCTGCAGCTCGGCGGTCACCAGTTCCTGGTGACGCGCCTGTACGCCGAGCAGTCGGGTGCGGCCGCGCTGGTGCCCGACGGCCCGGCCGCGACGCCTGCGTCCTCGACGAACCTGGCGCGCGTGGCCGTCGCCGCGACGCTCGCGCTGCTCGCCGCCTCGACCGGCACGGCGGCCTGGCTGCTCCGCCGGCTCGACCTGACGCCCGACGTCGCGATCACGGCGCACCGCGGCGCCTCGCGTGCCGCGCCCGAGAACAGCCTGCCCGCCTTTCGCGCCGCGCTCGAAGCCGGCGCCGACTTCGTCGAGCTCGACGTGCAGCGCACCCGGGACGGCGCGCTGATCGTGATGCACGACGGCGATTTCATGCGCATGGCCGGCGACCCGCGCAAGGTCGCGCAGGTGACGGCGGCCGAGGCGGCGCGCATCGACATCGGCCGGCGATTCGACACCCGCTTCGCGGGCGAGCATCCGCCGCTGCTGCCCGAGGTGCTCGCCCTGCTGCGCGGCCGCATGCGGGTGAACGTGGAACTCAAGTACAACGTGCCCGACCCCGCCCTGGCGCCGGCGGTCGTGGAACTCCTGCGGCGCGAGCGCTTCCTCGACCAGGCCGTGATCACCTCGCTCGACTACGCCGCGCTCAAGCAGGTGAAGGCGCTCGAGCCGCGCCTGCCGACCGGGCACATCGTCACCGCCGCCGTCGGCAACGTCACGCGCACGGCGGCCGACTTCCTGAGCCTCAACGCCAGGCGCGCGACGCCCGAACTGCTGCGCAAGGCGCGCGCGGCCGGCAAGCAGGTGCACGTCTGGACCGTGGACCGCCCCGAGGACATGCAGCGAATGATCGAGCGGGGCGTGGACAACATCATCACCAACGAGCCGGCGCGGCTGCGACGCCTGCTGGACGAGCGCGAGGCGCTCGACGCGCCGGAACGCCTCGCACTGCGCCTGCGGGTGCTGTTCACGCAGCTGCCGCCCGCACCGGAGGCCCCGACGGGCGGAGCGGCGCAGTGAGCCGCCCGTCGGCCCCGTCCCTGCTCGCCGGCGCCGCCTTCGATGGGCCCATCGACGTCGTGGGCGACGTGCACGGCGAGATCGACGCGTTCGACGGGCTCCTGCGCGCGCTCGGCTACCGCGGCCGCGGCGAGCACCCCGGCGCGCGGCGACTCGTGTTCATCGGCGACCTGTGCGACCGAGGGCCGGACAGCCCGGCGGTGATCGAGCGCGTGCGCGAGATGGTGGAGGCCGGCACGGCCCAGTGCCTGCTCGGCAACCACGAGATCAACGTGCTGCGCGGTTCGCGCAAGGAAGCGAACGGCTGGTTCTTCGAGCACGACCACGACCGGGCCCATGGCCGGTTCACCGAGTCGCGGCCGGCCGCGGACGACGCCCAGCGCGAGCGCATCCTCGCGTTCTTCCGGCAACTGCCGCTGGTGCTCGAGCGGGCCGACCTGCGGCTGGTGCACGCCTGCTGGAACGACGACCGCATCGCGGAGGCCCGCGACGCGGGCGGCATCGGCAATGCCGTCGAGCTGTACCGCGTCTACGCATCGCGGGCCGAGACGCGCGCGCAGGCGAGCGGGCTGCACGCGGAGGCCGGCGCCCAGCTCGACTTCTACCGCGAGCGCCTGCTGGACCGCGACCGGCCCGTGCCGATGCTCGACGCGCTCGCCGAGCGCGACCTGGCCTACCAGCTGTCGAACCCGGTGCGGGTGATCACCTCCGGACTCGAGCGCAAGGCGCGCGAGCCGTATTTCATGGCGGGCAAGTGGCGCATGGTCGAGCGCGTGCCGTGGTGGCGCGAGTATGCGTCCGGGGTGCCGGTGCTGTTCGGCCACTACTGGCGCTGGCCGAGTCCAGACGCCGGTCGACGCTACGGCAGGTACGCACAGGATGCGTTCGAGGGCCGTGCCGCACACGAGTGGCTCGGGCCGCGCGCGAGCGCGTTCTGCCTGGATTTCTCCGTCGGAGCGCGTTACGCGGAGCGGCGCGCGTTCCCGGGCGAGCCGTTCGTCAGTCGCCTCGGCGCCGTGCGCTGGCCCGAACGCGAGCTGATTTTCGACGACGGCAGCGGGGCCGAACTCGTCGCGCCCCCGGCGCCGACCGCCTAGAAGCGCAGCGCGAGGCCGAGCTGCGCCTCGGCCTGGAAGAAGGTCTTGCCCGAGCCCTTCAGCAGGCACGCGGCGTCCCCGCCGTTGCTCTCGCACAGGAACTCGGTCGACGAATCGACCAGCGTCAGGTAGCCGCGCAGGCCGAGCACGGCGGCGAAGTGCTCGCCGAGCGGAACGCGCAGGCCGCCGCCGAGGCTGCCCGAGAACCGGGTCTCGGTGTCGTAGCCGGCGGCGGAGAACCGCGTCGCGCCGAGCGTGAACGACAGATAGGGCAGCACGGTCTCGGCGGCCTCCGGAAACAGCGCCGTGCCGCCGAACTGGTAGTACTCGACGTCGACGTCGAGTCCGTCGAGGGCCGGCGACTTCGCGTCGAGTCGCGCGCCCTGCCGGCTGTACAGCAACTCGTAGAAGCCACGGGCGTCGCGATACAGGCCGAGGTCGACGCCGAAGCTCGCGTCCTCGCCGACGTCGACCGTGTCGTCGACGAGGTCCGGCACCGTCGACTCGACGTCGAAGCTGCCGCCGGCCCGGTAGCCCGCGAAAGGCGTGACCTCGAAGCGCGGGGCGTCGGCGGCGCCCGCGCAGGGCGCAGCGAGTGCGAGCACCAGCGCGAGGACGAGCGGGCCGCGGACACCCATGGCGATCACCGTGAAGCTGCGATGGGCGCATTCTACCTGCCCGCGCAGGGCTGGCTGCGGCGGCGGTTTTCCACGACCGCGGCGCGCAGCCCCGCTGCTACACTCGATCGGCACCCTGCGACCGGGAGGCAACCATGAGCGACCTGCAGCACACACTGCGCGAGTTGCATCGCGAGCTCGGCGAGGCACGCAGCCTCGCCCCGAACGAACGCGAACTGCTCGAGACGGTGCTCGGCGACATCCAGCGCGCGCTCGGCGGCCAGGCCCCCGCGGAGGAACGCCCCGGCGACGCGCTCGAGGGCGCGGCCGTGCGGCTCGAGGCCGGGCACCCGGGACTCGCCGCCACCTTGCGCTCGGTCGTCGACGCGCTCGCCAAGGCCGGCATCTGAGTCGCGTCGTCCGGGCCGTGTAAGCGGCTGAAATTGCTCGAAATCGGCGCTATTCGCCCACGCCGGGGCGGGGCGCCTCTGGTATCATGCCCGAGATCCCCGACGCTTCCCTTGGCGGCCTCGCCCGCCGGTAGACCCATGCAAGAGCAAGGCAATCCTTTCGACGACGCATTCGCCCAGGCGGTCGATCTCGGCAACGAGATGGCCGAGGCCGACGAGAAGGCCGACCTGTGGGACATCGCCGATGGGCTGCTGGCCGGCGCGGTGCAGTACTGGCTGTACACGCGGCAGCCTTGCGGCGATCCGAAGTGCGAGGACTGCCTGGCCATCAGCACGGCCGAGGGGCGCGAGCGCGAACTGCGCCGGCTCATCGAGCAGTTCGCCGAGGAGAGCCAGTACTACCACTCGCCGACCGACTCGAACGCCGGCCGGGCCTGAGTCCGCCGCGCCGCGCGGCCGCGAGTTTCGGCCGCTACGCGCGCGATAATCGCCGCGACAGCGTGCCCGCGCGGGCGCACCGTGATCGCCGTGTCCGCATCGGCCACGGAGGGTCCCATGCACGTCGTACACCGGACGCTGGCCAT
>JBPOHK010000182.1:0-14381 GCA_052035645.1 Pseudomonadota bacterium
CACGGAAGCCGACGTTCAGCAGCAGCAGCGTCAGCGTGACGACGAGCCCCGCGAGCGTGGCGAAGATCGCCTGTTCATAGGTCGTCAGGATGCGGATGCACTTCATGATTCATTCCTCCGGGTTGGAAGCGTGGCGCGCACGATCGGCGCCAGCGCCTGCTGGATGCGTGTCATCTGGGCCGGGGTCGTCATGTCGGCGAGCAGCCGGCCGAAATGCGGGTGCTGTGCGCCCGAGACGATGTACTGCCAGCGGTAGGCGCGCAGGAAGGTTGCGCGCAGGCCGGCTTCCTCCTCGGCCACGTAGCGCCGTCCCGCGATGCGCAGGAAGTAGTCGGCATCCGCCGTGGCCTGGGCCTGCAGGATGCCGTCCACCGCCGCCACCAGGGCGATCAGGTCGTCGACGACGAATTCCTTCTGTCCCGGCGTGAGGCGCCGGTCCTCGGCGACCCACTCCAGTTCGTCGAGCACCGCGTGCTGCGCCTCTTCCAGCCAGTGATGGCGGAACACGTCCTTCCACAGCGGCGAGAGGTCGGCCTGCGGCTCGATGCTCTCGAGGTAGTGCTGCTGCGTGAACAGCTCGATCAGGCAGGTGAGTGCGAGCACCGACCAGGAGCTGCGCGCGAGCACCGCGCCGGCCACGGCATTCGGATCGGCCGTGCGCACGTAGCCGGGCGGCATGCCCGCCTCGAGCATGTGCTCGATGCGCCGGAACAGTTCCTGGTGCTTGAGTTCCTCGTCGCTGAACCTCACCAGCGCCTCGAGCGCGACCTGGTCGCCCAGCCAGTGGCGGCGCGACAGCTCGAGCACCTTCGCGCCGATGTAGCGCTCGACCAGGCCGAAGATGTAGGCGTAGCTGCGGCCCTGCACCTGGCTGACGAGGCGGCGCTCGTCGGCCGTCAGGAAGGGCAGCGAATCGACCATCGACAGGCCGGCGGGCAGGAAGGCGTGGCGGAAATCGAATTCGCGCTGGCGGATCACGTCCGCGTCGATGTCCCAGCGCACGCGCTTCGACGCCTTGATGGCGCGCGCATAACGCGGGGATGCGGTGGCCGACGGGGTGTCGCTGAACTCGAGCGTCATCGTGGCGGCTTGCATTTTGGTCTCCTCGGGTTGGATGCTCGGGGGCGGGGCCCCCGCATGGCGACAAAGGTTGCCGGACGGCCGTATCGATCCGATGTCCGCGGCGTTTTGTTTTGTTTCCGATTGCTTCTGCGGCCGTGGCTATAATTGCGCCGCACCAGTGGAGGGGGACGTCATGGCGAATGCGGCCTGCGTGCTGGTGGTCGACGACGATCCGGCGATCCGCGAGATGCTCCGCGACTACCTCGGCGCGGAGGGCTACCGCGTGGCGGTCGCGGCCGACGGAGAGGCGATGCGCCGCGAGATGGAGCAGGCGACGCCCGACCTCGTCCTGCTCGACCTCAAGCTCCCGCGCGAGGACGGCCTCAGCCTGGCGCGCTTCCTGCGCGAGCGTTACGACGTCGGCATCATCATGGTCACGGGCGCGGGGGGCGTGGTGGACCGCATCGTCGGGCTGGAGGTCGGCGCGGACGACTACGTGGCCAAGCCCTTCGATCCGCGCGAGCTGCTGGCGCGCATCAAGAGCGTGCTGCGCCGCATCCAGTCCCGCCCGGCCGCGGGCGATGGCGAGGCCGAGGCGCCGCGTACCGTCCGCTTCGGCGCGTGCACGCTCGACCTCGCTTCCCACCGCCTCTTCGGCCCGGACGGCGAGGAGATCCCGATCACGACCATGGAGTTCGACCTGCTGCGGGTCTTCGTCGAGAACCCGGGCAAGGCGCTCTCGCGCGACCGCATCCTCACGCTCACCCGCAACCGGGAGTGGGATCCGTTCGATCGCTCGATCGACATCCGGGTCGCGCGGTTGCGGCGCAAGATCGAGCAGGAGCCCGAGAATCCCCAGGTCATCCGCACGGTGCGCGGCGTCGGCTACATGTTTGTTTCAGCCGGGTAACAGTGCTGGCGTCCGTCGGGCGCGTTCCTATACTCGGGTGGCACCGAGACCCGGAGGGCACCCGCGATGGTGGTCGAGTCCCCGTTGCGCCACGAGGCCGAGCAGGCGCTGCTCGATCGCGAGAGCGGCCTGCAGCAGGTCCTCGACAATTCGAGCGCGATCGTCTTTGCCAAGGACCGCCGCGGGCGCTACATCTTCGTCAACCGCGAATTCGAGCGGGTGACGGGACGGCGGGCCGACGGCGTCCTCGGGCGCACCGACGACGAGACCTTCGCGCCGCCGCTCGCCGCCCGCTTCCGCCGCAACGACCTGCTCGTGCTGAACGAGCAGCGCTGCCTGCAGTTCGAGGAGTCGGCCGACTTCGGCGCGGGGCCGCGCACGTTCCTGTCCGCGAAGTTCCCGCTCCACGACGCGTCGGGCGAGGTCTACGCGGTGTGCGGCATGTCGACCGACATCACGGAGCGCAAGCGCCTGGAGGAGGCGTTCTCGGCGGCCGCGCTGGCCGTGTCGCAGTCGGAAGAAGACACCCTCTTCCGCGAGCTCGCGCGCTACCTCTCCACCATCCTCGGCATCGACGGCGCCTTCATCGCCACGGTGTCGGCCGAACGCCCGCACGAACTGCAGATGCTGGCATTCCACATGGACGGCCAGGTGCACGAGAACTTCACCTACCCGATCCACGGCACGCCGTGCGAGACCGTGGTGGGGCAGTGCTACCGGCTGTATCCCGAGCGCCTGACGGAGTTGTTCCCGCGCGACGAGGACTTCCAGCGCATGCGGCTCGAGAGCTACGCCGGTCACCCGCTCACGACGGCGAGCGGCCGGCCGCGCGGACTGATCGCCGCCGTCTCGCGCAAGCCGTTCGCCGACGCGGCGCTCGTGGAGGCCACGCTCAAGATCTTCGCCGTGCGCGTCAACGCCGAGCTGGAGCGGGTCGAGGCCGCGGCCGCCCTGCGCGCCTCCGAGGCGAACTACCGCGAGATCTTCGAGGCCTCCGAGGACGCGATCCTCGTGCACGACTGGGACACCGGGGCGATCGTCGACGCCAACCCGAGGGCCTGCGAGTCCTACGGCTACGCGCGCTCCGAACTCATCGGCCTCAAGCCGCGCGACCTCGGCGCCGGGGAACAGCCCCTCTCCGAGGAGGAGGCGATGCGCGGCGTGGACATGGCGCGCCGCGTCGGCCACGCGACCTTCGAGTGGCGACGGCGGCGCAAGGACGGCTCCCTGCACTGGGACGAGGTCCGCCTGAAGCGCGCCCGCATCGGCGGCCAGTGGCGCGTGCTCGCCTTCACCCGCGAGATCACGGAACGCAAGGAGGCCGAGGAGGCCCTGCGCGCGAGCGAGGAGCAGTACCGGGCGGTCTTCAACGCCTCGGCGGATGCGCTGGTGCTGTGGAATTCCCGCTACGAGCGGGTCGACGTCAACCCGGCCTACGAGCGCATGTACGGCTACACCCGCGAGGAGGTGCTGGCCGGGGCGCGCAACCGGGAGATGACCGAGCCCCACCGGCAGATGCAGGTCGAGCTGATCTCGCGCACGCTCGCGGGCGAGCGGTGCCGGCGCGAGAGCGAGACGTTCGGGCGCGACGGGCGGCGCTTCCCGATCGAGGTTCGCACCGTGCCGATCCAGTACCGCGGCGAGCCGCACGTGCTGGCGGTGATCAGCGACCTCACCGAGCGCGTGCGGGTCGAGACCGAGCGCGCGCGCCTCGAGGCCCGGCTGCGCCAGGCGCAGAAGATGGAGGCCATCGGCCAGCTGACGGGCGGCATCGCCCACGACTTCAACAACCTGCTCACCTCGATCATGGGATACGTGCTGCTGGCCGGCCAGCGCGAGGCGGCGGCGGGCGACGCGCGGCTGGGCGCCTACCTCGCCCAGGCGCAGCGTTCGTGCGAGCGCGCGCGGGACCTGATCCAGCAGATGCTGATGTTCAGCCGCGGGCATCGCGGCTCGCCGCGCGCCGTCTCGCTGCCGGCCGTCGTGCGCGGTGCCCTGGCGACCCTGCAGGCCGGCCTTCCGGAGACGCTCGAGCTCGTGCCGGCGCTCGATGCGCCCGTCGCGCCGGTGCACGCCGATCCGGCGCAGGTGGAGCAGGTGCTGCTGAATCTCTGCCTCAACTCGCGTGACGCGACCGGCGGCAACGGCCGCCTGCGCATCCACGTCGGCGACGCTCCGGCGACGCCGCACGTCTGCGCGAGTTGCCGCCAGGAGGTCCGGGGACGGTTCGTGGAACTGGCCGTCGAGGACGACGGCCAGGGCATGACACCCGAGGTGCTCGAGCGGATCTTCGAGCCGTTCTTCTCCACCAAGGAGGCGGGCAAGGGCAGCGGCATGGGGCTGGCGATGGTCCACGGGATCGTGCACGAGCACGGCGGGCACGTCGTCGTCGACAGCCGCCCGGGGGAGGGCACGCGCTTCCGCGTGCTCTGGCCGGCGATGAGCGGCAACCCGCAGGTGATCGAGCCGCTCGAAGCCGGGACGCCGTCGCGGCCACCGTCGCCGAGCCTGCGCGGCACGGTGCTCGTGGTGGACGACGAGGAGGCCGTCGGCGAATTCATGCGCGAGCTGCTCGACACCTGGGGCCTCGAGGCCGTGTACGCGTCGCGCCCGGAGGCGGCCCTCGACCTGGTGCGTGCCGAGCCGGCCCGGTTCGACGTCGTCATCACCGACCACTCGATGCCGCGGCTGACCGGCCTCGAACTGGCCGGACGACTGCGCACGCTGCGCGCCCGGCTGCCCGTCATCCTGTACACGGGGCACGGCGACGGCCTCGCCGGCGACGACGTGACGCGCGCGGGCCTGAGCGCCGTGCTGCGCAAGCCCGTCGATCCAGTGCAGCTCGGCCAGGTGCTGGCGCGCTGCCTCGCCGGTCCGGCCTAGGCGGGCGCCGGCCGGGTTGCAACGCAGCGGAAACCAACGGGTACAAATCTCCACGGGGCAGACATCGTTCCGAGACACGGCTCCGCCACTCTGGCGACATGTCCAGAGGAGGCAGTCATGTCACAGCTCAGTCTCGTCGCCCGCGCGGCCCTGATCGTCGCCTATGCGCTCGGGCCGCTCGCCACGCAGATGGTCACGCCGGCGGTGCCGTTCGTGCACGACGATCTCGGCATTCCCATGGCGACGGCCCAGGCCCTGGTGAGCCTCGCCTTCGTCACCATCGCCCTGGCGACGCTGGTCTACGGCCCGCTCGCGGACCGGGTCGGACGGCGCGCGGTGATGCTGACGGGCACGGCCCTGTTCTGCCTCGGCAGCCTCCTGGCGTCGATCGCTCCGTCGGCGCCCGCGCTGCTGGCGGGCCGCGCAGTGCAGGCCGCCGGCAGCGCCGCCGCGCTCTCGCTGACGCGCACGGTGATCCACGACGTGTACGGCCGGGAGCGCTCGGCCCGGGCGCTCGCGCAGCTGACGACGGTGATGATCTTCGTCCCCATGCTGGCGCCGGTCCTCGGCGGCGTGCTGCTCGACCGGCTCTCGTGGCGGGCCGTCTTCGCGGTCTGTCTCGCCGGCGGGTCGCTCGCGCTGCTGCTGCTCGCGCGCCACCTCCCGGAGACGCGGCCGTCCGCGCTGCCGGCGGCGTCGCCGCGCGAGCTCGTCGCGCACTACGGGGCCCTGCTCGCCGACCCGGCCTACCGCGCGCCGGCCCTGCACTTCGCGTGGATCATGGCGGCGGTCTTCGCGACCCAGGCCGCGATCCCCTACCTGCTGGTCGAGGTGCTCGGCGGCACGGCGACCGAGTACGGCCTGTGGTTCGGCGTCGGCTGCCTGTGCTACGTCGCCGGCAACCAGTTCACGGCGCGCTGGGGGGATCGCTTCGAGCGCCGTCGGCTGATCCAGGTCTCCGGCCTCGGCTGCCTCGGTGCGGCACTCCTCGCGATCGTCGCCTGTGGCCTCGCCGGGCTCGGCACCGTCACCCTGTTCGGGCCGACGCTCGTGCTGTACTTCTTCGCGGCCGTGGGCATCGCGCCGGTGCAGGCCGAGGCGGTGGCGGCGCAGCCCGCCCGCGCCGGCGCGGCCTCGGGGCTGCTGACGGCGGTGCAGATGGCGGTCGGTGCACTGACCGTGCAGGGCATCGGGCTCGCGCACGACGGCACGGCGCGACCGCTCCTCGGCGGACTGCTCGTGTGCACGCTGGCCGCCGTGGCGCTTTACGCGCGGGTCCCGCCGGTCCGCGGGTGGCTCAGACGTTCGGTCGCCGCTGTCCGGACGCCAGCAGCTTCACGGCCGAGGTGACGCGGCCCGCGCGGGTCTGCTCCAGCTTGGCCGACTCGATCCACTGCACGTACTCGCGCCGCGCCGACGGCGGCAGCTCGGCGAACGTCCTGCCGGCCGCCCGGTTCTTCGCGAGGGCGGCCGCGAGGTCGCGCGGCACGGCGGGTTCGTCCGGGACCGAGTCGCGCCACAGCGTGATCGAGACCGTCTCGTTCACGCCGGTGCCGGCCGCGGCCTGCATGTCCCGGTTGACCATCAGGTAGTGCGTGCCGTCGCCGTTCGGGAAGATCGAGGTGCGGAACTCCGTGCGGCCGAACATGGCGCGCACCGGCACGCGGCCCTTGGTGCCGTAGGCGTCCTCGACGTTGAACGGGATCTGCAGGCGCGCCCACGAGCCGTGCGGGCCGTCGCCGATGAGTCGTGCGCGTATGTGCTTCCTGGACACGAGGCCTCCCCGGGCGCGCGGCACGCGTTCGCGCCGGGCGCCTTCCCCTTGTCGTCAGCTTGCCATGGCCTGCCGCGTGATCAGCCAGCGATGGGCGTCGGCCTCGGTCCTGAACACCTGCGCGCGTCCGCCCCGGTTGTTGATCACCGTGCCCCCGAATTCGTTGGCGTCCCAGGTCTCGGCTTTCGAATCGACATAGGCGATGCGCTTGCCGGCGAACAGGCGCGCGACGACCTCGCTGATCTCGAAGTGGTCCACCATGCTGAGCCGGCCCTGGACCTCGTCGACGATCATGTACTCGTCGACACCCAGGGCCCGCCCCTGGTCCGCGAGCCACTTCCAGAAGCGCACGGCCTCTTGGTACGACTCCGGTCCCTCCAGGCGCACGTGGAGGTAATGATGCCGGCGCTCCGAGGTGACTCGATACACCATGGGCGCGATCCTACGACTGGCGGGCGACGGTGGAAAGGCCGGGCCGGCGGAGGTCCCGGTCGGAATATGTCGCATAGCTTACGCCGATGGATCCCAGCAGAGACTGGGATGCGATCAGGGATTGTCCCTAGCCGCCTTGAGGTCCGCCTCGAGCTGCTTCGCCGCCGCCTGGAACTTCGGCGTGAACTCGGTCATCAGGCCGGGCATCTCCCGCATCATGTGCTCCTGCAGCGCCGGCATCTTGGCGATGAACGCCTGCCCGGGCGGCGAGCGGTAGAACGCGAGCAGCGGCTGCAGTTCCTCCTCGGTGAAGGTCTCGCGGTACAGCCGGATGAACATCGGCTCGAAGCGCTCCCAGACCAGCGTCTCGCGGGTGATCGCGCTGACGCTCTCGCGGTAGCGGTCGAGCGCCGCCTGCTGCTTCGGCGTCGGCGACTGGCCCTGCATCATCTGTTCCATCATCTGTCGCATCATCGCGTCGATCTGGCCCGCCGTACGGTCCATGATCGTGCGCGCATTCGTCACTTCGATGATTTCGCGGATCGTGCTTTCCCTCGCGGGCTCGGCCGCGGCAGGCAAGGCAACGAGCGCGAGACAGGCGACGGCGATCGAAAGCAGCTTCATGGCGGGCCTCTGGCGTGACGGTGGACGGACGCGGCCCCGGCCGCGCCGATGCGACTAGAGCATCGACGCGGTTCGCGGTCAACGCGCGGGAGACCGGTCGCCGGGGTTACCCTCGTCATCCGGCCATCCCCGCGGAGCGCGTCATGCCCGAATCGATCAGCCCCGAGGCCCGTCAGCTCGTCGAGCGGATCGTGCCGCCGCCGTACCGGCCGCCGCGGCTCTACCTCGAACTCGCCCGCAACCCGGCCGTGGTGCGCGCCTTCGTCGAAGGGCCGATCGCCGGGCTGCGCGGCCTGATGCACACCGGGCAGCTCGCTCCGGCGGATCGCGAACTTTGCATCCTGCGGGTGACCGCCCGCCGTCGGGCGGCCCACGAGTGGGGCGTGCACGTGGCGTACTTCGGCCGCGCCTCGGGACTCACCCCGAGCCAGGTCGAGGCCACCGCGACCGGTCTCGCCGCCGACCCACCGTGGTCGGAGCGCCAGCTCGCGATCCTCGCGATCGCGGATGCGGCGGCGGACTGCCGTGGACTCGCGGCGCCGGAGGAGGCCCGGGTGGCCGCGGCGCTCGCGCCGGCCGAGCGCGTCGAGTTCGTCGCGCTCGCCTCGCTCTACCTCGCGATCGCGGCGATGTGCCGCGTGCTCGACGTGCCGACGGAGCCCGGAACACCCGTGCTGCCGGGATGATGCGCACGACTGCGAGAACTACTTACATACGGCAATTCTTGCTGACTTAGATTGCCTCACGGCGGGCGGCGGGCCCGCATTCCCGGGTGGCGCGTTGGCGAAGTACGACATCGAGATGTCCGCCGGGGACACGTCCCCGCCGTCGGCCGGTCGGCGCGACACCGATGCGGTCCTGCTGGCGCTCGCCGCCGGCGGACTCGGCGTGTGGTCGCGCGACCTGCTCGACGGCCGCATGTACTGGGACGCCACGGTCTGCCGGTTCTTCGACGTCCCCGAGCACGTCGGCCGCCAGGGCGTGTCGCACGAGTTCCTGCGTGCCCGCGTCCACCCGGCGGACCACGATCGAATCGACCGGCTCCTGCATCCCCCGGGCGACGGCGACGACGGGGCGGACAACGTGCTGCGCATCCACCGCGACGGGGCCGATCCGCGTCACCTGCAGGTGGCCGCCGTCCTCGAACCGGGACCCGACGGTGCCCCGCTGCGTGCCATCGGCGTCATGCGGGACGTTTCCGACGGCGTCGAGTTGCAGGAGACGCTGCGCCGGGCGAGCCTCAAGATCGAGCACGCCAACCAGGAGCTGACCCGCCACCGCGACGAGCTCGAGCGGATGGTCCGGCAGCGCACCCGGGAGCTCGAGCAGGCGCTCGACCTCGCCCAGAGCGCCGACCGCGCCAAGGGCACCTTCCTGGCGACGGCCAGCCACGAGCTGCGCACGCCGCTCAACGCGATCATCGGGTTCAGCTCGGCCATCCTCGACGGTGCGCTCGGGCCCGTGCCCGAACCGCAGCGCAAGCCGCTCACCGCCATCCGGCGCGCCGGCGAGCAACTGCTCGACATGGTCCGCGACATCCTCGACATGACCAGCATCGAGGCCGGCGACCTGCGGCTGCACCCGGTCGCCGTGCCGCTCGAGACGCTGCTCGACGAGCAGGTCGCGGCGCTCGAGGCGCGGGCCTTCGCGCGCGGCCTCGAGCTGCGCCGGGCCGGCTGCGATCCGGCGCTCATGGTCCACGTCGATCCGGTCCGCGCGGCCCAGGTGCTGCGCAGCCTGCTGTCGAATGCGGTCACCTTCACCGACGAGGGCCACGTCGAGGTGCGGGCGCTCGTCGAGGGGAGCATGGTGAAGGTCGAGGTCGAGGACACCGGGATCGGCGTCCCCGAGGATCAGCAGCACAAGCTGTTCAAGCCGTTCCAGCGCATCGAGGGCCAGCCCGGCCCGCTGCGCCAGCGCACCGGGCTCGGCCTGGCGATCGCCAGCCGCATCGTCGAGGAATCGGGCGGCGCGATCGGCGCGCGCAGCCGCGCGGGCCAGGGCAGCACGTTCTGGTTCACCCTGCGCCGCGCCTGACCCCGCTCGCCGCCGCGTCCTGCCAGGCCGAGTCGACCAGTTCGATCCAGGGCCGCACCGGCACCGGGCTCGCCGCCCGCAGGTGTTCGAGGCAGCCGACGTTGGCAGTGGCGATGGCGGCCGGCTGTCCGCCGAGCAGCGTCCCGAGCTTGCGAGCGCGAAGCTCCTGCGACAACCCGGGCTGCAGGATCGAGTAGGTGCCGGCCGAGCCGCAGCACAGGTGCGGGCTCGCGACCGGGGTGAGGCGGTAACCGGCGGCGGCGAGCAGCGACTCGACGCGGCCGGCGGTGGCCGGGCGCTGCCCGTGCTGCAGCGTGCACGGCGCCTGCCAGGCGACGTCGCCGCGCGGGCGCGTGCCGAGCCCGGCGGCGCGCAGGTCGTCGGCCGTGAGGATCTCGCAGAGATCGCGCGTCGCGGCGGCGACGCGGGCGGCCTGCGCCGCGAGGCGCGGGTCGTCGGCCAGCAGGTGCCCATAGTCCTTCACGAACACGCCGCAGCCGCTCGCCGTGCTGACGATCGCCTCGGCGCCCTCGTCGAGCAGGCGGGCGCACAGCTCGACGTTGGTGCGTGCCTGGGCACGCGCGCGCTCCGTCTCGCCGAGGTGGTGGCCGAGCGCGCCACAGCACTGCTCGCCCCTGGCCAGGATCACCGAGACGCCCACGCGGTCCAATACGCGCGCTGAGGCGGCGTTGATCTGCGGGGCCAGTGCAGGCTGCACGCAGCCTTCGAGCATCACCACGCGCCTCGTATGCCGCGTGGCGGGCCGTGCGCCGACGGCGCGGCGTGGCGGCACCTTCGAGCGCAAGGCCGCCGGCAGCAGTCCGCGCACCGCCTGTCCGAGCCGCAGCAGCGGGGTGAACAAGGCGCGCTGCGCGAGCACGCGCGCGAGCGCTCGTCGCCAGGTGCGCTCGGCGGCGGGCCGCGGGGCGCGCGCCTCGACCAGCTCGCGGCCGAGGTCGATGAGGCGGCCGTACTGCACGCCCGAGGGGCAGGCCGTCTCGCAGGAGCGACAAGTGAGGCAGCGGTCGAGGTGCTCGCGCGTCGCGCCGGAGACGGGCGCTCCCTCGACCATCTGCTTGATCAGGTAGATGCGGCCCCGCGGACTGTCGAGCTCGTTGCCGAGGACGCGGTAGGTCGGGCAGGCGGGCAGGCAGAAGCCGCAGTGGACGCAGCTCTCGAGCAGCGCCTGCGCCTCGCGGCCGAGCGGCGTGCCGTCGAGATCCGGGGACGGTTTCGCGTGCATCGCTACAGACCCGCGTACATGCGGCCCGGATTGAGGATGCCGGCCGGATCGAAGACCGCCTTGAGCCGCCGGTGCAGCGACAGCAGGGCGGGGGCGAGCGGCGCGAACACCTCCGCGCCGGCGGGCGCGCCCCGGAAGCAGGTCACGTGACCGCCGGCCGCGGCAGCGAGCGCTTGCAGGCGGCCGGCGTCGACGTCGCCGTACCAGCGCTGCGCTCCGTTCCACTCGACGCAGGCGGGTGCCTCGAGCGCGAGCGGCGGCGTGCTCGCCGGCAGGTTGACGCGCCACAGCACCGGCGTCGCCGCGAAGAAGCCGCCGTCGTGCTCGCGCAGCGACCGCCAGAACGCGTGGTCGTCCGGCAGCGCGCGGCCGCCGATCTGCCCCGCGGCGGCCTCCAGCGCCGGTGGCGAACCGTCGAGGCGCAGGTGCCAGCGCCCGTCGAGCCACGCGCTGCCGGTGACCGGCAGGCCCGTGCGCGCGAGTGTCGCCATGCGCTGCAGTGCCTCGGCCTGGGGGAGTTCGAGCACCAGCGTGCGCCGCCCGGGGGCGCACGGCAGCACCTTCAGCGAGACGTCCAGGAGCACGCCGAGGATGCCGAGCGAGCCGGCCATCAGGCGGGCCACGTCGTACCCGGCGACGTTCTTCATCACCTCGCCGCCGAACTTCAGCACCCGCCCGTCGCCCGCGAGGATGCGTGCGCCGAGCACGTAGTCGCGCACCGGGCCGGCGGCGTGGCGCGCCGGACCGGCGAGGCCGCTCGCGACCATGCCGCCGAGCGTCGCGCCCGCCCCGAAGTGCGGCGGCTCGAAGGGCAGGTGCTGGCCCCGCGCCGCGAGCGCGGCCTCCAGTTCGGTGAGCGGCGTGCCGGCTCGCGCGGTCACGACCAGCTCGGCCGGGTCGTAGTGGAGGATGCCGCGGTGGCCGTCCACCCGGCACGGCGCCGCCGCGTCGCCGCCGCGTCCGTAGAACGATTTCGTGCCGCCGCCGACCACCCGCAGCGGCGTGCGCGCGGCGCTGGCCGCGCGCAGGCGCTCGCTGAGCTCGTCGGTGAGGTCGTGGTCCGCCATCTCAGAACCTCGGCAGGTGCGCGAACGGCAGCTTGCCGCCGTGCACGTGCAGCGCGCCGTAGTCGGCGCAGCGGGCGAGGGTCGGCACCGCCTTGCCGGGGTTCAGCAGCGTCCCGGGGTCGAAGGCCCGCTTGACGGCATGGAAGACCTCGAGCTCGGCCGTCCCGAACTGCGTGCACATGGGGCCGAGCTTCTCGACCCCGACGCCGTGCTCGCCGGTGACCGTGCCGCCGACCGCGACGCACAGTTCGAGGATCGCGGTGCCGAAGGTCTCGGCCCGGTGCAGTTGCTCCGGCGCGCCGGCATTGAACATGATCAGGGGGTGCAGGTTGCCGTCGCCCGCGTGGAACACGTTGGCGACCGGCAGGCCGTACTCGCGCGACATCGCGTCGATGCGCGCCAGCACCTCGGGCAGGTGGCGGCGCGGGATGGTGCCGTCCATGCAGTAGTAGTCCGGCGCGAGACGGCCGACGGCGGGGAAAGCCGACTTGCGGCCCGACCACATGCGCCGCCGCTCCTCGGCGTCCGCCGCGACGCGCACCTCGGTGGCCCCGGCCTCGCGCAGGATCGCCTGCGCGCGCTCCAGCTGGAACGCGACGTCCGCCGCCAGCCCGTCCACCTCGCACAGCAGCAGGGCGGCGGCGTCCTGCGGGTAACCGCAGCGGGCGAACGCCTCCGCGGCGCGGATCGCCGGCGCGTCCATCATCTCGAGCCCGGCCGGGACGATGCCCGCTGCGATCACGGTGCTCACCGCCTCGGCGCACTTCGGTACCGAGTCGAAGGCGGCGAGGATCAGCTCGACGCGCTCGGCGAGCGGGCGCAGCGCCACGGTGACCTCGACCACGACGCCGAGCATGCCCTCGGAGCCGGTCAGCAGCGGCAGCAGGGCGAGGCCGGGCGACTCGCCCGCCTCCGAGCCGAGGGTCAGTCGCTCGCCGTCGATGGTGATCACCTCGATCGCCAGCACGTTGTGCACCGTGAGGCCGTACTTCAGGCAGTGCACGCCGCCGGAGTTCTCGGCGACGTTGCCGCCGATGGTGCAGGCGACCTGCGAGGAGGGGTCGGGCGCGTAGTAGAGGCCGTGCGGCGCCGCCGCCTCCGAGATCGCCAGGTTGGTGACGCCGGGCTGCACCCGGGCCAGCCGCCGCCCGGGGTCGACCTCTAGGATGCGGTCGAGTCGCGCCAGCACCAGCAGCACGCCGTCGGCGATCGGCAGCGCGCCGCCGGACAGCCCGGTGCCCGCGCCGCGCGCGACGACCGGCGTGCGGTGGCGGCGGCACGCGGCGAGCACGGCCTGCACTTCGTCCACGGTGCGGGGCAGGACGACCGCGCCGGGCCGGTGGCGGTGCGCGGTGAGGGCGTCGCATTCGTAGGCGACCGTCTCCTCCGCGCGCTGCAGGAGGCCGTCGCCGAGCAGGGACTTCAGTACGCCGAGGAGTGCGGGATCAAGCGCCACGCGTCAACGTTACAACCCCGGACGCGGTGCCGACTACCAGTACATCCGCGGGGCGGAGGGCGAACAGGCCCACGGTCACGATCCCGGGGACCTGGTTCATGGCCGATTCGAGCGCGACCGGGTCGGCGATCGCGAGGTCGTGCACGTCGAGGATGTGGTTGCCGTTGTCGGTGACGACGGACTCGCGCCAGACCGGCCGGCCGCCGAGCCGCACGAGCTGGCGGGCGACGAACTCGCGCGCCATGGGGATCACCTCGACCGGCAGGGGGAAGCGGCCGAGGCGCTCGACCAGCTTGAGGTCGTCCACGATGCAGACGAACCGCTGCGACGCGCCGGCCACGATCTTCTCGCGGGTGAGCGCCGCACCGCCGCCCTTGATCAGGTGCAGCTGGCGGGTGGCCTCGTCGGCGCCGTCGACGTACACGTCGAGGTCGCCGGTCTGGTTCAGGTCGAGGACCGGGATGCCGTGCGCCGCCAGGCGCCGGGTGCTCGCTTCCGAGCTGGAGACGGCGCCGGCCACCCGCTCGGGCATGCGGGCGAGGGCGTCGATCAAGCAGTTGACCCTCGAGCCGGTGCCGACGCCGATGACCGTGCCGGGGCGGACGTAGGCGAGCGCCGCGTCGGCGGCCTGCTGCTTGCGGAGATCCTGACTCATGCGAATTTCCCTGCCCCGGAAACAACTGAGCCCGCTTGCGCGGGCTCAGTCGTCGTTTGCCTAGAGGGCGGCGATCGTTCTTTTCAGTCCGATGCGCCGCCTGTTCGGCTAAGCGACCTTACTTCTTCTTCGCCGCCTTCTTCTTGGTGGCCTTCTTCTTGGTCGCCTTCTTTGCCTTAGCTGCCATGATCAATCTCCATGTCGGGTTAGTCCCGGCGCAGTATTTACAGAATTCAAA
>JBPOHK010000006.1:0-10490 GCA_052035645.1 Pseudomonadota bacterium
GAGCCCCGACTTGGGGATGAACTGCGTCGAAATCGCGAAATCGTTCATGGACTTAGGTGCGTCGTCCGGTCCCTGGCCAGCCAGCCTCGCAAGTTACCTGAGAAGACCTAAGCCTTCAAACCTTAAGTCAACCGGATTGTCCCTTAAACATGGGCGGGTGATGGCGAAGCGCGTCACGGTCTCGGCAGGCCGGCCCGGCCCCGGACCCTCACAAAAAGAGAAACCCCCGCCGAAGCGGGGGTTCCCTTTGCAGCTCCAGGCGGGTGCCTGGAACGGCCGTTCGATCAGCGGCAGGTCGAGGGCAGATACTTGCCGTCGACGTCCGTCGAGCCAGACGTGGCCGACGTGGTGCCGCCGTTCCAGCCGGCCGGCGGGTCCGAATAGCCGCAACGCCAGATCACGTCGCCGTTGACGCTCGCGCCCGGGGTCAGGCCGAGCTGGTTCGGTGCCAGGTGCGCCGCGTTCGCTTCGTTGCCGAAGTCGATCGTGATGCCGCCCGACGCGACGGTGATGGCCGACACGTACTTGCCCTGGATGTCGCCCGCGTTGCCGAGGCCGGCTTCCGAGTTGCTGGCCGGCCACTGGCCACGGTTGGCGTAGAACTCCGAGACGCTCGCCTTGGCGGCCGCGGCCATCGTCAGGCCTTCAGAGACCTGCGAGCGGATCAGGTAGTCCTGATACGCCGGAATGGCGATCGCCGCCAGGATGCCGATGATCGCGACGACGATCATCAGTTCGATAAGGGTGAAACCCTTCTGGATAGACTTCATCATTTTCTCTCACTCCCTTGGGGATGGATGCAAACCTGCGGCGAAATGTGCCTGCAACCCAATGAAGCAAGGACCGTGCCAAGTGACCGAGGATCCCTATCTATAGGAAAGAAAAGGGAATTTTCAGACGATGGACCACTGCGGACCTCGCCCGTGGCAAGCGGCGCTGACCACGATTGTCACTTCTGGACAAAAAGTGACGACTTCATGTGCGTTGGTGACTGGGTCGTCATCGCCGGGAACTTCGGCCTGCTCGACAGCTTTGACGGCGCATTGACCGGAACATTTAGGCGTGCGGCCGTATCAGTGGTAAATAGCGCACGCACCTGCGTCCTGGCATGGCCCCGCCGCAGACGACACGGGACCACGGAGATTCCTTGAATACCGACATTCGCAGCCTGCTTCCCCCTCGCGGCCGACTCCTGCGCGGCTTCTGGATCTCCCTGGGTCTCTGGGTCGTGTTCTTCGTACTGACAGCCTATGCGACCGCCGCGACGCTGCTCGATCGCATCGGCAAGACCGACGCGATGCAGGCGGCATCCGCCGAGATGGCGCAGGGCCGTATTGCCTCTGAAATAGCGGCATTCGTCCTCATGCAGGTGGCGCTGCACGTGTTCTTTGCTGGCCTGACCTGGGCGCTCGCCTGCGCCAGTGCAGTCGTCTCTGAAGACCTTCGCCAGAAACTGGGGCGGCTGGTCGTGGGATGGTTCAGTGTCCTCGCCGGTGCAGCGATCGCCTTCAACGCGCTCTGGTATCCGCGGACGTTGATCGGCGCCTACTACCACGACTTTATGGAACTCGCTGTCGGTCCCTGGTTCCTGGGGCAGGTGATTTACTGGGGCGCCCTGGCCGGCGGGCTCGCGGTGCTTGCGGCAGCCGCGATCAAGGTGTTGCGCCGGACCGGAGCGCCCGCGAGGCGACGCGCGCTGGGGGCGGCGGCCGTCGTGCTGGTCGCGGTCGCCGCCGGCTTCGCGATGCCCGCGATGCGCCCGGGCCACTCCGCCGATGCGGGCGCGCCTCGCCCGAACGTCATCATCCTCGGCATCGATTCGCTGCGGCTGGACCAGTTGGCGCGCTTCGGCGGCCAGGGATCAACCCCGAATCTCGACCGGTTCCTCGCGACGGCGGACTTGTTCCCGGATACGACGACCCCTGCGGCCCGGACCTACCCCTCGTGGTCCTCGATCCTCACGAGCCGCTCTCCCAACATCACAGGCGCCCGCTTCAACCTGGCCAATCGTGCGGCCGTGCGGATCTCACCGACCATTGGCGACGTGCTGCGCCAGGCAGGCTATCGGACCATTTACTCGACGGATGAGGTACGGTTCGCGAACATCGACGAGAGCTACGGCTTCGATCAGGTCGTAACGCCGCGCATCGGCGCGTCGGATTTCATCCTCGGGTCCTACAACGAGTTCCCGCTGGCGTCGATGGTCATCAATACGCCGATCGCTCGCTGGATGTTCCCGTTTTCCTACGGCAACCGGGGGGCGGCGACGATGTACCACCCGGGCACCTTCGTCGACCGGATCCGCCGCGAGGTCTCCTTCGACGAGCCGACGCTGTTCATTTCACACCTGACTGCGGCGCACTGGCCGTACTACACCGGCGAGACGCCGCTGGCCGTCCGCTTCGGGTCCCCGGACGACCCGAGGTCGGCCTACCGGGATGGACTGCGCACGGCCGACACGATGTTCCACGAGATCCTGGCGGTGCTGGAGCAGAAGGGGGCGCTGCGCAATGCGCTCGTGATCGTCCTGTCGGACCACGGCGAGGCGTTCGGATTGCGGTCCGACTCGTTCTTCGACGCCCGATTCGAGGTCGACGGGCTGCGAGCACCCCTGAAGATGCTGGACATGGGGCACGGCCAGAGCGTGCTCTCAAAGTCCCAGTACCAGATCCTATTGACGTTCCGGACGTTCGGGACCCAGACGCGGCTCGGGACGGAAGGGCGCAGCATCGCGTATCCGGCGACGACGGAGGACATCGCGCCGACCATCCTCGAGTTCCTGGGCATCGGTGGCGACCCTCTCGCGAGCACCGGTTCGTCCCTGCTGCCGTACCTGTCGGGCGGCAAGGCCGTCAGCGCGCAGGATGACGCGCGAATTCGCTTCACGGAGACCGACCTGTCGGTGCTGCCCGCGCCGGGCGGGCGCGTCGATGAGGAAGGCACGGCCCGCAAGAACGCGCTGTTCTTCGAGGTGAACCCGGCGAACGGGCGGCTGCAGATGCGCCGGCAGCTGGAACCCATAGCCAAGGGCTACAAGGAACGGGCGGCCTACACTCGTGACATGCTGCTGGCCGCCATCCCGGCGGGCCCGTACGCGCACCAGTACCTGCTCGTAGACTTCGCGAACAGCCACGGTCGCCTGTTGATGGCCCGGCCGACCGCCGACGACCCGACCGCTCAGAGACTGTGGGACGCACTGGAGCAGCATTTCCCTGGGGAACTGCACACGCCTGTGTCGATCACCATGGCCGACTGGCCGCGCATCGCCGAGGAGTGGAAGTACTACACCGACGAGGGGGTGGAAGCGGCCGCGCATCCTGGCAAGGCGAAGGCAGACTGAAGGGAGCCCGGTCGGTCCGGGCCTGCTACAGGCGACCTCCGAGCTGGCCGATCTGGCGCCGGTGGTAGAAGAAAGGATAGCCGTCGCGAGTCGGGCGAGGCAGGTCGTCCAGGATGAGTTGCCCCCGACCGTCTGTCTCGGGGACCTGCGCCGTGTACGTGCCGACTCCTAGCGGGATCGTGTCTCCGGGCCGCAATGTCGTCTCGCCGATCCTGAGCGTCGCCTGCGGGCTCGTGACGTCAGCGTCCCACCGGTAGCGGCCAGGTACGATGACATCAACCTCGCGGGGCCCGGTGCCGGAGATCACGTTGTAGCCCGCGATGTACAGCGAGCGTGCGTACCAGATGTAGTGGCGCGCGAAAAATGTGCGCAATTCGGGGGGGAACTGCGCCAGGCGATACGACTCGACGATGTAGGCGACCGGCCTGCTGCGGAACTCTTCGATCCACGCGGTTCGGTTCTGCATCGCCTGCGGCGAGCCATAAAACCTCTGCCAGATGCCTGGACTGAACATCGTCGGCAACGGGTCCGGGTCGCGCATGCAGAGCAGGGCTCCTTCGACGTGATAGCCGCGTCGATCCTTCAGGGGCGAGTCATAAACCAGCCTCAGGGTCTCGCGCTGCTCGCGCTGCGTGTCCGACAGCATCTCCACCGACTCCCACAAGCTCTGCATCGCACTCATCACGACCAGCGCCGCGATGATCGGCCAGGCCGAGCGGCCCGTCGTCGCCAGCGGACGACCGGCGGCCATCGACAGCGCGAGCGCCGGGAACAGCCCGGCCGTCATGATGAAGTAGGGGAATGCCGAGCCGTGAACGACGATGACGGCCAGGCCCAGGACGAGCGCCAGCCAGCACGTCGCGATGAGCGGCAGCTCGGCCCGGTCCCGGTTCCACAGCGCCCGGCCGCTCCACGCGACCAGCACGGCGAACAGCACCCAGTGCACGATCAGTCGCATCATGTGCACCGTGTAGATGCGATAGCCCTGCGACTTGCGCGAGAAGCGCATGGTCTCGAGCGACGACATCACCATGTCGCCGCTCGCGAGGCGCTTCACATCGGGCACCAACTGGTAATACAGGGCGATGACGCCGACCGCGGCGATCGCGACGACCCCGAGGCGTTTCGCGGCCCGTTGCAGTTCCTCGCGCGAACGGTCGTGCAGCGGCCAGGCCCGGGCGAGCGTCGCCGTGGCGAACAGCACGCCGACCAGCGCAACCGTGTAGATGCCCTTCTGCGTGCAGAGCAGGCCGATCGCGATGAGCGCCCCGGCAAGCGCGGCCTGCAGGTAGCCGGTCGAGAGCAGCAGCACGCCGGCCCACACCGTCGCCGCCAGCGCGGCCTGGTCGGTGCGGACCTGCACCGACCACACCACGAACGCCGGCAGGAAGGCCAGCAGCGCGACCGCGAGCAGGGCCGGCGCATTGCCCTCCTGGGGCCGGCCGGCGTGCGCGAACCAGCGGCGGACCAGGCAGTACACGCCGAACAGGTAGGCCACGGTGATGCCCTGCCAGAGCAGGCGGGCCTCGACGACGCTGCGCGTGGCGTCGATGCAGCCCTTCACGAACGGCATCAGCACGATGGTGATGAGGCCAGGCCGGCCGTCGCCGATCACCTTGCCGAAGCGCACGCTGCGCTCGGCGCGCTCTAGGATCGCGAACTCGTCCCAGTTGATGACCTCGCTGAAGACGTGCAGGTAATGCGTCGTCAGGAACCAGCCGGCCACCAGCAGCAGCACGCCGGCGACCCACCACGGCATGCGTGGCAGCAGGGCGGGGCGCAGCGTCGGTGTGGGGTTCGTCATCGGTCAACCGTAGCGCATGGCGCGGTGCACGGCCGGCACGTATTTCTTGATCCAGCCCTGCACGTGGTGCGCGGCGTGGAGGATGTAGGCAGGCAGCGCGCCCATTCCGAGAACCCGTCGACGAATCTCGAGGTTCTCGCGCAGGAAACTGCGGCGGTTCTGGTCGCTGCGCCCGCCGAGGTGGAAACGGCAGAGCGGCCGGGGCAGGTGCGCGAGATCGGCCCCGCGCCGCGCGAGGTAAAGGCGGGCGACGGCGTCGTAGTCGCCCGACCAGCGATAGCGCGCGTCGAAGCCCTCCGGCAGCGCATCCCGGCGAAAGTACATGGCCTGGTGCGTCGTCGGCATGCCGAGCCAGACCCACCACGCGGGCCGCGCCCGGCGCAGGAAGGCCCGGCCCCGGGTGTCCACCTCGTAGCTGTCGCCGTAGAGCAGCGAGGGCGGCGTGGCGCAGCGGCCCAGGAACTCCGCGACCGCCGCGAGCACCTCCGGGTCGCACAGCACGTCCCCGGAGTTCAGGAACAGCACGTACTCGGCCGCGGCCTCGCGCAGGCCCTTGTTCATGCCCTGGTAGATGCCGCCGTCGCGGCCGGACGACCAGCGCAGCCGCGGCCAGTCGAGCGTCCCGAGCCAGGCCTGCGTGCCGTCGGTCGACGCGCCGTCGGCGACGATCCACTGGTGCGGCGGCAGCGTCTGGGCGCGCACGGACTCGTGGGTCGCCTGCAGTCCCGGCAGGTCGTTCAGGCACACGGTCACGATCGCGATGCGGGGGCGGCCGTCGCTCGCCGCGACGGCGCTTGAAGTCGGGTCCATGGCGCATCGTACTCATTCCGGCGCACGACCGGAACGCCGGGGCACTTTCGCCGTCGCAGCGCCGCGCGTAGCATCTGCGCGACTTCGCTCACACCGGCCTGCGGATTTACGTGTAAAGCTCACGCGGATGTCGCTCTCACACCTGGGACAGTCGGGTTTCCGCATGCAGCTCGGTGCGACCGTCGTGTACGTCGACCCGTACCTGTCCGACTGCGTCGAGCGGCTGCACGGCCCCGGGCTGCGCCGCTTGCGGCCGGCCCCGGTCCGCCCCGAAGCCGTGCTCGATGCCGACCTGGTGCTGGTCTCGCACGCGCACCTCGACCACTGCGACCCGGACACGCTGAGCGTCGTGGCGCGCAACAATCCCGGTTGCCGGTTCCTCGCCTCCTACGAGGCCGCGGAGGTGCTCGCTGCGTCGGCGGGTGTCGCGGCCTCGCGCATCCTGGTGGCCGACGAGGGCAGCGTCGAACTGCCCGGCGGCGGCGTGGTGCATCCCGTGCCGGCGGCGCACCGCTCGCTCGAGCGCGACGGGCAGGGCCGGCCGCGCTTCCTGGGCTTCGTGATCGAGCATGCGGGCACGCGGCTCTACCACGCGGGCGACGGCAGCGTGCACGAGGACGTCATCGCCGCGGTCCGCCGCCACGGGCCGATCGACACCGCGCTGCTGCCGGTCAACGAGTGCAACTTCTTCCGGGACCGCCAGGGCATCGTCGGCAACATGTCGGTCCGCGAGGCCTTCGGTCTCGCGGTCGAGATCGGCGCCCGGCGCGTGGTGCCGATGCACTTCGACATGTTCGCGCCGAACTGCGTCTACGCGGAGGAGATCGAGGTCGTGTATCGCCGGCAGTCGCCGCCGTTCCGGCTCGACCTGCCGACGGCCGACATGGCCTGGGCCAGCGAATGATCAGCGTCGTCATCCGCACGTTCAACGAGGAGCGTCATCTCGGCGAGCTGCTGGAGTCCATCCGCACGCAGAGCGTGGACCTCGGGGTCGAAGTCGTCCTGGTCGACTCCGGCTCCACGGACCGCACGCTGGCCATCGCCGAAGCCACGGGCTGCCGCGTCGTACACATCGAGAAGAGCCGCTTCAGCTTCGGGCGCTCGCTCAACCTCGGCTGCGCCGCCGCGCGCGGCGACTACCTCGTGTTCGTGAGCGGGCACTGCATCCCGGTCGACGCCCACTGGCTGCGCCACCTCGTGGCCCCGCTGCGCGAAGGGGCGGCGCAGTACACCTACGGCCGGCAGGTGGCGGGCTCGACCACCAAGTTCAGCGAAGGGCAGCACTTCCGGCGCTACTTCCCCGGGCACAGCGCGATCCCGCAGGAAGGCTTTTTCTGCAACAATGCCAACGCGGCGCTGCTGCGGACGTCGTGGGCGCAGCTGCCGTTCGACGAGGAGCTCACCGGTCTCGAGGACATGGCGATGGCCAAGGCGATCGTCGCGCGCGGCGGGGCCATCGGCTACGTGGCGGAGGCTCCGGTCTACCACCTGCACGACGAGTCCTGGCGCACCATCCGCAACCGCTTCGAGCGCGAGGCCATCGCCCTGCAGGGCATCATGCCGCAGGTGCACGTGACCTTCGGCGACTTCGCCCGCTACGTGACCAGCGCCGTGCTGCTCGACTTCGGCGCCGCGCTGCAGGAAGGGCGGCTGCTCGCCGAGGCTTTCCCGATCGTCGCGTTCCGCACGATGCAGTTCTGGGGCAGCTACCGCGGCAACAACGAGCATCGGCGCCTCTCGCAGGCGATGAAGGACCGGTATTTCTACCCGAGGTGAGTGACGTGGCGGGCAAAGAGAGCATCGTGGCACTGCTGCCCATGAAGGCCCACAGCGAGCGGGTCCGCGGCAAGAATTTCCGCGACTTCAACGGCAAGCCGCTGTTCCGCTGGGTGCTCGACCGGCTGCTGGCCGTCGAGGAGATCGACGCGGTGGTGATCAACACCGACGCGCGCGGAATCCTCGCCAGCCACGGACTCGTGGAGACCGGGCGGGTGCGCATCCGCGACCGCAAGCCCGAGCTCTGCGGCGACTTCGTCAGCATGAACCGCATCCTCGAGGACGACATCGCGGCGGTGCCGGCCGACCTCTACCTGATGACGCACGTTACCAACCCGCTGCTGTCGATCGAGACCATCCGCAGGGCGTTGTCGGCCTATCGGGCCGCGCTCGCGGCCGGCACACACGACAGCCTGTTCTCGGTCGACCGGGTGCAGACGCGCTTCTACCGGCAGGACGGCTCGCCGGTGAACCACGACCCGGCCAACCTCGTGCGCACGCAGGACCTCGAGCCCTGGTTCGAGGAGAATTCGAATCTCTACCTGTTCAGCCGCGACAGCTTCGCGCGCACGGCGGCGCGCATCGGCTCGCGGCCGCTCGTCTTCGAGACGCCGCGCATCGAGTCGCTCGACATCGACGAGCAGTCCGACTGGGATCTCGCCCTGCTCGCGGCGCAGTGGCTCGAGTCGCGGCCGGCCGGGGGCGCTGCATGAAGGTGCTGGTCACCTGTCCGCCGATGCTGCGCATGATCGATGCGTTCCGCGGCGCGTTCGAGGCCCGCGGCATCGAGCTGACCTGCCCGGAGGTAACTCAGACGCTGGGCGTCGAGACGCTGCTCGCGCTGGTGCCCGCGCACGACGGCTGGATCATCGGCGACGACCCGGCCAACCGGCAGGTGCTGGCGGCAGGTGCCGGAGGGCGCCTGAAGGCCGCGGTGAAGTGGGGCGTGGGCGTCGACAACGTGGACTTCGCCGCCTGTCGCGAGCTCGGCATCCGCGTCACCAACACGCCCGGCATGTTCGGCGCGGAGGTTGCGGACGTGGCGCTCGGCTACGTGATCGCGCTCGCCCGCGAGACCTTCCTCATCGACCGCGGCGTGCGCGAGGGAGGCTGGCCCAAGCCCCGCGGCATCTCGCTCGCGGGTCGCTGCGCGGCGCTGATCGGCCACGGCGACATCGGGCGCCACGTGCTGGCGCGGCTGCGGGCCTTCGGCCTGCGCGTGATCGTGTACGACCCGACCAGCGCGGCTCCCGAGTCGGACGGCGTCACGAACGCGGTGTGGCCCGAGCGCTGCGGCGAGGCCGACTTCGTGGTCGTCACCTGCGCGCTGACCCCGTCGAGCCGCCACATGGTCGATGCCCGGGCCCTGGCCGCCATGCGCCCGGGCGTGCGCGTCGTGAACGTGTCGCGCGGCCCGGTGATCGACGAGGCCGCGCTCGTCGAGGCACTGCGCACGGGCCACGTGCACTCCGCGGCACTCGACGTCTTCGAGGTCGAGCCGTTGCCGGCGGACTCGCCGCTGCGCGGCTTCCCGCGCTGCGTGTTCGGGTCGCACAATGGCTCGAACACGGAGGACGCCGTGATCCGCGCCAGTGAGCAGGCGATGCGGCACATGTTCGAATTCCTGGGGGTCGGCGATGGCACATGAGACAGTCGTGCTGACCGGTGCGGCCGGCGGCCTGGGCCAGGCCATCGCACGCCGGCTGCTCGATTCGGGCATGTCGGTCATCGGCATCGACCGCGTAGCGACCACCGCGACCGGGAGGTACCAGCACCTGGAGTTCGACCTGCGGAAGCTGGCTGCCAGCGACCAGGGCCGTGAGGAACTGGCGGGGCTGCTGGTTGAGGCGAAGCGGGCACTGGGCTGCGCGACGGTGACCGCCCTCGTCAACAATGCGGCCCTGCAGGTGGTCCAGCCGGCCCGGGACCTGCCCGTCTGCGAGTTTCGCGACACGTTCGACGTCAACGTGACCGCGCCGTTCGCACTGGCCCGGATGCTGCATGCGGACCTGTCCGAGAGCCGCGGCGCGGTGGTCAACGTCAGCAGCATCCACGCGCAACTGACCAAGGTCGGGTTCAGCGCCTATTCCTCGTCGAAAGCCGCCCTCACCGCGCTGTCTCGTGCGCTCGCCCTGGAGTGGGGCGACCGGATCCGCGTGACGTGCATCGAGCCCGCGGCCATTGCCACCCCCATGCTGGAAGCCGGGTTCGCGGCGCGGCCGCAGGAGCGCGCGGCACTGGATGGCGCGCACCCGTCCGGATGCATCGGTACGGCAGAGTCTGTGGCCGACTGGGTGCTGCGACTGGTCGGAGACCGCGATCCCTACTCCAACGGGATGCTGGTGCGCATCGACGGGGGCATCCGCGGCAAGCTGTTCGACCCGGGCAACGACTGATCCGGTGTCGCGAGTGGCACGCAGGACCCGACGCCCGCGATCCTCGCCGCGTTGCCATCGGTGCCTTCCCCGCGGCAGGCCGCGCGCGTGATCACCTCGCTTCGGCAGAGGCTCTGGACGCTCTGGTCGTCGCCGGCGGTCATGTCCTGGCTGAACCTCGCGGTGCGGTCGCTGGGCATGTTCATCCTGTTGCCCGCCGTGCTGGCCGTCGCCACGCCGGCGGACGCAGTCGTGTGGCTGTTGCTCGCCAACGCTTCCTTCTTCGTCACGATCGCCGATTTCGGCGTGCTGCCGACGGCCACGCGCGCCGTGGCGTATGCGACGGTCACGACCGACGATGCCGCCGCGGGTCGGCCGGTGCCCG
>JBPOHK010000190.1:0-4852 GCA_052035645.1 Pseudomonadota bacterium
CCGAGTTGACCACCACGTCGTCGGCCAGGGCCTGCCGCTGCCCGCGGCTGGCCTGCGCGGCGAGCGAGGCGAGGGCCTGCTCCCGGCCGACCCCGTCCCGCTGCATCAAGCGCTCGACCTGCATGGACTCGGGGACGTCGACTACCAGCACGCGGTCGACGTGATCGCGGCGCCCGCCCTCGGCCAGCAAGGGAATGACCAGCAACTGGTAGGGCCCGCCGGCCGCCTGCGACTGGCGTTCCATCTCCTGGCGGATGGCCGGGTGCAGGATCGCCTCCAGCCGGCCCCGGGCGGCCCGGTCGGCGAAGATCCGCTCGCGCAGCTGGCGCCGGTCGAGCCGGCCATCGGGGCCGAGAATGTCCGGACCAAACGCCGACACGACGGCCGCGAGGCCGGCGGTGCCCGGTTCGACCACCTGGCGGGCGATGACGTCGGTGTCGATGACCGGCACCCCCCGGGCGGCGAACAGGCCGGCGACCGTGGTCTTGCCGCTCGCGATCCCGCCCGTCAGCGCGACGCGCAGCGGCCGGCGCGGCGCGGCCCCGCTCATCGCTGGAGCCCGGACACCGCGAGGTAGCCGCCGACGATCTGCGGCCCCCACAGCAGGGCGATCCAGCCCGCGGCGGCCAGGTAGGGCCCGAAGGGAATCGGGATGTTGCGGTCGCGACCGCGCGCGACGATGAGCGCGATGCCCACCACGGCGCCGGTGACGGCGGACAGCAGGATGATCAGCGGCAGCATCTGCCAGCCCATCCAGGCGCCGAAGGCTGCGAACAGCTTGAAGTCGCCGTACCCCATGCCTTCCTTGCCGGTGGCCAGCTTGAACGCCCAGTAGACCAGCCACAGGCTCAGGTAGCCCGCCGCCGCGCCCACGATGGCGGACACCGGGTCGACCGGCGCCGGGGCCCGCAGGCCGGGCTGCCAGGCGACCGTTAGCAGCAGGCCGAGCCACAGCAGGGGCAGGGTCAGCACGTCGGGCAGCAGCTGGTGGTCGAGGTCGATCACCGTCAGGGCGACCAGGATCCAGGTGAAGACCAGCGCGGCCAGGGTCTGCCAGTGCCAGCCGAAGTGCCAGGCGACCACCGCCGAGAGCACCGCGGTGGCCAGTTCGACGACCGGGTAGCGCGCCGAGATCGGCGCCCTGCAGGCGGCGCACTTGCCGCCGAGCGCCAGCCAGCTGACGACCGGGATGTTCTGCAGGGCCGTGATCGGTGCGCCGCAGTGCGGGCAGGCGGAGCGGGGCACGACGAGGTTGTAGGGCTCGCTCGCGGCCGGCGAGGGCGCCGCGGAGCCCTCCGCCAGCATGTCCCGTGCGTGCTCGCGCCACTGGCGGTCGAGCATGATCGGCAGGCGGTGGATCACGACGTTCAGGAAACTGCCGACCAGCAGGCTCAGCACGAACACGCAGGCCGTCAGCAGCCAGGGCGTGGATTGCAGGGTCTCGGCCAGGGCCATGGCGCGTCGGGCTCCCTCGATGCGAAAACGCCGCGCAGCGCGCGGCGTCTTCGGTGCGGGCGGATGGGGACGAAGCTTACACCACCGCGCCCAGCTTGAAGATCGGCAGGTACATGGCGACCACGAGGCCGCCGACCAGCACGCCGAGGATCACCATGATCATCGGCTCGAGCAGCGAGCTCAGGCTGTCCACCGCGGCGTCGACGTCGTCCTCGTAGAAGTCCGCGACCTTGCTGGCCATCTCGTCCAGCGAGCCGGATTCCTCGCCGACGGCGATCATCTGCACGACCATGTTCGGGAACAGGCCGGTGTTCTCCATCGCGCGCTGCATGCGCATGCCGGTGGCGATCTCGTCGCGCATCGTGAGCACGGCGTCCTGGTAGACGATGTTGCCCGTGGCGCCGGCGACCGACTTCATGGCCTCCACGAGCGGCACGCCGGCCGCGAACATCGTCGCAAGCGTGCGAGCGAAGCGCGCGATCGCGGCCTTGCGCAGGATCGGGCCGATGACCGGGATCTGCAGCGACAGCTTGTCGATGTACTGCCGCATCGCCCGCGAACGCCTGTAGAAGTAGGCGAAGGCGAAGCCGCTGCCGCCCGCAACGAGGGCCAGGAACACGCCCTGGTCCTGCACGAACTTCGACATGTTGATGACCATGCGCGTGAACGCGGGCAGGTCGGCGCCGAAGCCCTGGAACAGGGTCTCGAACTGCGGGATCACGAACAGCAGCAGCACCACCGTCACGATGACGGCGACCGCGAGCACCGCGGCCGGGTAGAACAATGCCTTCTTGATCTTCTTCTTCAGGGCCTCGGTCTTTTCCTTGTACGTCGCCACCTTGTCGAGCACGGCCTCGAGCGCGCCGGCGTGCTCGCCGGCCTCGACGAGGTTGACGAAGAGGTCGTCGAAGTACAGCGGGTGCTTGGCGAGCGCCTGGTTGAGCGAGTTGCCGGTCTCGATGTCCTGCTTGATGGACAGGACCAGCCTCTGCATCGAGGCCTTGTCGTGGCCGACGCCGATGATCTCGAACGCCTGCACCATGGGGATGCCGGCGGTGAGCATGGTGGCGAGCTGGCGGGCGAACAGCGCGATGTCCTCGGCCTTGACCTTGCCGCCGGTCGAGAACGTCTGGCTCTCCTTCTTGACCCGGGTCGCGGCGATGCCCTGGCGGCGCAGGTCGGCGCGCATCTCGGCTTCGTTGCGCGCGAGGCCGCGGCCCTTGACCTTGTTGCCCTTCTTGTCCTTCCCTTCCCAGAGGAATGGGGCCTGTTCGCCCGTGATGACTTCGGCCATTGCTGCTGCCTGCCTGTCTCTGGTCGATTAGTCGACGGTCACGCTGTTCAGTTCGTCGAGGCTGGTGATCCCCATGCGGACCTTGTTGAGGCCCGACTGGCGCAGGCCCCACACGCCTTCGCGCACGGCCTGGGCCTTGATCTCGAGCACGTCGCCGCTCTTCATGATGATGCGGCCGATTTCCTCGCTGACCGGCATCACCTCGTAGATGCCGGTACGGCCCTTATACCCGTCCGTGCACTGGGGACAACCGACCGGCGCGAAAATCTCGACGCCGTTCGCGATATCCTCCTCGGTGAAGCCTTCCTTCAGCAGTGCCTCCGGCGGGACCTTCGCCGGCGCCTTGCAGTTCTTGCACAGGCGGCGGGCGAGGCGCTGGGCGATGATCAGGCTGACCGAGGTGGCGATCGCGTAGGGCTTCACGCCCATGTCGACCATGCGCGTCAGGGTCTTCGGCGCGTCGTTGGTGTGCAGCGTCGAGAGCACGAGGTGCCCGGTCTGCGCCGCCTTGATGGCGATCTCGGCCGTCTCGAGGTCGCGGATTTCGCCGACCATGATGACGTCCGGGTCCTGGCGCAGGAAGGCGCGCAGCGCGCCCGCGAAGGTGAGGCCCACCTTCGGGTTGATGTTCACCTGGTTGATGCCGGGCAGCATGATCTCGACCGGGTCTTCGGCCGTCGAGATGTTGGTGTCTTCCTTGTTGAGGATGTTGAGGCCCGTGTAGAGCGACACCGTCTTGCCGCTGCCCGTGGGCCCCGTCACCAGGATCATGCCGTGCGGACGGGCGAGCGTGTCCATGTAGAGCTGCTTCTGGAACGGCTCGTAGCCCAGCGCGTCGATGCCGAGCATCGCGCTCGACGGATCGAGGATACGCAGCACGATCTTCTCGCCGAACAGCGTGGGGCACGTGCTCAGGCGGAAGTCGATGGCGCGGTTCTTGGAGATCTTCAGCTTGATGCGTCCGTCCTGCGGGACGCGCCGCTCGGCGATGTCGAGCCTCGACATGACCTTCAGGCGCGCCGCCAGCTTCACCGCCAGCTGCACCGGCGGCGTGGCGACTTCCTTCAGCACGCCGTCGAGCCGGAAGCGGATGCGGTACGAGCGCTCGTAGGGCTCGAAGTGGATGTCGGACGCGCCACGCTTGATCGCGTCGACCATCACCTTGTTGATGAAGCGCACGATCGGCGCGTCGTCGACGGCGTCCGAGCGGTCGTCGAGGGCCTGGCCTTCCTCGTCGCCGCCCGAGACTTCGAGGCTGTCCATCTCGAAGTCGTCGCCCGCGAGCTCGGGCATCGACGTGTCGACCTGCTCGAGCGAGGAGGAGAGCAGCTTGTCGAGCTTGTCCTCCTCGACGACGACGGCTTCCACCGACAGGCCGGTGGCGAACTTCACCTCGTCCAGGGCGTGCAGGTTGGTCGGGTCGGAGATCGCGACGAACAGCTTCTTGCCGCGCTTCACCAGCGGCATCACGCGGTGCTTGCGCAGCACCTTCTCGCTGACGATGCGGACGGTGTCGAGATCGGCCTGGATGCAGTCGAGGTCGAGCAGCGGGGCGCCGAATTCCTGCGACGCCGCGATCGCGATCTCGCGCGGGTCGGCGAGGTTGTACTCGACGAGGTAGGGGACGATGTTGACGCGCCGCTCCTTGGCGGCGTTCAGCGCCTCGACCATCTGCGTTTCGCCGACGAGCCCGTCCGCGACCAGCCTCTGCGGCAGGCCCTGGAGCCCCGACTTGGGGATGAACTGCGTCGAAATCGCGAAATCGTTCATGGACTTAGGTGCGTCGTCCGGTCCCTGGCCAGCCAGCCTCGCAAGTTACCTGAGAAGACATAAGCCTTCAAACCTTAAGTCAACCGGATTGTCCCTTAAACATGGGCGGGTGATGGCGAAGCGCGTCACGGTCTCGGGAGACCGGCCCGGCCCCGGACCCCCTCAAAAAGAGAAACCCCCGCCGAAGCGGGGGTTCCCTTTGCAGTCCCAGGCGGGGCCTGGAACGGCCGTTCGATCAGCGGCAGGTCGAGGGCAGATACTTGCCGTCGACGTCCGTCGAGCCAGACGTGGCCGACGTGGTGCCGCCGTTCCAGCCGGCCGGCGGGTCCGAAT
>JBPOHK010000067.1:0-7343 GCA_052035645.1 Pseudomonadota bacterium
GCTCGCGAGGTCGCGCTGCATCAGGCGCCCTCCCCGCGCGCGCGCCGCACGGCCGCGCGGTCGTCGAACGGCAGCACGTCGCGGCCGAGGATCTGGGCGTCCTCGTGGCCCTTGCCCGCGATCACCACGACGTCGCGCGGATCGGCCTCGGCGATGGCGTGCGCGATGGCCTCGCCGCGGTCCGCGATGACCTGCACGTTCTCGAGGTAGGTCATGCCGGCGACGATCTGCTCCAGGATCGCGGCCGACGGCTCGGTGCGCGGGTTGTCGTCGGTGACGATCACCACGTCCGCGCTCGCTTCAGCGATGGCGCCCATGACCGGGCGCTTGCCGGGGTCGCGGTCGCCGCCGCAGCCGAACACGCAGAACAGCCGGCCGCGGGTGTGCGCGCGCGCGGCCTCCAGCACCTTCGCCAGCGCGTCGGGCGAGTGCGCGTAATCGACGATCGCGAGCGGCAGCGGACCGCCGCCGAAGGTCTCCATGCGCCCGGGCGGCGGGTCGCAGGCCGCCAGCGCGGCCAGCGCGGTCTGCAGCGGCACGTTCCAGCCGAGCAGCACGCCGAGCACCGCGAGCAGGTTCTCGGCGTTGAACTCGCCGACCAGGCGCGAGCGCAGCGTGCCGGCGCCCCAGCGCGTCTCGACCTGCAGCGTGAGGCCGGCCGGCCCGGCGCGCATCTCCGAGACGCGGATCCAGCCGTCGCCCCGCTCGGCCCAGATCTCGCTGGCCGTCGTGAACAGCACCTTCTCGATCGCCGGATCGAGCCGCGGAGCGAGCTCGCGTCCGTACGGGTCGCGCACGTTGACGACCGCGCAGCGCAGGTCGGGCGAGTGGAACAGGCGCGCCTTGGCCGCGGCGTACGCCTCGAGCGTGCCGTGGTAGTCGAGGTGGTCGCGGGTCAGGTTGGTGAACACCGCGGTGTCGAAGCGCACCGCCCCGACGCGGCCCTGGTCGAGCGCGTGCGAGGAGACTTCCATCGCGAGCGTCGCCGCGCCGCCGTCGCGCGCCTGCGCGAGCCGGCGGTGCACGCTCACCGCGTCGGGCGTGGTCAGGCCCGGGTCGGCGAGCGCGCGGGCGCGCCCGAAGCCGAGCGTGCCGAGATAGGCGCCGCGCCGGCCGAGAAGGTCGCTCGCCTGCGCGAGCAGGTAGGCGCAGGTCGTCTTGCCGTTGGTGCCGGTGACGCCCGCGACGCGCAGGTCGGCGGACGGCTGGCGGAAGAAGCGGTCGGCGATCTCGCCGACGCGCCGGCCGAGGTTCGGCACGGCCACCGCCGCGACGCCGGCCGGCACGACGGGCGGCGCGACCTCCGCGTCCGGCTCCCACAGGACCGCGGACGCGCCGCGCTCGAGCGCGCCGGCGAGGTGCGCGAGCCCGTGGCTCGTGCGGCCGCGGCAGGCGATGAAGGCACCGCCGCGCGCAACCGTGCGGCTGTCCTGCGACAGGTCGGTCACCGCGACCTCGGGCGCCGCCACCTCGAAGCCCTCGAGCAGCTGCGCGAGGGTCGTGCGGTAGTGGCCGGGCGGGATGGCTTTCACGATGGCGTTCAAGGTGCTCACCACGGGTCCTGCGCGCGCACGAGCGTCGTCGCAGGCACGCTGCTCAGGTCGTCGGGCGGCACGGCGAGCAGGCGCAGCGCGCCGGACATCACCGAGGAGAACACGGGCGCCGAGACGTCGCCGCCGTAGTACGCGCCGCCGCTCGGCTCGTCGATCACGACCACGCAGGCGAGGCGCGGCCGGCTCGCCGGCACCACGCCGCCGAACACGGCCATGTACTTGTTGGTCGAATAGCCGCCGGTGCCCGAGGCCTTCCAGGCGGTGCCGGTCTTGCCGGACACGCGGTAACCCATGATGGCGGCGCGGCGGGCGGTGCCCTCTTCGCTCACGACGCGCTCCATCATCTGCACCAGCTCGCGCGCGACCGGCTCGGAGATCACGCGCTCGCCGGCCGGCGCCGCCTCGATCCGCCGCAGGCTGACCGGCCGGCTCAGGCCGCCCGAGCCGAGCGTGGCGTAGGCCTGCGCGAGCTGCAGCGGCGTGACCGAGAGGCCGTAGCCGTAGGCCATGGTGGCCTGCCCGATCTGCCGCCAATGCGCGAAGCCCGTGAGGATGCCGGCCGACTCGCCCGGGAAGCCCGAACCGGACACGCGGCCGAAGCCGAGCGCGTCGAGCTGGCGCCACATCTGCTCGGGCTTGAGCATCAGCGCGATCTTCACCATGCCGACGTTGCTGGACTTGGCGAGCACCGTCTGCACGTCGATCATGCCGAGGTTGTTGTGGTCGCGGACCGACTTGGGGCCGACGCGGATGAACCCGGGCGAGGTGTCGATCAGCGTGTCGCCGTGGATGTGCTTCGCCTCCATGGCGGCCGCGACGACGAACGGCTTGATGCTCGAGCCGGGCTCGAAGAAGTCGTTGGAGGCGCGGTTGCGGTAGCGCGAAGGGTCGTACTGCTCGCGGTCGTTCGGGTTGAAGGCCGGCTGGTTCACCATCGCCAGCACTTCGCCGGTGTCGATGTCGATCACCACGACCGAGCCGCCGCGCGCCTTGTTCGCCTGGACCGCGGCCTTCAGCTCGCGATAGGCGAGGTACTGCACGCGCAGGTCGATGCTGAGGCGCACGTCCTCGCCCGGGCGGGCCTCGTGCAGGCGCTCGATGTCCTCGAGCGTGCGCCCGAGGCTGTCGCGCATCACCCGCTTGGCGCCCGGCTGCCCGCTCAGCCAGTGATCGAGCGCCAGCTCGACGCCCTCCTGGCCGACGTCGTCGACGTTGGTGAAGCCGAGCAGGTGGCCGGTGACTTCGCCGGCCGGGTAGTAGCGGCGGTATTCGCGCAGCGTGTCGACGCCCGGGATGTTGAGCGCGCGCACGCGCGCCGCCTCGGCCGGCGGCATGTGCCGCGCGAGGTAGACGAATTCGCGGTCGAGGCTGCTGGTGACGCGCCGCGCGAGCGCCTGCGGGTCGCGGTCGATGAGCCGGGCGAGCTTGCGGTAGGTGTCCTGGCCGGTGCCGGCGAGCTTGGGCGGGTAGGCCCACACCGTGTCGACCGGCGTGCTCACCGCGAGCGGTTCGCCGTTGCGGTCGAGGATCATGCCGCGGTTCGCCGACAGCTTGGTGACGCGCAGGATGCGCGCATCGCCCTGGCGCTCGAGGAAGTCCTGGTTGACGAACTGCAGGAACACCGCGCGCGCCAGCAGCGCGACGGCGCCGAGCGACAGCAGCCCGGCGACCAGCCAGTGGCGCCAGGGCTGGTGTTCGGCGGCGGGCTCGCGGCGGTTCCTCTCGCGGATCATGGCTGCACGATGCGCAGGTCGGCCGCCTGCGGGGTCTTCATGCGCAGGCCCTCGCGCGCGACCTGCTCGACGCGCGAGTGCGTCGCGAGGGCGCCCTGCTCGAGCAGCAGCTGGCTCCACTCGATGTCGAGGTCGTCGCGGTTCTTGGTGAGCTTCTGCAGCTCGTTGAAACGGTTGCGCGCCTCCTGCTTGGCGTAGATGACGCCGAGCGAGGAGACCAGCACGGCCACCCAGAGCAGGGCCACGGCGATGCGCACGCGCCGGGTGGTCATGCGGCGAGCCTCTCGGCCACCCGCAGCACCGCGCTGCGGGCGCGCGGGTTGCGCGCGAGCTCGGCCGGCGACGCGACCGTCTTGCTGCCGATGCGGCGCAGCGTCGGCCGCGCCTCGGGCGGCACCACGGGCAGGCCGGCGTAGACCGGGTCGCCCTGGCACTCGCGCTGGATGAAGCGCTTCACCGCGCGGTCCTCGAGCGAGTGGAAGCTGATCACGCACAGCCGGCCGCCGGGCGCGAGCAGGCGCAGCGCCTGCGGCAGCACTGCGTCCAGCACGTCGAGCTCGCCGTTCACGTGGATGCGGATCGCCTGGAACGTCCGCGTGGCGGGATGCTTGCCGGGCTCGCGAGTGGGAACGGCCTCGGCGACGAGAGCGGCGAGCTGCGACGTGCGGGTGATCGGTTCGAGGGCGCGGGCGGCGACGATGCGGCGCGCGATGCGGCGCGCGAAGCGCTCCTCGCCGAGGCGATGCAGGATCTCGGCGATCTCGCGCTCGCCGGCTTTCGCCAGCCACTGCGCCGCGCTCTGTCCGGACTCGTTGTCCATCCGCATGTCGAGCGGCCCGTCCTGCATGAAGCTGAAGCCCCGCCTGGCTTCGTCGAGTTGTGGCGAGGAGACCCCGAGGTCCAGCAACACGCCCTGCAACTGCCCTTCCAGTCCAGCCGTGCGGACGAGCTCCTCGAGCCGGCCGAACGACCCCCGAATCAGCGTGAGACGTGGTTCTGCTCCGAAGCGCGCGCGACCGGCGGCCACCGCCTCCGGGTCGCGGTCGATCGCGTACACGCGACCGGCCGGGCCGAGCGCAGCGAGGATCGCGGCGGTGTGACCGCCCCGGCCGAACGTCGCGTCGCAGTAGCGGCCATCGGGCCGCACTTCGAGACCGGCCAGCACTTCGTCGAGAAGTACCGGCGTGTGCTCCGCCACGTCCGCGCCTACAGCGAAAGCTGCTCGAGCTCGGCGGGCAGGTCGCCCGTCTCCTCGCCCGCCTGCAGCCACGCCTCGCGACGCTCGTTCCAGTGCTGCTCGTCCCAGAGCTCGAAACGGCTGCCCTGCCCGATCAGCATCGCCTGACGCGACAGGCTCGCGTACTCGCGCAGCTTCGGCGGGACCAGTACCCGCCCATGCGCGTCGAGTTCGAGATCCGTCGCGTGCCCCACCATCAACCGCTGCAGTCGCCGCGCCTGAGGATTCAGGGTCGGCAGCCGCATGAGCTTGCGCTCGATCTCCTCCCAGTCCGGGAGGGGGTAGATGAGGAGGCACTTGTCGCTGCGGTCCACGGTCGCCACCAGACGCCCCTGACTGCGCTCCACCAGGGTGTCCCGGTAGCGCGCAGGCATGGCCATGCGGCCTTTGGCATCGAGGGTGACTTTGTTGGCTCCGCGAAACATGTCAGCTGGCTGATGGGCCTGCGGCCCATTTCATCCCACTTTTTCCCACTCGCCGCCACTATAGGTGCGCCCAGCCCCCGACGTCAACGGTTGAACAGAAAATTTTCCTCGAGACGACAGGAACTTAGCCCCCAGGGGGAGGATCGCCCAGGGAGCACGCCAAGTCATTGCCAACCTAATCAAACGGTTAGCCGAATTTCCTTGAGCGGGCGTGAGATGGCGCGGCGTGTGGGTATCGGCCACCGCGGCCGGCCGCCCGGCCTGGGGCTGGTGTCAGCCGGCAGCCGCACGGGCCCGCCTGGCACCAATCGGGTGGGATGCCAGCCCAGGGCGGGCGCACCCCGCCGCGGCGGAGTGGGGGCCGCGGCGGTGGGATTTTGTGGGATGCGCCGGAAAGAAGTGGGAGTCGGCCGATAAGCCGGGTTCTGTCGAGAGCAACCATCCATCTGGGACGCACGTCGCCGTGCGCCTCGAGCAGCCTACCCGGAAGCCCCTGCGGGCCGCAGGAACGAGCCCGAAGACTCGCGCGCTTCCCTATTTGGCCTTGCTCCAGGTGGGGTTTGCCGTGCCACCGAGTGTTGCCACCGGCGCGGTGCGCTCTTACCGCACCGTTTCACCCTTGCCGTCCGCGGCCCGACGAATCGAACCACGTCTTGGGCGGTTTGCTTTCTGTTGCACTTTCCGTGGGCTCGCGCCCCCCAGGCGTTACCTGGCACCTTGCCCTGTGGAGCCCGGACTTTCCTCTGCGATTCTCGCAGCGGTTGCCTGGCCGACTCCCGCGCGCATTGTACCGCGTACGCGCTACTCGCGCGTCTTCGCGATTTCGAGCGCGAGTTCGTACATCTCGTTGCGGCCCCGGCCGGTGATGCGCGCCGCGAGCTTCGCGGCCTGCGAGACCGGCAGTTCGCCGAGCAGCACGCGCAGCAGGTCGCGCGCGGCGACCGCCTCGTTGGCGTCGTCCGCCGCGGGCTCCGCACCGCGCACGACGATCACGATCTCGCCGCGCGACAGGTCCGCATCGTCCGCGGCCCGCGCCGCGAGCTGCGCCAGCGTGCCTCGATAGACGCTTTCGAACTTCTTGGTGATCTCGCGCGCGATCACGGCCTCGCGCGTCTCGCCGAGGCCCTGCGCGAGATCGGCGAGACACTCGCGCAGCCGGTGCGGCGCCTCGTAGAACACCAGCGTGCGCGTCTCGCGCGCGAGCGCCGCGAGCGCACGGCTCCTCGCGGCCGCGCGCGCCGGCAGGAAGCCCTCGAACGCGAAGCGCTCGGTGGGCAGTCCGGCGATCGACAGCGCGGCGATCGCGGCGCACGGCCCGGGCACGGCGACCGTCGGCACGCCGGCGGCGGCGGCGGCCGCGACCAGCAGCGCACCCGGGTCGCTCACCAGCGGCGTGCCCGCGTCGCTGACGAGCGCGACGCTGGCGCCGCGCTGCAGGCGCTCGACGAGGCCCGCGGCGCGCCCGTGCTCGTTGTGCTCGTGCAGCGACTCGAGGCTGCCCGAGGACCGTGCGATGCCGCACGCCTTCAGCAGCTGCTGGGTGTGACGCGTGTCCTCCGCCAGCAGCAGGTCCGCGTCGCGCAGCACCTCGGCGGCCCGCGGGCTGAGATCGCGCAGGTTTCCGATCGGAGTGGCGACCACGAACAGTGTGCCGGCCGCCGGCCTGCCTATAGAATCAGCAGCAACTCTGGTCACGCGCGCCTCCTCAGGACCACCGCATGCTGCACGTTCACCTTCGCGCCCGGCAAGCGCGCCCGCTCGCCGCCGCGCTGGTCCTCGCCGCCGCGCTGCTCGCGGCCCCCTCGGGCGCGCCGCTCGCCCAGTCCGCCACCGCCGACCAGGCCGCCGTGCTCGCCCGCAGCGGGCAGCACGCGGAGGCGGCCCGGCTCTACGAGCAGTCGGCCAAGCGCGGCTTCTTCAGCTGGGATGCCCGGCTCGCGCTGCTGGCCGCGCAGGAATACACGGCGGCCCGCCGCTACGACGACGCCGAGCGCATGCTCGGCAAGGCCGAGGGCCGCGCACGGGGCGACGACGCCGTGCTGCTCGCGACGATCGAGTCGCGCATCGCGCTGGCGAAAGGCGATCCGCTGCGCGCGCTGTCCGCGCTGCGCACGATCCCGGAGCCCTGGCCGGCACCGCTGGTGACCGACCTGCTCGCGATGCGCGGCGAGGCGGAGATCGCCTCGGGCCGCCCGCTCGAGGGCGTGCGCTCGTTCATCGAGCGCGGCCGGGTGCTCGGCGCCGCGGACGCGCGCGCCGCGAACGACCGGCAGCTCGCCGAGGCTCTGATGAAGCACCCGCCGTCGGCCGCCGCCGGGGCCTCGGCCAGCGAGCTCGAGCGGGGCTGGCTCGAGCTGGGCGCCCTCGCGGCGACGGCGGGCGGCGGCGACGCACA
>JBPOHK010000187.1:0-2384 GCA_052035645.1 Pseudomonadota bacterium
CCGTAGCAAGCCTTCCGCGCCGAAGTGCGCCCGGCCGCCTGGCAGGCGCAGGTCCTCGCCACGCCGCTGGATGAGCGCCTGGCGCTCGCCGCCGGCATCCGCGATGCGAGCAAGGAAAGCCACGCCAGGCGCCGCTTCGACGGCGACAGCTGGGCCGACGTCGACGCCACCGCCGCCGTGCAATGGCTGCAGGCTGCGGGCGCGAGCGAACTCGTGCACGGCCACACGCACCGCCCCGGCAGCAACACGCTCGCGCCGGGCTTCGTGCGCCACGTGCTCACCGACTGGGACCTCGACGCCGGAAACCGCGCCGAAGTGCTGGCGCTGACGCCCGACGGCTTCGCGCGCGTGCCGCCAGCGCACGGCTGACATGCTCGGCCGCGTCTGGAAACGCTGGCGCAGTGCACGCGAGCAGGCCGCGGTCGAGCGGCGGGCGATCCCCGACGACCTGTGGAAGCGCACCCTCGTGCGCTACCCCTTCCTGCGCCGCCGCGACCCGGCCGATGCCGCCGAACTGCGCCGCATCACCAGCCTGTTTCTCGACCGCAAGGAGTTCAGCGCCGCCGGCGGCCTGAAGCTCAGCGACGCCATCGCGGTGTCGATCGCCGCCCAGGCCGCGCTGCCGGTGCTGAAGCTCGGGCTCGAGGCCTACGGCGGCTTCGTCGGCATCGTCGTCCACCCCGACGCGGTGGTCGCCCGCCGCGAGCACGCTGACGACGACGGCATCGTCCACGCCTGGGACGAGGAACTCGCCGGCGAGGCGATGGACGGCGGCCCGGTGATGCTGTCGTGGCGCGACGTGCGCGCCGCCGGCCGCGACGGCAGCTACAACGTCGTCGTCCACGAGTTCGCGCACGTGCTCGACATGCAGGCCGACCGCTTCTCGACGCGCCATCCGCTGATCCAGCGCGAGTACGCGGCCTTCGCCGCGCGCGTGGACGGCGGCGACGACGGCACGCTGCTCGACCCCTACGGCGCCACGGCCGACGAGGAGTTCTTCGCCGTCGCCAGCGAAGCCTTCTTCGTCGCGCCGGACGCGCTGAAAGCAGAACACCCCGCTTTGTACGGGGTGTTCGTCGAGTTCTACCGGCAGGACCCGGCTGCAGGCTGACTCAGGCCGGCGTCGGCTCGGCCTTCGGCTTGTCGGTCTTCTTCGGCGGCTGGATGTCGAGCTGGATCGCGTCTTTGTCGTCGATGTCCACGCTCAGTCGCCCGCCGTCGACCAGGCGGCCGAACAGCAGTTCGTCGGCGAGCGCGCGCCGGATCGTGTCCTGGATCAGGCGCTGCATCGGCCGCGCGCCCATCAGCGGGTCGAAGCCCTTCTTGGCCAGGTACTTGCGCAGCGTGTCGCTGAACGTGACCTCGACCTTCTTCTCGGCGAGCTGGCTCTCGAGCTGGAGCAGGAACTTGTCGACGACGCGCAGGATGATGTCCTCGTCGAGCGCGCGGAACGACACGATGGCGTCGAGCCGGTTGCGGAACTCGGGCGTGAACAGGCGCTTGATGTCGCCCATTTCGTCGCCCTGCTCGCGCTTCGTCGTGAAACCGATCGTCGACTTGTTCATCGTCTCGGCGCCGGCGTTCGTCGTCATGATGATCATGACGTTGCGGAAGTCGGCCTTGCGCCCGTTGTTGTCGGTCAGCGTGCCGTGGTCCATCACCTGCAGCAGCACGTTGAAAACGTCGGGGTGGGCCTTCTCGATCTCGTCGAGCAGCAGCACGGCGTGCGGCTTCTTGCTCACGGCCTCGGTGAGCAGGCCGCCCTGGTCGAAGCCGACGTAGCCCGGCGGCGCGCCGATGAGCCGGCTCACCGCATGGCGCTCCATGTACTCGCTCATGTCGAAGCGGATCAGGTCGATGCCCAGCACGTAGGCCAGCTGCTTGGCGACCTCGGTCTTGCCGACGCCGGTGGGGCCGCTGAACAGGAAGCTGCCGATCGGCTTGTCGCCCTTGCCGAGGCCCGAGCGCGCCATCTTGATGCTGGCCGCCAGCGCGTCGATCGCCGGGTCCTGGCCGAAGACCACGCTCTTCAAATCGCGGTCCAGCGTCTTGAGCTTGCTGCGGTCGTCGCTGCTCACGGAAGCCGGCGGGATGCGCGCGATCTTGGCCACAATCTCCTCGACCTCGGTGCGCGTGATCGTCTTCTTGCGCTTGGAAGCCGGCAGGATGCGCTGCGCCGCGCCGGCCTCGTCGATAACGTCGATGGCCTTGTCGGGCAGGTGGCGGTCGTTGATGTACTTGGCCGACAGCTCGGCCGCGGCCTGCAGCGCGCCGACCGCGTACTTCACGCTGTGGTGGTCCTCGAAGCGGCTCTTCAGCCCTTTCAGGATCTCGCTCGTCTGCTCGACCGAAGGCTCGACGACGTCGACCTTCTGGAAGCGCCT
>JBPOHK010000042.1:0-1685 GCA_052035645.1 Pseudomonadota bacterium
CTCGGCCTGCTGAACGTCGAGGTGATGGGCCGCGGCTACGCGTGGCTCGACACCGGCACCCACGAGTCGCTGCTGCAGGCCTCCTCGTTCATCGAGACGATCGAGACGCGCCAGGGCCTGAAGGTGGCCTGCCCCGAGGAGATCGCCTACCGCTCCGGGTGGATCGGCGCCGAAGCGCTCGAGCGCCTCGCCCGGCCGCTGTCGAAGAACCAGTACGGCCGGTACCTGCTGCAGGTGCTGCAGGGCGACGTCCTCTGATCGGAACCGACGATGAAGGTCATCCAGACCCCTCTGCCCGGCGTGCTGCTGATCGAGCCGGCCGTGTACGGCGATGCGCGCGGCTTCTTCCTGGAGAGCTGGAACCAGCGCCGCTTCGCCGAGGCCACCGGGGTCGACCTGCCGTTCGTGCAGGACAACCACTCGCGCTCCGCGCGCAACGTGCTGCGCGGGCTGCACTACCAGCTGGTGCGACCGCAGGGCAAGCTGGTGCGCGTGACCTCGGGCGAGGTGTTCGACGTGGTGGTCGACCTGCGCCGCGCCTCGCCCACCTTCGGGCGCTGGTACGGCTGCCGGCTCGACGCGGTCGTCCACCGGCAGCTGTGGATCCCGCCGGGTTTCGGCCACGGCTTCATGGTGCTCAGCGACACGGCCGACTTCCTCTACAAGACGACCGAGTACTGGTATCCGGAGCACGAGCGGAGCCTGCTCTGGAACGATCCCGCGGTCGGCATCGAATGGCCGCTGGGCGGTGCCCGGCCGACGCTGGCGGCGAAGGACGCCGCCGCGCCGAAGCTGGCCGACGCGCAGGTCTACGACTGACGCGCGCGCGAAGCGCCCCGTCCCGCGAGCCGTGCTGCGTCGCGCCTGGCGCCTCCCCGCGCTCCTCGCCCTGCTCCTCGGCGGGCTGGCGACCGTGTTCGGCGTGTTCCCCCTGGTCGGCGACGCACGCCGGGAGTGGCTGATCGCGACCTGGTCGCGCTGGCTGATGGCCGCATGCGGCGCGCAGGTGCGCGAGCGCTGCGCGCCGGGTGCGCAGGCGCTGACCGCGATGCGGGGCCGCCACGGGCCCGGGCAGGGCCGGCTGCTGCTGTCGAACCACGTGTCCTGGCTGGACATCTTCGCGATCGATGCGCTCGCGCCCGCGTCCTTCGCGGCGAAGGCCGAGATCGCGTCCTGGCCGCTCGCCGGCACGCTGGTCGCTCGGGCGGGCACGGTGTTCGTCGAGCGCGGCCGGCGCCACGCGGTCCACGGCGTGATCCAGCGGATGGGCGAGAAGCTCGCCGCCGGCCTGCGCGCCGCGGTGTTCCCCGAGGGCACGACGAGCGACGGGCGGCGGTTGCTGCCGTTCCACGGCAACCTCGTGCAGGCGGCGCTGAACGCGGGCGTGCCGATGGTGCCGGTCGGCCTGCGCTACGTCGATCCCGACGGCGAGCCGAGCCACGCGGCGATGTTCGTCGGCGACACCACGTTCCTCGCCTCGGTCTGGCGGATCACCGGCCACCCGAGGCTGATCGTCGAGGTGCACGTGATGCCGGCGATCGAGCCGGCCCCGGGACTGACCCGCCAGCAGGTCGCCCGCGAGGCGCGTGCCGCGATCGCCGCGCGGCTCGGCCTCGAACGGGACGACACGGTGCCCGAGGCGCTGCGCGCGGCGCGCGGCGCGGCGGCCGGCTGAGCCGCCGACG
>JBPOHK010000082.1:0-10892 GCA_052035645.1 Pseudomonadota bacterium
GGCGGTGCACCAGCACGTGAGCGGCGGTCCGGCCGGCCCGGTCGGCGAGTTCGAGCTGACCGAGTCGCAGAAGGCCTTGCGCCGGCAGGTGCACGAGACCCTGGTCAAGGTGACGAACGACCTCGGCAAGCGCCGCACGTTCAACACCGCGATCGCCGCGGTGATGGAGCTGATGAATGCGCTCGGCAAGTTCGGCGACGAGTCGCCGGCGGGTCGCGCGGTCACGGAGGAGGCGCTGGAGATCGTCGTGCGGGTGCTCTCGCCCGTGGTGCCGCACGCCTGCCACGTGCTGTGGCAGGAGCTCGGCCACGCGACGGCCGTGGTCGACGAGCGCTGGCCGCAGCCGGACCCGGCCGCGCTGGTGCGCAACGAGATCGAGGTCGTCGTGCAGGTGAACGGCAAGCTGCGCAGCCGCGTGACGGTCGCGGCCGACGCGACGGCGGACACGGTGCGCGAGGCGGCGCTGGCCGACGCGAACGTGCAGAAGTTCATGGAGGGCAAGCCCGTCCGCAAGTTCGTGTACGTGCCCGGCAAGCTCGCGAACGTCGTGGTGTGAGCATGCGCGGCGAGCGCCGACACGACGGACGAACGGGTTGCACGCGATCGAACGTCGCGGGGGCTTCCGGATCGTCCCGCAAGACACGCCGTGAACCCGTCCCTGGGGGCTCGCGCTCGCTTGCGACGCTCCGCTCCTGCTCCGCTGCAATCCGGCCGGTGCGTCCGTGCACCGGCGTTCGCACGCATGCGTGCTCACCCATGGCTCGCGACGGTCTTGCGGAACGACCCGGAAGCCCTCACGCCGTTCGCTCGCCGCCGCGTTCGGCTGCGCCTGCTGGTGCGGTCTCGGCGCGCTCTGCGGATACCTGCCGCCGCAGGGCGGCGCGGGCGGTTCCGGGTGGCTCCGGAGAACCGTCACGAGCCATGGATGGCGAGTGCGAGCCTACATGGACGTACTTGCGGCGTGTTCTCCGGAGCCACCCGAAATCGACCACGACGCCCGGCCGGTTGACGCACGTCTCCAGCCTCGGCGATCCGTTGAAGCTATCGCCCTGCCAACCCGTCCGTGACACTCGGGTGAGGTCCTGATGCGCTCGACACTGCACTGGTTCGTGGCCTGCGCGTTCGCACTGCTGGCCGGCTGCGGCTTCCACCTGCAGGGCGCGGTCAAGCTGCCCGACGGCGTGAAGAGCGTCTACGTCGTCGCCGCCGACGAGCTGACGCCGTTCGTCGTCTCGCTCAAGCAGACGCTGCAGCGCTCCGGCGCCACGCTGGCCGCCTCGCCGTCGTCCGCCGACGCCGTGCTGCGCATCACCCGCGACCGGACCGGCCGCAAGGTGCTGTCCGTCTCCGCGCGCAACACGCCGCAGGAGTACGAGGTGTACTACCAGGTCGAGTATTCGATCGACCGCGCCGGCAAGGAAGTCGTGCCCGCCCAGCCGCTCGAGCTGGTGCGCAATTTCAGCTTCGAGGAGTCCCGGCTGCTCGCCAAGGACCGCGAGGAGGAAGTGCTGCGCGACGCCATGGCGCAGGACCTCGCCTCGCTGGTCGTGCGCCGCCTCGAAGCACTCTGAGGCGCGGCGCGCCTCAGCGCGCGAAGCGGTCCGTGGCCGTGACCAGCTCGTGCGTGTTGCCCGCCTCGAGCGCCGAGTGCCCCGCGTCCGGCACGACCCGCAGCTCCGCTTCCGGCCAGGCCCGGTGCAGGTCCCAGGCGCTGCGCATCGGGCACACCACGTCGTAGCGGCCCTGCACGATCACGGCCGGGATGTGGCGGATCTTCTTCACGCCGCGCAGCAGCTGGTCTTCGCGCCGGAAGAACCCCCGGTTCACGAAGTAGTGGCACTCGATGCGCGCCACCGCGATCGCGAAGTCGTCGGCGTTCCAGTTCTCGATGTTGGCCTCGTTGACGTGCAGGTAGCTCGTGGCGCCTTCCCACACGGCCCAGGCCTTGGCCGCCTTCAGCCGCGTCGCGCGGTTGCGGCTGGTGAGGCGCCGGTAGAACGCCTCGACCAGCTCGCCGCGCTCGCGCTTCGGGATGCCGGCCACGTAGTTCTCCCAGTGGTCCGGGAAGATCGCGCTGGCGCCGTGCTGGTAAAACCAGTGGATCTCCCACTCGCGCAGCATGAAGATGCCGCGCAGCACGATCTCCGTCACGCGCTCGGGGTGCGTCTCGGCGTAGGCGAGGCCCAGCGTGGAGCCCCAGGAGCCGCCGAACACCATCCAGCGCTCGATGCCGAGGTGCTCGCGCAGATTCTCCATGTCCGCGACCAGGTGCCAGGTGGTGTTGTCCACGAGGCTGGCGTAGGGCCGGCTGCGGCCGCCGCCGCGCTGGTCGAACACCACGATGCGGTACTTCTTCGGGTCGAAGAAGCGCCGCGAGCGCGGGTCGGCGCCGGCGCCCGGCCCGCCGTGCACGAACACGACCGGCTTGCCCTTCGGGTTGCCGCATTCCTCCCAGTAGATCGAGTGCAGCGGCGAGACCTGCAGCATGCCGTGGCGATGCGGCTCGATGGCGGGGTACAGCGTGCGGCGACCGGCCGCAGCGGGGGCAGGGGTGCTCATGGCGGCATTCTAACCGCTGGCACCCCCGGGGCACCGGCGGCATAATCCGCGCAGCATGCCGATGTCCCACCACCCGCTCCCGATCCGTCCTCGGCACGAGGTCGTGTCCCCGACGTGAGGACCACGCCGGACGGTCTGCAGGCAGTGCTCGCCCGGGGCCTGCCGGGTGCGTGCCTCGTGACGGGCGTCGAACCCCTGTTGATCGACGAGGGCTGCACGCTCATCCGCGCGCGCGCCCGCGAGGAGGGCTATGCCGACCGCGAGGTGCACTTCGTCGAGAAGGGCTTCGACTGGGAGGCGCTGCTGGCCGACGCGCGCAGCCTCTCGCTGTTCGCCGCGCGCCGCCTGATCGAGCTGAAGCTGAAGGGCGCGCCCGACCCGTCCTCGGCCAAGGCCCTGGCGGAACTCGCCGCCGCGCCGCCGGCCGACACCGTCCTGCTGGTCGCCGGCGAGCTCGAGCCCAAGCCGCAGCAGGCGGCCTGGGTGAAGCAGTTCGAGGCGAAGGGCCTGCTGGTCGTCGGCGCCCCGGTCGAGCGCGACGCGCTCCCGCAGTGGATCCGCGGCCGCCTCGCGGCCCGCGGGGCGCGCGTCACGCCCGCCGCCGCCGAGCTGCTCGCCGACCGTGTCGAGGGCAACCTGCTCGCCGCGCAGCAGGAGATCGAGCGCATCGTGCTGCTGTGTCCCGGCGAGGAACTCGACGCCGAGGCGGTCGCCGAACTCGTCGCCGACAACGCGCGCTACGACGTCTACGAACTGGCGGCCGCGGCCCTGCAGGGCAACGCGCCGCGGGCGCTGCGCATCCTCGCGGGCCTCAAGGGCGAGGGCGTCGCCCCGCCGCTGATCCTCTGGGTGCTGGCGAACGACCTGCGGGGCGTCTCGCAGGTGATGCACGCCCTCGCCCAGCGCCGCTCCTTCGAGGACGCCTGCCGGGCGGCGAACGTATGGTCGAACCGCAAGGTGGGCGTGCAGGCGGGCGTGCGCCGGCTCGGCGCGCCCCTCGTCGAGTCGCTGATCGTCGCCGCGGCCCGTGCCGACCGCGTCGCCAAGGGCGGCGAGCGCGGCGACCCGTGGGTCGAGATCGAGCGGCTGGTCGCGCGCATCGCCGGCATCCCGCTCGCCGCATGAAACCGCTCGGCATCTTCGGCGGCACCTTCGACCCGATCCACTTCGGCCACCTGCGCACGGCCTTCGAGCTGCGCGAGGTGCTCGGCATCGACGAGATGCGCTTCGTGCCGGCGGGCAGCCCGCCGCACCGCGACACGCCGCTCGCCGACGCCCGCCTGCGCCTCGCGCTGGTCGAGGCCGCCATCGCCGACCAGCCGGGCTTCGCCCTCGACGACCGCGAGGTGCGCCGCGCGGGGCCGTCCTACATGGTGCGCACGCTGCGCGAGCTGCGCGCGGAGTTCCCCACCCGGCCGCTGTGCCTCGTGCTGGGCATGGACGCCTTCCTCGGCCTGCCGCAGTGGCACGAGTGGCGCGAGCTGCCGACCCTCGCGCATCTCGTCGTCGCCCACCGCCCGGGCTGGGCCCTGCCGGTCGAGGGGCCGCTCGGCGGCCTGGTCGCCGGGCGGCGCACCGCGCGCGTCGCCGACCTGCACGACACCCCCGCCGGCCGCATCCTGGTGCACCCGGTCACGCAGCTCGAGATCGCATCGACTGACCTGCGCAGCCTGCTGGCCGCCGGTCAGGATCCGCGTTATCTCGTCCCGGAGACCGTGCGCACGATCCTCCGCGAGACTGGTTGTTACACCCGTTCCACTGCCACGAGGTGAGCATGACGGCAAAGCGCGTCCAGAGCACGACCCCCGCCCGCAAGTCCCCCACCCGCAAGAGCGCCGCCGCCGGGCCGAAGCCCGCTGCGAAGCGCAAGGCGACCGCGCCGGCCAAGGCGCCGGCCAAGGCACCGGCCAGGAAGGCACCGGCCGCGACGAAGGCCAGGGCGCCCGCCGCCGCGCCGGTGCGCGGCGCGAAGCCGACGGCCACGCCCGCCGTCCGCTCGAAGGCCGCCCGGGGGCTGCGCGAGGTCGTGCTCGATGCGCTCGACGACATGAAGGCCGTGAACGTGAAGGCCCTCGACGTGCGCGGCCTCACCGACATCACCGACACCATGGTCGTCGCGAGCGGCACCTCGGACCGGCACGTCAAGTCGATCGCCGACCGCGTCCTGCAGCGCTGCAAGGAAGCCGGCTTCCGCCCCTTCGGCATCGAAGGCGAGCGCGACGGCGAGTGGGTGCTGCTCGACCTCAACGACGTCGTGCTGCACGTGATGCTGCCGCGCGTGCGCGAGTTCTACGCGCTGGAGAAGCTCTGGGAGCGCGGCGCGGCCGCCTGAGCCTCGCCGGGCCATGCAGCTGCGCGTCGTCGCCGCCGGCACCCGCCTGCCGGCCTGGGTCAATGCCGGGTTCGAGGAGTACGCCGGCCGGCTGCGCGGCGATTACCGGCTGGACCTCGTCGAGATCCCGCTGGGCGACCGCTCCGGCCCGGACGTGCGGCGGGCCGTCGAGGCGGAGGGCAAGCGCATGCTGGCGGCCGCCGGGGAGCGGGGCCACCTCGTCGCCCTGCAGGTGGGCGGCAAGGCCCTCGGCACCGAACAGCTGGCCCGGTGGCTCGAGCAGCGGGCCCTCGACGGCGAGCCACCCGTGTTCTGCATCGGCGGCCCGGACGGGCTGGCGCCCGAGGTCGACGCCCGGGCACGGCTGCGCTGGTCCCTGTCCGCCCTGACCCTGCCGCACGGCCTCGCCCGGGTGGTCGTGGCCGAGGCCCTGTACCGGGCCGTGACGGTCATCAAGGGTTTGCCCTATCACCGGGCCTGAGTGCGCCCGGCGCGATGGACACGGCCCCCTCGGCGCGATTCAATTCGTGTCTAACTCCTTGAAAACCGGGACCCCCCAATGCATCCCTATCCCCACCTCTACCGGGTCCGGGCCGCCGCCCGGGCCGAGGGCGACGTGACGGTCGATTCCGACCGCCTGCCGACGCTCGCGACCAATGCTCCCGCCGAGTTCGACGGTCCCGGCGATCGCTGGTCACCCGAGACGCTGCTCTGCGCCGCCGTGGCGGACTGCTTCGTGCTGAGCTTCCGCGCAGTCGCGCGGGCCTCGAAGCTCGAGTGGACCTCGCTCGACTGCCACGTCGAGGGCACGCTCGATCGCGTCGAGGGCAAGACGCGCTTTACGCGCGTGCACGTGAAGGCGAGCCTGCGCGTGCCGCCGGGCAGCGACGAGGCGCGCGCGGCCAGGCTGCTCGAGAAGGCCGAGCAGGTGTGCCTGATCAGCAATTCGCTGCTGGCCGAGCGCCACCTCGAGCCCACCGTGCTCGCGGGATGACGACGCCGCGGCTGTATCTCGCCTCGGCCTCGCCGCGGCGCAGCCAGCTGTTGCGGCAGATCGACCTCCCCCACGCGGTGCGCCCCGTCGCCATCGACGAATCGCCGCGCGCGGGGGAAGCGCCTGCCGCCTACGTGCTGCGCCTCGCGGAGCAGAAGGCACGCGCGCTGTGGGAGCGCCTCGCGCCGCACGAGCGCCTGCCCGTGCTCGCCGCCGACACCACCGTCGCCGTCGAGGGCGCGATCCTCGGCAAGCCCGCGGACCGCGCCGAGTTGCGCGCGATGTTCGCGCGCCTGTCCGGACGCGCGCACGAGGTGCATACGGCGGTGGCGCTGATGCACGACGGGGTCCTGCGCGCGCGGCTCAGCACCAGCGAGGTGAGCTTCCGCGAGCTGACGCCCGCCGAGATCGACGCCTACTGGGACACGGGCGAGCCGGCCGACAAGGCGGGCGGCTACGCCGTGCAGGGCCGGGCCGCCGTCTTCATCCGGCACATCGCCGGCAGCTACTCGGGCGTCATGGGACTGCCCCTCTACGAGACCTGGGAACTGCTGGCCCCGGTCCTCGGTCAGACCCTGCGGAGCGCGCCATGAGCACCGAGATGGTCGTCAACGTCAGTCCCCGCGAGACCCGCGCCGCGCTCCTCGAGAACGGCGTGCTGCAGGAGCTGTTCGTCGAGCGCGCCAGCCGGCTCGGCCTCACCGGCAACCTGTACAAGGGCCGCGTCTCGCGCGTGCTGCCCGGCATGCAGGCGGCCTTCATAGACATCGGCCTCGAGCGCACCGCGTTCCTGCACGTGTCCGACATCGTGCAGCCGGCGGACGCCGAGGGCTCGGGCGACGCGCCGCGCACCGACAACATCCGCTCGCTGGTCGGCGAGGGCGTCGACATCCTGGTGCAGGTGCTGAAGGACCCGCTCGGCACCAAGGGCGCGCGCCTCACGACGTTCATCACCATTCCCTCGCGCTACCTGGTGTACATGCCGTTCGGCCACGGCGTCGGCGTTTCGGCGCGCATCGAGAACGAGGACGAGCGCCAGCGCCTGCGCGAGGCGGTGCAGTCGGCCGCCGCCCCCGGCGAGGCGGGCGGGTACATCGTGCGAACCGCGGCGGAGGGCGCGAGCCTCGAGGCCCTGGCCGCCGACCGGCTGTTCCTGCGCAAGCTCTGGGACCTGCTCTCGGCCCGCGCGCGCGAGGCGAAGCCCGGCTCGCTGGTGCACGAGGACCTGCCGCTGCCCCTGCGCCTGATGCGCGACCTCGTCGGCGAGGGCGTCGATCGCGTGCTCGTGGATCACGAGCGCACCCGCGAGCGCATGCGGGAGTTCGCCGCGACCTTCATGCCGCACCTCGGCGAGCGCGTCGAGTGCTACACCGGCAGCCGGCCGATCTTCGACCTGCACGGCGTCGAGGAGGAGATCCAGCGCTCGCTCGACCGCAAGGTGGCGCTCAAGTCGGGCGGCTACCTCGTCATCGACCAGACCGAGGCGCTCACCACCATCGACGTGAACACGGGCGCCTACGTCGGCCACCGCAACCTCGAGGAGACCATCTACCGCACCAACCTCGAGGCCGCGGTCGCCATCGCGCGCCAGCTGCGCCTGCGCAACCTCGGCGGCATCATCATCATCGACTTCATCGACATGGAGGAGGAGGAGCACCGCCGCCAGGTGCTGCAGGCGCTCGAGAAGGCGCTCGCCAAGGACCATGCGCGCACCAGCGTCTCGGCCCTCTCGCCGCTCGGCCTCGTCGAGATGACGCGCAAGCGCACGCGCGAGAGCCTCGCCCACCAGCTGTGCACGCCGTGCCCGGCCTGCGAGGGCCGTGGCTTCGTCAAGACACCGGAGACCGTCTGCTACGAGATCTTCCGCGAGGTGCTGCGGCAGGCCGGCCAGTTCGACTGCCAGCAGCTGCTGGTGCTCGCCCACCAGGACGTCATCGAGCGCCTGCTCGACGAGGAGTCGGCCGCGCTCGGTGAACTCGAGGTGCAGGTCGGCAAGCCGATCCGCCTGCAGACCGAGTCGCTGTACGTGCAGGACCAGTACGACGTGGTGCCCATGTGACGGACACGCCGGCTCGCGCGCCTTCCGCCCGGTGGCGGCGCATCGCGGCCGGCGTGCTCGCGGTGCTGGTCATCCTGGCCGCGCTGCTGCTCGGCGCACTGCGTCTGCTGGTCGCGCAGGTGCCGGAGCACGCGGACCGGGTGCAGGCCTGGATCGAGCAGCAGACGCGCCTGCGCATCGAGTACCGCGGACTGGACGCGCGCCTGCGCTGGTTCGGGCCCGAAGTCGTGCTGCGCGGCGTGCGCGTGCTGGACCGCGACGGCACGCAGGCGCTGTTCGAGACTCGCGAGGGCGCGGTCGGGCTCGACCTCTGGAACTTCTTCCGCACCGGCCAGCTGGTCGCCGGGCGCGTGCGCTTCGTCGGCCCCGACATCACCGTCGTGCGCCTGCCCGACGGGCGCATCCGGCTGCTCGGCCAGCGCGAGCGGCCCGCCGATCGCCCGCCCTTCGACCTCGACCGGCTGCCCGCCGGGCGGGTGGTCATCGAGGAAGCGCGCGTCACCTACCGCGACCTCCTGCGCGGCAAGGGACCGTGGACGCTCGAGCACCTGAACCTCACGCTGCAGCGCGACCGCAGCGACGTCAGCACGGAAGGCTCGGCCGAACTGCCCGCGCGCATGGGCGGTCGGGTCGAGTTCGACGGCCGCCTGAGCGGCTCGCTGGACGACTTCCGGCGGCTGCGCGCGCGCATCGAACTGCGCACGGACCGGCTGGCGCTCGCCGGCTGGAACGACTTCCTGCCGGCGTTCGCGGCGCGCGCCCGCGGCGGCGAGGGCCCGGTGACCGCGGTGGTCACCGTGGACGAGGGACAGCTGCGCCAGGCGCGGCTCGACCTCGAGCTGACCGGCGTGCTGCTCGCGACACCGGCGCGCACGCCGGCGACGGTGCAGGCGGTCGAGGTGTCCGCCCCGTATCGCGACCCCGACGCGTCGCCGATGTCGGCGCCGCAGGTCGACATCGCGATGGTCGAGCGCCCGGCGCGGGCGTTGCCGGCCGAACTGCGCTACGGGCTGCTGGCCGGGGACTTCCGGCTGCGTCGCGACGGCGACGCGTGGCAATTCCGCATCGACGGCCTGCGTACGGGCCGGGGCACGGGCCGCGGCGGCCAGGCGACCCGCGTGATCGCGCGGCTGCGCGGCAACCTCGTCACGACGTTCGACCTGTCCATCGCCGCCGAGCGACTCCACGCCGCGGAATTGTGGCCGCTCGCGCTCGCCTATGCGCCGCCGGCGTTCGATCGCTGGGCGGGGCTCGACCCGCGCGGCGAGATCCGCTCGCTGCGCCTCGAGATGCAGCGCACGCGGGCGGGCGCCGTGCCGCAGTTCAGCGTGTCGGCCGACCTCGCGAACGTCGGCGTGAGCCCGACGGGCCCGCTGCCCGGCGTGAGCGGGCTGACGGCCGCGCTGTCCGGGACCGACACCGCCGGCCGCATAGCGCTGCGCTCGCAGGCCACGACGTTCGACTGGCCGCGCCTGTTCCGCTGGCCCATCCCGCTGCGCGAGGCGCGGGCCGACGTGGACTGGAGCCGCGACGGTTCGACCTGGTCGCTCGCCACGCGCAATGCCCTGCTGCGCCACGCGACCGCGCAGGCGACCGGCGAATTCCGGCTGGTCGTGCCGCGCCGGACCGAGTCGCCGGTATTGACCGTCCACGCGAGCGTGGACGGCTCGGATGCGAGCATCACGCCGCTGTTCCTGCCCGCGAGTCACCTGAAGCCGCACGCGCTCGCGTGGCTCGACCGGGCGTTCGTCGCGGGCCGGGTGAGCAACGGGCGTTTCGACTACCAGGGCCCCGTGCGCAAGTTCCCGTTCCGCAACGGCGAGGGCGAGTTCCACGCCAGCGCCGACGTGAGCGAGGCAACGCTCGACTACTACGCGGGCTTCGCGCCGCTGACCCACGCCACCGGCAAGGTGGAGTTCCGCAACCAGGGCATGACGGCGCAGCTCGGCGAGGGGCGGGTCGCCGGCCTCGCGGTCACCGGCGGCGACTACGCGCTGCCCGATTTCCGCGACGGCACGATGGTCGTCAACGCCACGGGCAACGGCGACCTCGGCGCGGCGCTCACCTACCTGCAGGGCAGTCCGCTCGGCCCGCAGCTCGGCCGCTTCGTGATGGGCCTCGCCGGCCGCGGCCCGGCGGACTTCGTCTTCGCCCTGTCGCTGCCGCACGAGTCGCCGGACGGTCCGCGCGTGCCCGTCGACTACCGCGTGCTCGCCAACCTCAAGGGCGTCGACGTCACGCTGCCGGCGCTGCGCGCGCCGGCGCAGAAGGTCACCGGCCGCTTCGACCTGCACAACCTCGAGATGCGTGCACCGGCGCTGCGCGGCACCATCCTCGGCGGGCCGTTCGAGGTCGCCATTGCGCCCGGCAGCCTCGGCGGCAACGTCACTGCGGCCATCGACTTCAAGGGCCGCGGGCGAGCCGCCGGGACGCCGTTGCCGGCGTTCATCGGCCTGCCGTCCGGCGTGAAGATGGCGGGCGCCGCGGACTGGACGCTCGACGGCCGCGTCGAGCGGCACGGCGACGGCCCCGACTGGCCGGTGCGCGTCGACGTCGCGAGCTCGCTCGCCGGCCTCGAGATCCGCGCACCCCAGCCCTTCGCGAAGGCGCCGGAGGATGCGCGGCCGACCCGCGTGCGCATCGAGGTGCCGTCGACCGGCGTGAACGACCTCGGCGTGGAGTCCGGCACGGCCCGGGCCCGGCTGCGCTTCACCGAAGGCCGGGACGGGAAATGGGTGCTCGAGCGCGGTCTCGCGCGCTTCGACGGCCAGGCTGCGGCGCTGCCGTCGCGGCCGGGGCTGCTGGTCGCCGGCGACTGGCCCCAGTTCGATCTCGGCGAGTGGCTCGCGCTCGGCACGGGCGGCGAGGGCGGGCCGTCGCTTTCCGCATGGCTGGGCCCGGTCGACGTGCACCTCGACCGCGCGCTGGTCGCCGGGTTCGAGTTCCGC
>JBPOHK010000128.1:0-13126 GCA_052035645.1 Pseudomonadota bacterium
ACTAATTTTCTTCGACGGGGACTGTCCCCAACGGGGACTGTCCCCTCCTCGAAGAAAATTAGTGAGTGTCCCCTATTTTCAGACGTTGGAGTCGGGCGCGGCGGCCTTGCGGCGCTGCATGTAGTCCACGAGCGACTCGTCGACCGCGACATCGAGCGGCGGCGCCACGTATTCCTCCAGCTGCTTCTTCCACTGGGCATTTGCGCGCTGCGCCATGTCGAGCGAGCCCTCCGCCAGCCACTGCTCGTAGCTGTTGTTGTCCGCCAGCGGCGAGCGGTAGAACGCGCTCTCGAAATTGGCCTGCGTGTGGGCGCAGCCCAGGAAGTGGTTGCCGGGACCGACCTCCGCGATCGCGTCCATCGCCTGCCCGTTGGGCGAGAGGTCCACGCCCGCCAGCAGCGTGTGCATCATGCCGGCCTGGTCGACGTCCATCATGAACTTCTCGTAGCCCATCGCGAGGCCGCCCTCGAGCCAGCCCGCCGTGTGCAGCACGAAGTTCACGCCCGCCAGGCAGGTCGGCAGCAGCGTCTGCGCCGCCTCGAACGCCGCCTGGGCGTCCGGCAGCTTCGAGGCGCACAGGCCGCCGCCCGAGCGGAACGGAACGCCCAGGCGCCGCGCGAGCGCCGCCATCACGTACAGCACGAGGGCGGGCTCGGGCGTGCCGAAGGTGGGCGCGCCGGACTGCATCGAGATCGACGAGGCGAAGCTGCCGAACACGACCGGGCAGCCCGGATTCACGAGCTGGGCGAACGCCATGCCCGCCATCGCCTCCGCCAGCGTCTGCGCCGCGGTGCCCGCCACGGTCACCGGCGACATGGCGCCCGAGAGGATGAACGGCGTGATGATCGTCGCCTGGTTCGCCCGCGCGTAGACCTTCAGCGCGCCGAGCATGGTCGCGTCGTAGATCAGCGGGGAATTCACGTTGATGAGGCTGATCAGCATCGTGCGCAGCCGACCCGTGTCCGGGTCGAGGGCCTGCGGACCGAACGCGAGCTTCGCCATCTCGACGCTGTCCTCGGCCCGCTCCGGCGCCGTCACCGAGCCCATGAACGGCTTGTCGCTGTACTTGACGTGGCTGTACACCATGTCGAGGTGCCGCTTGTTGACCGGCAGGTCCACGGGTTCGCAGATCGTGCCGCCCGAGTGGTGCAGCGAATTGGCGAGGTAGGCCAGCTTGACGAAATTCCGGAAGTCCTCGATGCGCGCGTAGCGTCGGCCTTCGTCGAGGTTGTGGATGAACGGCGAGCCGTAGGCCGGCGCGAACACCGTGCAGTCGCCGCCGATGTGGACGTTGCGGGCCGGGTTGCGCGCGTACTGCGTGAACTCGCGCGGGGCCGTCTTCTGGATCAGCTCGCGGCACATGCCGCGCTCGAAGCGCACGCGCTCGCCGCGCACGTCGGCGCCGGCCGCCTTCCAGATCGCGATCGCCTCCGGGTCCTCGCGGAACTCGATGCCGGTCTCGGCCAGCAGCGTGTCGGCGTTGCGCTCGATGAGCGCGAGGCCCTCCTCGTTCAGCACCTCGAAGCGTGGGATCGCGCGCCGGATGTAGGGCACGGAGGCCGATGCCCGGGCCGCCCGGGCCGCGCGCTTGGCGTCGCGGCCGCTGCGCAGCGAGCGGCGCTCGCCCGGAGCCGTCCCCGCGTTGGATCCCGTGTCCGTCATGTGCATCGCCTCCCGGCTGCGAGGCGGCCAGTATGGTCAGCCTCACCCCCGCGGGCTGATCAATTTGCGACAAACGCTGTCCCGCACGCGCCATGGGGCGCGCGCCGGCCGGCTCAGTCGCCGAACCGGTACGTCGCGCTCAGGCCATACCAGCGCGGCCGGGCGTAGACGCCTGCGACCACGCCCGAGAACAGCGAGCTGTCGAAGGCGTACACCCGGTACTTCTCCTCGAACAGGTTGTTCACGAAGGCCGCGACGCCCCAGCGGCCGCTGTCGCTGTCGTAGCCGATGCGCGCGTTGGCCACCGTGTACGCGTCCTCGTGCTCGACCGGCGCGCACAGGACCGTGAAGCAGAAGCTGCCCGAGTACTGCACGTCGGCCTGGACCCCGAGCTTGCCCGCGCCCAGGGCGAAGTCGTAGCGGGCCAGCGCGCTGGCCGACACGCCCGGCGCCTGCGGCAGGTCGTGGTCCTCGATCGTCACGCCGTCCGGCAGCGGCACGTCCTTGACTGTGGAGTCCAGCAGCGAGCCGCTCAGCTGCAGCGTGAGGGCGTCGACCGGCCGGGCCACGAGCTCCGCCTCCAGGCCCGCGAGGTTCGCGTCGAGGTTGATCACCGTCTGCACCGGGCCGAACTGCGCGAACGCCTGGTAGTCATGGTAATCGTAGTAGAACGCCGCCACGTTCAGCGTCGTGCGACCGCCGAACAGCGTGGACTTGACGCCCAGTTCGTATGCATCGAGCGTCTCCTCGTCGAAGGGCATGCCCTCCAGGAAGGCGCGCGGGATGGCCAGGCTGCCGTCCGGATCGTACGGCGTGCCGGTCGAGAACGTGTAACCGCCGCTCTTGCTGCCGCGGTTGAAGCTCGCGTAGAGCAGGACGTCGTCGCTCGGCTTCCAGTCGACCTGCAGGCGCGCCGTGATGCCGTCGAAGCTCCGCCGGGCGTCGCCCGGAGTGATCCCGCTGCCGAGCGGCGACACCTCGCGGTGATTGAACACGATCGTCACCGGCGCCGAGAGCCCGGGCACCTCGGGGGCCGTGCCGAAGTAGCGCCCCTCGCGTTCGTCGCTCCAGTAGCGCAGGCCGGCGATGAGCTTCCAGCGCTCCGCGAAGGACCACTCGTCCTGCGCGAAAACCGCGTACGAGGTCGTCTCCTGGCCCATTTCCACCGTCGGGTCGTAGCCGTAGAACGGATCGGCGAACTTGCCGGTGTAGTCGCCGTCCACTTTCATGCCGTACACGCCGGCGACCCAGTAGTGCGCACCGGCGCTGCCGGAGAGGCGGAACTCCTGCGAAACCTGGTCGAGGTCGCTGCCCTGGTAGAAGAGCACGCCGTCGACCGGCGAGGCGTCGCCGCCCTCGAGGTAGAACTTCTCTGCCTGCTGCCAGTCCGTGATCGAGACCAGGTGCAGGTTGTCGCCGATGTCCCAGTCGAAGTGCAGCGTCGCGCCCGTGATCTCGCGGTCGACGTAGGAGCGCTGCGTCTCCGCGGTCTTCCAGGGATCGCCGCCCCACTGCGGCGTGATGGCGTCGTTGCGATAGCCGGTGCCCGCCTCGCCCGGACCGGTGCCCCAGAAGGCGCAGGACTGGTCAGGCCGGGTGAACTCGCCCTGGAACTGGTCGTTCGGGCACGCGGGCGCCATCGAGTAGATGCCCGCCTGGGTCTCCTTGTTCGCCTTCATGTAGCGGACGATCAGGTTCAGGTCGACGTCGTCCGACGGCTGCCACGCAAGCTGGCCGCGCAGTGCGTACTGGTCCGTGCCGCCACGGTCCCCGACCCCGGGCACCACCGACTTCATGTACCCGTCGGCCTGGTGGCTGATCGCCGCGATGCGGCCCTGCACCGAGCCGCCGAGCGGACCCGAGAGCGCCCCTTCGACGATCCACTGGTTGTAGCTGCCGAGCGTCGCCGTCGCGTAACCCTCGACGTCCCGGGTCGGGCGGCGCGAGACGAACTGGATTGCGCCGCCGGTCGCATTGCGCCCGAACAGGGTGCCCTGCGGCCCGCGCAGCACCTCGACGCGCGCGAGGTCGAACACCGGGAAGCTGGCGGTGTTGATCGAACTCGAATAGCTGTCGTCCTGGTAGACCGCGACCGGCGGTTCCTGCTGGTCGCCGTAGTCGTTCTGCGACACGCCCCGGATGTTGTAGACCACCTGCGACGACGAGTAGGCATTCATCTTCAGGCTCGGCACGGCCCGGGTGATGTCCGTCGCCGTCGTGATGTTGAGATCCGCGAGCGCATTGCCGTCGAGCGCGGTGACGGCGATGCCGACGTCCTGCAGCTTCTCCTCGCGCCGCTGCGCGGTGACGACGATCTCCTCGACACCGCCACTCGCGCCTTCCTGGGCGCGGGCCGGTGTCGCCGGCAGCAGTGCAAAGGCGACCGCGGCGCCGACGAGCGAACGGGGAATGAAACTCACTACGATCGGGAAGCGTCGGACGGCCATGTCGAACCTCCTCGGTGAGACGTCAGGTGAATGCGCGGGAACGCGCGTCGCTGGTGGCGAGCGCCCGCAGGACCTCCGCCGGGCCGCAGACGCCACGCAGCGTGCCGGCCTCCTCCAGCAGGACGGGATGCCCCGCCTTGCACCACTGGATCAGCTGGCGCAGCGGGGTCTCGACGTTCGCGATCCGCAACCCACCCTCTTCGCCGGCGGGGCGGATGGGCAGCGGCTGCCCGTCGAAGGTCGCCGACACCGGCCGGCCCTCTTCGTCGAGCGTCACGGAATACTGCCGGGCCGGGTCGAGCCAGCGGCGCGGACCCTCGGCCGGCAGGTCGGCGAACGCGCGCATGACCATGCGGCCGTTCAGCACCGACAGCGGATTCATGTGCTGCACGAACTCGCCGACGTACGCGTCCGCCGGGCGCAGCACGATGTCCTCGGTGCGCCCCGTCTGCACGATGCGCCCGCCCTCGAGCACCGAAGTCTGGTTGCCGAGCTTGAGCGCCTCGTCCAGGTCGTGGGTCACGAACAGGATCGTCTTGCGAACGCGCGCCTGCAGCGCGAGCAGCTCGTCCTGCAGCTTGGTGCGGATCAGCGGGTCCAGCGCGGAGAACGGCTCGTCCATCAGGAGGATCGCCGCGTCCGTGGCGAAGGCCCGCGCGAGGCCGACGCGCTGCTGCATGCCGCCCGACAGCTCGTGTCCGTAGCGGTCGGCCCAGCGCTCCAGGCCCACCAGCTCCAGCTTCTCGTCGACGATGCGCTTGCGCTCGGCCGGCGACTCGCCGCGCAGTTCGAGGCCGAGACCGACGTTCTCGCGCACGGTGCGCCAGGGCAGCAGGCCGAACTGCTGGAAGATCATCGCGATCGTCCCGCGCCGCAGACGGCGCAGCGCCGCCGGCCCGCAGCTCGCCACGTCGACGGGCTGCTGGCCGTCATGCACGAGCACGCGCCCGCGGGTCACGCGGTTGAGCCCGTTCGCCGCACGCAGCAGCGTCGACTTGCCGGACCCCGAAAGGCCCATCAGCACCGAGATCTGGCCCTGCTCGACGCGCAGGCTGGCCCGGCTCACGCCGACCACGACGCCCGTGGCCGACTCGATCTCGGTGCGGTCCCGGCCCGCATCGAGCAGCGCCAGGGCCGACTTGAGCGAGGCGTCGCGACGCCGCCCCGAGAGCCCCTTGCTCGGGAACAGGATGTCGACCCCGTCGAACTCGACCGCGGCGCTCATTCGTCCCCCTTGCGATCCGGCGGCCGGCTGATTCGATCGAGCATGATCGCGAGCAGCACGATCGCGATGCCCGCCTCGAAGCCCATGCCGACCTGGACCGTGTTGAGGGCGCGCACCACCGGGACGCCGAGGCCGCCGGCGCCGACCAGCGCGGCGATGACCACCATCGACAGGCTCAGCATGATGCACTGGGTGATGCCCGCGAGGATCATCGGCCCTGCGCTCGGCAGCTCGACCTTGAACAGCAGCTGCAGCGGCGTCGCGCCGAAGGCCTGGCCCGCCTCGCGCAGCGTCTTCGGGACCGAGGCGATGCCGAGCTGCGTCAGGCGGATCGGCGCCGGCAGCGCGAAGATGATGGTCGAGATCAGGCCGGGCACGACGCCGAGGCCGAACAGGACCAGCGTCGGCGTCAGGTAGACGAAGGTCGGCAGCGTCTGCATCAGGTCGAGCACGGGGCGCATCGCCGCGTACACCGCGGGCCGCTTCGCGCCCCAGATGCCGAGCGGCACGCCGATCACCGTCGCGACGATGGCCGCCACCAGCACCAGCGTGAGCGTCTCGAGCGTCGCGTCCCAGTAGCCCTGGTTCATGATGAACAGCAGCGACAGGATCACGAAGATCACCAGGCCGATCGAGCGACGCACCGCGTAGGCGATGGCCGCGATGGCGAGGATGAGCACCGGCGCCGGCATCACGTTCAGCAGCCAGGCCACCGCCTTCGTCGACGACGTCAGCAGGCCGGCGATGCCGTCGAAGAAGCCGCGCGCGTGCTGCTTGGTGTACTCCACGACCTGCGTCGCCCAGTCGCCGACCGGGATCTTGCGCGCGGCGACGTAGTCGTCGAAGCGCTGCCCCGACCTGGCCGGTCCCGCCTTGCCCTTGAGCACGTCGAGGGCCGGACGCCCGTCGTAGGAGAGCACGCCTTCGAGCCAGGGATCCATGCGATCGGGCTTGCCGCCGACCCACTCGCGGGCGAGGTCCGCCGCCGTGACCTTGTCGGTGAGGATGCGATCCATGAAGTGGTTCTCGAGCTCGACGTCGAACTCGAGGTTCTGGAACAGCCGGCCGAGGTTCGGGCACTGCTCCAGGTAGCCCTTGCGGACGAGCGTGTTGACCGTGGCGGCGCCGTAGTCCGGGCCGAAGGTGTCGTCGCCGCCGGTCAGGTATTTCATCGGGTAGTGCGTGTTCATCGGGTGCGGCGCCCAGCCGAGGAACACGATCGGCGCCTTCTCGCGCACCGCCCGCTCGACCTGGGCGAGCATGCCCTGCTCGCTCGACTCGACCAGCTTGAATCCGCCGAGCTTGAACCGATTGGCCTTGATCAGCCCCAGCACCATGCCATTGCCGTCGTTGCCGGGCTCGATGCCATAAATCGATGCCCCCAGCTCTTTTCGGAATTTGTGGATGTCCCCGAAGTCCTTGAGCCCCTGCTCCCAGAGGTAGTCCGGCACGGCCAGCGTGTACTTCGCGCCGACGAGGTTGGCGCGCAGCTTCACCACGGACCCGTCGGCGAAGTACGGCTCGACCATCTCGCCCTGCGCCGGCAGCCAGTTGCCGAGGAACGCGTCGATGTCGCCGTTTTTCATCGACTCGAGCGTGACCGGCACCGAGAGCACGGTGATGACCGGCTGGTAGCCGAGCTCGGTGAGGATCTGCGCCGTGACGGCGGTGGTGGCGGACTCCGCCGTCCAGCCCACGTCCGAGAGCCGGACCTTGCGACAGGCGGGCGGATCGGCCGTCTGCTGCGCCAGGACCGTGCCCGGGACGCCGGACAGCAGAGCCGCGGCGAGGACCAGCCAGCGCAGGCCCAGCCACGCGACGCCTCCGGCGGGCCGCCGGCTCGCATCCATTTTCGAGACCCCCTGATCGCACCGTGTTATGGCGCATTGGTAACAGGGAGTTACTGCGCCGTCAAACCTTTGCGCCTGTTGCGCGGGAATGCGCTGCGTATAATCTTGCGCGCCGCGCCGCGTATCCACGCCTCCCGGGCACCATCCGCGGATCGGCGCGGCGCGAACCCGGCCTCGGAGCAGCTTGCGATGGACATCAGGGATTTCGCGCTCGATTTCTTCTCGCTCGAAGGCCGCAAGGCGATCGTCACGGGAGGCAATACCGGACTGGGCCAGGCCTTCACCCTGGCGCTCGCGAAAGCGGGCGCGGACGTGTTCGTGCCCAGCGTGATGGCGGACGACGGCAAGACCGGTCCGCTGGTCGCCGAGGCTGGCCGCCGCTACGAATACCTGCAGTGCGACATCACCGCCCCGGGCGAGCCGGCGCGGGTAATCGACGCTTGCGTCGAACGGCTCGGCGGACTCGACATCCTCGTCAACAGCGCCGGGGTCTGCCCGCTCGCCGAGGTGCTCGACTTCGGGCGTCCGCAGTGGGACGCCACCGTCGCGGTGAACCTCACCGCGGCCTTCGAGCTCAGCTACGAGGCCGCCAAGCGCATGATCCCCCAGCGGCGCGGCAAGATCGTCAACATCTGCTCGCTGTTCTCGTTCCTCGGCGGCCGCTGGTCGTCGGCCTACGCCGCGACCAAGCACGGCCTCGCCGGCTTCACCAAGGCGTACTGCGACGAGCTCGCGATGCACAATATCCAGGTGAACGGCATCGCGCCCGGCTACTACGCGACCGAGATCACGCGCCAGACGCGCAGCAATCCCGAGACCAACAAGCGCGTGCTCGACCACATCCCGGCCGAGCGCTGGGGCGAGCCCGTGGACCTGATGGGCGCGCTCGTGTTCCTCGCCAGCCGCGCGTCGGACTACGTCAACGGCCACCTGCTGGTGGTCGACGGCGGCTACCTCGTCCGCTGAGGCTGCCCGCCCGCGTATGTCCGGCCGCTACCTCATCGGCATCGACAACGGCTCGCAGAGCACCAAGGTCGTCATCTACGACCTCGCCGGCAATCCCGTCGCCGAGGGTCGCCAGGCGTTGCGCGCAGCGCACCGGCCGCGGCCCGGCATCGTGCTGCATCCGGACGACGACCTCTGGGATTCCATCGTTGCCGCCAGCCGGCGTGCGCTCGCGGCCTTCGACGGCGATCCCGGCCAGATCATCGGCGTCGGACTCTGCACCATCCGCTGCTGCAAGGCGTTCCTGCGGGCCGACGGCTCGCTGCTCGAGCCGGTGATGAGCTGGATGGACACGCGGGCCTATGCGCCCTACCTGCCCGACGACCCGGCGCTCGCCTACGCGACCACCTCGTCGGGCTACCTGACGCACCGGCTCACGGGCCGCTTCCGCGACACCGCCGCGAACAGCATCCCGCTGCAGTGGCCGGTCGATGCCGACGCCTGGCAATGGAGCGGCGACAAATCGCTGCTCGCGCAGTTCCGCCTGCGCCGCGCGCAGCTCTTCGAACTCGTGATGCCCGGGTCGGTGCTCGGCCACGTGACCGCGGCCGCGGCCGCCGCCACCGGCATCCCCGAGGGCCTGCCCGTCGTCGCCACCGCCAACGACAAGGCGGTCGAGGCGCTTGGCTCCGGCTCGCTCGACGAGCGCACCGCCCTGGTCTCGCTCGGCACCTACATCGCGGCGATGGTGCACGGGCGGGAGAATCGCCCCGAGGCCGCCCAGTTCTGGACGAACTTCGGCTGCCTGCCGCACAAGTACCTCTACGAGAGCCACGGCATCCGGCGCGGGATGTGGACGCTGACGTGGTTCATGGACCTGCTCGGCCCGGAGTTCGCCACCGCGGCGGCCGCGCGCGGGCTGGCGCGCGAGCAGGTGCTGGAGGACGAGGCGCGGCACGTGCCCGCCGGCAGCGACGGCCTCATGACGGTGCTCGACTGGCTGGCGCCGACCGACAAGCCCTTCCGCAAGGGTGTCATGCTCGGCTTCGACGCGCGCCACACCCGCGGCCACGTCTACCGCTCGATCCTCGAGGCGATCGCGGTGACGATGAAGGACAAGGTCGATGCGATGTGCGGGGAACTGGGCATCACGCTGCGGGAGGTCGTGGTCTCCGGCGGCGGCTCCACCAGCCCGCTGTTCATGCAGATTTTCGCCGACGTGTTCGGCATCCCCGCCTCGCGGGCCGCCGGGCCGAGCGGTGCGAGCCTCGGCGCGGCGATCTGCGCGGCGGTGGCCACCGGCGCGCATCCGGACTTCGCGACCGCCGTCACCCGGATGGAGAAGCCGCGACAGGCCTTTGCGCCCGACCCCGCGCACACCGCGACCTACCGTCGCCTGAACGAGACCGCCTACCGCGGCATCCGCGACGCGACGGATGCCGTCCTCGAACGTACGTTTCCCCTGTTCCACTGATGCCGGCCGCATGCCGCGCCCCGACGAGGACCTCCCCATGCCCCTGAGCAGATCCGCCATCGCCGAGCAGCTCGCGAAGCTCGTCGGCGCCGCCAACGTGGTCACGGACGAGCTGGAGCTCAAGCGCAGCAGCGTCGACCGGCTGCACCTGTACGAGGACGTGCACGGCGTGTGGACCCAGCCCGTGCCCGCCGCGGTCGTAATGGCGCGCGGCACGGCGCACGTGGCCGAAGTGTTGAAGTTCGCCAACGCGAACCGCATCAACGTCGTCGCGCGCACCGGCCGCACGGCGACCGAAGGCGGCCTGCAGACGATCGTGCCCGATTCGATCGTGCTCGACGGCTCGGGCATGAACCGCATCCTGAAGATCGACCCGTACAACATGCAGGCCACGGTCGAGTGCGGCGTGTGCCTGCAGACGCTCGAGGACGAGTGCCGCAAGCACGGCGTGACGACCGGCCACTCGCCGCAGTCGAAGCCCATCGCGCAGCTGGGCGGCCTCACCGCCACGCGGAGCATCGGCCAGTTCTCGACGCTGTACGGCGGCATCGAGGACATGGTCGTCGGCTGCGAGGCGGTGTTCGCCGACGGCACGGTGACGCGCATCAAGAACGTGCCGCGCCGCGCGGTCGGCCCGGACATCCGCCACGTGGTCATCGGCAACGAAGGCGCGCTCTGCTACATCACGGAAGTGACGGTGAAGCTCTTCCCCTACTTCCCGCAGAACAACACCTTCGTCGGCTGGACGCTGAAGAACATGCGCACGGGTTTCGAGGCCCTGCGCGAGGTCATGGTGAACGGCTACAAGCCGTCCGTCGCGCGCCTGTACGATCCGCCGGACGGCGGCTTCCACTTCTCGAAGTTCGCCGCCAAGGACGACTGCGTGCTGCTGTTCATGGCCGAGGGCCCGGCCGGGGTCGTCCGGGCCACGATCGACGGCATCAAGGAACTCATGAAGAAATTCCCGGAGTGCCGGCCGGTCGATCCCCGTCACCTCGAGGAGTGGTTCGCCGACCTCAACTGGGGTGCGGACAAGCTCGCGAACGAGCGCAAGGAGATCCTCGAGACGAAGACCATGGGTCGCACTACGGAAGTGTCGGCCGACTGGTCCACGATCTGCGACATCTACGAGAGCGCCCTCGGGCGCCTCAAGGCCGAGGTGCCGGACATCACCGTGGCGGGCGGCCACAGCTCGCACAGCTACGTGAACGGCACCAACATGTACTTCATCTACTACTACAACGTGAACTGCCCGCCGGAACAGGAAGTGACGAAGTACCGGCGCGAGATCAACCGCGTGATCTGCGAGGAAACGCTCAGGCTCGGCGGCTCGGTCGTGCACCACCACGGCATGGGCAAGGCGCGCACGCCCTGGGTGCGCGAGGAGTACGGTTCCTCGTACTACATCCTCGAGAAGCTCAAGCGCGCCTTCGATCCCAACGGCGTGATGAACCGCGGCACGATCCTCCCGGACTGACCGGCGGCGGGCATGACCACTCGCGCGGCGCAGTACGAATGCGCGACGGGCCGCCGGGGTCCGCCGGACGGCCGCGCCCGCACAAGAGGTGACGCTTGGCATCCCGATATTCGATCTTCCGGCTGATTCGCGAGGCGCTCGCCGGGCACCGCGGCTGGGAGCCGGCGTGGCGCGAGCCGCAGCCGAAGCCGAACTACGACGTGATCGTCGTCGGCGGCGGCGGCCACGGCCTCGCGACGGCGTACTACCTCGCCAAGGTGCACGGCGTGCGCAACGTGGCGGTCGTCGAGAAAGGCTATCTCGGCGGCGGCAACGGCGGCCGCAACACGACCATCGTGCGCTCGAATTACCTGATGCCGGGCAACATCCCGTTCTACGAGTGGTCGCTCAAGCTCTGGGAAGGCCTCGAGCAGGACTTCAACTACAACGCCATGGTGAGCCAGCGCGGCGTCCTGAACCTCTTCCACAGCGACTCGCAGCGCGATGCCTTCGCCCGCCGCGGCAACGCCATGCGGCTGCACGGGGTGGACGGCGAGATCCTCGGCGTGGAGGACGTCCGCCGCCTGCTGCCGTACGCGGACTTCGAGAATGCCCGCTTCCCGATCCGCGGCGGCCTGCTGCAGCGTCGCGGCGGCACCGTGCGCCACGATGCCGTGGCCTGGGGCTACGCGCGCGGCGCCGACCGGCTCGGCGTCGATCTCATCCAGAACTGCGAGGTGACGGGCATCCGCCGCGACGCCAACGGCGCGGTCACCGGGGTCGAGACCACGCGTGGCTTCATCGGCAGCCGGCGGGTCGGCCTCGCCTGCGCGGGCAACACCTCGCGCGTCGCCGCCTTCGCGGGACTGCGCCTGCCGATCGAGAGCCACGTGCTGCAGGCCTTCGTCTCGGAAGGCCTCAAGCCGATCGTGCCCTGCGTGGTGACCTTCGGCGCCGGCCACTTCTACATCAGCCAGTCGGACAAGGGCGGGCTCGTGTTCGGCGGCAGCATCGACATGTACAACTCGTACGCGCAGCGCGGCAACCTGCCGACGGTCGAGGAGGTCTGCGAGGAAGGCGTCGCGCTGTTCCCCTGCATCAGCCGCGTGCGCATGCTGCGCTCCTGGGGCGGCATCATGGACATGTCCATGGACGGCTCGCCGATCATCGACCGCACCGGGGTCGACGGCCTCTACCTGAACGCCGGCTGGTGCTACGGCGGCTTCAAGGCGACGCCCGCCTCGGGCTGGTGCTTCGCGCACCTGCTGGCCACCGACACGACCCACGAGGTGGCGTCGGCCTACCGGCTGGACCGCTTCCGCAGCGGGCACCTCATCGACGAGCGGGGTGCCGGCGCGCGCCCCAACTGGCACTGACCCATGCGCATTCCCTGCCCCTATTGCGGCCTGCGCAGCCACGAGGAATTCGTGTACTACGGCGACGCCGGCCCGCGTCGTCCGGATCCTGCGTCGCCCGCCGCGGAGGACGCGTTCTGCGACTACGTCTACCTGCGCGACAACCCGGCCGGGCGGCACCGCGAGCTCTGGTTCCACCAGGGCGGCTGCCACGAGTGGCTCGTGGTCACGCGCGACACGCTCACCCACGCCATCGAAGGTGCCGAACGCGCGGCGGCCGGAGCGGGCCCATGAGCGGCGACGGACGGCCCTGGCGGCTGCCCCGCGGCGGGCTCGTCGAGCGCGGCACGGCCCGGCGCTTCCGTTTCGACGGGCGCGAGTACACCGGCCTCGCGGGCGACACGCTCGCCTCGGCCCTGCTGGCGAACGGCGTGCGGCTGATGGGGCGCTCGTTCAAGTACCACCGCCCGCGCGGCGTGCTGGGCGCGGGCCCGGAAGAGCCGAACGCGCTGGTCGAACTGCGCACGGGCGCGCGGATGGAGCCGAATACGCGCGCGACCGTCGTGGAACTGTACGACGGCCTCGACGCGACCAGCCAGAACCGCTGGCCGTCGCTCGCATTCGACGTGCAGGCGGTCAACGGCTGGCTGTCGCCGATCTTCGTCGCCGGCTTCTACTACAAGACCTTCATGTGGCCCGCGCGCTTCTGGGA
>JBPOHK010000192.1:0-4973 GCA_052035645.1 Pseudomonadota bacterium
GCGCGAGATCTGCGGGCGGCTGCGGCCGCCGTCGCTGGAGGACATCGGGCTCGCCGAGACCTGCCGCTGGTACCTGCGCGACTGGTCGAAGGCGACGGGCATCGAGGGGCGGGGCCGGTTTCCGCAGGACGAGCCCCCGGGACACGCGGCGGCGGCCACCGACCTCTTCCGCATCCTGCAGGAGTTGCTGACCAACGTGGCGCGCCACTCGGGCGCGCGCCGCGTGCACGTCGCGCTGCACTGCGGCCGACGCCGCCTGCGTCTCCGGGTCCGGGACGACGGCCACGGCTTCGACGCCGCAGCACCCGCGCAGGGCTTCGGCCTCGCCGGCGTGCGCGAGCGGGCCCGTCACCATGGCGGACGCGTCGAGATCGACGCCGGTCCCCGCGGCACGGCGATTGATGTCATCATTCCGACGGGAGGTGCCACATGAAATCACGTCTCATCATTGCCGACGACCACGCGATCCTGCGCCAGGGCCTGCGCGACCTGGTGCTGCACACCGACGACCTGGAGGTCGTCGCCGAAGCCGCGGACGGCAAGGAGGCCCTGGCGCTGGCGCGTGCGCAGCCGGCCGACCTGATGATCCTCGACGTGGCGCTGCCGGAGATGCGCGGCCTCGAGGTGCTCGAAGCCATGCACAACTCGGGGATCGAACTGCCCGTGCTGCTGTACTCGATGTACCCGACGGCCCAGTACGCCGAAGCGGCGCGGCGGGCCGGCGCGCGCGGCTTCGTCTCGAAGAGCGCGGACACCGAGGACCTGCTCGAGGCGATGCACCGCATCCTCGCCGGCGGAACGTACTTCCCGAAGGCCGAGCGGCTCGCGCCCCGCCCCGACGCGGCGCCGGATCCGTTCATGAGCCTGTCCCGGCGCGAGAGCGACGTCATGCGGGGCCTGATCAGCGGCGCCAACCTGCTGCAGATCGCCGCGCAGATCGGCGTCGGCGTGAAGAGCGTCACGACGTACCGGCGGCGGCTGCTCGACAAGCTCGGCGTGCGCAGCAATGCGGAACTGGTCGCGCTGGCGGCCCGCCACGGCCACCTGTGATTCCCGGCCGTCGGCGAATGCCGACAGACAGGCATTGACCCGCTGCGCATGATGGCGCTGCGGATGTCGTCCCTCCAGGCGGCATCCGCACCGCCGGACGCAAGCGCATGGGTGACGAAGCACGGGCGACGAACGAACCGCGCGACGTGGGTCGCCTGTGGTCCGAGTCGTTCGAGCGCTCCGGCCTCGCCATCGCCATCGGCGACCCGTGCACCAACCGGATCGTCGCCGTCAACCGCACGCTCGCCGCGCAACGCGGGTATCGCCCGGAGGAACTCGTCGGGCAACCGGTAGCCCGCCTGTTCGCGCCCGACCGTCTCGAGGCGGCCCTCGGGCAGATCGCCCGCGCCGACCGCGAGGGCCACGTCAGCTTCGAGTCGGAGCACGTCACCCGCGACGGGCGGCGCCTGCCGGTGCTGCTCGACATCACCGTCATGCGCGCCGCCGACGGCCAGGCCGTGTCCCGCTGGGTCTACGCGATCGACATCCGCGCGATGAAGGACGCCGAGCAGGCCCTGCGCGACGGCTCGGCGAGACTGCGGGCCACGCTCGAGAGCATGAACGACGCAGTGTGCATCTCGGACGCCGAGGGACGCTTCCTCGAATTCAACGCTGCCTTCGTCACCTTCCACCGCTTCCGCGACCGCGCCGAGTGCGAACGGCCGGTCACGGACTACCCGGCACTGATCGACCTGACCTACACCGACGGGCGCCCGGTGCCCACCGAGGCGTGGCCCCTCTCGCGCGCCTTGCGGGGCGAGTCGGGCTCCGGCTCCGAGTTCCGCATGAGCCGGCGCGACACGGGCGAATCGTGGATCGGCAGCTATAGTTTCGCGCCGATCCTGAACGGCGACGGCGCCATTCACGGCGCCGTGATCGTCGGGCGAGACGTCACGGATCTCCGGCGTGCCGAAGCCGCCGTGAACGAGGATCGCAAGCTGCTCGCCGACATGAGCCGGCTCGCCCACGTCGCGGGCTGGAGCCACGAGACCTCGAGCGGCCGCAGCGGCTGGACGCAGGAGCTGCCGCGCATCTTCGACCTGCCCGACGATCACGATCTCGGCGGGGACCTCGGCCTCGCGCACTTCATCCCGGAGCATCGGGCGGAGCTGATGCAGGCCTTGCTCTCGGCGCGCGAAACCGGCACCCCGTTCGACCTGGAACTGGAGATCCTCTCCGCCACCGGCCGACGCAAGTGGGTCCACGCCATCGCCAATGCCGAAGTGCGCGAGGGGCGCGTGCACTCGGTGCGCGGCACGCTCCAGGACATCACCGCGAGGCGAACGGCCGAGGCCGCGCTGGCCGAGAGCGAGCGGCGCCTGCGCCTGGCACAGAGCGCGGCGCGCGTCGGCACCTGGGAGTGGGACCTCACGACGAACACCAACTACTGGACCGAGGAGGCCTACGTCCTCTACGAACTCGCGCCCGGCAGCTGCGAACCGAGTTACGACACCTGGCTCGAACGCGTGCACCCCGACGACCGGGACCGCGTCGAGCGGGAGGTGGCCGACGCGGTCCGCCAGGGCAGCGACGTCCAGATGGAGTGGCGCGTCAACGGCGTGGACCCGCCGCGCTGGCTGCTGTCGAGGGGCCAGGCCGTGAGGGACGGGCAGGGCCGGGTGGCGCGCTATCTCGGCATCGTCCAGGACGTGACGGCGGAGAAGCTCGCGGCGGAGGAATTGACTCAGAGCGAAGCCCGCTATCGCGACATGTTCCTGGCCAACCCGAATCCGATGTGGGTCTTCGATCTCGGGACGCTGCGTTACCTGGATGTCAACGAGGCCGCCGTCCGTCACTACGGGTACACGCGCGAGGAGTTCATGCAGATGACCATCCGGGACATCCGCCCGCCGAGCGAGTGGCCGCTGGTGCCGCAGGCGGTGACCCGGGCGGCGTCGGGGGATTCCAATCTCGGCGTCTGGCGCCACCGTCGCAAGGACGGCACGGACATCCTGGTCGAAGTGACGGCGCGGCCGATGCGCCACGAGTCGCGCCCTGCGGTCGTGGTACTGGCGCACGACGTGACGGACCGTGTGCGTGCTGAAGAAGAGATCCGTGCATTGAACGCCAGCCTCGAGCAGCGCGTGGCCGAACGGACGGCCCAGCTCCAGCAGGCCAATCGCGCCAAGACCGATTTTCTCGCCAACATGTCGCACGAGCTGCGCACGCCGCTCAACGCCGTGATCGGGTTTTCGCAGGTGCTGCGCGACGGCCTGGCGGGCGACCTGACCGACCGGCAGAAAGGCTTCGCCTCCGACATCCACGACGCCGGCCATCACCTGCTGTCGCTGATCAACGACGTGCTCGACCTGTCGAAGATCGAAGCCGGCGCGCAGAGTCTCGATCTGTCGGCCCAGGACGTGGCCGCCTTGCTGCGCTCGACGCTCACCGTGGTGCGCGAATCCGCGCAGTCGCGACGCATCCGGCTCGAGGTCGACGTGGATGCCGGCCTCGGCGAGATGCGGGTGGACGATCGCAAGCTGCGCCAGATTGCCTTCAACCTGCTGTCGAACGCGGTGAAGTTCACGCCCGACGGCGGCCTGATCCGCCTCGCGGCGCGCCGCCTGCGGCGCGACGCGATCGGCGTGTCGCCCGACGTCCCGGGGCGCGTCCTGCCGGTGCCGCCGGGCGATTGTGACGAGTTCCTCGAGATCGCCGTCGCAGACACGGGCACCGGCATCCCGCCCGGGCAGCTCGCACTGCTGTTCGAGCCGTTCGTGCAGCTGGACAACACCAGCACGCGTCGCCACGCCGGGACCGGCCTGGGCCTGTCGCTGACCCGACGGCTCGCCGAACTGCACGGCGGCACGGTGGGCGTCGAAAGCGAGGTCGGCCGGGGCAGCCGCTTCGTCGTCTGGCTGCCCTGCCGCCCGGCTGCCGGGACCCCCGCCTAGGTCCGCCGCAGGAAGCGTGGCCCGCGCGCGGACCGGACGGTCTCACGCCTCCGGCTTGTCACCCTGGCGGGACAACCGCTTCGGCTCCTCCTCGAAGACACCGACGACGTCGAGCTTCTCGTTGCCGCGCAGGCCCTCGGCGCCTCGCACGACGATGCTGTCGCCGGGCTTGAGCGTGCCATCGACTGCGATCCAGTCGCCGTCGGCGACGCCTGCCTTGACCAGGATGCGTTCGGCGCGCTGCTGGTCGTTGAGCCTGACGACGTAGAGTCCCTCCGCACGGATCACCAGCGCGTCGCGCGGCACCGACAATCGTCGTTGCGGCTCGCCGAGCGGCAGGCGAACCTTGACCGTATTGCCCGCCGCCAGCAGGCCCTCGACGGCCGGGGCCTTGACCAGCACTTCGAACGACTGCGAGCGCGGATCGCCGGCGGGTACGATCGAACTCACGCGGGCGGTGAACTCACGGTCGTCGGCCACCACCTCCACGGCGTGGCCCGGCTGCACCGCCCGCACGTACCGCAGCGGCACGAACATGCGGATCTCCAGCTCGTCGGGATCGACGATGCGCGCGATCACCTCGCCACGCGCCACTTCCTCGCCGGTCCGGCGCACGCGCTCCGAGACGACGCCCGCGAACGGCGCGGTGAGCCGCGAACGCGCCAGGCGGTCGTCGGTCTGCGCCAGCAGCGCCCGCGCCACCTGCAGGTCGGCCTCGGCGATGTCGCGATTCGACTGGGCCTGGTCGACGTTGAAGCGTGGCACCGCATTGCCGGAGGCGCGCAGTCGCGCGAGCTCCCGCTCGAGCGACTCGAGACTGACCTGCGCGCGCCTGACCCGTGCGGCCTGCTCGTCGCGGGCCAGGGCGACCTCCCGCGTGTCGAGGCGGGCGACGACCTGCCCGGCGCCGACCGCCGTGCCCGGATCCGCGACCCACTGCAGCCGACCACCCATCGCTGCGGCGAGGTCGGCGGCAGCGCGCGAGCGGACGAGACCCGTCGCGTGCACGGACGGAGCGAGCACGCGCAC
>JBPOHK010000062.1:0-2450 GCA_052035645.1 Pseudomonadota bacterium
CGGCGCCTTGCCGAAAGTCGTGACTGTGGTTAAATTGCCGCGGTTTGGCGCAGGGATGCGCTTCCCTACGGCCAGGGTTCCTAAATGTTCAAAAAGCTCCGGGGTTACTTCTCCAACGACCTCTCGATCGACCTTGGCACCGCCAACACGCTCATCTACGTGCGCGGCAAGGGCATCGTCCTGAACGAACCTTCGGTCGTCGCCATCCGCGAAGAACCCTCGCGCGGCGGCAAGAAGATCGAAGCCGTCGGCACCGAAGCGAAGAACATGCTCGGCCGCACGCCGGGCAACATCACCGCGATCCGGCCCATGAAGGACGGCGTCATCGCCGACTTCACCGTCACCGAGAAGATGCTGCAGTTCTTCATCGAGAAGGTGCACGGCAACCGCATGGTGCGCCCGAGCCCGCGCGTGCTGGTCTGCGTGCCGTACGGCTCCACGCAGGTCGAGCGCCGCGCCATCCAGGAGTCGGCCGAGGGCGCGGGTGCGCGCTGGGTGCGGCTCATCGAGGAGCCGATGGCCGCAGCCGTCGGCGCCGGCATGCCGGTGCACGAGGCGCGCGGTTCCATGGTGCTCGACATCGGCGGCGGCACCTCCGAGGTGGCCGTCATCTCGCTGAACGGCATCGTCTACGCCGCCTCCGTGCGCATCGGCGGCGACCGCTTCGACGAGGCCATCATCAACTACGTGCGGCGCAACTACGGCATCCTGATCGGCGAGGCGACGGCCGAGCGCATCAAGATCGAGATCGGCTCGGCCTATCCGGGCCAGCTGGTCAAGGAGATCTCGGTCAAGGGCCGCAACCTCTCCGAAGGCGTGCCGCGCAGCTTCACGCTCAACTCGAACGAGATCCTCGAGGCGCTGCAGGAGCCGCTGCAGGGCATCGTCGGCGCGGTCAAGGCCGCGCTCGAGCAGACGCCTCCGGAACTCGGCTCCGACGTGGCCGAGCGCGGCATCGTGCTGACCGGCGGCGGCGCGCTGCTGCGCGACGTCGACAAGCTGCTCATGGAGGAAACCGGCCTGCCGGTGGTCGTCGCCGAAGACCCGCTCACCTGCGTCGCGCGTGGCGGCGGCAAGATGCTCGAGCTGATCGATGAGCACGGCCCAGGCATTTTCGGCCTGGATTGATCGAACCGCGTAGGTCGTCGCCAAGCCCTTGGTCGAGCTGTCGCACGACTCACGCCCGATCATCGGTCGCGGCCCGCCGCTCACCGCGTATTTCCTCGCCCTCGCGGCCATCTCGATCGCGCTGATGGTCGCCGACCAGCGCTATCACCAGATCGACCAGCTCCGCGCCTGGCTGAGCGCAGCCGTGCACCCCGTGCAGCGGGCCGTCGATTTTCCCTTCCGCGCGACCGACTGGGTGACGAGCTCGTTCGCCGACCGTGGGCGCCTCCGGCAGCAGAACCTCGAGATCACGGCGCGGCTGCGTCTCGCCAACCTGCAGCTGCAGCGCTTCGCAGCGCTCGAGGAGGAGAACCTCCGCCTGCGCGACATGCGCGCGCGCACTGCGGGCGTGGCCGAGAAAGTGCTCGTGGCCTCGATCCTCAACGTGGACCTCGACCCCTTCCGCCACCGGGTGCTGGTCGACAAGGGCGCGGTCGACGGCGTGTTCCGCGGCCAGGCCGTGCTCGACGGCGAAGGCATCTGCGGCCAGGTGACGAAAGTCAATGCCGCGACCTCGGAAGTCATATTGATCAGCGACGCCGAGCACGCCATCCCGGTGCAGTCGAACCGCAGCGGCGTGCGCACCATCGCCGTCGGCACGGGCGACCTCAACAAGCTTTCGCTGCCGTTCGTCACCGTGGAATCCGACCTGCAGCCCGGCGACCTGCTGCTCTCGAGCGGTCTCGGCGGCGTGTTCCCGCGCGGCTATCCGGTGGCGCAGGTCGTCCGGGTCAAGCGCACGGGCGGCACCTTCGCGATGGTCGATGCGCGTCCCACCGCGGGCCTCGATCGCGCGCGCGACGTGCTGCTCGTCTGGTTCACCGCACCGGCGCCTGAGCCCCCGGCCGTCGCACCCGCTGCGGCGGCAGAGGCCCCGAAAGCCGCCCCGACCGCCCCGACCGCCCCGGCCGCCCCGGCCGCCGCGCCCGCAGAGGCGACGCCCCGGCCCGCGCAGGGAGGCGGCGAGTGATGCGCGCGCAGAGCATGTTCGCACGACGATTGTCCTACTGGGCCAGCATGGCGGCGGGGCTCGTGCTCGCGATCGTGCCGCTGCCCGGCTGGCTCGACCCCGTGCGGCCGGACCTGGCGTTGCTCGCGCTGATCTACTTCGTGCTCACGAGCCCGCGCATCGCCGGCCTCGGCTATGCCTGGCTCACGGGGCTGTTCCTCGACGTGCTGCGCGGCATGGTGCTCGGGCAGCACGCACTCGGCTTCCTGATCGTCGGCTACGTCACGCACAAGCTGCAGTTGCGGATGCGCATGTTCCCGATCCTGCAGCAGGC
>JBPOHK010000191.1:0-1788 GCA_052035645.1 Pseudomonadota bacterium
CGGCCGAGGCCGCGGCGGCCGACGCGCCGGCGCCGGCGCCGGTGGCCACGCCGGCCGCCGCCGCGGCTGCCGCCTCCAAGCCCGTGGCCGCCAAGACGGCAGAGAAGTCCGCCGCCGGCAGCCCCGAGTCGAGCACGCTGCGCGTCTCGGTGGAGAAGGTCGACCAGCTCATCAACCTGGTCGGCGAGCTCGTCATCACGCAGGCGATGCTGGCGCAGAACGGCAAGAACATCGACGCCGGCCTGTACCAGCAGCTCGCCTCCGGCCTGGCGGACCTGGAACGCAACACGCGCGACCTCCAGGAAGCCGTGATGTCGATCCGCATGATCCCGATGTCGCTGGTGTTCAACCGCTTCCCGCGCATGCTGCGCGACCTGGCCGGCAAGCTCGGCAAGAAGGTCGAGCTGGTGCAGGTGGGCGAGGCCACCGAGCTCGACAAAGGCCTGGTCGAGAAGATCACCGACCCGCTGACGCACCTGGTGCGCAACAGCTGCGACCACGGCATAGAAATGCCCGAAGAACGGCTCGCCAAGGGCAAGCCCGAGCACGGCACGATCACGCTGATCGCCAGCCACCAGGGCGGATCGATCGTCATCGAGGTGCGCGACGACGGCAAGGGCCTGAACCGCGCCAAGCTGCTCGCCAAGGCGCGCGAGCGCGGCCTCGAAGCGCCCGACGCGCTGACCGACCAGGAGGTCTACGGCCTCATCTTCGCGCCCGGCTTCAGCACGGCCGAGGTCGTCACCGACGTCTCGGGCCGCGGCGTCGGCATGGACGTGGTGAAGAAGAACATCACCGCGCTCGGCGGCACCGTCGAGATCGACTCGGCCGAGGGCTACGGCATGACGGTGCGCGTGCGCCTGCCGCTGACGCTGGCCATCATGGACGGCATGAGCGTCGGCGTCGGCGAGGAGTGCTACATCCTGCCGCTGTCGAGCGTGGTCGAGAGCTTCCAGGTCCAGCCCGGCATGATCAGGACGATCGGCGGCTCGGGCCGCGTCGTCGAGGTGCGCGACGAGTTCATGCCGGTCATCGACCTCGAGCGGGTGTTCGGCGTGCCGCGCTTCGACTTCGAGCGCGCCAGCAACATCATGGTCGTCGTCGAGGCCGAGGGCGGGCGTGTCGCGCTGCTCGTCGACGAACTGCTCGGCCAGCAGCAGGTCGTGGTCAAGAACCTCGAGAGCAACTACCGCAAGGTGGACGACATCTCGGGCGCCACGATCATGGGCGACGGCCGCGTCGCGCTGATCCTCGACATCGGCGCACTGGTGCGCCGCTCGCGCCACTGAACCCGGTCACCGAACTCCCTTCGCAATGAAATTCGCTTCTCTCGGCATCGGCGCGCGCCTGGGCGCCGGCTTCGCACTCGTGCTCGCACTCACCGCCTCGATCGGCGGCGCGGGCGTTTTCCAGCTGCGCGCGCTGAACGAACTCAACGAACGCAAGGATCTCGCGCAGCAGCGCTTCGCGACGATCGAGCGCTGGAACGGCTCGATCCGCCTCAACCTCGACCGCGCGCTCACTGCGGCACGCTCGGGCTACCACGAGGCCACCGTGGCCTTCGTCGAGCCGCGCATGAAGGCCACCACCGGGCAGATCAACGAGCTGCAGCAGCGCGTGGAGGCCACGCTCGCGTCGGACGCCGACCGCGCGCTCTTCGAGGCCGTGTCCAGCCGGCGCAAGGCCTACATCGCGGTGCGCAGCGAAGCCGCCGCAGCCTTCAAGGACGGCCGGCCCGACGACGGCCGGGCGCTCGTCGAGGGCCCGATGACGGCCGGTGCCACCGCC
>JBPOHK010000054.1:0-9188 GCA_052035645.1 Pseudomonadota bacterium
GGCAGCTGGTCGGCGCACGCTGCGTCTGGCTGGACATCTTCGGCCTAGTCGACCGCCTGACGCTGTCCGGCCGAATGGCGAAGCCATTCGCCGACCTGTACCTCGTGCAGTGGCCGCACCTCGCGCGCCCGGATGGTCCGCACTACCACGGGTCGCTGCTGTGATATTCGTCACGGTCGGCACCCAGCTGCCCTTCGAGCGCCTCGTCGGCGCCGTCGATGCGTGGGCCGCTCGACAGTCCGCGCCGCCGCAGGTGCTGGCGCAGGTGGGCGCGGGGCGCACCGACTACCCGCGGATGCGCTGCGTGCGCACGCTCGACGGCGCGGCCTACGCCGAGGCCATCGCCGGCGCGCGCCTGATGGTCGCGCACGCCGGCACCGGCTCGATCCTAACGGCGCTCGATCGGGGGGTGCCCGTCATCGTCTTCCCGCGCGACGACCGGCGGGGCGAGCACCGCGACGATCACCAGCAGCAGACCGCGCGGCAGATGGAGCGCCTCGGCCTGGTCACGGTGGCGTGGAACGAGGACGAGCTGGCGGCGCTGATCGACCGCGAGCTCGCGATTCCGCCCGGTGCGCGGGTACCGCGCCGGCGCAACACCGAGCTGGTGGATTTCCTGCGCGACTGGCTGCACCGGACGCTGGGCCGCTAGGCCCCTGCGCCCGCCGGGCCGCTCACTCGATGCCGAGCTTCTTCACGCGGTAGCGCAACTGGCGGAAGGTCATGCCCAGCAGCTCGGCCGCCTTGGTCTTGTTGTAGCGGGTCTGCTCGAGCGCCTTCACGATGGCCTCGCGCTCGAGGTGCTCGAGCTGGCCCTCGAGCCCGTCGGCGGCCATCTCGTCCACGACCGACGGCAGGTCGACGAAGCCGACGCCCTGCTTGAGCTGGATGTCCTGCGGCTCGATGCGCTCGTCCGCGCAGAGCGTGACGGCCCGCTCGAGGATGTTCTCGAGCTCGCGCACGTTGCCGGGGTAGGGGTAGGTGAGCAGCTTCTCCATCGCCTCGTCGCTGATGCCCGGCCGCGGCACGCCGATCTGGGCCGAGACCCGGTCCAGCAGCATGTCGACCAGCTGCGGCACGTCGTCGAGGCGCTCGCGCAGCGCGGGCACGCGCAGCTCGATCACGTCGATGCGATAGTAGAGGTCCTCGCGGAAGCGGCCGGCCTTCACCAGCTCGTCGAGCTTGCGGTGGGTGGCCGAGAGGATGCGCACGTCGACCGGCACCTCGCGGGTCTCGCCCACCGGCCGCACCGACTTCTCCTGGATCACGCGCAGCAGCTTGACCTGCATGTGCAGCGGCAGGTCGGCGACCTCGTCGAGGAACAGCGTGCCGCCCTCGGCGCTGCGAATCAGGCCCTCCTTGTCGGCGACCGCGCCGGTGAAGCTGCCCTTCTTGTGGCCGAACAGCTCGCTCTCCATCAGCTCGGAGGGGATCGCGCCGCAGTTGACCGGCACGAACGGGCCCTCGCGGCGCGGGCCGCTCTCGTGGATCAGGCGCGCCACCAGTTCCTTGCCGGTGCCGGAGTCGCCCGAGACGTGCACCGGGGCCTGGCTGCGTGCCACCTTGCCGATCATCTGGCGCAGCTGCTGCATCGGCTTCGAGTCGCCGAGCAGGCGCAGGCCGCCGTAGCGGCCGGTCTCGACCCCCCCGTTGCGCAGCTTGAGGGTCGCCGTGATCAGCTTGCGCAGCGAGGCGAGGTCGAGCGGCTTGGAGATGAAGTCGAAGGCGCCGAGCTTGAGCGCCCGCACGGCCGCCTCGACGTTGCCGTGCGCCGTGATGACGGCGATCGGCAGGCCCGGCCGGTTGGCCTGGGTCCACTCGACCAGCTCGAGGCCGTCGCCGTCGGGCAGCCGCATGTCGGTCAGCACGAGGTCGTAGCGCTCGCTGCCGAGCCGCTCGACGGCGCCCGCGTAATCGCCGACCGAGTCGACGACGATGTCCATCCGGCCGAGCGTGATCGCGAGCAGGTCGCGAATGTCGGGCTCGTCGTCCACGACCAAAGCACGCGGTCTGTGCATGACGCCCGTTACCACTCCCAGCGCTGGGGATCCGCGAAGATGATGCGGAAGATGCTACCACCGCCGCTGCGGCTCTCGTAGAGCAGCAGTGCGCCGTTGGTCTGGCAGAGCTCCCGCGCGATGAACAGGCCGAGCCCCGTGCCGCCGGCACCGTCGGTGAAGAACGGCTCGAAGATGCGCTCGGTCTTGTCCTCCGGGATGCCCTGGCCGCGGTCCGCGACCTCGAGGAACGGCCTGGCCGTGGTCGCGATGCGGCCCATCCGCAGGTCGATGCGCGGCTGGCCGTTCTCGTGGCCGTACTTGAGCGCGTTCTCGCACAGGTTCCAGAGCACCTGGTGCAGGTGCGAGGGGTCGAACTGCACCTCGATCGGCCCGTTCTCCGGGTGGACGCGCACGGCCGACGGGTCGAGCTGGCAGGTCTGCACGAATTCCGCGACGAACGCCGCGGTCCAGCGCGAGAGCTCCAGCCGCTCCTGGCGGGTCGCGTCGCGGCGCGACAGCTGCAGCACGTTCTCGATGATCTGGCTGACCCGCACGGCGTTCTTCTCGATGATGTCCGTCAGGTGCCGGTCGTCGGAGGTGAGCGTGGAGGACTCGCGCAGGAGCTGGCCGGCGTGGCTCATCGCCCCGACCGGGTTGCGGATCTCGTGGGCGATGCTGGCGCTCAGGCGGCCGAGCGCGGCGAGCTTGGACTGCTGCGCCCGGTCGGCCATCAGGCTCATGTCCTCCAGGAACACGAGCACCGGGCCGGTGCCGCTCTCCGAGAGGGAGATGAAGTGCGGGCGGATCGACGCGCCGCCGTCGGCGCTGACGATCTCGCCGATCGGGTCGCGGCGGTCCGAGGTCTGCCGGCGCCAGGCCTCGAGCAGGTACGCGAGTCGCGGCGAGACCTCGCCGAGGATCGCGCCGGCGGCCACCGCGCCGCCGGCCAGCAGGCGGGCCGCCGTCTCGTTGATGAGCCGCACGCGGTCGCTCTCGTCCACCACGAGGATGCTCTCGCGCAGGTGCTGGACGATGAACTCGTTCAGCTCGTTGAGGTTGGCGATGTCCACCTCGCGCTGCTGCACCAGTGCCTCGCTCTCGCGCAGGCGGCTGGCGAAGGGGATGGCGAGCAGGGTGATCGCGAACAGGCTGACGCCGGTGAGGCCGGCGATCAGGAACTCCGCCGAGCTGCTGAGGCCCATCAGGCCGGCGAAGGCCGTCTCGCCGAGCAGCGCGAGGGTGATCACGGAGGTCGCGAGCAGCGCCCGGCGCGGGTCGACGATGGTCGCCGTGGCGCCGGCCGGCAGGACCAGCAGCGTACCGAGGCCGCTCGCCATGCCGCCGCTCGCGTGGATCAGCAGCACCATGGCCACCGTGTCCACGGCCAGCTGCAGCAGCGCCTGCCACTCCGCCTTAGGCCAGCGCCGCTGGATGGTGTGGATGCAGACGATGCCGAAGATGAAGTGGGCGACGCAGATGCCGAGGAACAGGCCGGGGCGCAGCGTGCCGACGCTGCGGGTCGGGGCGTCGAAGAAGAAGACCAGCAGCAGCACCATCGGCACGACCAGCCGGAACACGTTCAGCAGGCCGATGACCCGCCACGGGAGGTCGACGGCGACGCTCCGCGCGGGGGAAATGCCCGATTCCAGTGCCCTGGCCATGGGCGGGCAATTTAACAGAGGGGGTGCCGCCCCACCGGGCCGTCCTCGCACTTTTGCCGGCCCGGCGGCCGGGCACGAGGGCCGGGCGATGCCCCCCGAAGGTGCGCCCGGGGAGGCTCCGGCCTTAAACTACCCGACTCGTTTCACCCCCCTGGGGACCCCATGAACCTGCACGAATACCAGTCCAAGCAACTCTTCGCCCGCTACGGCATCCCCGTGCCGACCGGACACGTGGCCTCCAGCCCGGAGGAAGCGGTCGATGCGGCGCAGCGACTCGGCGGGGGCGTGTGGGTCGTCAAGGCGCAGGTGCACGCGGGCGGCCGCGGCAAGGCCGGCGGCGTCAAGGTGGTCAAGACCCTGGACGACGTGAAGACGGCGGCGGCGGCGATGCTCGGCCAGCGGCTGGTCACCAAGCAGACGGTGGCCGAGGGCCTGCCGATCCACCAGGTGTACGTCGAGTCCGGCTCGAAGATCGCGCGCGAGCTGTACGTGAGCCTGCTGCTCAACCGCGACACGGGGCGCATCGCCTTCGTCGCCTCGGCCGCCGGCGGCATGGACATCGAGGAAGTCGCGGCGAAGACGCCGGAGAAGATCATCCGCGTGGAGGTCCACCCGGCCACGGGGCTGCAGGGCTCGCACTGCCGCGCCCTCGCATTCGGCCTCGGCCTCACCGGGGCGCAGGTCGCCGAGTTCGAGACCGTCGCCCGCGGCCTCTACAAGCTATACCTCGACTGCGACGCCAGCCTGGTCGAGGTCAACCCGCTGATCGTCACGGGCGACGGCAAGGTGGTCGCGCTCGACGCCAAGATCAACATCGAGGACAACGCGCTCTTCCGCCAGAAGGAACTGGTCGCCTGGCGCGACAAGTCGCAGGAGGACGAGATGGAGGTGCTGGCCGGCGAGGCCGACCTCAACTACGTCTCGCTCGACGGCGACATCGCCTGCATGGTGAACGGCGCGGGCCTGGCCATGGCCACCATGGACGTGATCCAGCTCTACGGCGGCTCGCCGGCCAACTTCCTCGACGTGGGCGGCGGCGCCACGCGCGAGCGCGTCACCACGGCGTTCAAGCTGATCCTGCAGAACCCGCGGGTGAAGGCGATCCTCGTCAACATCTTCGGCGGCATCGTCCGCTGCGACATGATCGCGGAGGGCGTGATCGGCGCCGCCAAGGACCTCGGCCTGCACCTGCCGGTCGTGGTGCGCATCGAAGGCACCAACGCCCCGCAGGGCCGCAAGCTGCTCGCCGAGAGCGGTCTCGACCTGATCGCCGCCACCGACCTCACCGACGCCGCGAAGAAGGTCGTGGCCGCTGCCAGGAAGTAAGCCATGAGCATCCTCGTCCACAAGAACACGCGCGTCATCTGCCAGGGTTTCACCGGCAAGCAGGGCACCTTCCATTCGCAGCAGTGCCTCGACTACGGCACGAAGCTGGTCGGCGGCGTCACGCCGGGCCGCGGGGGCGAGAAGCACCTCGGCCTGCCCGTGTTCGACACGGTGCGCGACGCCGTCGCGAAGACCGACGCCAACGCGACCATGATCTACGTGCCGCCGCCGTACGCGGCCGACGCGATCATCGAGGCGGCGGACGCCGGCATCGAAGTGATCGTGTGCATCACCGAGGGCATCCCGGTGAACGACATGGTCAAGGTCAAGGCTGCGCTCAAGGACTCGAAGTCGGTGCTGGTGGGCCCGAACTGCCCGGGCGTGATCACGCCGGGCGAGTGCAAGATCGGCATCATGCCGGGCTTCATCCACAAGAAGGGCAAGATCGGCATCGTCTCGCGCTCGGGCACGCTCACCTACGAGGCCGTGTTCCAGACCACCAACGTCGGGCTGGGCCAGAGCACCTGCGTCGGCATCGGCGGCGACCCGGTGCGCGGCATGAACTTCATCGACGTGCTCGCGCTGTTCCAGCAGGACCCGCAGACCGAAGGCATCATCATGGTCGGCGAGATCGGCGGCAGCGACGAGGAGGCGGGCGCGGAGTTCATCCGCAAGCACGTCACCAAGCCGGTCGTCGCCTACATCGCCGGCGTCACGGCCCCCCCGGGCAAGCGCATGGGTCACGCCGGCGCGGTGATCTCGGGCGGCAAGGGCACGGCGGCCGACAAGTTCGCGGCGCTCGAGGCCGCGCGCGTCACCACCGTGCGCTCGCCCGCCGAACTCGGCATGGCCATCGCGAAGCGGATGAAGGGACGAGTTGCGAAGCCGGCGGCGAAGGCGCCGGCCAAGGCGAAGACCCGGACCGTGTCCAGGCCCGGGGTGAAGGCCAGGGGCAAGGCGAAGGCCAAGGCGCCGGTCGCTAAGAAGGCCGCGCGGCCCGCGAAGAAGCCGGCACGGGCGGTGAAGAAGCCGCTGCGAGCTGCGAAACCGGCGAAGAAGCCGGCCCGCAAGAAGTAGTCGCGGGTGAATCCGGGCGGGCGGGGGCCTACGATTAGCTCCCGCATGCTCGCCATCCGCCAACTGTCGAAGTCGTTCGCCGGCCCCGCGGGCCGGCGCATCCTCGACGGGATCGATCTCGAGCTGCACGCGGGCGAGTACGTCGCCATCGTCGGCGAGTCGGGCGTCGGCAAGTCCACGCTGCTGAACCTCGTCGCCGGGCTCGACGTGCCGGACGCCGGCGCCGTCGAACTCGAGGGCACGGACCTCGCGCGCCTCGACGAGCACGCCCGCACCCTGCTGCGCCGCGCGCGCATGGGCTTCGTGTTCCAGGCCTTCCACCTGCTGCCGCACCTCAGCGTCGCGCGCAACGTGGCCCTGCCGCTCGCGCTCAACGGACAGGCCGGAGCGGAGGCCGGGCGCCGCGTCGACGAACTGCTCGAGGCCGTGGGGCTCGCCGCACGCGCGGGCAGCCTGCCGCGCGAGCTCTCGGGCGGCGAGATGCAGCGGGTCGCCGTGGCGCGCGCGCTGGTGCACCGGCCGGCCCTCGTGCTCGCGGACGAGCCGACCGGCAACCTCGATCCCGACAACGCCGCGACGATCCTCGGGATCCTGCGCGCGCAGATCAGGCGCGACCGCGCCGCGGGCATCCTCGTCACGCACTCGGCGGCGGCGGCCGCGACCACGGATCGCGTGTACGAGCTGACGCGTTCGGGCCTCGTGGCACGGCCGTGAGCGCGGTCGCCACGGACGGTCCGGGACAGCGGCTGCGCGCGCTGAGTGAGTTGCTCGATGCCGCTGCGCTCGGGCCGCTGCGCCAGTCGCCGGGGCGCACGCTGCTGGCGGTGCTCGCGATCGGGCTCGGCGTGGCGCTCGGCTTTTCGGTGTACCTGATCAACCGCGTCGCCGCCGACGAGGTGCAGGGCGCCTCGCGCTCGCTGTTCGGCCTCGCCGACCTCTCCGTGCAGGCGGCCGGCGCGGGCTTCGACGAAGAGCTGTTTCCGCGCATCGCCGCGGTCGACGGCGTCGCCGCCGCGAGCCCGGCGGTCGAGATGCAGGCGAAACTGCCCGGCCGCGAGCAGACGTTGAAGCTGGTCGGTATCGATCCGTTCCGCGCTGCGCACATGCAGCCGGCGCTGGCGCAGGCGGCCGCGCGCAGTTCGTCGAACACGAGCCTGCTGGCCGAGAATTCCGTGTGGCTGAGCCCGTCCGCCGCCGAGTCGCTCGGCCTCGGCGTCGGCGACCCGCTGGACGTGCAGGTGGCCCTGCAGCGCGTCACCCTGCGCGTGGCGGGCCTGCTGCCCGCGGGCGCATACCGCCAGCCGGTCGGGATGCTCGACATCGCCGCCGCGCAATGGAAGCTGCAACGCCTCGGCCAGCTCGACCGCATCGACCTGCGCATCGCCGCGGGTGCCGACCCGGGTGCCGTGCGCGCGCGGGTCGCGGCCCTGCTGCCGCCCGGCGTCACGGTGACGACGCCGGGCGAGGCCTCCGACGACGCGGTGCGCCTCACGCGCGCCTATCGCTCCAACCTCACCGCGCTGGCGCTCGTCGCCCTGTTCACCGGCGCGTTCCTGGTCTATGCGACGCAGTCGCTGGCGGTGGCACGACGCCGGCGCGAGATCGCGCTGCTGCACGCCATGGGCATGACGGTGCGCGAGCAGCTGGCGGCTTCGCAGCTCTCGGGCGGTCTCGTCGGCGCGGCCGGCGCGGCCCTGGGCGTGGCGCTCGGCATCCTGGTCGCGCGGGCCGGCCTCGCCGCCTTCGGCGCCGACCTCGGCGCCGGCTACTTCCGCGGCCTGGCGCCGACACTCGAGGTACGTCCGCTCGAGATCGCGGTCTTCTTCGTGCTCGGCGTCGCCGCGGCCATCGCGGCCACGGTCGGACCGGCGCGCGAGGCGGCTGCCGTGCCGGCTGCGGCCGCGCTCAAGGCCGGCGACGAGGCACCGGTCGCGGCGCGCAGTCACCGGCTCGTGGCGCTCGTGCTTGCGCTGGCCGGTCTCGCCGCGCTCGCGCTGCCGGCGCTGGAGGGCATCGCCCTGCCGGGGTACACCGCGATCGCCTGCTTCCTGCTGGCCGCGGTGTTCAGCGCGCCGACGCTGGCGGGCTGGGCGTTCGCCCGCCTGCCGCTGCACGGGCCCGCGTGGCGGCAGATCGCGGTGGCGCAGCTGCGCGGCACGGCCCGCCGGGCCACGGTCAGCGTCGCGGCGGTGCTCGTCAGCTTCAGCCTCATGGTCGCGATGGGCATCATGGTGTACTCGTTCCGGCTCTCGCTGGACGACTGGATGCAGCGTGTGCTGCCCGCCGATCTCTACGTGCGCGCGGGCCTCGCGGGGCAGACCTCGTTCCTCGACGCGCGCGCGGGGCAGGCGCTGGTCGCGCTGCCCGACGTCGAGCGCGTGGATTTCATGCGCAGGCAGGAAGTGGTGCTGTCGGGCGGCGGCGGGTCGGTGCTGGTGCTGGCGCGCATGCTCGACGAGCGGACCGTGTCGGGGCTGCTGCCGTTGCGACGCTCCGCGGCCGGTCCGGCCCCGCCGGGCACGGTGCCGGTGTGGGTGTCCGAGGCTCTCGTCGACCTGCGCGGTTACGACCTCGGCACGCAGTTCGAGGTGCCGCTCGGCGGGCGCACGGTGCGCGCGAGCGTGCGCGGCGTGTGGCGGGACTACGAGCGCCCGGGCGGCGTCGTGGTGATGCCGCTCGACGCGTATCGCCGGTTCACCGGCGACGAGCGGGCGACCAGCGTGGCGCTGTGGCTGCGCCGCGGCGCCGACGTCGAGGCGGTCATGGCGCAGGTGCGAGATGCCCTCGGCTCGGACGGCGACTACGACCTCGCCGTGCCGCGCGAGATCCGTCGCCTCTCGCTCGCCGTGTTCGACCGCACGTTCGCCGTGACCTACCTGCTCGAAGCCGTCGCGGTGCTGATCGGCCTGTTCGGCATCAGCGCCAGCACCAGCTCGCAGGTGCTCGCGCGGCGCGGCGAGTTCGGCATGCTGCGCCACCTCGGGGTCACGCGGCGCGAGATCGGCCGCATGCTCGCGTTCGAAGGCGCCGCCCTCGGCGCCATCGGCGTGGCGGCCGGGCTCGTCGTGGGCGCGATCGTCAGCCTGGTGCTGATCTACGTCGTGAACCGCCAGTCGTTCCACTG
>JBPOHK010000093.1:0-1775 GCA_052035645.1 Pseudomonadota bacterium
GGAGCAGGCGGCCCGGATCCTCCACGCGCAGCCCCGAAGGCACGCCCTGGATGACCACGGTCGGAGCGCTCAGTGGCGACAGGTCCCAGCCCAGCTGGCGAAGGTGCGGGCCCACTTCGAGCAGCAGGTCGAACTGCGCCCGCGACAGATCCACGAGCGCCGGGAAGAGCAGGCCCTGCGCCGTGCCCTGCTGGCCCTCGAGCCGCGCCCGCGCCTCCTCGTACAGGATGCGCTCGTGCGCCGCATGCTGGTCCACGATCACCATGCCGCCGCGGACGGGCGCCAGGATGTAGGTGCGGTGCAGCTGCCAGAGTTCGGGCTCCGGCGCCGCCATGCGGGCGCTGACGTGAACCCCCGCCCCGGCCGGGACCGGTTCGGTCGCGGTCGAAGCGGCGGCCGGAGCACTCAGCGGCAGGCCGAGCTGCGACTCGTCCACCATCGGGCGCTCACGAACCTGCTCCGCCCAGGCGGGCAGCGGATCCTCGGCCCCCTGGCGGCCGGGCACCACGGTGAACGGCGGATAGATGCTGGTGAGCGGCTGGGCGGCGGTGCCCGCGACGAAGGAGAAGACCAGATCGTCGTCGGCGAAGCGCACTTCGCGCTTGGTGGGATGCACGTTCACGTCGAGCCGCTCCGCCGGCACGTCGAGCCACATCACGGCGCTCGGAAAGCGGCCGCCCGGCAGCAGGTTGCCGTACGCATGGCGAAGCGCCTGGGACAACGCCGGACTCTGCACCCAGCGCCCGTTGACCAGGAACACCTGGCCTTCGCGCGTCGAGCGCGCGTGCTCCGGCAGGCCGAGCAGCAGGCCGAGCGTCATCCCGGAGCGCTCCCCGGTCGCCTCGAGCAACTGTTCGGCGTGGCGCTGTCCCCAGATCTGCGCGGCGCGCTCGCGGCGCGTGGGCACCGCGCCCCAGTCGAACCGCTCGCGCTGGTCCACGACGAGCCGGAACGCGGTCCCGGGCCGGGCCAGCGCGTAGCTCTCGATCATGCGGATCGCCGCGCGCAGCTCGCCGCCCGGCGAGTGCAGGAACTTGCGCCGCGCAGGAGTGTTGTAGAACAGGTCGCGCACTTCGACCGACGTTCCCGGAGCGCGTGCGGCAGCGCCCCTTTCCGTGACGGTGCCGCCGTCCACCGCGACGAACGAGGCCGCTTCGTGCCCGGCCGTGCGCGACGTGATGCGCATCCGGCTCACGGCGGCGATGCTCGGCATCGCCTCGCCGCGAAAACCCAGCGTCGCCAGCCGGTCGAGATCGTCGAGGGCGGACAGCTTGCTCGTCGCGTGGCGCTCGAGCGCCAGCTCGAGCTCTTCCGGCCCGATGCCCGAGCCGTCGTCCGCCACCGTGAAGGCCTGGTCGAGCGACTTCTCCACGCGCACTTCGACCGCGCGGGCTCCCGCGTCGAGCGCGTTCTCGAGCACTTCCTTGAGGGCGGACAGCGGCCGCTCGATGACCTCGCCCGCCGCGATGCGGGAAGCGGTCTCGGGCGACAGCCGCAGGATGGGACGAGCCAAGGATCCTCCGGGCGGTCGCGGGATGGTGTCGCAGCTTCTCGCAGCAATACCGCCCGCGCTCGGCGGCGGTCAAGCGGGAGCGCGCTCTCCCTCTCCGGCGGCGGCCCCTTCGCGAAGGCGGGCGGCCAGCAGCGCCGCGTCGGCCGGCAGCGGTTCGGCGCGCACCGGACGCTCGAGCAGCGCCGCGAGCGAAGCGGGCAGCGGCACACGCACGCCGAGCAGGGGTTCGACCAGGTCGAGGAACTTGGCCGGATGCGCGGTG